>JBFMAT010000032.1:0-47582 GCA_040755495.1 Chloroflexota bacterium
GGGGGGTGGGGTGGGGCGCGGGCGGCGATGTCTAGAGCGTGGCCGTGGGGGGGGTGGGCGCCGCCGGCGACGCCGAGGCCGCGGCCCGCGCGTTCCTCGGCGATGACGCCTACGAGCTGCTGCTCCGCCTCGACGAAGAGGAGCTGGGCCAGGGCTAGGGCCGGCCGTCGCGGGGGGTCAGGCCCGGGCGAGCGCGGCGGCCAGGGCGTCGACGACGCGGGCGCGCCGGCCGGCGTCGAGGCTGGACGAGGAGGGGAGCGAGAACGCGGCCGCGAACAGGCGCTCCGCGACCTCGCCCCCGACGCGCGGCGCGTCGCGCCACAGGCGGGTCCGGTGCAGCGGCGTCCAGATGGGGCGGGAGTCGATGCCCGCCTGGTCGAGGGCCGCCAGCAGCGCGTCGCGCCCGGGCCCCGGGCGGTCGCCGCGCAGCGCGGTCGTGTACAGCCAGAACGAGGGCTCGGCCCAGGACGCGCGCGGCGCCGGGGCGAGGCCCGGCAGCTCCGCGATCGCGGCGTCGTAGGCGGCGGCGTTCGCGCGCCGGCCGTCGAGCAGCGCCGGCAGCTGCTCCAGCTGGGCCAGCCCGAGGGCCGCCGCCAGGTTCGACAGGCGGTAGTTGTACCCCAGCTCGTCGTGGTCGTACGCCGGACCCGGCAGCCGGGCCTGGGTCGACAGGTGCCGGGCCCGCCGGGCCAGCGCCTCGTCGTCGGTGACCAGCATGCCGCCGCCGCCGGTCGTGATCAGCTTGTTGCCGTTGAAGCTGAACGCACCCACCCGGCCGATGGTCCCGACGTGGCGGCCGGCGAACGCACCCGCCGTGTACGTCGCGCCCAGCGCCTCGGACGCGTCCTCGAACACCGTCACACCGTGCCGGGCGGCGGCCGCCATCACGGGCTCGATGTCGGCCGGGTGGCCGAGCAGGTGCACGACCTCGATCGCCGCCGGCTGCCGGCGCCCCTCGCGGGCCCGCCGGTCGAGCTCCCCGGCGACCAGCGCCGGGTCCAGGTTGTACGTGCGCGGCTCGGAGTCGACGAACACCGGCGCGGCGCCGACGTAGGCGATCGGGTTGGCCGACGCGACGAAGGTCAGGGTCGGCACGAGGACCTCGTCGCCGGGCCCGACGTCGAGCACCCGGAGCGCGAGGTGGATGGCCGCCGTGCCCGACGCGCAGGCCACCGCGTGCCGCGCGCCCACCGCCGCCGCGAACGCCGCCTCGAAGCGGCTGACGAACGGCCCGACCGAGGACACGAAGTTCGTCCGCAGGCACTCCTCGAGGTAGGCGGCCGCGTTGCCCCCGATCGTCGGCTCGGCGAGCGCGATCCGCGGCTCAGAGCTGGACACGCCGGGCATCCGTGGGGGGCGCCGGCTGCGACCGCATCCAGTCGATGGTGGCCGCGATGCCGGCCTCCAGCCCGGTGGCGGCCGTCCAGCCCAGGAGCTCCCGGGCGAGCGACGGGTCGGACTGGAGCGCCATGACCTCGCTCGCGTCGGGCCGCAGGCGGGCGGCGTCGGTCACGGCCACGGCCTCGTTGCCGGTGAGCCGGCGTGCGATCTCGAACACGTCGCCGATGCGCTCCGCGCGGCCGGTTCCCAGCTGGATCGTCCGCCCTTCGAGTCCGGGCGCCGTCGCCGCCCGCAGGAAGCCGTCCACCGTGTCCACCACGAACGTCAGGTCGCGCCGCGTGTCCAGCCGCCCGAGGTGGATCTCGCGCTGCCCGGCCAACAGCTGGCGCAGCATCGTGGCCAGGACCGCGCGCTCGGACTGCCGGGGCCCGTAGGTGTTGAACGGCCGGAGGACGACCGCCGGCACCCCGAAGCTGGCGTGGAACGCGAGGGCCAGCTGGTCCGCGGCGGTCTTCGTGGCGGCGTACGGCGACTGGGCGTTGAGCGGGTGGCTCTCGCGGATCGGCAGCTCGTCGGGCGTGCCGTAGACCTCGGACGTGGACGTCTGGATCACCCGGCGCGGCCGCGACCGCACCGCCGCCTCGAGCACGTTGAGCGTGCCGCGGACGTTGGTGTCCACGAACGACTCGGCCGCGGCGTAGGAGTACGGGATCGCGATCAGGGCGGCCAGGTGGAACACGACCTCCATGCCGTCGGTCGCCCGCTCCACGAGGCGGGCGTCGCGGATGTCGCCGAAGCTGACCTCGATCGCCGACCGCACCTCGGCCGGCGCCTCGTCCAGCCAGCCCGCCGAGCCGCGCGAGTTGTAGTAGCAGAACGCCCGGACCCGGGCGCCCTCCGCGACCAGCCGCTCCACGAGGTGGCTGCCGATGAAGCCGTCCGCCCCGGTGACCAGCACCGGCACGTCACGGAGTGACACTCAACCGCCCTCCCGCGCGCGGGCCAGCTGGTCGCGCTGCCCGACGTCGACCCAGTCGTCCTCGATCTCGAATGCGCCGACCTCCCCGTCGCGTTCGAGCACCGTCGCGATGACCTCGGGCATCGTCGCGTGCGCCCCGCGGGGCACCAGCCCGGCGACCCACGGCTCGAGGACGTAGATGCCGGTGTTGATCTCGCGCTCGAGGGTCGGCTTCTCCTCCATCCCGGTGACCCGGCTGCCGTCCCGTTCGATGCAGCCGAACGGCACCGTGTGCAGGTAGCGGCGGGTCCCGATCGTGGCCGCGAAGCCGCCCCGGGCATGGAACCCGAGCATCGCGTCCACGTCCACCGACGTCACGAGGTCGCCGTTGAGCACCAGCAGCGGGTCCGCCGGCGTGTCGGGCAGCAGGCCGAGCGCCCCGGCCGTGCCCAGTGGCGCCGCCTCCCGCAGGTACTCGATCGATACCCCCAGCGACGACCCGTCGCCGAAGTGGTCCTCGATGACGTGGGCCAGGTGCCCCACCGAGATGAACACCCGACGGAGGCCGAAGCCGACGAGATGGAGCACGATCCGCTCGAGGATCGGCCGGCCCGCGACGCGGAGCATCGGCTTCGGGACGGTGTCGGTGAGGGGCCGCAGCCGGGTGCCCCGGCCACCGGCCATGACCACGGCCCAGTTGGGCCGCAGGACCGGCGCCAGGAACGCGTGGAGCAGGTGCAGGGCCACCGGCCGGCCGTCGGCGTCCAGCACCGGGATGGCGCCGATCCGGCGGGCGCGCATCAGGTCCAGCGCCTCCTCGCGCGACTGGCCGGCCCCCAGCGCGATGAACTGCTCGTTGATCGCCGGCTCCAGCGGGTCGTCGAGGCCCGCCCCGGCCAGCAGTGCGCGCCGGATGTCGCCGTCGGTCGCCACGCCGGCGAGGCGGCCGGATTCGTCCACCACGAGGATGATCCCGCCGGCGCCGCGGTCCACGCCCCGGAGGCCGTCACGGATGGAGGCTCCGCGCTGGACGATGCAGCGCGCCAGGAGGTCGTTCATGCCCGGCGCGCGCCGCGAGGACGGGCCGGGACGCCGAGCACGACCGCGGCCGCCGGGACGTCCGCGACGACGACGGCGCCCATCGCCACGACCGCGCCCGGCCCCACCGAGACGTGATCGCGGACGGCGGCGCCGAGCCCGATCGTGGCGCCCTCGCCGATGCGCGTGCCGCCGCCGATCACCACGCCCGGGGCCACGTGGGTGTACGCGCCGACTCGCACGTCGTGCTCCACGATCGCCCCGGTGTTGACGATCGCGTGGGCGCCGACCACGGCACCCGTGTTGACCACCGCCCCGGCCAGCACGACGGCGCCGTCCTCGATCCGGGCGCCCGGCGAGACCCACGCCGCCGGGTGCACCACGGATGCCCACCGGGCCGCGTTGCCGTAGGCCGCGACCGCCCGCCGCCGTCCGTCCGGGTGGCCCCCGAACCCGAGCACCAGCCACGGCCGAGCCTCGGGTGCCAGCGCCGCCAGGCGCGCCGCGTAGGCCGCGTCCGTGCCGAGCGACGGGAGCGCCGGCCGGGCGGCGGGTCCTGTGGCGGGCTCCGCAGTGGCCCCCGCCGACGGTCCCGGGCCGGCCGGACGGTCGGCCTCGGTGCAGCCGACGAGGTCCCAGGCGCCGGTGGCCGCGCGCGCCGCGTCCGTGACCACGCGCGCGTGCTCGCCTGCACCCACGATCACGAGCGGGCGTGGGGTCACGGCGCCAACCGGATCGGTGGCTTGCGCGGCGGCATCGGCGGCTGCCATGCGGCGATGATATGCGCGACGCGCTCCCCGGCCCGGCCGTCCGCGACGTCGTCGCCGGCCGGCGGCATCGCCTCGCGGTAGCCGGGGGCGAGCACCCCTCGCAGGGCGTCCGCCACGGCCCCGGGGTCCACCGCCACGTCGGTGACGGTGGCCGGCCGGTGGCGGCCCGCCTGCCGGTCGCCGACATTGACGGCCGGCAGCCGGACGGCGGGAGCCTCGATCAGGCCGCTGGAACTGTTGCCCAGCATCGCGTCGGCCAGGCGCAGCAGGCCCCAGTACCGCCGCTCGCCCAGCGCCCGGACGGCGACCCGGCCGGGCCGCGCGGCGGCGTCCAGGAGCGCGGCGGCGGCCACGTCCGCGCCGGGGTCCACGTTGGGCAGCGTGACCACGTACGTCGCGGGCACCCGGTCCATCGCCGCGGCGACCGCCCGGGCCGCGGCCGCCGGATCCGGCTCGAGCGTCGCCGGGTGGACGGTGACCACGACGACCGGCGGCTGGAGCGCGACGCCCAGCTCCGCCTCGAGCTCGGCCCGGTCCGGCAGGTCGGCGCGGAAGGCGTTGTCCAGGCCCGGCGCCCCGACGACGTGGACCGCGGCCGGGTCCTCGCCCATCGCGATCACCCGGCGCGCGTGCTCCTCGCGGCTCACGAGGTGGAGGTGGGCGAGCTTGGTGATCGCGTGCCGCAACGCGTCGTCGAAGGCGCCCAGGGTCTGCTCGCCGCCGTGGAGGTGCACGATCGGCACGCGCTCGAGGGTCGCCGCCACCGCGGCCGCGGCGGTCTCGAACCGGTCGCCGACCAGGAGCAGGGCGTCGGGTCGCGCCGTCCGCAGCCACGCCCCCACCTCGTCGAGGGCGGTCGCGGCCTGCGTCGCCGCCGCCGGATCCGGCGCCGCCTGGCCGTCCGGCAGCCAGGCCAGGCGGGCGGCCGGCACGAACCCGTCCGCCTCGACCAGGTCGACGGTGTGCCCGTGCCGGGGCGACAGGTGCATCCCGCCCACCGCCAGTGCCAGCGACAGGGACGGCTGGGCACGGATCGCGAGGCAGACCGAGCGCAGGATCCCCCAGTCCTGGCGGCCCGTCGTCAGGACGGCGATCGTGCGAACGCGGGCGGCGGTCATGCCAGCCCCTCGACGTCCCCGGCCGCCACGGCGTCCCCGGCCGCGACCGCGCGCAGCGTGCGGCGGCCCACGACGTCGACCAGCCTCGCGGGCGCCAGCCCGGTGCCCGGTCGGAGGATCGCGATGTCGCCGTCGTCCACGAGCCGGCCCGCATCGAGCGCACGCGCCCAGTGGAGGCTGCGTCGCGCGACCCGGGCGACGTCCGCCTCGGCGGGGACGGGGGCCTTGATGCCCGTGCCCATGGCCGCCTCGATCGACCGGATCGCCCGGACCATGGCCGCCAGCTCGTCCGGCTCCAGCGACGCCCGGTGGTCCGGCCCCGGCAGGTCGCGGTCCAGCGTCACGTGCTTCTCGACCAGGCGCGCCCCCATCGCCACGGCGGCCAGCGGCATCTCGATCCCCGGCGTGTGGTCGGACCAGCCCACGGGCACGCCGAAGGCACGTCGCAACGTCTCGATCGCGCGCAGGTTCGCGTCGGCCGGCTGGGCGGGGTAGCTGGACACGCAGTGGAACAGGGCCAGCGGGACGTCGCCGTCGGCGGCCACCGTGTCGACCGCGGCCGCCACCTCCACCATGTCGGCCATGCCGGTGGAGATCAGCAGCGGGCGGCCCCGGCGCGCGAGCCGGGCGATGAACGGCAGGTTCGTGAGCTCGCCCGAGCCCACCTTGAACGCCGGCACCCCGAGGCCCTCGAGGAGCGCGGCGGAGCCGTCGTCGAAGGGCGTCGAGAGGAACACCAGCCCCCGCGCGAGCGCGTGCGCCTGGAGGCCCGCCCAGGCCTCCGCGGGCAGGGCCAGCGCGGCGAGGAGGTCGCGCTGGTCGGCGGCCCCGGCACCCGCGCGGCGCTGGTACTCCGCCGTGGGGGCACCGACCGCAGCCAGCGCGGCGGGGTCGAAGGTCTGGAACTTCACGGCATCGGCGCCCGCCGTCGCGACCGCGTCCACGAGCCGCCGGGCGAGCTCCGGGTCCCCGTTGTGGTTGACGCCGGCCTCGGCGATGACGAACACCGGCCCGGTGCCGATCGCACGGCCCGCCAGCGGCAGGGGGCGGACGGGCCGGGCGGCGAGGATGGCCTCGGCCGCGACGAGGTCCTCCTCCTCGTCCACGTCCACGGCACGCGACGCGGGGATCACGTGGCCCAGGGCGCGACCCGGTGGCAGGAACGTGCGCGCCGACCGCAGGTCACCGGGGGCCACGACGTAGCACGCCCCGGCCAGCCGCACGTCGCGTCCCGACGCGTCCGCCACCGCCTCCAGCACGCCGTCGACGGCCATGCCCCGGTGCCAGCTCGCCGGATGCCCGGCGACCACGCTGGTCACCGGTGCGCCCCCGTGCCCGCGGTGCCGCTCGACGCACGCGACGACGTCCGCGGGCTCGAGCAGCGGCGACGTGGGCTGGAGCAGCACGAGGGTGTCGAAGCCGGAACCGCCGGCCGCGAGGGCGTCGAGCGCGTGGAGAGCGACGTCCAGCGACGTGGCGTCGGCCGTCGCCAGCGCCACCGGCCGGTCGAGCACCTCCGCGCCCCACGCGCGGGCGGCGGCCCCGACCGCCGGGTCGTCGGTGCTGCACACGACCCGATGCGGCCCGCCGGGGAGCGCCGCGGCCGCCGCCCGGGCGACCCGGACGGCGCGCCCGACGAGCGGGATGCCGCCCACGAGCCGCAGGTTCTTGCCCGGCACGCGCACGCTGCCGCCGCGTGCCGGCACGAGGAACAGGATCCGGCCCATCAGTGGAGCCATGCCAGCAGGTCCTCCGCGATCCGGTCGCTCGCCGACCCTGGCTCGTAGTGTGCGGCGATGAAGGCCTCGCGCGCAGCGGGCGCGATCGCCCCCTCGGCCGCCGCGTCGAGCGCGCGCATGAGGTCGCCGCCGTCGCGCACCGGCAGCGCGACGCCCGCGGCGACCCAGCCCAGGAGGTCGCCGCCCAGGCTCGCGGTGGCCAGCAGGTTCGGCGTGCCCACGACCACCGCCTCGGTGATGACCGTGGAGTGGATGCCCAGGTGCGCATCCGCGGCCGCGAGCAGCCGGTACAGGTCCACGTCCCGGACGACCGTGATCGGCGGCGGCGCGAAGCCCCCGGCGGCGGCGACCCCCTCGACGACGGCCCGGTAGGGTCCCTCGTCGATCTCGGCGGGATGCAGCTTGACCACGAGGTGGACGCCGGCGATCGGCCGGTCGAACAGCCGCGCCAGCGCGACCGGGTACAGGAACGCCCGATGGAGGTGGCCGTGGGTGCCGGAGAGCACGAGCAGCCGATCGCCCGCGGCGATCGAGAGCTCGGACCGGACCGCCTCACGGTCGGACGGCCGCCGGGCCCCGACATCGAGCCGCGGCGATCCGCCCACGCGGACCTCGTCGTCCCGGTACACGCTCCGCTCCACGAGCACCTCGCGCTCCCATCGACCGAACACGTAGGTCCGGTCGACCAGCCGCAGCTGTGGCGGGCGATCTCGGTGGGCATAGCCCGCGTGGCGCGCGTGGATCAGGCCGTGCTGGATCGCCGCCACCGGCACCCCGGCGGCCGCGGCCGCGATCATCCAGTCCTGGCGGTGGTATTCGTCGGCGAGCAGGATGCCCGCCACCGGGAGCCGGCCGAGCAGCCATTTCATGCGCGCGATCGCGGCCAGCTTGTTGGGCAGCAGCGACCGGGCCGTGGCGGCGACCTCGGCCGCGAGCGCGGGCCCGAGGTCGACGCCCGAGGCGATGACCGGCTGGCGGATGGCCGCCAGCTCGCGGACGACGCGCGCGACCTCGTCCGCCTGCCCGGCCGGGGCGGGCCGGTCGCCGGCCGTCAGCGCGTCCGTGGACAGCACGCGATCGGTGCCCGGCCCGGAGACACGCTCGATCGACGCGGGGTCGGCGCGCCTCGCCAGCATGTCGACGAGGATCGGCTCCAGCCGCGTCCCGCGCAGGCGATCCGCGACCGGCCCGAGGTAGGCGTTCATGAACCGAGGGCCGTCCGGCGTGTCGATGCGCTGCGGCACGTGGTTCATGACCACGAGCAGCCGCGGCTCGGTCTCCTGCGCGAGCCGGGCAAGCCGCTCGTGCATGAACGCCATGGCCGGCCCGGCCGCCGCCGCCGGGCCGGGGTCCGCGAAGGGAAGACGGCGAGGCACGAGGCGCCGCAGCCGCCGGGCGATCCGCCGCAGCGTCCGCGGGATCGCCGACCCGGCTCCCGCCGCGGATCCCGGCGCGCCGGGTGCGGCGGGTCGCACGGCAGACCGCTGGTCCTCGAGCCGGAGCGGCAGCCCGTCCGCCGCGGCCATCAGCCGTGCGACGTCGAGCAGCGCCGCGTCCACCCCCGCCCCGCACGCGATCGCCGTCGGACGGTGCTCGTCGAGGAGCCGGCGGAGCACCCAGGCCCAGATGATCCGCTCCTCGAGCCACAGCCATTCGCGGAGCCGGACGAGGTACCACAGCGACGTGCCCTCGACCGTCAGGAACCCGATCACGCCGGAGGCCGCGGCCCACTCGTCGAGCAGGTCCGAGGCCGCGAGGATCGGGTCGTTCGCCGCCAGCACCGCGTCGACCGCGTCCCGCATCGAGACGGTGGCGCCGTCCCGGGCATCGGGTGCGGGCGTCCACGCCGCGTCCAGCACGATCACGACCTCGCCGGGACCGGCGGCCCGGGCGACCGGCGACAGCCACAGCGTCCGCCCGGCGGGCTCGTGGCGCACCGACGTCACCCGTTCGTGACTCGCATGGCCCGAGCATATCGGCTCGACGGGGGTGCCCGCGCCCCGGCGCGCTATCCTCGCCGCATGCCCCTCCTCCACAGCCGCCTCGGAACCTGGGAGCTCGACCACGTCCACGCCTGGTCGGAGCGCGCCCTCGTGATGTCGGCGCCCGTGGTCCGCCTGGTGACGCCGGAGACCCGGGTGGCGACCATCGGCAGCTGCTTCGCGGCCGAGCTGGCCGAGATGATGGACGTCGTCGGCATCCGGGGCGCGATGCACCCGGGCGGCCTGTTCTACTCGACGGCCACGATCCGCCAGGAGCTGGAGCGGCTCACCGGTGGCTGGCCCGAGCGCGCCGCCGAGCCGCTGTGGTCGGTGAGCGGCGGGCTCATCGACCCGTTCCGGGACTACGACACGACCTACCGTGACGAGACGGTGCTGCTCGAGGCGCGAGCCGCCAGGGACGCCGCCGCGGACGACGTGTTCCGGGGGGCCGGCGTCGTCGTCGTGACGCTGGGGCTGATCGAGACCTGGCGCAGCCGGGCCACAGGCAGCACGTTCCGCCAGATCCCGCACCCGGACGCGTTCGCGTCGCTCGCGCCGGTGTTCCACCGCCTGACCGTGGACGAGATGCTCGACGACCTGGAGCGGATCCGAACCGTGATCCGGGATCGCCTGGGGGCGGCGATGATCGTCACCGTGTCACCGGTGCCGCTCCACACGACGTTCACGCCCCTGGACGTCCGGATCGCGAACATGGAGTCCAAGAGCCGGATCCGGGCGGCCGTGTCCGAGTTCATCGACCGGCACCCGGACGTCCACTACTTCCATTCCTACGAGATGACCGTCACCGCGGAGCGCCAGAGCGACTTCTTCCGCGAGGACGGGCGCCATGTCCACCGGCACGCGGTGCGGTACATCGTGTCCGAGTTCCTGCGCCTGTTCGCGGACCCGGCACTCCACCTGCCCGACGTCGACAGCTCGTGGCTGACACCGATCGGGAAGACGGCGGCGATCGTGCCCCCGCAGGCGCCGCTCCGGCCCGGGCCGCCGAAGCCGCGTGTTCCGCTGTGGCGGCGGGTCGTGCGTCGTGCGAGGCGCACCGTCCGGGGCGTCCTCGGGCGGTCCTGAGGCGGACCCTCGCCACGCGGCGGGTCGTCAGGCCTGGTCGGCGGAGGCGGCGATCGCGGCGAGGGCGAGCATCGGCACCAGCCACACGATCCCGAGCACGAGCACCAGCCCGGTCACCAGCATCCCGGCCAACAGCAGCAGGTCCACCCATCGCTCCACGAGGTGGACGGCGGGCGCCGTCCGTGGAGCGCAGGATCGCGGGAGCCCGGCGCCGCGGGACTGGGCGCGGGTCCTCCGCCGGGATGGACGAACGACGAGGGTCGGCCAGCTGGGCCGTGACCGGGCGCCGGCGCCGGGCCGTCGGCTGTCGGCGCCGGGGACGTCAGGCGCTGGGCCCGGCTGCGCCGCCACCGGGCGCCGGGGCGTCGGGCGCCGGGGCGTCGCTCACGGGAGCGTCCTTCGCGGGGCCGGCGGGAGCGTCCTTCGCGGGGCCGACGGGCTCGAGATCGATCGTCCGCACGGTGCGCGAGCGGCCGGCCTCGGTGCGGACCGAGGCCGCGGGGACCACGCCCCCGACGATGCGCTCGATGATCGCGATCTCGCCGGCGTACAACCCGGTGCCCAGGATCCGGACGCGATCGCCGACCGAGAGGCCCGGGCGTCCCTCGAGCGCCGACGTGTTGATCGACAGCGCGGCCGGTCGGGTGATGACCTCGCCGGTCGGGGGACCGGGCGGCGTCCGCTTCGGGGGGATGAACACCCTGCGCTTCTTCGGCATCTACCGGACCCGCCGGTGAACAAGCTCGATCACGGACACCTCGTCCTGCGGGGCCGTACCGGCCCTCGGTCCGGGGAGTGTACGCGGTGACGGGCGCGGGAGCGCGAATCCACGACCGCCCGGTGGCTACGCCGCCGTGCCGATGACGTTCGCGAGCTCCTCGGTCGAGGGCTCCACGAGCACCTGGCCGGCCGGCGTCACGACGACCGGGACGGCACGGTAGCCGGCGGCGTCGACCAGGGCCTGGGCCGCGGGGTCGGCGTCCACGTCCACCCAGCGGTAGGGCGTGGCGGTGGCGTCGAGGTAGTGCTTCGCACGGCGGCAGTCACCGCACAGCTCGCGGCCATAGACCGTGACGACCTCGGGAACGGGGAGCGCGTGGGGATTGGGCATGGCGGGCATTGTGCGCCTCCCGTCAAGCGCCGGCCGATTCGGCACGCGGCCGATGGCACCGCGGGCGGCGGATCGCCTGGCCGCGAGTCCCCGGGGAGCGTCAGGCGAGGTCGCGCGCCTCGACCACGGGCAGCCGCCGCCGCCCGCCCCCGATCGCTCCCGCGGGCAGCCCGGCTTCGGGCCCGCGCACCCCCGGATCGGCGCCGCCCCGCGCACCCAGGCCGGCATCGGCCCCGCCCCGCCCGCCCAGCCCGCCGGCCAGCGACCGGAACCGGGCCGCGGCCTCGGGGTTGAGCGTGTAGTACACCCAGTTGCCGCGCCGCTCGGCGGTCACCCACCCCGCCTCGCGGAGCACCTTGAGGTGGTGCGAGACGGTGGGCTGCGCGACATCGCAGCAGGCGGTGAAGTCGCAGGCGCAGACCGCATCCGGGCCGCTCAGCTCGCGGAGGATCGCGAGCCGGGTAGGGTCCGCGGCGGCCTGGAGGAGGCGGATGTCGGGATCGAGGGAGCGCTTCATGCTTGACAGCATATCGATGATCGTCTATATTGACAACCATCAATACCGACCCCGCCAGCCCGGCCGCACAGGAGCTTCCATGGACGCCTTCCTCTACGCGGGCTTCCGCCAGCGCGAGCTGCTGGCCGAGGCCCGTCACCTCCGCCTGGACCGGGTCCTGGCGCTCGCCCGCCGGTGCCGCGAGCAGTGCAGCCCGAGCCGCCTCCGCCAGCTCGTCGCGACGCTCACCGGCCGGCCCGCCGCCTGCTGATCCACCGCCGCGCGACCCGGCCGTGACGCCGCGACCTCCCGCGGCCCGCCGGCGCGGCGCACCATCACCTCACCACCAGCCGAGGACCCCGATGACCGAGCAGATCCACGCCACCGTCCGCGATCACTACGCCGCCGCCGCGCGCTCGGTGCTCGAGGCCCCCGCCACGTCCGCCGCCTGTTGCGGCGACGACTGCTGCGGCGACCAGCCGATCGAGCTCACGGCCGGCGAGCCGGGCCCCTACGGCGCCGAGCGCTACTCCCCGATCGAGCTCGCGAAGCTGCCCGACGCCGCGGTCCTCGCGTCGCTCGGCTGCGGCAACCCGACCGCCGTGGCGGAGCTGCGGCCCGGCGAGACCGTGCTGGACCTGGGCTCCGGCGGCGGGATCGACGTCCTGCTGTCCGCCCAGCGTGTCGGCCCCACCGGGCGCGCCATCGGCATCGACATGACCGACGAGATGCTGGCGCTCGCCCGCCGCAACGCGACGCAGGCCGGGGCGGCCAACGTGGAGTTCGTCAAGGGCACGATCGAGTCGCTGCCGGTGGCGGATGCCTCGGTGGACGTCGTGATCAGCAACTGCGTGATCAACCTGGCCGCCGACAAGCCGGCGGTGTTCCGCGAGATCGCCCGGGTCCTGCGGCCCGGCGGCCGCGTGGGCGTGACCGACATCGTCGCGGACGACGTGCTGACCCCCGCCGAGCGCGAGGCTCGCGGCTCGTACGCCGGGTGCATCGCCGGGGCGCTGTCGTTCGCCGAGTACCGCGGGGGCCTCGAGGCCGCCGGCATGGTGGACGTCCGGATCGAGCCCACGCACGCGGTGGCCGACGGGATGTACGGCGCGATCGTCCGCGCCCGGCGCCCGGCCTGACCTCGGCGCCAGGCGGCGGGGCCCTCGGCCCTCACCGCCCGGCGCGTCTCAGCCCACCCGGTACCGTGCCCGGGCGCCGGGGGCCTCGCCGGGCGTGCCGGCGTCGCCGGGTCGCTCCGGCTCGCGTGCCGCGCCTGCGCCGGGCGTCGGGGCGCCTCCCACGGCCGCCACGAGTCGCCGCCGCAGGCGTGCGGCGCGGCCGATCGCCCGCCGGTCTTCGGCACCGGTCAGGGTGACGCCGCCATACCGAACCAGCCCGTAGTCGGCCGCCAGCAGGTCCAGCGACAGGGCACCCACCCCCGACCGGCGCAGCCGTCCCGCGTGCTCCGCGGGCGTCTCGCCCGGCTCGCGTCGCACCCGCGGGCGGCTGGCGAGCTCCTCGATCAGCGCCCGGTACGCCGCCACCGCGTCCGCCGGCGCCGGTCGCCCGAACCGGATGCCACGCCGGCGGCGCCCCGTGCGTGGCTGCTCCGAGACCTCGCCGTGATCGATCCAGCGGGTCTCGAGCAGGTCGTCCTCCGCCGCCCGCGGGCGCCGCATCCAGAGCCTGGCGAGGACGAGGATCGCGATCGTCGCGGCCAGCAGCACGATGACCAGCACGCCGATCGCGAGCGGCGCGACCGCGTTCGGGTCGCCGGGCGTCGTGACGCCGATGCCCGGGATCTGGGCCTCGGGCGACGGCCGGGCGCCCATCGCGCGCAGCACCGCCGCCACGAGCAGGGCCACGGCCATGCTGGCGACCAGGATCCGCAGGCTCCGCCGGTCGAAGCCGACCACGAGGCCGACCAGGAGCAGCGAGGGCACCGCCACGCCGAGCACCGTCACGATGACGGGCCCCACGACCAGCGACGCGGACACCGCGGCGACCGCGACACCCGCCAGCAGCATGGCGAGCAGGGCCAGCCAGGCCGGGTTGCGCCGCCAGTCCAGGCCGGACCCGGAGCCCAGCAGCGTCTGCCGGCTGAGCGCGAGGGCGAGGATGCCGGCCACCAGGAACACGAGCACGCCAGCCTGGGCATCGGCGAGGAACCGACTGCGCGCCGGGTCCGCCACCATCCCGCCGAGCACCGCCATCAGCGCGAGCCCGGGCACGCCGATCCCGAGCGCGGTCCCGATCGCGTGCGGGTCCGCCGGGATGCGCGACTGGGCGATCCCGCGCACGAACGCGGCGCCGGTCATCCAGCCGCCGGGGTTGGCCAGCAGGGCCTCCCCCGCCCCGTCGATGCCGCGGGCGGCCACGACCGACCGCACCTCGGCCGCCGCCAGCCAGCCGAGCAGGCCGGAAGCCAGCGCCAGCAGCACCGCTGTCCACGGCCAGCGATCGCCCAGCCGGGGACCGATGACGCGCGCCGCCACCAGCCCGGCGAGCGCCGCCAGCAGCGTCGCCCCGATACCGACCGCGGGATCGCGGAACGCGAACGCGGCGAGCAGCCCGGCGACGACGGCGGTCCACGCCGCCTCGGCGACGAGCGCGAGGAGTGTCGGCAGGAGGACGGTGGCGCGAGTCACGGCACGGCTCGGGGCGCGGCTCATGGCGCGATCACCAGGCGCTCGGCCGACTCCCAGTGGGCGTCCATCGCGGCGCGCCGGGACGTGAACCCGGCCGCCCGCGCCCGGGCGGCCTCCCGGGCCGCATCGCGTCCGCAGGCGACGATCACCACCGCGGCCCCCAGCCGCTCCAGCCGCCGGAGCGCGCCCGCGAACGGCCGCGGGTCACGTGCGGTCAGCACCAGCACCGTCGTCCCGGGGTGCACGGTCCGGGCCGCCATCGTGAGCAGCCGCTCGAACGGCGCGGAGGCGTGCGAGGAGAGCCGGGCGAGGAGGTCGAGCGCCCGCTGCGCCTGGCCCGGCGATGACGACACGGGCACGGTCGCGAACCGGGTCTCGGCGCCGGTGTAGCCGGCTGCCAGCAGCCCGAAGGCCACGTGGCGCGCCTCGAGCGAGCGGACGATCGAGGCCGCGACCACGTACAGCGACTCCACCTCGTCGCTGCCGAATCCGGCCTCCCAGGCCGGCCCGTCGATCGTCTGGACGTCGAGGGCGATCAGCACCTCGCGCTCGCGAGACGGCTCGAACCGCTTGGTCATCGGCCGGCCCAGGCGTGCGCTGGTGCGGGCGTGGAGGCGGCGCATCGAGTCGCCGGGCGCGTACGGACGGACGCCGGCGAAGCGCGACGGGTCCTCGGCGAGCCCGCGCCGGGCGCGATCGAGGTCCCCCCAGCGGTCCGGCGGCTCGATCTCGGTCGTGGGGACGGTCCGCGGCCAGACCAGGAACGTGTCGGTCTCGGGGCGCTGCTCGAACGCGACCCGGCGGGCGAACGGGTCCCCCATCGTGAGGTCCACGGGACCCAGCATGAACACGCCACGCCGGTCCGCCCCGACGTGGAACCGGCGCACGACGCGCTCCCACGGTCGCAGCGTCCAGGCGTTCCGCAGGACCTCGATGCCGGGCTCGGTGCCGTCCACCAGCTGGCGCTCGCGCACGGTCACGCCGGCGGTCGCCTCGTCGTCGGCCCGGAGCCAGGCGATCGGCAGCCGTCGCCGGTTCCAGACCTCGACCGTCATCGGGATCTCGCCGCCCCACGGGGTCCGCCGTCCCGCGAGGCGCCGCGTGTACCGGACGTCGCGCAGGCCGAGGCGCGCCCAGACGGCGTTGACGACCTCGAGCATCAGCGTCACCACGCCCAGCACGATCGCGATCGGGACGTCGAGGGCGCTGCCGACGACGACCAGGACGAGGGCCGCGATGACGCGCACCGCCACGGGTCAGCCCTCGGCGATCGGCGGGACGGGGACCGCGGCGAGGATCGAGTCCACGACGGCCTCCGCGGTCGCGCCGTGGAGGCTGCGGTCGAGGTCCACGACCAGGCGATGGGCGAGCACCGGGCCGGCCACGCCCTTCACGTCGTCGGGCGTCACGAACGCGCGACCCGCCAGCACGGCCGCCGCCTGCGCCGACCGGTACAGCGCGACGGTCGCGCGCGGGCTGCCGCCGAGGTCGACGTCACGGTGCTCGCGCGTCGCGCGGACGACGGCCACGAGGTACGCCTCGACCTCGTCCGCCACGCGGACCGTCCGGACGCGGTCACGGACGGCGAGCAGGCGCCCGCGGTCGATGACCGGCTCGATGGTGTCCAGCGGATCTGCCGCGTCCTGGTGGCGGCGCGCGATCCGGCGCTCGCCGATGTCGTCCGGGTAGCCGATCCGGGCACGGAGCAGGAAGCGGTCCAGCTGTGCCTGCGGCAGGGCGAACGTCCCCTCGAACTCGACCGGGTTCTGGGTCGCCAGGACCACGAACGGGTCCGGCAGGCGGTGGGTGGTGCCCTCGATCGAGACCTGGCGCTCCTGCATCGCCTCGAGCAGGGCGCTCTGCGTGCGGGGCGTCGCCCGGTTGACCTCGTCGACCAGCAGGATGTTCGTGAACACCGGGCCCTGGACGAAGCGGAGGCCGGCGGGCTCGAACAGGCTGGCGCCGGTCACGTCGCTGGGCAGCAGGTCCGGCGTGCCCTGGATCCGGGCGGTCGCGAGGTCGAGGGCCCTGGCGATCGCCCGGGCGAGCAGCGTCTTGCCGGTGCCCGGGACGTCCTCGAGCAGCACGTGGCCATCGGCCAGCAGCGCGATCGTGACCAGCCGGACGGTCTCGTCGCCGCCCACCACCGCGCGGCCGACCGCCCGGCGCAGATCGTCCCACAGCCGGCGACCGGCCACGTCGATGGCGACCGCGTCGGCGGGCGCGGGCGCGATGTCGGCCATGCGGGCTGGTCCTCCGTCGGCGTGGCTACACTGCCATTCGTGGAAGCCTACTCGTCGCGCCCCGAATCGGGTTCCGGCCCGGGGCTCGCGATGGTGGTCGTGCGCGCATCCGGGCCGGCGGACCTGCCGGCCGTGCGGGTGCTGCTCACCGACGCGTCGCTGCCGCTGGACGGGGTGGACGAGGCGTTCGGGCACGGGGTCGTCGCCGAGTCGAGCGGCGAGGTCGTGGGCGCCGCGGCGATCGAGCCGTACGGCGCGGACGGGCTGCTGCGGTCCGTGGTGGTGGCGTCGTCGCTCCGCAGGAGCGGGCTCGGCCGGTCGCTCGTCGGCGCCGCCGAGGACGCCGCCCGCGCGCTCGGAATCCGCGACCTGTACCTGCTCACCGAGACCGCGATCGACTGGTTCCCGCGGCTGGGCTACACGCCCCTGGCCCGTGACGCCGCACCGGCGACGATCGCCGCGTCGGTGGAGTTCACGGTCTCGTGCAAGGACACCGGGGTGCTCATGCACCGGAGGCTCGACGGCCGGGGGTAGGCAACGTTCGTCGACGCGCGCCGGGGCTCGCGGCGGCGCCCCGACCCGGTGGGCCGTGTATCTTCCGCGTGGCGTCCCGGTCCGCGTGGCGCTCCCAGCCCGGCCACCTCCGAGGTCCCCCGTGTCCCTGCCGTCGCTCGCCCGGATCACCGCCCCGCCCGACCCGATCCTCGGCCTGACCGAGCTGTTCCGCAGCGACCCGCGGCCCGGCAAGGTGAACCTCTCGTCGGGCGTGTTCGTGGACGCGACCGGGCGGACGCCCGTGCTGGACGTCGTCGTGGAGGCGGAGCGGCGCCTCGCGGCGGAGGCGGGCACCAAGCTGTACCGCCCGATCGATGGCGAGCCCGCCTACCGGGAGCTGGTGCGGGGGCTCATCCTGGGCGACGATCACGAGGCCGTGACGTCCGGCCGGGCGCTCGCGACCCAGACGCCGGGCGGCACCGGCGGGCTGCGCGTCGCCGCGGACCTGCTGCGCCAGACCGGGTCCGGCACGACGCTGTGGATGAGCGAGCCCACCTGGCCCAACCACCCACAGCTGTTCCACGCGGCGGGGTTCCGGATCCGACCCTACCCGTACACCGACGCGGCGGGCCGTCGGATCGACGAGACGGCGATGTTCGCCGCGCTCGACCATGCGTCGCCGGGCGACGTCGTGCTGCTCCACGGCGCCTGCCACAACCCGACCGGCGTGGACCCCTCGCCGGCGCAGTGGCGGCGGCTCGGCGACCTGGTCGAGGAGCGGCGGCTGCTGCCGCTGGTCGATCTCGCCTACCAGGGCTTCGGCGACGGGCTGCGCGAGGACGCGGCGGGGCTGCTGGAGCTGGTCCGCCCCGGCGCGGAGCTGCTGGTGTCCACCTCGTACTCGAAGACGTTCTCCTTGTACGCGGAGCGGGTCGGGGCGCTGCTGGTGGTGGCCCGGACCGCGGCCGATGCCGAGGCCGTCCAGACCCATGTCAAGGCCGCCGTCCGCACCAACTACTCCAACCCCCCGGCCCACGGTGCGGACGTCGTGCGCACGATCCTCGCCGACGCGGACCTGCGGGCCCGCTGGGAGGTGGAGCTCGCCGGGATGCGCAACCGGATCAGGGACAACCGCGCGGCGCTGGTCGCCGCGCTCGAGGCGCGGGCGATCCCGGGCGACTGGACCGGCATCGCGCGCCAGCGCGGGATGTTCGCGCTGCTCGGCCTCACGACCCACCAGGTCGCCCGGCTGCGCGACGCGCACGCGGTGTACGTCGTCGGCCACGGTCGGATCAACGTGGCCGGGTTCACGCCCGGGAACCTCGAGCTGTTCGCGGACGCCCTGGCTGCGGTGATCGCCGCCTGATCTCCCCGCGTCAGGCCCGACCTATCTCGCGTCAGGCGTGGATCGCGTCGAGCGTGATCCGCCGGGCGTGGATCCGGCACGTCACCCGCTGCTCGCGGGCCGCCTGGCCGGCCGGATAGACGTACCCGTAATAGGCCGGGTGGTCGGTGTACTCGCGGGTGAGCGCGTCCAGGTGCTCGACCGCCCCGTCCGTGACCAGCTCCACGTCGCCGCGGACCTGGATGAACCGGCCGGTGTTGTCGGGATCGACCACCAGCAGGCTGACCTTCGGGTTGCGGAGCAGGTTGCGGCACTTCCGGCGGTCCAGGGTCGTGTTGACCCGGGCGCACGTGCCGTCGTGATCGACCCACACCAGGCTCGACTGCGGCTGCCCGTCGGGCTGCATCGTGGTGAACACGCCGCAGATCGGCCGGGTGAGGAGGTCCAGGTGCGTGCCGGGGATCGAGAGCGACGCGGCGTCGGCGGCGGTCGTCATCGTCCGTCGCCGTGGTCGCCCGTGGCGTCGAGGGCGACGACATGGGTCGGCAGGATCCGGCACAGCACGGGGATCTCGGTCTCGGCGAAGCGGGCGGGGATGCACTCGCCGAAGTACCGGACGGGCCGGCCCAGGTACTTGGAGGCGAGCTCGTCCAGGTGCCGCGGGGCGCCGTCCTCGGTCATCGACGCGACCGTGCCGCGGACCTCGAGGTAGCGCAGCGGCCGGCGCGGGTCGTAGCACAGCAGCGTCACCTTCGGGTTCCGCCGCATGTTCCGCTCCTTCTGGAACCCGCGCATCGTGTTGACGCGAACGTGCGTGCCATCGAAGTCGCACCACACGACGGAGGTCTGGGGCGACCCGTCCGGCATCACCGTCGTGAGGGCCGCGACCGGCGGGCACTCGACGAGGTCCAGGTGCGACGCCGGCACACGGCGCGGGTCGATCACCAGCTGGCCGGCGACGCGCGGGGGCACGACGACGGCACCACCCTTCATCCGAAACCTCCTCGCGTCTGGCCGATCCTCGCAACGGTCAAGGGCGCCGCGGTGGGCGTGCCAGAGCCACAGGACGGGATTGCGCGGGCCCAAGGCACCCCAGGCCCGAGCGCGGCATCGACGGGTTCCGTCCGCTGCCGGCGCCGCTCTCCTATCCCTCGACGAGGCTCGCCCGCCGGCCATCGATCCTCGCCCACACCATGGCCGCGCCGGGCCAGGCCGCCGGCCCCGCGAGCGACTCGAGTGCGTCCTGCGGCTCGGCCGGATATGCCTCCCGGAGGAGCCGTCGAGCTGCCGCTGCGGCGTGGCGGTTCGCGCGCGTCCAGCGCAGGACGAGGAGCCGCGAGACCCGCGGCTCCTGCCCGGACGCCGTCCACGACGCCCACATCGACGACGAGGCCAGCGCCTCGGCCTTCTCGGAGCTCCAGCGCAGCAGCTGCTCGACCCGGTGGAGCTCCGACTCGAGCTCGGCGGCGACGACGAGGTTGTCGGCCGGAGCGTGGAGCGCGAGGTCGATCCATCCCCGGACCGGTCGCCGCACCGCGACCTCGGGTGCCACCAGCCAGCGGGGATGCAGGGTGGCGATCAGCAGCTCGGCCATGCGGACCTGGTGACGGTCGCGGATCGCCGGTCCGGTCTGCGGGTAGACGCGGGCCGCGAGATCCGCCCCGAGCGCCGCGGCCAGGCGGCCGTAGGTCTCGAGCGTCGGCTGCAGGGCGCCCGTCTCGATCCTCGACACGACCGACCGGTCCACCCCGGCGGCCACCGCGGCCGCGGTCAGGCTGACGCCGGCGTCCGCACGCAGCCGCCGGAGGTCCTCGGCGAGCGCCGCGCGGGTCTTCGCGGTTCGCTCGTCCGCGTCGAGCTGGAGGCGCGTCCGTGGCATGCCCGTACTCAAGCACGAGCCGCTCATCCGGGGCTTATCCCGTCGTGCGAGTTCGCCGTGCGGGTCCGCCGTGCGGGGTCCGCCGTGCGGGGTCCGCCGTGCGTGCCACGCACGGATTCCATGCTCATGTGCAGGTAACGTGCGCCCGACGCACGACGACAACACAGGCGAGACCCTCGCGGGCCCGATTCCCGCCGCGAGCGTGCGCGGGACGCACGATCACGACACGAGGGTCCGGAATCCGTGCGCCGGACGCACGGCGGCCGCGGCTCGCGACGGACGCACGGCGGCGGCGACTCCCGGTGAGCGGCGAGTGGCGCCACGCGGCGACCGACGACGCCACGGGACGCCGCGCCGCCGCTCCCCTCAGGCGCGCCGCACCAGCCCGGTCACCCGCGCCCAGGCGCGCCGCCGCTCGTCGGGGGTCGTGAGCGGGATCACCGCGAGCAGCATCGACAGCGACCCGTACCACAGCGCCGGGAGCGCCAGCATGGCGCCCACCGGCACCACCCAGCGCTGGTTCCGCGGCGCGCCCCAGATGATCAACGCCAACCCGATCGGGCCGCGGACGAGCAGCGGCACTGGCACGGCGGCCCACGTCCCGCCCTTGCCCGTGTTCGACGCCAGCAGGTCCACCCACGCCCGCCACTGGTCCGGCAGCAGCACGAACGAGACGAGGGCTACGGCCGCCGTCGCGCCCAGGGCCATCGCGAGCTGCCGCCACTCGCGGCGCAGCGCAAACCACAGCAGCGCCACCCCGGGCGTGATCTTCGTGAGCAGCACCAGCGCCCACGTCCAGGGCCACCGGAACCCGAGCACGATCGCCAGCGCGAGCAGCAGCGAGACGTTGCCGCCGGCGATCTCCATCGCCCCCACGGCGAGGCCGAGCAACAGCAGCTCGCGGCCCGTGAGCGCGTACACGGCGAGCAGCAGGATCGCCGTCCAGGCGGCCACGAACGCCGGCCAGGGCAGCAGGTCGAGCGGGTACACGAGCTGCGCGAACGCGGGCGAGTACGGGTACGCGCCGATCGTGTTCCAGTTCGTCCGCCCGGTGTACAGGTCCGACAGGTTCAGGCCGTAGTAGGAGCGGGCGTCCTGCGCGGTGACGATGCGCCCCGAGAACGGCTCGGTGACGTCGACCGTCGGGTCGGACAGCGCGATGACCAGGATCCAGAACCCGACCGCCACGAGGAGGCCGGCGAGGAACCGCGGGCTCGGGCGGGCGGCGGCGAGGACGGACGGCTGGCCGACGGCGCGCATCTGGCGGCCATTCTCGCGGATGCCCGGGCAAAGGGGCCCGGGAATCGCGACGGCCGGCGTCGCGGGCGGCCCGGGAATCGCGACGGCCGGCGTCGCGGCCGGCCGTCGGATTGCGTTCGATGCGCCGGTGGGCCTCATCGTGTCCCGGCCCGGGCGCCCGTCGCCTAGGGGAGGAAGGTCCGCACCACCGTGGACGGCAGCGTGCCGGAGTCAGCGGCGTCGAACGTCGCCTGGGTCCGATCGTTGAACTTCGGGCCGTACATGTTCTTCACGCCCGAGTAGCCGTACGAGTTGAGGGAGCTGAGCGTCGTCGTCGCGTAGGCGTACGCGCCGGAGCCGCTCGTCGTGCTCGCCTCCACCCACGGACCGCCCGATGAGCCCCCGGTCATGCCGCAGGGCATCGACCACGTCGTGCCGCCGGTGTTGGCGTCGGTGCCCACGGTGCCCCGGCAATACACGAGGTCGCTGCCGCGGTACTTGCCCGCCGCGGGGTAGCCGAACGCGCTCAGCGTCTGGCCCGCGAAGCTGCGGTTGAACTGGATCGGGAAGCCGTCGCCCACGGCCGCGTTGAGCTGGGTCGTGCCGTTGAAGCCGCCGCCGCTCACGACCGCGAACGCCCAGTCGTGCTGGACGGCGGTGTCGTTGAATCCGCCCGCGGTCGCGAACGCCTTGTCCGCGTACAGGGCGTCGGCCACCCAGCAGCCGTACTGCGTGTTGGCGCAGGTGTAGGTGGGCTTGGTGTCGAAGGCGGGGATGAACACGAAGTTGGTGGCGAACGTGCCGTCGTTCTCGACCACGCAGTGGCCGGCCGTGAGCACGATCGCCTGGTTGGACTTCGCCTCCCTGACTACCGATCCGGAGCAGATGTAGTCGGCGCCGCCGATGGTGAACCACACCTTGCCCGAGCCGCGCAGCATGTCGCCGCCGCCGTTCCACGATGCGCCGGTGGTGGTGCCGCTCCCGCCGCCTCCGCCGGGCTTGGCGGCCGGCTGGAAGCCGCGGACGGCGTCGAACGTGTAGTCGCGCGGGGTCGCCGCGCGCAGCCGGGCCGGGGTCCAGTACGCGAGCACGCGGGCGTGCGCCGCCGCCTGCAGGCTGGCCGGCCGGGCCGCGGCCACGGCGCCGGGCAGGAGTGACAGCAGCAGGAGCGCGACGAGGATCGCGGCGAGCCTGGAACGCATGGAGACCTCTCGTGGCAGGCGACGAGGATGGAGCAAGGGAAGCATCCCCGATCAGTCAAGATGCCCGGACACCCCCGGACCCGCCCGGACTCGCCCCGACCGAGCACCGCCGCCCGCGTCCTCCCGCTACGATCGCGCGATGCAGATCGGCGTGGTCCTGCCCATGAACGACTCGGACGGCGGCGGGGCGTCGCGCTGGCCGCGGATCCGCGACCTCGCGCGGCACGCGGAGGCCGGCGGCATCGACAGCCTGTGGGTCTACGACCACCTGCTGTTCCGGCTGGTGGGCCAGCCCGAGGACGGCATCCACGAGGCGTGGACGCTGCTCACGGCCATCGCCGCCGCCACCGGGCGCGCGGCCCTGGGCACGATCGTGCTGGGCACGGGGTTCCGGCCGCCCGCGCTGCTCGCGAAGATGGCGGCAACCCTCGACGAGATCGCGGACGGGCGGCTGATCCTGGGCCTCGGCACCGGCTGGCACGAGCCCGAGTACGCGGCCTTCGGCTATCCCTTCGACCACCGGGCGGGCCGGTTCGAGGAGGCGCTCTCGATCATCGGCCCGCTGGTGCACGGCGAGCGGGTCACGTTCCACGGCCGCTGGCACGCCGCGGAGGATGCCGTCCTGCTCCCGCCGCCGCCGCGCCCGTCGCGCCTCCCCGGCCGGATCCCGATCCTCGTCGCGGCCAAGGGCGAGCGGGTGATGCGCCTCGCCGCGCGCCACGCCGACGCCTGGAACTCGGCCTGGTTCGGCCTCCCCAACGAGCGCTACGCGCAGCGCCACGCCGCCCTGCTCGAGGCGTGCGCGGCAGAGGACCGGGACCCGGCCACGCTCGAGGTCACCGTCGGGCTGACGCTCGACGCGGAGGGCCCGTCCGGCCGGCCGGGGGCGCCCGACGCCTTGCCGCCGGACGTGGACGCGGTCGCCCGCGCGCTCGACGCGTGGCGCGACCTCGGCGTGGGGCACGTCCAGCTGGACCTGCGGCCGGTGGAGGAACGGACGATCGACATCGTGCTCGCCGCCCGCGCGCGGCACCGCGGGGAGGCCTGACGTGACGATCGACGGCGAGACCACGACCGGCGGCACCGGCGGCGCCGGCGAGGCGCTGCCCGAGCACGTCGCCCGCAACCGCGCGGCGTGGGATCGCTACGCGCAGGACTACGTCGGGCCGGGCGAGCGCAGCTGGGCGCTCCAGCCCGGCGACGAGCGGTGGGGCATCTTCGGGGTCCCCGAGGCCGAGCTCCACCTCCTGCCCGACGACCTCGCCGGGCGCGACGCCATCGAGCTCGGCTGCGGCACCGGCTACGTCTCGGCCTGGCTCGCCCGGCGCGGCGCTCGCGTCGTGGCCATCGACAACTCGCCCCGGCAGCTCGAGACCGCGGCCCGGCTCCAGCGCGAGCACGGCATCGACTTCCCGCTGCTCCTGGGCAACGCGGAGCAGGTCCCGTTCCCCGACGGCTCGTTCGACTTCGCGATCTCCGAGTACGGGGCCGCGCTGTGGGCCGATCCCTACGCCTGGATCCCCGAGGCGTCGCGGCTCCTCCGGCCGGGCGGCCGGCTGGTGCTGCTGACCAACGGCCTGCTCGCCTACCTGACCGTGCCGGACCTCGAGACCGACGGCCCCGCCGACGAGCGGCTCAAGCGCCCGCTGTTCGGGATGCACCGGATCAGCTGGCCCGACGAGCCCGAGGCGGTCGAGTTCCACCTCGCGCACGGCGACTGGATCCGCCTGTTCCGCGACACCGGGTTCGAGGTGGAGGACCTGGTGGAGGTGCGGGTCCCCGAGGGCATGACGACCAGCTACGAGTGGATGAGCGCCGCGTGGGCGAGCCGATGGCCGTGCGAGGAGGCCTGGAAGGTCCGCAAGCGCGGCTGACGCGGGCCGGGCACGGGCGCCGCGGAAGGGCGCCGCGGGACGGGCGCCGCGGACGCCGAACGGCCCCGCACTCGGCGGGGCCGTCCCGATGGTCGAGGCGAGCCGTCGCCTAGGTCCTGACGCGCACCCGGCGCTCGCAGTCGGTCGTCGCGGCGTCCGTCGGGCCGAGGACCACGACGTCCCAGCCGTCACCGCACGACACGTAGTCCGCGGCGTTGTCGTAGCCCACGGTGATCACGTCGTTGCCCGGTCCGCCCCCGATCCGGTCGCGGCCCGCGCCGCCGAAGATCGTGTCGCCGCCCGCACCGCCGCGGATGGCGTCGGGACCACCGCCACCGTGGAGCCGGTCCGGGCCGTTGCCGCCGTAGAGGTGGTCGGCGCCGCCGTCGCCGCGGATGCGATCGGCACCGGCGTCGCCGTACAGCCAGTCGTCACCGGCGAGGCCCTTGATCAGGTCGTTGCCGGCGAGGCCGTGGATCGTGTCCGCCTCCGCCGTCCCCTCGAGGACGTCGGGGCCGTCGGTCCCGTTGAGGGTCGCGGCGAGCGCGGTCGTCGGCACGGCGAGTGCGGCGAGCAGCGAGATCGCGACGATCCCCCGCCGGGCGATGGTCCTGGACATGCACAGTCCTCCCTGGTGGTCCCGGCGCCTCCGGGACCCGGCCACCATAGGCGCCGACACTGGGAATCGGCTGAGAGGTCTCTCAGAATCCCCGGACAACGCGGTGCGCCCGGGCACCGCCGGGCCGGTTGGCGGAGCCCACCCCTCCGGCCCTCGCGGCGGACGGGCCGGGAGTGAAGTGAGGGCCGTTCGGACTTGCGCCCAACGCCGCGGCTGCTCACGATGTCCGTCGTGCGCGTCGCCCGATGCACGGGGAGGGTCTGATTCCACATGTCCACCACCGTCCTCCGCGCCACCGGCCTGCGGAAGCGCTACGGGTCGATCGAGGCCGTCCGCGGCGTCAGCTTCGAGATCGCCGAGGGCGAGACCTACGGCCTCCTGGGCCCCAACGGCGCCGGCAAGACCACCACGATCTCGATGGTCTGCGGCCTCCTCGCCCGGGACGCCGGCGACGTGACCCTCGACGGCACGCCGATCGACGTGGGCGCGGTCGCGGCCAAGGCGGGCATCGGGTACGTGCCCCAGGACCTCGCGCTGTACCCGGACCTCACGGCGCGCGAGAACCTCGAGTTCTTCGGCCGGCTGTACGGCCTCCAGGGCCCGCGGCTGCGCTCGCGCATCGCCGAGGTCCTCGAGACCGTCGGCCTCACCGCGCGTGCCGGCGACCGGACCGACAAGTACAGCGGCGGCATGCAGCGCCGGCTCAACATCGGCATCGGGCTGCTCCACCAGCCGCGGCTGCTGCTGCTCGACGAGCCGACGGTGGGCGTGGACCCGCAGAGCCGCAACGCGATCCTCGAGAGCATCGCCGCGCTGGGCAAGAGCGGCATGGCGATCCTGTACACGACCCACTACATGGAGGAGGCCGAGCGCCTGTGCGACCGGGTGGGGATCATCGACGCCGGTGAGATCCGGGCCGAGGGCACGCAGCGCGAGCTGGTGGCCCTGATCGGCGAGCAGGACACGGTCCGGCTGACCGTCACGGGCGACGTCACCGGGGCGGCCGCGGACGTGGCCCAGGTGCCGGGGGTCGTGCGTGCCGACGCCAAGGACAACTCGATCGAGATCCTCGTGGCCGAGGCGCGCCAGGCGTTGCCTAGGCTGATCGCGGCCGCGGAGGACAAGGCGGACGTCAAGGGCGTCGACGTCGTCGAGCCGGACCTCGAGGCCGTGTTCCTCCACCTGACCGGGCGCGCGCTCCGCGACGCGGCCGAGTAGCCGGGGGCGTCCGATGCGCACGGCGCTGCTCATCGCGGCCAAGGACCTGCGGCAGCGGCTGCGGGACCGGTCGGTCATCGTGTTCGCGGTGATCGCGCCGCTCGCGCTGGCGTTCATCTTCAGCATGCTGCTGCGCGGCACGACGGAGTTCCACGCGGACTACGTGGTCGCCGACCTCGACGGCGGGCCGCTCGCCGCCACGTTCAGCGAGGGCGTGCTGGGCGGGCTCGCGGACGCCGGCATCGCGACGATCGAGACGCGGGCGACCGAGGACGAGGCCCGGGCCGCCGTCGAGACCGCGACCGCCGAGGGCTGGCGGGGCGACGCCGCGTTCGTCATCCCGGTCGGGTTCAGCGCGGCGATCACCGCCGGCCAGCCCACCTCGATCACCGTCCTCGGCGCGCGCGACGCGGGCCTCGCGACGGAGATCGCGCGCTCGGTCGCCAGCCGGTTCGCGGACGGCGTGGCCGGCGTCCAGCTCGCGCTGCTCACGGTCGAGGAGCTCCAGGGCGCTCATCCGCAGGGCGAGCAGATGGCCCAGGTCATCGCCCTCGCGCAGGAGCCGGCCCTGTCGCTGGTGGACAACGAGGCCACGCTCCGCCAGCTCAGCTGGTCGACCTACTTCTCGGCGGCGATGGCGGTCCTGTTCCTGTTCTTCGCCGCCCAGGCCGGGCTGCTCAGCCTGTTCGAGGAGCGCCGGCAGGGCACGCTGGCGCGCATCCTCGCCGGCCCCATCCGGCCGGGCACCGTGCTGCTGGGCAAGGCGATCGCGAGCCTCGCCACGGGCCTGGTGGCGATGGCGATCCTCGTCGTCGCGACCACCGTGGGCCTGGGCGCCGACTGGGGGCCGCCGGTCGGCGTCGCGCTCGTCGTCCTGGCGGCGGTGATCTCCGCGATCGGGCTGACGGCGCTCATCACCTCGTTCATGAACACGCTCGACGGGGCCGGGGCCGCCAACTCTGCCGTGGCCATCACCCTGGGCATCCTGGGCGGCACGTTCTCGCCGACCGCGCAGGCCCCCGAGGCGATGCAGACCCTGAGCCTCATCACGCCGCATGCGTGGTTCCTGCGCGGGCTGTCCGAGATGCAGGGCACGGGCACCATCGCCGACGCGCTGCCCGCGGTCGGCGTGCTGCTCGCGATGGGCCTGATCACGGGCGGCATCGGGTTCGCCCGGGCGCGCCGGCTGGTGGCGGCCCGATGAGCGCCATCGACCTGCGCAAGGTCGCCACGATCGGGTGGACGAACCTGCTCCGCCAGGTCCGCGACCGCGGCAACCTGTTCTTCATCTTCATCCTGCCCACGATCATCATCGTGGCCCTGGGCCTCCAGTTCGGCGGGTCCGGGTATGCGCGACTGGGCGTCGTGGCGCCCGGGGGCGACGCGGCCGCGCAGGCGCTGGTCACCCGGCTGGGCGAGGACTCCGTGTTCGTGGTCCGCGAGTTCCCGGACGAGGCGGCCCTGCGGACCGCCGTGGAGCGCGGGACGGTCGAGGCGGGGATCGTGGTGCCCGACGACTACGCGGCGCGCCTGGCCGGGTCCGGGCTGGTCGAGGTCCGGTTCCTGGGCACGAGCGAGGCGGTGACCCAGGGCTACCGCGCGCCGGTCGAGGCCGCGGTGGCGGAGCAGGCGACGCTGGTGGCGGCCGCGCGGACCGCGAGCGAGGTCGGCGCCGGCAGCTACGACGCGGCCCACCAGGTCGCGGCCGAGCGCCGGGCCGAGGTCGCCGGGGTCGCCGTCGAGGTGCAGCGGGTGGGCGAGGAGTTCATGTTCGAGGGCTTCGGCCAGTTCACGTTCGGCGCCCAGACCCAGCTGCTGCTATTCACGTTCCTGACCTCGATGACGGCCGCCGGCCAACTGGTCCAGACCAAGCGCTTCGGCGTCTCGCGCCGGATGGTGTCCACGCCGACCTCGATCTCGACCATCGTCCTCGGCGAGACGGTCGGCCGGCTCCTGGTCGCGCTGCTCCAGGCGGTGTTCGTCGTGGTCCTGACCGCGACGGTGTTCGGAGTGTCGTGGGGCGACCCGATCGCCGCGGGCGTGATCATCCTGCTGTTCTGCCTGGTCGGCGCCGGCGTGGCGATGCTCATCGGGGCGATCAGCGAGAACGCGGAGCAGGCGTCGTCGCTGGGCGTGTTCGCGGGCCTCGCGCTGGGTGCCCTGGGCGGCGCCATGGTGCCGCTCGGGTTCATGCCCGAGATCATGCAGACGATCGCGAAGGCGATCCCCCACTCCTGGGCGATCACGGCCTTCGGGTCGCTGATCCGCGACGGCGGCGGCATCGACACGGTGCTGGTCAACGTCGCGGTGCTGGCGGGGTTCGCCGTCGTCCTCCTGGGGCTGGCCTCCTGGCGGTTCCGGCGGGCGATCACGGGGTAGCCTCCGGGTCGACCGGCCGGGGGTCAGGGTCGAAGGGCTCCGGGCTGGACAGCGCCCCGGGCATCCGGATATGCTTCGGGTAATGTTGACCATCTATCTCGCCTGAACCGTGGCCACCCCCTCGCGCCCGGCCCTGATCCGCGAGCTCCTCGACGAGCTCGCCGCGCACACGCCGTCCGGCGTCATGCGCCACCTGCGGCGCTGGCCATCGGGACCGCTCAGCCTCGTCCACCTCCACGTGCTCGCGGTCCTGGACGAGGAGGGGCCGATCCCGATGCGCGCCCTCGCCGAGTCACTCGACGTGTCCCAGGCCAGCGCGACCGGCATCGTCGACCGCATGGAGCAGCGGGGCCTGGTGGAGCGGCGCCGGGGGGACGCGGACCGGCGCGTGATCCGCGTCGCCTCCACCGCCGCAGGCCGGGACCTGCTCGCCGAAATCGCCGCCCAGCGACGGGGCCACTTCGCCGCCGTCCTCGAGGAGCTGACGGACGACGAGCTCGGCGCCCTGCTCCTCGGCTCCCGCGCCCTGCATCGGGCGCGCGAGCGCCTCCACGCGAGCCCCACGCCGGCCGAGTCCCCCGCCGAGTCCCCCGCCGAGGCGCCACGATGATCGCCCTGTTCCGCCGCTTCCTCGCGCCGTACCGCTGGCCGCTCGTGTCCGTGATGGCCCTCCTGCTCGTGCAGGCCATCGCCAACCTGTACCTCCCCGAGCTCAACGCGGACATCATCAACAACGGCGTCGCCCGGGGCGACACGGACTACATCCTGCGGACCGGCGGCTTCATGTTGCTGGTCACCTTCGCGCTCGCGATCGCGGCCGTCGTGTCCGCCTACTGGAGCGCACGGACCGCGATGGCCTTCGGGCGCGACGTCCGGAGCGCGATCTTCCGCAAGGTCCAGGCGTTCAGCCAGGTCGAGGTCAACCAGTTCGGCGCGGCCAGCCTGATCACCCGCAACACGAACGACGTCCAGCAGGTCCAGACGGTCGTCCTGCTGATCCTCAACGTGATGGTCTCGGCGCCGATCCTGACCATCGGCGGGGTCATCATGGCGCTCCGCCAGGACGTGCCGCTGACCGGGATCCTGCTGGTGATCATCCCGATCATGGCGGCGCTCATCGGCTTCGTGATGCGCCGGGCCATCCCGCTGTTCGGGGCGATGCAGAAGAAGCTGGACCGCATCAACCTCGTGATGCGCGAGACGCTGGCCGGCATCCGCGTGATCCGCGCCTTCGTGCGCACCCGTCACGAGGAGGCGCGCTTCGACGAGGCGAGTCGGGACCTGATGGACACCAGCCTCGAGGTCAACCGGCTGTTCGCGATCACGATGCCGTCGCTGATGGCGATCATGAACCTGAGCACCGTCGCCATCCTGTGGCTGGGCGCCTACCGGGTCGACGGCGGCGGGATGCCGATCGGCAACCTGACCGCGTTCCTCCAGTACGTCATCCAGATCCTGTTCGCGATCATGATGGCCACGATCATGTTCGTCATGGTCCCCCGGGCCGCCGTGTCCGCCGGCCGGATCCGCGAGGTGCTGGACACCGAGCCCGCGATCCACGACCCGGCCGAGCCGGTCTCGCCCGAGCGGCGCGGCCTCGTGGAGTTCCGGGACGTCGAGTTCCGGTACCCGGGCGCCGAGGAGCCGGTCCTGCGCGGCATCTCGTTCACCGCCAACCCGGGCGAGACCACGGCGATCGTCGGCGGCACCGGCAGCGGCAAGTCCACGCTGGTCAACCTCGTGCCGCGCCTGTACGACGTGACCGGGGGCGCCGTGCTGGTGGACGGCGTCGACGTGCGCGCGATGGACCGCGCGGACCTGTGGCGCCGGATCGGCGTCATCCCCCAGCGCGCGTTCCTGTTCGGTGGCACGGTCGCCAGCAACCTGCGCTACGGCGACCAGCACGCCGCGGACGAGGCGCTGTGGCGGGCGCTGGACATCGCGCAGGGTCGCGACTTCGTCGCGGAGATGCCGGAGCGGCTCGAGGCGCCGATCGCCCAGGGCGGGACGAACGTGTCCGGCGGGCAGCGGCAGCGGCTGGCGATCGCGCGGGCGCTGGCCAAGAACCCCGAAGTCTACCTGTTCGACGACAGCTTCTCCGCCCTCGACTTCCGGACCGACGCCCGCCTCCGGGCCGCCCTCGGGCGGGAGCTGGGGCAGGCGACGGTGATCATCGTGGCCCAGCGCGTGGGCACGATCCTCCACGCGGACCGGATCGTGGTCCTCGAGGACGGCCGGATCGCCGGCATCGGCACGCACGAGGAGCTGATGCGGACCTGCGAGACGTACCGCGAGATCGTGCTGTCCCAGGTCACCGAGGAGGAGGTCGCGTGAGCGGGCCGATGGGCCGCCCCGGTGGTGCTCCCGCGGGTGGTGCCGGCGGTCCGGGCGGTCCGGTCGGCTCGGGCGGCCACGGCGGCGCGGGCGGTCCGGGCAGACCCGCAGGTCACGGCGAACCGGGTGGGCAGGGGCGCGGCCGGCGCCCGATGGGCCCCCCGGGTGGCCCCGGCCACATGATGGGCATGCAGCTGCCGGCCGCGAAGTCGAAGGACTTCCGCGCCTCGTTCCGGCGGCTGCTCGGCGAGCTGCGCCCGGAGCGCCGGCTGATCGTCGCGGTCATGCTCCTGGGCGTGGGCAGCGTCGCGTTCTCGATCGTGGGGCCCAAGATCCTGGGCACCGCGACCGACATCCTGTTCGAGGGCGTCATGGGCCGCCAGCTGGGCGAGATGGGCCTCGCCGGCGTGCCCAAGGACCAGATCGTGGACGGGCTGCGCGCGCAGGGCGAGACCAACCTCGCCGACATGCTCGCGAGCATGGACGTGGTGCCCGGCGTGGGCGTGGACTTCGGCGCGCTGACCGGCGTCCTCGCCTTCGTCGCCGGGATCTACGTCCTGAGCTCGCTGCTGGGCTGGGCGCAGGCCTACATCATGGCCGGCGTCACGCAGCGGACGGTGTACCGGCTCCGGCGCCGGGTCGACGAGAAGCTGGGGCGGCTGCCGCTCGCCTACTTCGACCGCCAGTCCCGCGGCGACATCCTGTCCCGGGTCACCAACGACATCGACAACATCAGCCAGACCCTCCAGCAGAGCCTGACCCAGCTGATCACGTCGGTGCTGACCGTCATCGGCGTGCTGATCATGATGCTGACCATCAGCCCGCTGCTGGCGCTCATCTCGCTGCTCGCCGTGCCGGCGTCGCTGGTCGTGACCGTGCTCATCGCGTCGCGCTCGCAGAAGCAGTTCGCGGCGCAGTGGGAGTGGACGGGCACGCTCAACGGCCACATCGAGGAGATGCACACCGGGCACGCGATCGTGAAGCTGTTCGGCCGGCAGGAGCAGGCCATCGCCCAGTTCGACGAGCAGAACGAGACGCTCTACCAGGCCACCTACAAGGCCCACTTCATCTCGGGCACGATCCAGCCGGCGATGACGTTCATCTCCAACCTCAACTACGCCGCGATCTGCGTCATCGGCGGGGTCCGGGTGGCGACCGGCCAGATGTCGCTGGGCGACGTCCAGGCGTTCATCCAGTACTCGCGCCAGTTCACGATGCCCATCGTGCAGGCCGCCTCGATCGCCAACGTGCTCCAGAGCGCCGTCGCGTCGGCGGAGCGGGTGTTCGAGCTGCTGGACGAGGCCGAGGAGGTCGCGGACCCGGTGGCGCCCGCGGTGCTCGCCGAGCCCGCGGCCGGCCGGGTGGCGTTCGAAGGCGTGTCGTTCCGCTACGAGGCGGAGAAGCCGCTGATCGAGGACCTGGACCTGGTCGTGGAGCCCGGGCAGACCGTGGCCATCGTGGGTCCCACGGGCGCCGGCAAGACGACCCTCGTGAACCTCCTGATGCGCTTCTACGACGTGGACCGGGGACGGATCACGGTGGACGGGATCGACACCCGCGAGCTGACCCGCGACAACCTGCGCCGGACGTTCGGGATGGTGCTCCAGGACACGTGGCTGTTCCAGGGCACGATCCGGGAGAACATCGAGTACGGCGCCGAGGACCGGGCGGTCGCCGAGGCGCACCTGCTGGAGGCGGCCCAGGCCGCGCACGTGGACCACTTCGTCCGCACGCTGCCGGACGGCTACGACACCGTGCTCGACGACGAGGCCACCAACGTGTCGGCCGGCGAGAAGCAGCTGCTCACGATCGCCCGCGCGTTCCTCGCCGACCCGCCGGTCCTGATCCTCGACGAGGCGACCTCGTCGGTGGACACCCGGACCGAGGTGCTGATCCAGCGCGCGATGGCCCGGCTGATGCGCGGCCGGACGTCGTTCGTGATCGCGCACCGCCTGTCCACGATCCGCGACGCGGACCTGATCCTGGTGATGAACGAGGGGCGGATCGTGGAACGCGGGACGCACGAGTCGCTGCTGTCGGCCCGTGGCTTCTACCACGAGCTCCACGCGAGCCAGTTCGAGGAGGCCCTCGAGGGCGCCGCCTAGCCGCTCGAGCGCGCGGCGTCGGCCCCACCGCCCGTCGCGCGCTGCCCCGACCTGGCCCGACCTGGCCAACCACCGACCACGCGCGTGGTACCGGCCCACCCCGAGCCTCCACCTGGCCACCTACCGATGCCGTGCGTGGTACGGCTCCTCCGGGACTCGCGACGGTGCCACCTACCGATGACATGCGTGCTCGGCCAACCGCGCTTGTCCTACCACGCGCTTCATCGGTGCGTGGTGAAGTCCTCGGGGCGATCCCGCGCGGCCCCCGCACGTCCTGGAGCGTGTCGCCCGGCCGGCAGATGGCCAGGCTCCCGGATACCACGCGCTTCATCGGTACATGGCCACCTTGCGGCGTGCGCCGACGGGGCGCGACGACGGGGCGCGACGACGGGGGCGCGACGACCGGGCGACGACCGGGCGACCACGGGACACGACCACGGGACACGACCACAGGACCACCGCCGGCCAGGCGCGGCACCGGGCCACTGGACCCATGGCCGGGGCCGAGGAGCCGGGCAAGACCGGACATGCGCCGGTCCAGCAGGGGCCCAACGTCCCTGTCCGTCGACAGCCGGGGGCGCGACCCTGCGCAGTGACTGGAGGCATCCCGCCCGTGATCCTGCGCATCGCCATCGCCCTCGTGCTGTTCCTGCACGGCATCGTCCACGTCATCGGGTTCCTCGTCCCGTGGCGGCTCATGGCGTCGCCCGAGTTCACGTACACGACGAGCGCCGCCTGGGGCACGCTGGAGCTGGGCGACGCGGGCGTTCGGCTGGTGGGCCTCGTGATGCTCGGGCTGGCGGTCGCGTTCCCGGTGGCGGCGTTCGGCGTGTGGCGGCGGGCGCGCTGGGCCCTGGCGTTGACCGTCGGGGTGACGCTGGTCTCGCTCGTGGCCTGCACCCTCGAGTCGCCGGCCGCGATCCTGGGCGTCGCGCTCGACCTCGTGATCCTCGCGGCGGCGGGCCTGTCGCGCCTGCGCGCCGGGACCCTCCAGCCCACGGCGGCCCGCTGACCGCGATGCCCGCGACGACCGCGCCGACCGAGACGCAGGCGCCAACCGAGGCGACCGCGCCGACGGCAACCCCCCTGCCCCGGACGACCGCGCCCCTCCCCGACCGCACCTCCTCGGAGCTGCCCCTGCCCGTCGTCCGCTGGCTCGAGGTCGCCTGGCCCACCGGCACCGACGAGGTCGAGTCGATCGAGCTGAGGGGCCCGCTCCGGATCCGCCGCAACCGGTTGTGGATGCCCGGCGACGGGACGATGCGCTTCCAGCTCGGCGTGGGCTACGTGTCGGACCTACGGATCGGGCTCGGACCGCTGACGGCGATCCGGGGGCTGGACGCGTACGTGGACGGCACCGGGGTCACGCGCGTGGGGCGGCAGACCGACACCGGCCACGAGATCGACCAGGGCGCCTTCCTCGCGCTGTGGGCGCAGTCGCTGCTGTTCCCCACCGCGTGGGCGCGCCTCCCCGGCCTGCGCTGGCTGGCGGTAGACGACACGCGCGCGCTGGTTGCCCTGCCGTTCGCCCGCGGCACCGAGACCGCCTTCGTCCACTTCGACCCCAACGCGTCGGCGTTCCCGGTCGCGTTCGAGGCCGACCGCTACAAGGTCGTCGGGGGATCGAAGGTCCGCTGGCGCGCCGACTACGGCGAGTGGCACTGGCGCGATGGCCTGGCGCTGCCCACCCGGATGGTCGTGACCTGGGCCGGCGACGCGGGGCCGTGGTTCGACATGCGGATCGAGTCGATCACGCCCAACGCGGAGGTCGTTCCCCAGTTCGACCGGGCCCGCGAGGTCATCGCCGCGGTCCGCGAGGCGCGCCGCCCACCGGCCTGAGGCCCCGTCCGTTCGGGACCCGGGGGGGCATCCGATCGGGCCGGAGGTCCCTTATCGGGTGCCGCGGCCGGCGCGACGATGACCGGGATCCACGACAGGCCTCGGCCTGCCGGAGCAGCGCGCGCCGGACGACGGGCGCGGCGGGGCGACGCAGCGTGGCGTCGCGGCACCGACGGAGGGGTTCGATGGCCTACCACGTCATCGAGGCCGCCGGCCTCACCAAGTTCTACGGGCCCCGGCGCGGAGTGGTCGACGTCGATTTCGCCGTCGCCGAGGGGGAGGCGTTCGGCTTCCTGGGTCCCAACGGCGCCGGCAAGACGACGACGATCCGCCTGATCATGGGCTTCCTGCGCGCGACCAGCGGGGACGTCCGCGTGTTCGGCGAGCCCGCGTTCGAGCAGGCACCCGGGATCCACGCCAACATCGCCTACCTGGGCAGCGATCCCGGCTTCCTGGGCGAGCTGACCGGCGCCGAGCAGCTTGACTACCTGGGGGCGCTGCGCGGCCTGGAGAAGGGCTCCTGGCGCTCGATCGCCGAACGCCTGGAGTTCGACCCGACGGTCCGGATCCGCCGCCTGTCGCGGGGCAACCGACAGAAGATCGGCGTCATCGCCGCGTTCATGGGCCGGGCGCCGCTGCTCGTGCTCGACGAGCCGACCAGCGGCCTCGACCCGCTGATGCAGCGCGAGTTCCTGGCGCTCGCCGCCGAGGCGCGCGCCGATGGCCGGACCGTGTTCCTGTCCAGCCACAACCTGGTCGAGGTCGAGCGGGCCTGCGACCGGGTCGCGATCATCCGCGACGGCCGGATCGTGGACGTCAGCTCCGTCGGCGAGCTGCTCGGCGCCCACTGGCGGTCGATCAACCTCGTGCTCGCGGCGCCGCCCGCGCCCGACGCGTTCAACCTGCCCAACGTCGAGGTGGCGGCGATGACCGGCCGCGAGGTCCACCTGATGGTCCGCGGCGACGTCAACCCGCTGCTCGATCGGATCGCGGCCCACGACGTCCAGGACATCGCGGTCACCACGCCCGACGTCGAGGACCTGTTCCTGCGCTACTACCGCGAGGACGACAAGGGCGCCACCCGGGCCAGCTTCGACACCGGCGCGCCCGCCGGCAACCACGAGGAGGTGCGCTCGTGATCGCCTTCCGCCTCGAGCTCCGGCGAAGCCGCGGGCTCATCGTGTGGCTGGGCCTGACGCTGTTCGCGTACGGCGCCGTCATGGGCCTCATGCACCCGTTCATGCGCGAGAACGACGACCTCATCCGGCAGTACATGGAGGCGTTTCCCGAAGGGTTCCTGGCCGCGTTCGGCATGAGCGGGATCCTGTCCGACCCGGGCGTGTTCTTCACGACCTACATCGCCAGCTGGCTGTGGCCGATCATCGCGGCCACCGCGGCGCTCCTCACCGGCACCCGGCTCGTCGCCGCCGATCTCGACCGCGGCTTCCTCGACCTCCCGCTCGCGACGCGGATGTCCCGCGTCCGCTACCTCGCCGCCTCGATCTGGACCCAGGTCGTGGTCATGGCCGTGCTGGCGGTGGCCGCGGTCGTCGGGCTGTGGGGCTTCGGCCGCCTCGTGGGCGCCGAGTTCGACTTCGTCCGGTTCATGCTGGGCGGGGTGCTGTGCTTCGCGTTCGGGTGCGCGATCGCGGGTCCCGTCACGCTGCTGTCGGTGCTCACCCTCAGCCGCGGTACGACCTCCGCGATCGTGGCCGGCGTGCTGATCGCGATGTACGCGATCTTCGTGGTCACCCAGATCGCCGAAGACTGGGCGTGGCTCGGCCCGCTCTCCGCGTGGCATCACTTCGGGACGACCGCCCTGATCGACCGCGGGGTGTTCCCGACCGGCGACGTGGCGCTGTTCGCGATCTTCGCCTTCGGCGGCTGGCTGGGGGCGCTGTGGGCGTTCCGGCGGCGGGACCTCGCCGCGTAGCGGGCGGCCCTCCGCGCTCCGTCCTCGGCGCTCCGTCCCTCGGCGCCGCCGTGGCGCTGCCGTGGCGCTGCCGCCGTGCCGCGACCCGCTGCCGCCGTGCCGCGCTCCGCTGCCGCCGTGCGTCCCACGCACGGTTACGGGGACCGAACGTCGTCAACGTGCGTCGCGCGCACGATGACGACCGGATTCGGGCGCTCACGACGCCGATTCACGTCGCGACCGTGCGTCCGGCGCACGACCGCGGCCATCGCGCACGGATTCCGTGCGTCCCACGCACGGGACCCGCAGGTGACCCGCCGCCCGCCGCCCGCCGCGAATCGCCGCGGAGAAGTTTGAAGACGCGGACGTTGCGCACGCTCCTACCCTGTGAGCGCCGCAACCGCGGCGCCGCCACCCGCGAGGACCCGTGCGAGACCTGGTCGAGCGTGCCGCCAGAGGCGAGGACGCCGCGTTCGCGGCGCTCGTCCGCGCCGTGTCGGATCGGCTGTTCGCGATCGCCTACCGGATCCTCCGCGACCAGTACCTGGCGGAGGACGCGTTGCAGCAGACGCTGGTCACGATCTGGAACCAGCTGCCGCGCCTCCGCGACCCGGACCGGTTCGACGCCTGGACCTACCGGCTGATCGTCCGGGCGAGCATGGCCGAGGCCCGCCGCGAGCGGAAGGGCGGCCCAAAGATCTCGCTGCTGCCCGGCGACGAGGACGCGTCGCCGGCCCCCGACCAGATCCGCGCCGTCGCGGACCGGGACCAGCTGGAACGCGGCTTCCGGCGTCTCAGCCCGGAGCAGCGGGCGGTCCTCGTCCTCCAGCACTACGCAGGCCTCACCCTCGCCGAGATCGCTGACACGCTCGGCATCCCCGAGGGCACCGCCGCCTCGCGCATCCACTACGCGGGCCGGGCGCTCCGGGCCGCCCTCGAGGCCGACGCCCGCGGCATCGCGGCGAAGGAGCGGACCGCATGACCACGACCAACGACCTCGACCGCGCCCTCGCCGCGTGGCTGTCCGACGGCCCGGCCCGCGCCCCGGAGCCCCCGATCGCGGCCGCCGTCGAGCACGCCCGCGCGAACCCCCGCCGTCGCGACCTGCTCGCCGCCGTCCGCAGCGACCCCATGGCCCCGCGTGGCCGGTCGATCCTCGGCCTGCGCCCGGTCCTGGTGCTCGCCGTCGTCGCCCTGCTCGCGGCAACGATCGGCATCGGCGTCGTCGGGTCGCAGCTCGGGATCACGCCGAACACGCCGATCTCGTCCCCGGGACCCAGCGTGCCCGCGTCGCCGAGCGCGAGTCCCTCCCCCACCCCGGCGCCGACGCCGGTCAGGGTGTCGATCATCGACGCCCTGGGCAAGGACGTGACCGCCACGATCGAGGACGCGTCCGGGCTCCTGACCGGCGCGTCGTCCGAGACGCCGTCGGACGGCGGCGTGGTCGCGGGCGACGAGCTCGCGGTCACCAACGACGGGCCGAACCGGCTGCGGCTCGAGTGGACCGACCTCCCGTGCGGGGCGCAGTACGCCGTCACGATCGACGCCTCGGTCTCGGCGATCACGGTCAGCCGCGAGGCGTGCGGCGGCGACCTGCTCCCCATGGACCGGATCCTGGTGCTCGAGTTCAGCGGTCCGGTCGATGCCACCGGCGTGGCCGGCTCCGTGGACCTGCCGGTCGCCGGGGAGTGACGGCCCGGGCCGGTGACCACGGCCAGGGGCGGTGGCCGCGGCCCGGGGCAGTGACCTACGTCGAACGTCGCGGGCGCGGCGGGACTGGCGACGCACGCGCCTCGGCCGAAGGTACGCAACCGGCCCGGGCGCCCCCTGACGGTTGAAGACCGCGCCTCGGGACGCCCTCATCCCTCGTGGACAACGCGGAGCCCTCCGCACCGGAACCACGAAAGGACCTCCCATGCCCCGCTTCACCATCACGCTCGCCGGACTCGCCGTCGTCGCCGCAATGACCGTCGCCGCCTGTGGCGGCGCCAGCGCGCAGCCGCCGACGCCCGAGCCGTCCGGCCCCCCGGTGACCGAGCCCTCGCCGGCGCCCTCGCTCGCCCCGGCACCGGCGCCGATCACGGTCTCGATCATCGATCCCTACGGCAAGGACGTGACGGCCACGATCGATGACGCGTCGGGCCGTCTCGTGCGGGCGACGTCCGCACAGCCGTCCGACGGTGGCGTCGTCCCGGGCGACCAGCTCTCGATCGCCAACGACGGTCCGAACCGCCTGCGACTCGAGTGGACCGACCTCCCGTGCGGGACGGGCTACCGGATCGCCATCGACGCGGGCGCGACGGCCATCGCCGTCTCTCGCGAGGCGTGCGGCGGGGACCTGCTCCCCACCGACCGCATCGTCGTGCTCGAGTTCAGCGGCCCAATCGACGCCGCCGACGTGGCCGGGTCCGTGGACCTGCCGATCGCCGGGGAGTGACGACCCGGGGCGGTGACCACGTCCCGGGGCGGTCACCAACGTCCGGGGCGGTGACCACGGCCCGGGGCCGGTGACCACGGCCCGCCCCAACGCCTCGTCCCGCACCGCGCCCGCCGGCATCGCCGGCGGGCCGCTCCACGTCGCTCAGCCGTCCGCCAGCCGCTCCACCACGGCCAGGATCTCGTCGCCGTACTGCTCGAGCTTGGCGGGGCCCATCCCCTTGACCCGCCGCAGCGCGGCGAGCGTGCGCGGCCTCGCCTCCGCGATCGCCGCCAGCGTCGCGTCGTGGGCGACGACGTAGGGGGGCATCGCCGCCTCGCGGGCACGCCCCGTCCGCCACTCGCGGAGGGCGAGAAACAGCGGGTCATCGTTGGCGCCGGCCGTCGGCGCACGGACGACGGACGGCGGGCCCGGGAGCTCGCGGATCCGCGTCGCGCGCGGCGGGCGCAGGTCCAGCAGGAACCGGCTGGGCTGGCGCCGGGTCTCGCGGCCGCGCGTCTCGCGCCGCTCCGCCCACGAGAGCGCGAGGTGCACACGGGCGCGAGTGATGCCCACGTACAGGAGGCGGCGCTCCTCGGCGAGGGCCTCATCGTCATCGAGCGCCTGGCGGATCGGCAGGCTCCCCTCCTCGAGCGCCGGCAGGAACACCGCGTCCCACTCGAGCCCCTTCGCCCGGTGGTAGGTGAGCAGGTTGACGCCGTCGGCAGAGCCCTCGCGCTCGTGCGCGGCGCGCGCCTCGAGCTCCGCGATCACCATCGCCGCATCGGCCGCGGCGTCCGAGCGGGCGACGCCGGTCACGATCGCGAGCAGCGTCTCGAGCGAGGCCTGCCGCTCGCGCGCCTCGTCGCCCTCGACGGCATCGATCCCGTCCTCCTCGAACCCCACGTCCTCGGCCCAGCGCGCCCGGACCGCGGCAGGCAGGGCGAACCCGCGCTCGGGCATCGGCGGCCGGCGCCGCAGGCTCGCCAGCGCGCCCTTCACCTCCGGCCGGTCGTAGAACCGCAGGCCGCGGACCTGGTAGGCGATGCCGGCCCGGGTCAGCGCCTCCTCGATCGGCGCCAGCTGCGCGTTCATCCGGACCAGCACCGCCACCTCCGGGGGCGGGGTGCCGTCGCGCAGCCGGGCGTGGATCGCGGCCGCGAGGGCGTCAAGCTCCGCCTCGGCGCTCGGGTGGCGGGTCACGCCGGGCTCCGGGCCGTCGCCGCGGGTGGCGGTGAGCCGCTTCGCGCGCCCGTCCGCCGCGATGAGCCGGTTGGCCAGGGTCAGCACCTGGGGGGTGGAGCGGTAGTTCCGGACCAGCGACACGACCCGCGCGCCCGGCCATCGATCGGCGAACGAGGTCAGGAACCCCGACGACGCCCCGGTGAACGTGTAGATCGTCTGGTCCTCGTCCCCCACCACGCACAGGTCCGTGCGGTCGCCCAGCCACAGCTCGAGCAGGCGCTGCTGGAGCGGGTTCGTGTCCTGGTACTCGTCCACGCTGAACCAGCGCTTCCGCGCGCGCACGACCGCCGCCGCGTCGGCATCGGTCTCGAGCAGCGACACGGTCTCGACCAGCAGGTCTTCGAAGTCGATCCGCCCCGCCCGCGCCTTGGCCCGCTCGTACCCGTCGAACGTGCGCACGAACAGGTCGACCGGCACGGGCGGCTCGCGGCCGGCGCCGGCCACGGCCAGCCGCTCGTAGTCGCGAGGGCGGATCCGGCGCGACTTCGCCCACTCGATCTCGTCGGCGAGGTCCTTGGCGGGCGTGAACCGGTAGTGACCGGGCAGCTGGCGAGCGAGCCGGCCGAGGATCGGGATCTTGGAGTCCAGCAGCGCGGGCAGCGGCTCGCCGTCGTGGCGCGACGGCCAGAAGTGCCGCAGCTGCGACAGCGCGTGGGCGTGGAACGTCCGGGCGGTCACGCCGGGCAGCCCCAGCGACCGGAGCCGCTCCACCATCTCGCCCGCCGCCTTGTCGGTGAACGTGACGACCAGCACCTGGTCCGGCGGCACGGCATCGGTGGCGATCGCGTACGCGGCGCGCCGGCTGATCACGCGGGTCTTGCCGGTCCCGGCGCCGGCCAGGATGGCGACCGGCCCGGTCACGGCGAGGACGGCCTCGCGCTGCTCGGGGTCGAGGTCGTCGAGGAGGCGGTCGGGCTCGAGTCGCGGCACCCGACGAGGCTAGCAGCGACGGCTCGACGGTCGCTTACCGGCGACGTGGCCCGAGATCCGGCGGCCGCGGGCGCGCGTATCCCCGGGCACGCGTGCCATGCCACCGGGACCAGCAACGGGAGGTCCACGTGCGACCATCGCGTTCCGCGCTCGCCATGCTCGCCGCGCTCGCCATGCTGCTGAGCATCACGGTCGGGACCACATCGGCGGCTGGCCCACAGGCCGAGGTCTATCGGCTCACCCTCACCGGCGACCAGGAGGCAACCGCGACCTGCGCCCCGCCCACGGTCTGCGGTGACCCCGACGCGGCGGGCCGCATAATCCTCGTGGTCATCCCCGCCCGCGACGTCGTGTGCTTCACGACCCGCTGGCGGGACATCGACGGGACGGTCGTCGCGGCACACATCCATCGAGGTCCGGTGGGCGTCGCGGCGCCGGTCGTCGTGCCGCTGTTCGCGGGCACGTTCGACGGCAGCGATCGGACTCGCGCCTGCATGCCGGCCAATGGCCTCGCGGACGACATCAACGACGACCCGGCAGCGTTCTACGTGAACATCCACAGCTCGGTCTATCAGCCCGGCGCGATCCGGGCCCAGATGGGCTGATGCACCCAGGGCGGCGGCGGGGGTGGGCACCGCCGCCGCCCGCAGTCCCGCGGTGGGGGCGCGCGGCGGGGGCCCAGGCACGGGTTCGGATCGGCGTTCCGTCCGGCGCCCGTCCGGGCACCCCGTCCGGCGCCCCAAGCTCAGCGGCCGACGTTCGCCCAGTAGCGGCGGAGGGCCGCGTCGGAGTCGCCCTCGGCTCGGGCGAGGTCGTCGCGTGAGGCGTCGAGCCAGGTCGAGCTGGCCACCAGCCAGGCGAGCACGATCGTAGGCACGCCGAACACCGCCCATGCCGCCGCCAGCGCCGGGTTGGCGTCCGTGAGGTGCGGCCAGAGCACCACGAACAACGCGACGAACAGTCCGACCGGCACCCAACCGGTGACCAGCAGGCCGAGCGTGGCGTCGTCCACGTCGACCGCCTTCGCGCGATCCCAGGCCTCCGCGCGCGCGTCGTCGGGCACGCGGCCGCGGAGCAGGCGGTGGGCGTGCACGACCGTCGCGTAGCCGAGCAGGATCGCCGGGGCCGCCATCGCGAGACGGTCGCAGGTGGCGACGTCGAGCTCGAACACGTGCGGGCAGGCCGCGAGCGCGGCGATCACCCCGACCAGCGCCACCCCGCGCAGGATCAGCCACGCGAGCGCGCGGCGCACGGGGGCCTCCACGAGCAGCCGAGGGTCCGGCAGGGTCATGCCGCAAGCGTCGCGGCCCGCGGAGACCCGGACAAGGGACCACGGGTCGTTGTCGCCCGGGACTGTCCCGCCGTCCGGGGGTCCGAAGGATACAGATGGACCATGTCGCTGGGCGCCGCCCCCGCCCGGCCCGGCCCTCGCCGCCCCGCCCGCACCCGCCCGCAGAACTCAGTGCTATTCGTGATTACCCTCGCCGCATCGCCGATGCGCAGGGCGTCATCGCAGGCAGGAGCGGGTGGCTCGCGCCGCTCGCGGACGCGGCCTCAACCGCGTCGACCAGGACACTACGTGGCCATCCACCGATGAGGTGCGTACTACTCGCAGCCCGCCGACGGCAACCTGGCCACACACCGATGCAGCGCGTGGTATCGCGGCTGTGGTGGGAGTCACGTGGCCATGCAACGATCGGGTGCGTCGAAGGCCATGTCGACATGGCCCAACACGCGCTCCATCGGTACCTGGCCAACTGCGTGCGAATCGTCGGGACGGCTCGTGCGGGGGCCGGCTCGCAACGGATCGGCCACGTGCCGCCGGGTGGCCAGGAGGGCGAGTACCACCGGCCCCATCGTTGGATGGCCACATCGGGCGGGACGCCGGGCGCTGGCGGGGTTACATGTGCGCCGGCGGGGTTACGCCGGCACGCCGGGGCCAGCGGCGATGCGCCGGGAGGCCGGCGACCGGCGGGGCTACTCCCCCTCGGCGGGGCCCAGCCGGTAGCCGCGGCGGCGGAACGGCCAGCCGCGACCCAGGCCCAGGGCGAAGGCCGCGAACAGGAGGATCCACGCCGTCGGGCTGATCAATGACAGGACGACGAGGCGCCCGTCGTCCCCTTCGAAGCCACCCGTCAGCCCGATCACCGCGGACGCAACGAAGCGGCCCACCAGGAGTACGCCCGCCACCGTGCCCACGACCCAGGCGACGCGCGGCGCAAGGCCGTCCACCCAGCCCACCGCGAGCCGGGCCGCGATCACGAACCACAGCGCGAGCACGATCGCCGACAGCACGAGACCCACCACCGACAGGGCGAAGGTCGCCAGCTCGAGCTCAATGCCCACGACGTACCCCCCGTACGCGGCGAGCACGACCGCCACCCCGGCGCTCCCCGCCAGGACCAGCACGCCGCGCGTCAGTGTCGCGCCCGCCTCGTCGAGCCCATCCGACAGCGACCACGCCCCCGCGATCGTGATGAGCATCGTCGACAGCGACAGGACCGCCAGCCCGAGGCCGAGCGGCGTGGACGGGTCGAACGCGAACAACGCGGACGGGTCCGCGATCTCGATGATCCGCTCCCGGAACCAGCTGACCGCCATACTCGCGAGCGGCGCCAGGGCGAGCAGCACGACCCCGCGGACCAGCCACCGGTTGCGCGACGGGGCGGCCGGGAACCCCAGCGCCAGCGCCGCCGGCAGCCCGATGATCGCCGCCTCGCCCACCGCGTCGACGAGCAGCCGCGCGTCGTCCCCCCAGCGTGGCGCGTCGAGTGCGCCGGGCGCGAGCAGCGGCTGGACGCGGATCACGAACTGGCCCATCGCGAGCAGCGCGAACGCCCAGCCCACGGGCGAGACCGTCGCCGGGAAGCGGACGGGCCGGCGGAACTTCGCCTCCGCCCTCGACATGACCCGCCGCTGCTCGATCGCCGCCATCGCCCCTCCTCGACCGCCTGGTCGCCTGGTCGCCTCCCTCCAGTATGGGCCCGGGCGGCCGCCGCCTGCCGCCCGCCAGAACTCACTGCCGTCCGTGATTACCCTCGCCGCATCGCCTGATGCGCAGGGGGTAATCGCAAGTGGAGGTGGTTTCTCGGGGCCCGGTGGGCGCCGATGACGTGTGACCTCGGGCGCCGATGTCTTGGCGCCGATGACCTTTGGGCGCCGATGACGTGGGGCCGATGACGTGGGGCCGATGACGTGGGGCCGATGACCTGGGCGCCGAGGCCTGGGCGCCGAGGGCCCTAACCGCCGGTCACGCGGTCCCACGCCTCCTGCATCAGTCGATCCGAGGGCGTCCCCGGGATCCGCGAGCGGCCGTCGGACAGCTCGTCGACGCGGTCATCGCCCTCCATCGCCTTGAGCGACTGGTCCGGCGTATGCCAGCCCGAGTTGTCGCGCGCCCGCTTCGACTCGTTCATCAGCTGGCGGAAGATCGTGGCGCGGTCGTCGGCGCCCCACTTCGCCTCCTGGGCCTCGGTCGTGGGAGCGTCGCCGTCGGGCCGGAGCGGCGCCGGGAGCCGGCGCTTGAACTCGCGCCACGCGGCCGCGCGCGCCTCGTCGGCGGTCGCGCCGGTGGATGGCTCGGCGGCGGCCATCGCGTTGATCGCGGCGGCCACGCGGCCCCAGGTCATCGCCCACGCCCCGTCGATGTCGGCGACGTGCTCGTTCTCGCCCTCCAGGATCCGGTTCGACCAGGCCTCGGTGACCTCGAGGATGTGGCTCCCCGCGCCGTACGCCCGCAGCCGATGGCGGCCCGGCGCCGGGTAGAACACCTCGTGGTCCAGCGACGGCAGGCGGACGGTGACGGGCAGCGCGGTCCAGGTGCTCCCCGTCTGCTGCACCCGCCCGACGCGGAAGATCGGCGGGTTGGCCACGTACGAGGTGCGCGTCAGGCCGCGCGCGCCGCCGGACCCGGCCTCCATGATCTCGCGGGCGCCGTCGGGCGGCTCCTTGCGGCGGTCGGTGCGGGCGAGCCCGACCAGCCGGGCGACGGCGGCGTTCCCGGCGGTCGACTGGAGGTCGGCCGCGAGCGCGATCCGGTCGCCGAGCCCGAGCAGGCTGGCGGTCGCGGCGCGCGCGGACAGCGTCCACGGGGCGGGGTGGGCGCGACGCCACCCGGTCGCCGTCCATGGATCGGCCGCCTGCAGCCGGTGGGCCCGGATCCGGCTCATGGCCAGAGTCTAACCATGCGCGCCGGTGCCTCAAGCACCGCGCGGGGCAGCGTCAGGCGACCGCCGTCACGGGGGTCGCGCCGGAGCCGGGGCCAGGTGGCGCTCCCGGCGGCCCCGGCGGCGCGCCGGGCGGCAATCCCGGAGGCTCCTCCGGCGGCCCCGGGGGCAGCGCGTTCGTCGGGCCAGCGCCCTCGCCGGTCTCGAGCAGGTCGGCCTGGGCACGCAGGCTGGACGCGTGCTGGTGCAGCCGCGGGCCGAGCGCCACGAACTGGTCGATGTACCGCCCGACATCGCGCCACGTGTCCCGGAGCTCCTGGACGGTGAACCGGGGCATGCCCGTCAGCTCGCTGATCTCGCCGATGATCAGGTCGATCACCTGCTCCGCGTTGGTGCAGCGTCCGAGCCCCTCGCTGAACCTCGTGATGTGCTCGTTGAGCGTGGCGGCCATCGCCGCGCACTGGGTGGCCAGCAGCGCGAGCCACTCGCCGATGTCGTCCGACCGCTCCTGGACCGCCTCCACGGGGCCGCGGATCTCGTCCTTGATCCCTTCGATCCGCCTCGTCACCGTCGCCATCGTGCGCCGGATCGCCGCGTTCGCCGCCGCGACGGCCTCGTTCGCGATCGCCTCGGCGGCCTCCGCCACCACGCCCTCCCCGATCTCCACCTCGGGCAGTCGCACCTCGGGCATGACCAGGCTCTCGAGCGCGTCCAGGATCCCCGCGCAGGCCTCCGAGATCGTGGCGGCGTTCGTCTGCGCGTCGGATGCCAGCGACCCCAGCCGCTCGACCATCTCGAGCTTGCCGGTCATGTCCTGGAGGCCCGCCTGCACGGAGTCGCGGATCAGCTCGAACGCCGTCTTGCCGCCCGAGAGGGCCATGGCGACGGCGTTGATCTGCTCGATCTGCTGGTCGGCATAGGCCTGGAACGCCTCGATGACGAAGTTGATCGTGTCGTACACCGTGCGGGCCCGGAGCGCCTCCCCGTCGACGAAGCCGCCGGCGACGTCGTACGCCAGGGCCCGGCTGCGAAGCTCGGTCGGCGTTCCCTCGTACGCGTGCCGGCCCTCGGTGATCAGCGTGCCGAGCCAGACCCCGAGCACGCCGTTGATCCCCGAGATGATGTTCGGTGCCGCGTTCTTCATGAACGCCCCGGCCAGCGTCAGCGGCTGCCTCGCCTGCTGCACCGGGGCGGTGTTGGCGGCGCCCGCGCTGGCCAGGCTGATGACGTCGAGCGTGATGTTGACGATGTCGCCCAGGATGTTGGCCGCGTACCCGTCGGCGAGGGCCCGCCACTGCTCGGCCTCGGCCGAAGTCGGCGCGTGGTTCGACTCGTACAGCGACTCGACCTCGATGATGATGTCCGTCCCGATCTGGACTTCGTCGAGGCCCACCTTCACGCCGCTGAGCACCTCGTTGGCCGCGGCGGTGAGGGGCACAAACTCCGCGCCCACCACGGAGCCGGCGAGCCCGTCCTGGATGAGCTGGTTCACGTACAGGATGTGGCCGACGCCGTTGTTCCCGATGTTCACGAAGTTGCGGAACACGATCAGGCCGGTGACGAGGTCGGCGTTCTCGGAGTTGGGGATGGCCGCGAGGTCGCTGGCGAAGTTGATCGAGTCCGCCCCCAGCCCGGACAGCAGGCCCCAGCCCGGGATCAGCCGGCCGACCTCGAGGACGGTGCGGACGGGCGGCCCGAAGTCGGCCAGGATCTGGTTCCAATCGATGTCGGTCCTCGCGGTCTCCGGGTCCGGGACCCCGCCGGGGCCCGTCGCGGCGGGCGTCGGGGCCGCGGGGGCGGGGCCTGGCGCGGGAGCTGGCGCGGGGGCGGCCGTCGGCGCGGAGCCGGGCGCGGG
>JBFMAT010000033.1:0-45726 GCA_040755495.1 Chloroflexota bacterium
GAGGACGGGGGCACCGCCGAGGACCGGAGCACCGCCGCGGGACGGTGAGCCGCCACGTGACGGGGAGCCGCCACGGGACGGGGAGCCGCCGCGGGGCGCGCCGTGGGCGGCTCGCTCGGCGGGCGTGGACCGGAGGCGGATCGGCTCGGCCCGCACGCTGCGGTCCGGCTCGAAGCCGGGGACCACCTCGGACGGGATCGTCCGGCGCAGCATCGACTGGATGGCGCGCAGCAGCGGCGCCTCGTCGACGCACACGAGCGAGATCGCCTGGCCGTCCATGCCGGCGCGTCCCGTCCGCCCGATGCGGTGGACGTAGTCCTCGGGGACCATCGGCAGCTCGTAGTTGACGACGTGGGGCAGCTGCTCGATGTCCAGGCCGCGGGCCGCGATGTCCGTCGCGACGAGGACCGCGACCCTGCCGGCCTTGAAGTCTCCCAGCGCCTTCACGCGCTGCGACTGGCTCTTGTTGCCGTGGATCGCGGCGGCGTCGATGCCGTCCCTCGCCAGCTGGTCCGCGAGGCGGTTGGCGCCGTGCTTGGTGCGGGTGAACACGAGCGCCTGGTCGATCCGGCCGGACGCGACGAGGTGCGCGAGCAGCTCGCGCTTCCGCTCGCGATCGACCGGGATCACCACCTGCTCCACCAGCTCGGCGGTGGTGTTCCTGGGCGTCACCTGCACGCGCGCCGGGTCGCGCAGGATGCCGCCGGCCAGGGCCCGCACGTCGTCCGAGAACGTGGCCGAGAACATCAGGTTCTGGCGTCGCTCCGGGAGCAGGTCGATGATCCGGCGGATGTCGCGGATGAAGCCCATGTCGAGGAGGCGGTCCGCCTCGTCGAGGACGAGGATCTCCACCCGCGACAGGTCGATGGTCCGCTGCGTGACGTGGTCCAGCAGGCGACCCGGGGTGGCGACGACGACCTCCGGGCCCCCGCGCAGCTTCGCGACCTGCGGCTCGAACCCGACGCCGCCGTAGATCGTGGTGGACCGGACCGGGCGGTGGACGCCGTACGTCCGGACGCTCTCCTCGACCTGGATCGCGAGCTCCCGGGTCGGCACGACGGCCAGGACGCGGACCGGCGGGCGAGCGGTGGCCGGGGTGGATCGCGAGACCTGCGGCGGCTGGTGCCCGGCGCGCGTGTCGTGAAGGACCTGGATGATCGGCAGCACGAACGCGGCCGTCTTGCCGGTTCCGGTCTGGGCGCCGGCCAGCAGGTCGCGGCGGGCGAGGACGTGGGGGATCGCCTCGCGCTGGACCGGCGTGGGCTCGGTGTAGCCCTCGTCGGCGACGGCGCGGAGCAGCTCGGGCGAGAGCCCGAGGGCATCGAACGACATGGGGAGGAACGCTCCTGACGGGGCCCTTCCCGCACGCATGCGGGGCCCGGTCAGGGCGCTGGGGTTGGGATCGGGATCGGGCGGTCCGTGGGACCGGGGCGCTGACCGGCGCGCCCGTCGAGCACGAGAGATGCCTGACTGTACAGGACGGCCGCCGATTGCGCGAATGCCCGGCCCGCGGCGGCCGCTCGGCACTGGACCGCTCGCGGGCCCAGGGTGCATCCTCGCGGGACGGGCGGACGCGGGCTCCGCCACCGCACCAGGGGTCGACGATGAAGGCGATCGGGCGTGCCATCAGCTGGCTGCTGTTCGGCTGGTTCCTATTCATGATCGGGGCGATGATCTACGCAGCGATGAAGCGCCGCGAGGTGGCGCCCACCGATCCTGCCGCGGACGAGGTGGACCTCGTGGCCAGCTTCGGGCCGCTCGAGTTCCACAGTGCCTCCGGGCACTTCAAGGGCGGCACCGTCACCACGATGTTCGGCGGCGGCGAGCTCGACCTCCGTGACGCCGTCCTCGATCCCGAGGGCGCCACGCTCCGCCTCACCGCGCTGTTCGGCGGTGGCAACCTCGTCGTGCCCGAGGCGTGGAACGTCGAGTCCCGGCTGATGGGTATCGGTGGGGTGGGCGACGGCCGGGCGAAGGTCGAGCGCACGCCCGACGCCCCGACCCTGCGGCTCGAGGGGACCGCCATCTTCGGCGGCTGGGGGATCACGTCCGCGCCGGCCCGCGAGGACCACGCCGAGACCGTCACCGTCTGACGCCCCCGGGCCAACACCACCCTCGCGCGGCCGCCGCCAGGCGGCTCGCGTCCATCGCTGGTGCGCCCCGGAGAACAGCGCGCACCGCCGCCCGCCCCGTCGGGTACCGTCCCCGGACCCGAGGGAGGCAGAGCGCGTCGCATGATCCGGACGACACCGTTCCACGAGCGCACCGGGGCGCTCAACGAGACCGGCCTGTGGAGTCACTGGGCCGGCCACCTGGCCGCCGAGAAGTACTCGCTGTCCGAGAAGTTCGAGTACTTCGCCGTCCGCAACGCGGCCGGCATCTTCGACACCTCGCCGCTGTTCAAGTACCGGTTCACCGGCCCCGGCGCGGAGGGATACCTGGCCGGCGTGCTGGCGCGGGACCCCCGCACGCTCGCCGCGGGCGAGGCGCAGTACACGATCTGGTGCGACGACCGCGGGTTCATCGTCGAGGATGGCGTGCTGTTGCGCCACGGGCCGCGGGAGTTCGTGCTCACCGCCGCGGAGCCGAACCTGGCCTGGTTCCGGGACCTCGTCCGGCGCGACGACGACGTCGAGATCGAGGACGTGTCGGACGCGTACGCGGTGCTCGCCCTCCAGGGACCGCGCTCGCGCGGGCTCCTGGCCGGGCTCGAGCCGGCCGTCGAGCGGCTGCCCTACTTCGGGGTCACGCCGGGCACCATCGCCGGCCGGGCGGTGACGATCTCGCGCACGGGCTACACCGGCGACCTGGGGTACGAGGTGTGGGCGAGCGCGGACGACGCGCTCCCGGTCTGGGACGCGGTCTGGGAGGCGACCCGGGGCCATGGCGTGCTCCCGTTCGGGCTCCAGGCGCTGTACATGACGCGGATCGAGGCCGGGCTCCTGCTGCTGGACGTGGACTTCGCGTCCAGCCGGTTCGCCTGGACCGACGCGGACCGGGCGACCCCACACGAGCTGGGACTGGGCTGGATGCTCCGGGGCGTCGCATCCGACGATCGGGCGTTCGTGGGCCGCGACGCGATCCGTCGCGAGCTGGCGGCCGGCAGGTCGCGGTTCCGGCTGACCGGCCTGGTCGTGGACTGGCAGGGCTGGGACCGCGTGCACGACGAGGCCGGCCTGATCCCGCCCAAGGACCACACCCCGGTCCAGGAGGAGATGTACGTGTACGACGACGACGGGGCGCAGGTCGGCTACGCGACGAGCTTCATGTACTCGCCGATGCTCCAGCGCCACGTCGCGCTGGCGCGGGTGCCGGTGGCGTCCGCGGCCCCCGGGTCGAGGGTCAACATCGAGATCCCGGTCAGCCACCGCTACGTCCACGTCGCCGCGCACACGGCGCGGTTGCCCCTCTGGAACCCCGAGCGAAAGACGGCCTGACGATGTCGAAGCAGGATCGAACCCCCAAGGCGGCCCGCGGCCCGAAGACCGTCCGGAGCCCGAAGGCCGACCGGACCTACGACGCGATCGTCGTCGGCGGCGGCCACAACGGCCTGGTCAACGGCGCCTACCTCGCCAAGGCCGGGCTCCGGACCCTGGTCCTCGAGCGCCGCCACCTGGTGGGCGGCGCGGCCATCACCGAGGAGCTGTACCCGGGCTTCTCGTTCACGACCTTCTCCTACGCGCTGTCGCTGCTGCGGCCGGACATCGTCCAGGAGCTCGACCTCGTCAAGCACGGCTTCATGCCGCTGCTGATGTCGTCCACGTTCGCGCCGATGGAGAACGGCGACTACCTGCTGCTGGGCCAGGACCACGGCGTCAACCAGCGCGAGATCGCCCGCCACTCGAAGCACGATGCGGACGCCTACGACCGGTTCAACCACGACGTCAACAAGGTCCTCCAGGCGCTCAAGCCGCTGCTGGACGCGCCGCCGCCCAACCTGTTCAGCGACGACCCGGAGGAGCTCCTGGCGCTGGCGGGCCTGGGCGCCCGCTTCCGGGCACTGCCCAGGGACGTGCTCCACAACACCGTCCGCCTGCTCACGGGCTCGGCGGCCGACTTCCTCGACGACTACTTCGAGTCGGACATCCTCAAGGGGTACCTCGCCTCGTCCTCGATCATCGGTACCAAGGTGGGCCCGCGCTCGCAGGGCTCCGGCCTGGTGCTCCTGTACCACCTGCTGGGGGAGCACGACGGCGAGTTCGGCGCCTGGTCGTTCCACAAGGGCGGCAACGGCGGCTTCACGCAGGTGCTGGCCCGTGCGGCGCGGGCGCTGGGGACGGAGATCCGGCTGGAATCGCCGGTGGCGAACGTCATCACCCGCGACGGCCGGGTCACCGGGGTCGCGCTCCAGGACGGATCGGAGTACCACGCCCCGGTCGTGGTGTCCGCGCTGGACCCGCGGCGCACGTTCACCGAGCTGGTGGACCCGCGGGAGCTGCCCGGCGACCTCGTGGATGCGATCCGGCGGTTCCGGTTCCAGGGCACCTCGGCCAAGGTCAACTTCGCGCTCGACGGGCTGCCGGTCTACCCGGCGCTGGCCGGGCGCGAGGACCACTACCGCGGGTTCACCAACATCGGGCCCTCGATCGACTACCTCGAGCGCGCCTTCGACGAGGCCAAGTACGGCTGGTACAGCAGCCGGCCGTACCTCGACTGCGCGATCCAGTCCACGATCGATCCCGACATGGCGCCGCCCGGCAAGCACGTGATGTCGTGCTTCGTCCAGTACGTCCCGTACCAGCTCCGCGAGAGCTCGTGGGAGGCCGAGCGCCAGAACCTGGGCGACACGGTCCAGCGCACGCTGGAGTCGTTCTTCCCGGGCTTCTCGGACCTCATCCTCCACCGCGAGGTGGTGACCCCGCTCGACATCGAGCACAAGGTGGGACTGTCCGAGGGGAACATCTTCGCCGGCGAGTTCCTCGCTCCGCAGATGTACTTCTTCCGGCCGGCGCCCGGCTGGAGCGACTACCGGACGCCGATCGAGGGCTACTACCAGTGCGGCTCCGGGACTCATCCCGGCGGCTGCGTGATGGGGGCGCCCGGCAAGCTGGCCGCGCAGGCGGTCGTGAAGGACCGCGACCGCGGGGCCGCCAGGGGCCGCGCGAACGCGGGCGCCAGCGCGAAGGGGTAAGCCGCCGGACCGGGTGTCGCGGGTGGCACCGCCGGCACGCGGCGCGTTGACCGCCAGTCAATGAGATCGCGAATCAGGCATCCGAACACCCCTGCCTGAGGCGGGAACGCCGGGTTTCACTGACCATAGGTCCACGAATCCACGCATCGGCCGGCGCCGGGGCCCCGGTTGCGCGATCTCATGGACCCACAGTCCACGCGCGGGCTCCGCGGGCCCGGCCTGCGGGGCGATCAGGCGGTGGTACCGGCCTTGAGCGCCCGTGCCCGGGTCCGGGCACGGCGGGGCCTCGAGCCGGGCGTGTGGGCGAGCATCGCGCCGACGACCTCGGCGTCCATCGGCCGGCCCAGCAGGTAGCCCTGCCCGAACCGGCAGCCCATCGCGACCAGCGACCGCAGCTGGGCCTCCTCCTCGATGCCCTCGGCGATGGTGTCCAGCTGCAGGTTCCGCGCGAGGTGGACGATCGTCGTCACCAGTGCCGGCCCCTGCTGGTCGGCGCCCATCGCCTCGATGAACGACCGGTCGATCTTGAGCACGTCGATGGGGAAGGTGGCGAGGTAGCTCATCGCGGAGTAGCCGGTCCCGAAGTCATCCACCGCGATCCGGACGCCGAGCTCCCGGAGCTCGAACAGGACCAGCCCGGCCTGGTCGGGGTCCACCAGGGCGCTCTCGGTGATCTCGAGCATCAGGTTGGCGGGCGCGAGGCCCGTCTCGCCCAGGACCGCGCGGATGTCGCCCACGAAGCCCGGGTGCACCAGCTGCACGGGCGAGACGTTGACCGAGATCTGGGCGTCGGCGGCCGCGCCGTGATCCAGCCACGAGCGCATCTGCCGGCACGCCGTCGCCAGCACCCATCGGCCCAGCGGCACGATCAACCCCGTCTGCTCGGCCAGGGGAACGAACACCAGCGGCGGCACGACCCCACGCTTCGGATGATCCCAGCGGAGCAACGCCTCCGCGCCCACCGTGGCCCGCGCGTCGAGGCTCACGATCGGCTGGTAGACGAGCCGGAGCGCGTCGCGCTCGATCGCGTCCGCGAGATCCGCCTGGAACGCGACACGCTCGGCGACCTCGGCCCGCATGCCGTGCGCGAAGTGCCGCGCGCGCGCCTTGCCGTCACCCTTGGCCAGGTACATCGCGATGTCCGCGTCCTGCATCAGGTCGGCGGCCGTGGCGCCGTCGGCGGAGGTGGCGATCCCGATGCTGACGTTGACCGCGACCGTCGCCCCGCCGACCTCGAACGGCTCGCCCATCGCCTGCTGGATGCGCTGCGCCACGTCGTCCGCACGCGCCGCGGGATCCACGTCCGCGACGAGCACGGCGAACTCGTCGCCGCCCAGGCGGGCGGCCAGGTCGCCCGGCCGGACGGCGTGGCGAAGGCGGTCGGCCGCGGCGACCAGGAGCTCGTCGCCCGCGGAGTGCCCCAGGGTGTCGTTGACGGTCCGGAAGTCGTCGAGGTCGCAGAACAGGACGGCGACCGGCGGCTGCTGCCGGGCGAGCGCGAGATCGAGCTGCGCCCCGAACGCGATCCGGTTGGGCAGCTGGGTGAGCACGTCGGAGTGCGCCTGGCGGTTGAGCTCACCCTCGAGCTCGTCCCGGATGCGGATCACGTGCGCGACCCCGGCCAGGGCACCCAGCAGCCGGACCGAGACGAGGGCCGCCAGGACCAGCATCCCGATCGCGATCTGGATCTCGATCGACGGCGCACCCGGGGGCGCCACCGCGTCGTGGACCGTCTGGAGCTCGGCGACCGCCCACATAATCAGGATCGCCGGGGCGATCAGCAGCGACGATGCCACGACGACGATCCGGATCCCCAGCGACGAGGGTCCCCGGAGGCGCGGGCGGATGCCGTAGGCGACCCGGGCGGACGGGTGGAGGACCGCGGCCGCGAGCAGCGGGACGACGAGCAGGAGGCCGAGGTCGGTGGGCTGTCCCGCCTGGTGGCCGACGAAGGTGTACCCGTGGAACAGGCCGACATCGGTCGCCGTGTTGCAGATCAGCGCGAGGGCCACCAGCCACTGGTAGGGTGCGAGCGCCTTCTGCCGCCACAGCGCCAGGGCCGCGAGGACCAGCACCGCGCTGTCCGCGGCCGGGTAGGCGAGGGCGAGGACCGCGCCCGCCCAGTCGTCGACGAGGCCGGCGGCGAGCCGCGGCTGGATGAGCCCATACCACGAGATCATCGCCGCCGCCGTGGACAGGATCAGCGCGTCGATCACGATGTCGCGGTTCGCGTTCGGATCGTCCTCCCGGATCAGGCCGAGGCAGCCCAGCGCCAGCGCGATGTAGCCGATCACTCGCGCCGGGCTGTTCGCGATGTCCATGACGGTCATGGCGCCGAGGCCGACGGCAACGAGGCCCGGGACCAGGATCAGCACCCCCACCGTGAGCGATACCCAGGCGCGCCGGCTGGCCAGCCTGGGGTCCCGCACGGCCTGCGCGAGGACGACCGCGCCGAGCAGCAGCGACGGGATCAGCAGCAGGTCGCCGGGCAACGGGCGAGGGAGCACGGCGCCCACCACCGCCATGCCGCCGAGGACGATCGCCGTGACCAGCCAGCGGTTGCGGGGATCGCTCAGATCCCGGACGGTCATGGCCCGCTCACCGCCACGGCGGGCATCGCCTGGGGCGTCGCACGCCCGCGCGCGGCGCCGGTCAGCATCGCCCCGACTTCCTCCGGCGCGGTCGGCCTGCCGAGCAGGTGGCCCTGACCGAACGAGCAGCCGAGCCGGATGAGGATCCGGCGTTGCTCGTCGCTCTCGATGCCCTCGGCGATGGTCACCAGCCGGAGGTTGCGGGCGACCTGCAGGATCGACCGGACCAGCGAGCGGCCGTGCTCGTCGTGGGTGAGCAGGGCCACGAACGACCGGTCGATCTTGAGCACGTCGATCGGATAGCCGGCGAGGTAGCTCATGGCCGAGTACCCGGTGCCGAAGTCGTCGATCGCGATCCGGACGCCGAGGCGCTTGAGCGACTCGAGCATCGGACCCGCGGCGTCGACGTCGGCTAGGACGCCCTCGGAGATCTCGAGCATCAGGTTCGAGGCGGGGAGCCCGGCCGTCGCGAGGCTCGAGCGGACGTCGCCCTCGAACCTCGGGTCCACCAGCTGGGCCGCCGCCACGTTGACCGACACGTGGGCGCCCGGGGACGCGCCGCCATCGAGCCACGCCCGCATCTGGCGGCACGCGGTCTTGAGCACCCAGCGGCCCAGCGGCACGATCGCGCCGCTCTGCTCGGCGACCGGCGTGAAGTCCGCCGGCAGCAGCAGCCCTCGGTCCGGGTGCTGCCATCGCAGCAGGGCCTCGGCGCCGACGATCGTCTCGGCGCCCAGGTTCATCGTCGGCTGGTAGACGAGCCGGAACTCGCCCCGTGCGACCGCCCCGGCGAGGTCCCCCTGGAGAATCAGGCGGCGGTCGTTGGCGGCTCGCATGCTGGGCTCGAACCGCTCGGTGCGCGCCTTGCCCCGGTCCTTCGCCAGGTACATGGCGATGTCCGCGTCCCGCATCAGGCCGATCGCGGTGGCCCCGGCGCCCGCGACGGCGACCCCGATGCTGACCTGGACGGCGAGCGCCATGTCGGCCACCCGGAACGGCGCCTCGAACGCCGCCTGGACGCGCCGTGCGATCGTGTCGGCCCCGGCCGGATCGTCGAGCCCGGTGAGCAGGACCGCGAACTCGTCGCCTCCGAGTCGTGCCGCAAGGTCACCGCCGCGGATCGCCTCCCGGAGCCGGGCCGCCACCGCGCGCAGCACCTCGTCGCCCGCCGCGTGGCCCAGCGTGTCGTTCACGGTCTTGAAGTCGTCGAGGTCGCAGAACAGGATGGCCGCCGACCCGGGCTCGGCGCGGGCGAGCGCGTGGGCCAGCCGGGCGGAGAAGGCCGACCGGTTGGGCAGCCCCGTCAGGTGGTCGGACAGGGCCTGCCGCTTGAGCTCGAGCTCCAGGTGGTCGCGACCCTGGACGACCTGCTCGAGGCGGGCGAGGGTCAGGAACAACCGACCGCAGACCAGGACGCTGAGCACGATCATCGCCGCGGCGGCGTCCATCTCCACCGGCGGCAGGCCCGGTGGCGGCTCGATGTTGGCGCCGGCCTGGACTTCGCGGACGGCGAAGCGGAGCAGGAGCAGCGGGGTGATGAACAGCGACGTGGCGATCGCCAGCATGCGGAAGCGGACGAGCCGCGCGTCCTGGCCACGGCGCCGGACGCGCCGGATGTCGCGCGCGGACGGGTGCAGCGCGGCGGCCGCGACGAGCGGGACCGCCAGCAGCCGGGCGATGTCCGTCGGCTGGCCGGGCTCGTAGCCAACGGACGTGTAGACACCGAACACGCCGAAGTGGCTGATCGACGCGGCCAGCAGCGTGGCCGCCAGGAGCACGTGCGACCGGGTCACCACGCGCTGCACCCACAGCGCGGGCACCACGACGTACACCATCGCGACATCCACGCTCACGAAGCCCAGGGCGAGGGTCGCCCCGGCGAAGGTCCCGCCGCCGCCCGCTTCGAACCACGGGCGCACCAGCAGGAACCAGGCGATGGTCGCGATCGCTCCGGTGGCGATCGTGGCGTCGAGGACGATCGAGAGATCGTTGTCCGGGTCGCCCTCGCGCGTGAGTCGGACGACGCCGGCGGCCGCGATCAGGTACCCGACGAGCCCGAGCGCCGACGCCGCCATCTCGGACGGGGTCTCGGGTGGCCCGTGCAGGAGCAGCATGCCGGCGGCGATCAGCGAGGTGCCGAGGGCGATGACCCGCCATGCGCGCAGGTTCGAATCCGCAAGCCCGCGCATCGATGCGGCCATCGCGAGCAACGCCAGGACCAGCCCCGACGCGCGCACCAGCCAGCCGCCGCCCGCCGGGCCGAGGAGGTAGCCGGCCACGACCAGTCCGCCGGTGCCGAGGAGCACGAGGAGCCACCGGCGCGCGGGGTCCAGCACGAGGCGACCGATGCGCGCGCGCCGCAGGATGGATCCGGGCGCGGGCCGACGGCCCGAGTGGGACGCAGGCGAGGAGGTCGATTCGGCGGTGCTGGACATCAGACTCGAGGCGTGCCTGCATGAACCCCCGGATTGCCATCAGTAGGCCGTGAGATGCCCCGGCGCACCACCCCCCAGCCGGATGGGGCAGGGTGCCGAAGGTCCTGCCGGGGGCCACGCCAGGCGGAACTCAGCGCCCCCTGACCGACAGGTAGTGGTGCCACAGGATCCGCGCCGCGACCGCCCGCCACGGGCGCCAGCTCTCGGCCAGGTCGTGCATCTCGTCGGCGGAGGGGCGGCGGTCCAGGCCGCGGACCTCCGCGATCGCCTGGGCGAGGGCGATGTCGTGCACCGGCCACGCGTCCGGCCGCAGCAGGACCATGAGCCGGTAGATCGTCGCGGTCCAGGGGCCGATGCCCGGCACGGCCGTCAGCGTCGCGTCGACGCCGTCGTCGTCGAGCGCGTGGAGGCCGCCAAGGTCCAGCGAGCCGTCCTGCACGGCCGCGGCGAGGGCGCGCCCGTAGCGGGCCTTCTGGCGGCTGAACCCGATCGCGAGCAGCGCCGCGTCGTCGAGCGCCAGGAAGGCGGCCGGGGTGAGCGGGTCCGCGGCGGCCCGGAGCCGGTCGAAGGCGGCCTGCGCGGAGGCCAGCGACACCTGCTGCTCGAGGATCAGGTGGACCAGGGTCGGGAAGCCGGGCTCCCGCGCCCACAGCGGCGGCGGTCCGAACCGGGTGGCAACCGCTCCCAGCGCCGGATCGCGCGCTGCCAGCTCCTCGACGGCGTCGAGCAGCGAGGCCTGGGACAGGGGCGCGGCGGGCATCCGCAGATCATGGCGTACCCGGGCGCGACACGCCTCACGTCCGACCGGCCTCGAGGAATGCGGCGACGTTGGGCCACGGGACGTCGGGCTCGTCGATGTCGTAGGCCGGGGCGAGGACGAGGCCCGCGGGACCGAGGGTCTCGATGCGCTCGCGCACCTCGCGCCGGATCTCGTCGGGCGTGGCGAACGCGAATGTCGTCTGCCGCCCGACCGTGCCCCACAACGCCAGCCGTGGCCCGAAGCGACGCCGGATCCGGGCGGCGTCCATGTGCTCGGGCTGGAGCGGGTTGATCCCATCGACGCCGAGCTCCACGAGGTCGTCGAGGATCGGCTCGATGTGGCCATCGCTGTGGTAGACGACGCGCAGGTCGGGCCCGACCGCCCGTGCGGCCGCGATGATCCCGGCCAGCCTTGGCCGGAAGAACTCGCGCCAGGTGGTGGGGCTGATCATCATCGTCCCCGGCATGCCCACGTCGTCGTCGAGGACCAGGACGTCCACGCCGGCGCCCGCGAGCGCCGCGGCGTTGCGCCGGGCGAGCGTGGCCAACCGGTCGAGCAGGTCGTGCGCCATGTCCTTCTGTTCGAGGAGGTCGAACAGGAACCGCTCCAGGCCGCGGAGCCGCCAGGCGGCCTCGAACAGCTCGCCGCCGAGATGGGGGGTGTTGCCGACGGCGGCCAGACCACGCGCGTGGATCGCGTCGACCTGGCGGGCAAGGCCGTCCGCGACGTACGGCCCGTCGACGCTCGGGAACGGGAACCGCTCGAGGTCGGCGACGGACCGGGCGGCCTCGAGGGGGTTGCCGCCGTGGGCAGCCTCGGGGTGATAGCCCCAGGCCGCGTACTGCGCCGCCTGGGCGGTGTTGCCGATCCGCGTGTCGCCGTCATACGGGAGCGCGATCCGCCGGAGCTCTGCCTCCTCTGGCGACACCGGGAACGAGACGACGGCGACGTCCACGAGGTCGTCGCGCCACTCGCCCGGCGGCGCCAGCGCCGCGCCGTCCACCTCGAAGCAGCCCAGCGCGAGCGGGATCCGGTCCGGCGCCCGGCCCTCGAGCGCCGCCAGGATCCGCTCGCGCCCGTGCGCCTCGGCCGTCATCGCAGCCGCAGCCTACCGCGTGGCGGTCCGCCGAGGGTGTCGATGGCGTAGAGTCCCGCGGATGCCCCCGTCGGCCCGTGCCTTCGTGCTCCGCCACACCCACTTGCGCCCGGTCCCCGGCCTCCAGGAGGTCCGCCTCCACCTGGCCGACGACGTGTACCCGCTGTGGCATGCCGTCCAGGTCGCGACGGGCGACCCGGACACCGCCCTGCCGTACTGGGCGTTCGCGTGGGGCGGGGGGCTCGCGCTGGGGCGCTACCTGCGCGAGCACCCCGGGGTCGTGGCCGGGCGGCGCGTATTCGATCTCGCGTCCGGCTCCGGGCTGTGCGCGATCGCCGCGATGCGGGCGGGGGCGGTCGTGGCCACGGGCGTGGACATCGACGAGCTGGCCGCCGCCGCGATCGGCCTCAACGCACGCGCGAACCAGTGCCGCGTCGGCGTCCTGCGACGCGACGTCCTGGACGATGAGCCGCCCGACGCGGACGTGATCCTGGCCGGCGACTGCTGGTACGAGGCGCGCCTTGCAGAACGCGTCCTGCCCTGGCTGCGCCGTGCGCAGGCACGCGGCATCGACGTCCTGGTCGGCGACCCCGGCCGCCGCTACCTCCCCGCGGACGCGCTCGAGGAGCTCGCCTGCTACGAGGTCCGGACGACCACCGACCTCGAGGACATGGACCGGAAGGTCGCCCGGGTGTATGCCTTGCGAGGATGAGACTCAGTCGAAGGCGCGCCACGGCACCGATAGCTCCAGCTCAGGAGACGGCCAGACCACAGCGGACAGCATTGACCATGACTCGTCACCAACGCGTTCCGACCGCCATTGTCCTCGGCTTGCTCGCGTGGATCGCCGTTTCGGCGTGCAGCACGAGCCTTCTGGTCGCGCCCGGGCCCGACTGCGAGAAGGTCCCCGTGCATGCAGTCGTCCACTTCGATCCGACACATCTGTGGGGCGAGGAGCTCGAGACCGGCAGGACGCTCCGGCTGGCGGCCCGGCGCGATGCTCGTTGGACCTTCGAGCCTGGGCCACCGGCGGCGCTCGTTGACGCCGCTGCGAGAAGCGTCGTGCACGACGGGAACATCATCTCCCAGGCGTGCTACGACCAAGCGACCGACGTGTACTTCATCGGCCCCAGACGACGTGCCCAACCTGCAGCCCGGCGCATGAGTGGCATCAGGCTTGCTGCCAGGACGGTCAGCGCATCGTGAGGGCCATCACCGCCTTCTGCGCGTGGAGCCGGTTCTCGGCCTCGTCGTAGACGACCGAGTGCGGGCCGTCGATCACCGCGTCCGCGACCTCGATGTTGCGATCGGCCGGCAGCGGGTGCATGTAGATCGCGTCCTCGGCGGCCATCGCGATCCGCCGTTCGTCGGTGATCCAGTCAGTGTACCGCTTTGCCGTCGCGGCGCCCTCCTCCTCGGTCGTTGCCGTCAGCAGCGCACCCCAAGACTTCGCGTACACGACGTCCGCGCCCTTCATGCCGGCGTCGAAGTCGTCCATCAGCTCGAACGAGCCACCTGACCGGCGGGCGTTCTCGGCGGCCTGGTCCACGTACTCGGCGGGGAGCTTGAACTCCGGCGGGTGGACCAGCCGGACGTGCATCCCGTAGCGGGTGGTGAGCAGCGACAGGTCGACCGGCACGCTGATCGGCTTCTGGTAGGACGCCGCGTACGCCCAGCTGATGTCGATCGTGAGCCCCTTGGGCGACCCCTTCTTCTCGATGATCGTGAGCAGGTCGGCCAGCGACTGGTGCGGGTGGAACAGGTCGCACTGCATGTTGAGGACGGGGACGCGGGACGCCTCCGCCACCTCGCGGAGATAGCGGTTGCCCACGCCCCAGTCGACGTTGCGGATGGCGATCCCGTCGTTGTACCGGCCGAGGATCTCGCCGATCTCGCGCGGGGTGTCGCCGTGGGCGATCTGCGTGGTCCGGCTCTCGATGAACTGGGCATGGCCGCCCAGCTGCGCCATCCCGGCCTCGAACGAGGCGCGGGTGCGGGTGGAGGAGAAGAAGAACAGCATCGCCAGGACGCGGTCCCGCAGCAGCGGGTGCGGGATGCCGAGGGCCCGCTCCCGCTTGAGCTGCAGCGCGACGTCGAGGACGGTGTCGACCTCCTCCTTCGTCCACTCCTGGAGGCTGATCAGGTCGCGGCCCCGGAGCCCGGTCTGCATCGTCCGGCCCCTATTCCGCGGCGCCCAGGATGAGCGCGAGCATGCCCATCTTGAGCGCGACACCGTTGAACGCCTCGGCCCAGTACCGCTGGTGGCGCGTCGCGTCCACGTCCTCGGGCAGCTCGTCCATCCGCGGCAGCGAGTGGAGGATGATCGAGGAGCGCTTGCCCTTGTCGCGCAGCAGCTCCCGCGTGACCACGTACTCCGGCGGCGTGAGGCCCACCTTGTCGCCCCGCTCGACGCGCGACGCCGTGTAGTCGGCCTGGACCACCGGCTCCATGTAGATGATGTCCGCCTGGTCGATGACGTCGCGGACGTCGCCGGCCTCCTCGTAGTCGACGTTCAGCGCGTCGATCTCCGCCTTGAACTCGGGCAGCAGGCTCATGTCCGGCGGACCGACCACGATCGCCTTGGCGTCGAACTGCGACAACGCGTACAGGATCGAGTGCATCGTCCGCATCCGCATGTCGCCGACCAGGAGGTAGGTCAGCCCGTCGAGGGTGCCCTTCTCGTGGAGGATGGTGTACAGGTCGGTGAGGACCTGGGTCGGGTGCTCGCCCCAGCCGTCGCCGCAGTTGATGACCGGGATCGACGCCCACTTCGCCGCCTCCGCCGGCGCGCCCTGGAGGAAGTGGCGGATCGCGATCGCGTCCGCGTAGTACTCCAGCATGTGGAACGTGTCCTTGATCGACTCCTGGTAGAAGTCGCCGGCGCGGGTCATCTTGGCGTCGCTGAAGCCCAGGACGTGCCCGCCCAGCCGGTGCATCGCGGCCTCGTGCGACAGCCGGGTCCGGGTGCTGGGCTGGTAGAACGCCGTGAGCAGCGTCTTGTGCTTGAGCAGGTCCGTGTTCCGGCGATCGCGCGCGAAGGGGCGCAGGTCGTCGGCGACCTGGAACACCCGGAAGAACTCGTCGCGACTGAAGTCCTTGAGCGACAGGATGTCCCGGCCGATGAAGCTTCTCATGGCGTGCTCCGATGCGGTGACGTGGGCTGGGTGGGGAGCGCAGGTGACGTGGGCTGGGACGCCGCCGGTGGGTGGGCGGGGTGGCGCCGGACCCCGGACAGGACGACCGCGACCGACTCGCCGGGACGCAGGGCCCCCTCGGTCGCGAGGGCGATCAGGCCGGCCACCCCGGCCGTGCCCGTCTCGTCGGCGTCGATCCCGGTCGCCTCGCACGCGAGCGCGTTGGCGGCGAGCAGCTCGTCCTCGCCGACGACGACGGCGCGCCCGCCCGTGGCGAGCATCGCCCGGACGACCGCGAGCCAGTCGTACGTCTCGTCGTCCAGGATCCCGTGGGCGACGCTGTGCGGCTCGGTCTCCCAGGGCGCCATGTAGCGGGAGCGATGGTTCGCGACACGCCGGAGGCCCTCGTGGACGAGCTCCGGGTCCGTGGCGGCCCCGGCGACCAGCCCGAGGTCCTCCAGCACGCGCTCCCAGGCGCGCAGGAGCGGCCAGGCGCCGCGGGTCTGGACGGTGTCGAGCCGGGGCGGGGCCTCGATGGCGCCGATCGCGGCGGCGTCGTCGAAGCCGAGCGCGATCCCCGATGCCAGCGCGCCGCCGCCCACCTGGACGACGATCCGGTCGATGGCGGCGCCGCCGGCGCGCAGCTCGTCGGCGATCTCCCAGGCGAGGGTGGCGCCGCCCTCGATCGCGAGGCCGTTGTCGGGGCCCTGGCAGGTGAACGGCACGGCGCCCTTGGCCAGCGCTTCCTGGAGGCGCAGGTACGAGGGGTCGCCGGCCTCGTCCGGGCGCCGCGGGCACGCCTCCACGACCGCGCCCAGCGCCCGCAGCCGCTCGACGGTCGCGGAATCGGCGGTCGTGGGCACGAACACCCGCAGCTCGCGCCCGGCCGCCCGGGCGACGACGGCCGCGGCGAGCGCCGCGTTGCCGCACGAGGCGATGGCCAGGGGCGCCGTCGCGTCCGCCGTGCCGAGCGCCTCGGCGACGCGCAGCTCGAGCAGGATCCCGAACAGGTGGCGCGCCTTGTGCGAGCCCGCGACGTTGCCGGTCTCGTCCTTGACCCACACCGCCCCGCGGGGCCCCAGCTCGGCCTCCTCGGCCAGGCGAGAGGACCGCACGAGGGGCGTGATCCGGAAGCCGTGCCCCTCCAGGCCGGCGACCGCGTCGTCCAGCTCGCGGACGAGGTCCAGGTAGCGCTGGTCGCCCCAGCCGGCCGCCCGGGCGACGTGGTAGGCGTGGAACAGCGCGCGGTAGCGGACGAACGGGTTGGGGTCCGGGTCCGCCGGCGGGTCGAGGCGCAGGAGGTCGATGCCCCGGGCCATCACATGGTCGATGTCGTCGCCCGGCCGCCGGTTCGGGCAGCGCGGCGTGAACGGGTGATGGGCGGGCGCCAGGGCGCCGCAGCCCGCACAGGCGAGCCCGGTCTCGACCGCCGGTGGCGGGGGCAGGTCCGTTCGGCGGTGGTGCGCCATGGCGCTCAAGCCGTCACCTCCGGGTGCGCTCGTTGAACGCGCCGATGAGCTCGTCCCAGGTCCCCACGATCTCGCGGGTCCGGGTCCAGAACGCCGGGTCGCGGCGCTCCTCGAACTCGTCGATCGGGACGCCCTGCTGCTCGACCCAGGTGAAGTAGCCGAGGTTGAAGATCCGGTCCCGGTCCGCGCGGGTCGTCTCGAGGACGTGGTCCGTGGCGGCGCCCGCGAGGTGCGCGCCGAATGTCTCGCCGGCCGCGACCGCGTCGAAGCCGCCCCGGAAGTCGCGGCCGACGATCCGCTCCGCCTCGGTCCGGTACATCTCGGCGCCGTCGGTCGCGACCGTCAGGATGGCGTCGTCCGGCCCCAGGCGCTGGTGGCGGGCGACCTTGATGGCGGCCAGCACGTTGCAGATCGAGGACACGCCCAGCGACCCCAGCGCGGCGACGGTCGCCGCCGGCACGCCGCGCCGCCGGACGAGGTAGTCGCGGCCCTCGGGGGTGTTGAACAGCACCAGGAGGTCGTCCGTGGCACGGTCCGAGACGCCGACCACGAGGTCGGTGGCCATGACGTTGTGGATCAGCGGCACGTGCTTGTCGCCGATTCCCTGGATGTTGTGCTCGCCGAAGCCGTTGGCCAGCAGCGTGGGGCACTCCAGCGCCTCGACCGCCACGGTCCGCGACCCCAGCCGCTCCTTGAGGTAGTCGCCGGCCCCGATCGTGCCGGCCGAGCCCGTCGCGGACACGAAGGCCGCCGCCCGGAGGCCGGGGCGGGTGGCCGCGACCGCCTCGAACACGCGCTCCAGCGCCCGCCCCGTGAGCAGGTAGTGGGCGACGTGGTTCCCGAACTCGCTGAACTGGTTGAAGATCACCGTGTCCGGCTCGCGGTCGAGGACCGCGCAGGCGTCGTAGATCTCCTTGACGTTGCTCTCGGTGCCGGGCGTCCGGATGATGTCGGCCGGGTCCGCCACCCAGCGCTCGAGCCACTCGAACCGCTCGCGGCTCATCCCCTCAGGGAGGACCGCGACCCCCCGGCAGCCCATGATCCGGCTGATCGCGACGCCGCCCCGGCAGTAGTTGCCGGTCGAGGGCCACACGGCCCGCTGGGCGGTGGGATCGAACTGGCCGGTGACGATCCGGGGCGCCAGGCAGCCATAGGCCGCGATCACCTTGTGGGACCGGATCATCGGGAACCGGTCGCCCAGCGCCACGACGATCGGGGCGTCCACGCCGGTCAGCTCGCGGGGCAGGATGAGGTGCTCGGGGACCGCGGCGCGGCCCGCGCGCGCGGCGTCGTTGAACCAGTGGGCGCGGAACAGGTTGAGCGGGTCGGCGGCATCGGGATCCACCGCCGCGAGGCGGGCCAGCGTGTCGGGCGCGATGCGGTCCGGGTCCGCGAGCTCGGCGAACGTCGGCAGGACCACGCCCAGGGAGCGGCACCGCCCGGCGGCCCGGTCCAGCACGGCCTCGTCCACGATGTCCCGCTCCAGCCCGAGGCGACGCATCCTGTCCTCCTGTCTCCGCGTTCCCGGCATCCGCCGGCCGCGACCCGGCCGGGTCCGACGCGTCGGGCCCGAACGGCCGCACGGTCGGGACGATTGGCACGGGCCCGTCCGCGGGGCCCTGCCTACGATTCGTCCTTGGCGGGCTCCCGGCTAGGGCCAGACGGTCCAGCGGGGACCGGCCGTGGGACGGTCCGATGGACTTCACCTTGAACGGACGGCCGGTCGCCGTCCGGCCCGCACCCGGCGAGTCGCTGCTCGGGGTGCTGCGCGGGGCCTGCGGGCTCCGCTCGATGAAGGACGGCTGCGCCCCGGAGGGGTCGTGTGGCGCGTGCACGGTCATCGTGGACGGGCGCGCCGTCGTGTCCTGCGCCCAGCCGGCGACCCGGGTCGCGGGCCGGAGCGTGGAGACGCTCGAGGGCCTGCCACCGGACGTCCGCGAGGCCTGGGCGGCGTCGTTCCTCGCCACGGGCGCCTCGCAGTGCGGCTACTGCTCGCCCGGGATCGTGATGAAGGCGGAGGCGCTGCTCCGCCGCGACGCGTCGCCGCCTCGCGAGGCCATCGCGCGCGCGCTGGCCGGCAACCTGTGCCGGTGCACCGGGTACGCGTCGATCCTGGACGCGATCGAGCTCGCGGCCGCCGTACGTCGCGGCGACCAGGCCGCGCCTTCCCGCAGGACACGACCGCAGGACCGCTACGAGGGCCGGGCGCTGGCGCTCGGGGACAAGGCGTTCGTGGGCGACCTCGTGGCCGCGGGGATGCTCCAGGGCGCGCTCCGGTTCGCGGGCGTCCCGCGGGCGCTCGTGCGTCGGATCGACGTCACGCGAGCGGCCGCCCATCCGGGCGTGGTCGCGGTCGTGACCGCGGCGGACGTGCCGGGCCGTCGCCGGCAGGGGCTGATCGTCCCGGACTGGCCGCTGCTGGTCGCCGAGGGGGAGACGGTCCGCTACGTGGGCGACGTGCTGGCGGCGGTCGCCGCGCGGACGCGCGAGGCGGCGACGGAGGCCGCGGCGCTGGTCGACGTCGAGCTCGAGCCGCTGCCGCCGCTGCCCGACCCGTTCGAGGCCCTGGCCGACGGCGCGCCGCTCGTCCACGAGGGCGGCAACCTCGTCCAGCGGTCGGTGGTCCGGCGCGGCGACGTGGACGCGGCCCTGGCCGGCGCCGCGCACGTGGCCGCGGCGACGTTCCGGACCCAGGCCATCGAGCATGCGTTCCTGGAGCCCGAGGCGAGCCTCGCGGTCCCCCGCGGTGCCGCCGGACCCGACGGCCGCCTGGTCCTCGGCCCGGCCGTCCACGTCTACTCGGAGGGCCAGGGCGCCTGGGAGGATCGCCGCCAGCTGGCGTCGTTCCTCGCGCTGCCTGAGTCGGACGTCGTGGTCACCCAGGTCCAGACCGGCGGCGCCTTCGGCGGCAAGGAGGACCTCAACGTCCAGGGACAGGCGGCGCTGCTGGCCCTGCGCACCGGGCGACCGGTGATGCTCCGCCTCAGCCGCCACGAGAGCCTCTGGTTCCACGTCAAGCGCCACCCGATGTGGCTGGACTTCACCGCCGGCTGTGACGCGGATGGCCGGCTGGTCGCCGTCCGGGCGCGGATCACCGGCGACAACGGCGCCTACGCGAGCGTCGGCGGCAAGGTCCTGGAGCGCGCCGCCGGACACGCCTGCGGGCCGTACCGCGTCCCCAACGTGGACGTCGTGGCCGACGCGGTCTACACCAACAACCCGCCGTCCGGGGCGATGCGCGGGTTCGGCGCCAACCAGTCGGCGTTCGCGCTCGAGGGCGTGCTGGACATGCTCGCGGCGCAGGTGGGCATCGACGGCTGGGAGATCCGCTGGCGCAACGCGCTCGAGGCGGGCGACCGGTTCGGGACCGGCCAGCGGCTGGGCCCGGGCGTGGGCATCAAGGCGACGCTGCTGGCGGTGCGCGACGCGTACCGGTCCGCGCGCTACGCGGGCATCGCCTGCGCGGCGAAGAACACCGGCATCGGCAACGGGCTGGTGGAGCACGGGCGCGCGGTCCTGCGACCCGAGTCCGACGGCAGCCTCACGCTGTTCCACTCCTGGACCGAGATGGGCCAGGGCTGCCACACGGTGTTCCGCCAGCTGGCGGCCGAGGCCCTCGCGATCGACCCGGCGCGGATCCGGGTGGTGGTCGACACGACGCACGAGCTGGACACCGGCGAGACCACGGCGTCGCGGGCGACGATGCTCGGCGGGCGGGCGGTCCTCGCCGCCTGCGACGCGCTGCGCGAGGCGGCGGGCTTCGAGCCCGTGGACCTCGTCGCGTTCGCGGGGCGCGAGTTCGCGGGGGAGGTCGTGGAGGACCGCACGACGCCGCTGGGCGCGGACACGGACGAGCCCGTGACCCACTTCGCGTTCGGCTGGGCGACCCAGGTCGTGACGCTCGACGACGAGGGCCGGATCGAGCGCGTGGTCGCCGCCCACGACGTGGGCAAGGCGCTCAACCGCGTGCTGCTCCGGGGCCAGGTCGAGGGCGGGGTCCACATGGGGCTCGGGATGGCGCTGACCGAGGAGTTCCGCGTGGAGGGCGGGGTCCCGGTCACGGACACCCTCAAGTCCCTCGGCATCATCCCGGCGGCCACCATGCCACCGGTCGAGACGATCCTCGTGGAGGTGCCCCAGCCGGAGGGCCCGCACGGCGCGAAGGGCATGGGCGAGGCCGTCCTCGTGCCGACGGCCGCCGCCGTCGCCGGGGCCTTGCTCGCGTTCGACGGCGTACGCCGTACCCAGCTGCCGATGCGGGACTCGGCGGCTGCGCGGGCCCTGCTGCCACGACTCGCGCGCGAGGCGGCGGGCGTGGAACGAGGGTCCTGATGTCGGCGGTCACCCCGGGCCTCGTCTGCGCGCACCACCACCTGTACTCGGCGCTCGCCCGCGGGATGCCGGCGCCGCCCAAGGTCGCGACGAGCTTCCAGGAGATCCTCGAGCAGGTCTGGTGGCGCCTGGACACGGCCCTGGACCTCGAGATGATCCGCTGGTCGGCCATGCTCGGCGCGCTCGAGGCGCTCGAGAACGGCACGACCGCGATCATCGACCACCACGAGTCCCCCAACGCCATCGAGGGCAGCCTGGACGTGATCGCCGCGGCCTGCGCCGAGGTCGGCGTCCGGTCCATGCTGGCCTACGGGATCACCGACCGCCACGGGCCGGACGGGGCCCGGCGAGGCCTCGCCGAGAACGAGCGGTTCCTGCGGGCCGGCGGCCGGGGGCTGGTCGGGATCCACGCCGCCTTCACCTGCTCCGACGCCTCCCTGCGGGCGGCGGCCGACCTCGCGGCGGACCTGGGGGTCGGCGTGCACGTGCACGTGTGCGAGGGCGTTGGCGACGTGGACGCGCCGCGGCGGCTGGCCGGCCTGACGCGCGACGACTGGCTCCTGGCCCACGGCGTCCACCTGCCGACCGACCATGACCTCCGCGGGACGATCCTCCACAACCCGATGTCGAACCTGAACAACGCGGTGGGGTACGCGAACCCGGCGCGGTTCGCGAACCGCGTGGCCCTGGGCACGGACGGGATCGGCGGCAACGTCCTCGAGGCGTTCCGGCTCGCCTACGTCCTGCAGCGCTCGGTCGACGTCACCTGCGGGCCGGGCACGGCCTGGTCCTGGCTGGAGGCGGGCTGGGACCTCGTGCCCGAGGCGCGCGGCGACGAGGTGACCTGGTCCTACGACCCGATGGACCCCTGGCACGTCGCCTTCACGCCGGGGATCCGGCCGCTGCGGGTCGTGATCGACGGCGAGGTGGTCTTCGCCGACGGCCGCCCGACCCGGGTGGACGCCGACGAGGTCCGGGCGAAGGCGCGGGAGCAGGCGGCCCGCCTGCACGCCCGCCTCTGAGCCAGACGCACGCCGGGTCGCCCGCAGCCCAGCCCTGACCGCCACGAGGGAGCACCCGATGTCCGACCGCTTCCGGCCCCTCTCGATGGAGCAGCTGACGAGCTGGGCCTTCGGCGAGCTCGAGCGGACGGGCTCGGTCTTCGGGGTGCCCGTGACGGCCGCCTTCGTCCCCAGCCCGGACCACCGCTTCCGGCGCCGCGAGCTGGGCGTCGAGCTCGACACGCCCTGGGGCGTCGCCGCCGGCCCGCACACCCAGATGGCCCAGAACATCGTCGCGGCCTGGCTCGCGGGCGCCCGGCTCATCGAGCTCAAGACGGTCCAGACCCTCGACGAGCTCGAGGTCAACAAGCCGTGCATCGACGTCGAGGACGAGGGCTACAACGTCGAGTGGAGCCAGGAGCTGCGCGTCCACCAGTCGTTCGACGAGTACCTCCGCGCCTGGGTGCTCGTCCACGCCCTCCACCGGGCGCTCGGCTTCGCCGGCGAGCGGCCCGGCGTCGTGTTCAACATGAGCGTCGGCTACAACCTCGAGGGGATCCGGCGGCCCAACGTCCAGTGGTACCTCGACGCCATGGCCGACGCGTCGGCCTGGCTGCCGGCGTACGTGGACGTCGTCGCCGGTCACTTCCCGGGTGTCCGGGAGATCGACATCCCCGCCCGGATCTCGGACTCCGTGACGCTGTCCACGATGCACGGCTGCCCGCCCGACGAGATCGAGCGAATCTCGCGGTACCTGGTCGAGGAGCGGGGCCTGCACACGACCGTGAAGTGCAACCCGACCCTGCTGGGCGCGGACCGGGTGCGCAGGATCGTGAACGGGGAGCTGGGCTACCTGGATGTCCCAATCCCCGACGAGGCCTTCGGCCACGACCTCCGCTGGGAGGACGCCGTGCCGATGTTCGAGCGGCTGCGGGCGGCCGCCGCGGGACGGGGGGTCGCCTTCGGGCTGAAGCTGTCGAACACGCTCGAAGTGCGCAACTGGCGCGGCGTATTCGACCGGGACCCCACGATGTACCTGTCGGGCCGCGCCCTGCATGCCGTGACCGTCAATCTCGCGGCCCGGATCAGCGACGCGTTCGAGGGGTCGATGCCGCTCTCGTTCGCCGGTGGCGCCGACGCCTTCAACGTGGCGGACCTGCTCGCGGGCGGGCTGCGCACGGTCACGGTCTGCTCCGACCTGCTCAAGACGGGCGGCTACCTGCGCCTGCTCCAGTACCCGGCGGAGGTCGATGCGGCGTTCGACGCGGTGGGCGCCGTGGGGATCGACGACTACATCGGGCGGCGCGCGCTCGCAGGCGGGCTCGCCGCCGATACTGCCGACACTGCTGCCTGCGCCCGCGTCAACCTGCGCGCGTATGCGACGCGCGTCACCGCCGACCCGCGGTACGCGAAGGCGACGTTCGCCACCGGTCACTCCAAGACCGCGCGCGCGCTCGGCGCCTTCGACTGCATCGCCGCGCCGTGCCTGGACGAGTGCCCGGTCGACCAGCAGGTGCCGCGCTACATGCGCGCCGTGCGCGAGGGCGACCTCGCCGAGGCCGCCCGGATCACCCGGCTCGACAACCCGCTGCCGGCGATCCTCGGGCGGGTCTGCGACCACCACTGCGAGCACACCTGCATCCGGACCCACCTCGATGAGCCGCTCGCGATCCGGCAGGTGAAGCGGTTCATCATGGACGCGGAGACGCACGGCGCGGACGGGGCGACGGCCGGCCTCGCCCCAGGCTCCGCGGACACCCCCCGGGTCGCGATCGTCGGCGCGGGGCCGGCGGGCCTTGCCGCCGCGGAGTGGCTGGCGCGGGCGGGCGCCGCGGTCACGATCCTGGAGCAGCACCCGTACCCGGGGGGCATGGTCGGTGGGGCGATCCCGGCCTACCGCCTGCCGGGGGCCCAGATCGCGCAGGACATCGCCGTCCTGGAGCGCCTCGGCGTGGAGGTCAGGTACGGCGTCCGCGTCGGCCAGGACGTGACCGTGGCCGGCCTGCGAGCGGACGGGTTCGGTGCCGTCTTCGTCGCGGTGGGGGCGCAGCGGGGCAAGCGCCTCGGGCTGCCGGGGGAGGATGCCGCGGGCGTGCTCGATGGGGTCGAGTTCCTGCGCCTCGTGCGCGAGGGCCGCCCGCCCGCAGTCGGGCCGCGGGTGGGCGTGGTGGGGGCCGGCGACACCGCCATGGACTGCGCGCGCTCCGCGCGCCGGGCGGGCGCGGCGCACGTCCGGCTCGTCTACCGGCGCACGATCGACCAGATGCCGGCCGACCGGGAGGAGGTCGCCGCGCTGCGCGAGGAGGGCATCGAGGTCCTCGAGCTCGCCCGCCCGGTCCGCCTGCACGTGGAGGACGGGCGCCTGGCGGGGCTCGTCGTTCGCAGGACGGCCTACGACGGGACGCGCGACGCATCGGGGCGCAAGGTCCCGCGCGACGTGCCGGGCTCGGATGCCGAGCTCCAGCTCGACACCCTGATCCTCGCGATCAGCCAGTCACCGGCGCTCGACCTGTTCGGGGACTGCGAGCCGGCGTTGACCGATGCCGGCTTCGTCGCCACCGATCCGGAGACGCTTGCCACGTCGATTCCCGGGGTCTGGGCGGGCGGCGACGTCGCGGCCCACGGCCCGGCGTCCATCGTCAAGGCGGCGGCGGACGGCAAACGGGCAGGGGTGGCGATCGCCCGGCACCTCGGGCTGTCGTCCGGAACCTCGCTGCCAGCGCCGGCCGGCTACCGCGAGGCCGCCGACCTCGACGTCGTTGCGCTCACGGTCCGCCGGGCCCGCCGCGCGTACCGCGTCCCCGTGCGCGCCACCGACCTGTCGCGCCGCGACGGCTTCGACGAGACGGCCCTGCCCTACACCGCCGACGAGGCGCGGTGCGAGGCCGCCCGCTGCCTGGACTGCGACACGCTGTGCAGCCTGTGCGTGGGCGTCTGCCCGAACCTGGCCCTGCTGACCTACGAGGCGGCACCGGTGCGGGCGGAGGTGCCGGTCCTCACTGCGCGTGACGGGGCGCTCGTGCCGGCCGGGACGCGGCCGCTCGCGATCGCCCAGCGGTTCCAGGTGGCGGTCCTCGCCGACCTGTGCAACGAGTGCGGCACCTGCGTCACGGCCTGCCCGACGGCCGGCCGCCCGTACGTCGACAAGCCGCGCCTGTACGTGGACGCCGCCGACTTCGCCGCCGAGCCGGACAACGCGTTCCGGGTCCTGGGCGACGCGGCGATCGAGGGACGCTTCGACGGGGCGACCCATCGCCTCGACCGGCGGCCCGGCGAGCCCACGTGCGTCTACTGGGCGCCGGGCATGCGCGCCGTCCTCGACGCGACGACGTTCGCCGTGCTCGAGGCCGAGGTGACCGGGCCCGTCGAGCGGGGCGAACGATCGCTCGCCCCAGCCGCCGTCCTCGCCACGCTCCTGGCCGGGATCTCGGGGTCCGTGCCCCACCTGCCGACGGCGGAGGAGCCCGCCGGGCGCGCGACCGGGCGCGGCACGCGCGTCGCCGAGCCCGGGCTGCCGTCCGGCTGAGCGAGCCGCGTACCGCGCTCGCATGCCGCGCGCCGCGGCCCGTTTCGCGCTCGCGCTCGTCCCCCCGGGCCGCGGCCCGCACCGGGTCCACGCGCCGCCCGCGCCCTGCCACCTCCGACGGTGTGCATCCAATGCACACCGCAGGGCTCCGTGTGCATCCGGGCATACCTTCCGGCGCCCGTCGGGCCCGGCCTGTACGCCCTCTTGCACACAATGCCCCGATCACGACGCCAGGGCGGCGGAGCTGTACATGAGGATGCACAGCACCCGACGGCGCAGGGTGACGGGCCGGTCCCGGCGGCGCGAATGTATCGCCGCATGCACGCACCGGCCGGGCGGGGCCGCGGCGGTCGGGGGCCGTCATCGGGGTCGCGGCAAGGTCTGAGGCGTGGGTGATCGGAGCGGCGGAGGCCGGGCGGAGAAGGTCAGGCAGCGATGGCCGGTCGGCGAAGGCCGGGAAGGCGACGGCCCGGCGGCGGGGCGGGTGCCGCTCCCGGCCGGTGAGCCCCGGATAAGCGCCGACTGCGACGATGCGTGCATGCCGGCACGCGAGACTCGATACGACCACGCCGCGACACGCACTCGCGACGCCCTGGCGGCGATCGGGCGCGAGCTGCGGCTCGGACGGCGGCAGCATGCCTTGAGTCAGCGGGACGTCGGTGCCGCGGCGCGGTGCTCGCGGTCGATGGTCAGCCGCGTGGAGCGGGGTCTCGTGCCCCAGCTCAGCGTCGCCGACGCGTCCGCGTTGCTGGCCGCGGTCGGCCTGGACCTCGTTGTGCGCGCCGTGCCGGGCGGGGATCCGGTTCGCGATGCCGGGCATGCCGCGCTCCTCGCCCGGTTCCGCGCCCGGCTCCACCCGGCACTTCGCTGGGCAACCGAGGTCCCGCTGCCAATCCCCGGCGATCGACGTGCCTGGGATGCCTTCGTGTCCGGGACGGGCTGGCGGCTCGGCGTGGAGGCCGAGATGCGGCCGGACGACCTCCAGGCGCTGGAACGGCGGCTGGCGCTCGAGCAGCGGGACGGCGGCGTGGACCACGTGATCCTGCTGCTGCCCGACACCCGCCACTGCCGAAGCGTGATCAGGGCGAACGTGGCCGCGTTGCGCGCGCGATTCCGCCTGCCCGGGGCCGCGGCGATGGCCCTGCTGGCCGCCGGCGAGGAGCCGACCGGCGACGCACTGGTCGTCCTGTGAGGCCTACCCCGCGGCGTCCAGCACGATCCGGCGGAGCACCCGGGCGGTGGCCTCGCGGCGGTAGGTCGCGGTGGACCGGACGTCGTCGATGGGCGAGATCTCGTCGCGCACGGCGTGGGCGGCCCGGTCTGCCACGTCGGGCGCGGGCGTCGTTCCCTCGAGCACCGCCTCGGTCCTGCGGGCGCGGATCGGCGTGGGCGCGACGGACCCCAGCGCCACCCGCACGTCGTGCCACGCGCCGTGCCGCTCCGGGGCGGTGCGCCAGGCAAGCGCGATCGATGTCTTGGCGATGGACTGCGCCCGTCGGGTGCCCACCTTGCGGACCCGGACGTGGCGACCCGGGACCAGCGGGACGCGCACCGCGACGAGCAGCTCGCCGGGCCCCACTGCCGTTCGCCGGTAGCCCGGCCAGAACGCGTCCGCCGGGACGATCCGCGTGCCGTGCGGTCCGGCGATCTCGAACCGCGCGTCCGTGGCCAGCAGCACCGGCGCCATGTCCGCGGCCGGCGACGCGGTCATGCAGTTGCCACCGATCGTGCCCCGGTTCTGGATCTGCGCGGCGCCCACCGATGCGGCGACCTCGGCCAGGACCGGCAGCGCGCCGTGGACGACGGCGGAGCGGCGCAGGTCGCCGTACGTCGTGAGCGCGCCGAGGATCAGCTCGTCGTGCTCGACGTCGATCAACCGGAGTTCGTCCAGGTCCCAGACGTCGAGCAGCGGCCGTGACGGCGACGCGACGCCCGCCGCCAGCTCGACCATGACGTCGGTCCCGCCGGCGATCGGGCGGAGCGCCGGGTCCGCCGCGAGCCGGGCCAGCGCGTCGTACAGGGAGGAGGGCCGTACGACGCGCGGCGCAGCCCGATCGGCGACATCGATGACGGCGGCGGGCGGTCGCGGATCCGGCCACGCGCCGGTCGCGGCCGACGCAGCGGCTCCCCCGGCGACCGTCGGAGGACCGGCTCCGGCGGCCGCGATCGCCTCGACGATCTTGGTGTAGCCCGTGCACCGGCACAGGTTGCCGGCGATCGCCTCGCGGATCGCGGGCTCGGTCGCCGCGTGGCCGGTGGCGAGGAACGCCCGCGCGGCGAGCAGCATGGCGGGTGCGCAGAACCCGCACTGCGTGCCGCCCAGCTCCAGGAACGCCTGCTGGAGGGGGTCCAACCGGCCATCGTCGGCCAGCCCTTCGACCGTCAGCACGTCGCGCCCGTCGACCTGGGCCAGCGGCACGAGGCACGCGTTGACCAGCACGCCGTCCAGCAGCACCGAGCAGGCGCCGCACTCGCCCTCGCCGCAGCCCTCCTTCGTGCCCGTCAGGCCGAGGTCCACGCGCAGGACGTCGAGCAGGCGCCGCCCGCCGGGGGCATCGACCTCCACCGGCTGGCCGTTGACGTGGAACCGGATCGTGTCCGTGATCACGGGGAGCGTCGCGGTCATCGTCCCGCCTCCCGTCGCCGTTCCTCGGCCTCGACGATCGCCGCCAGCACCTTCTCCGGGGTCGCCGGCAGGTCGGTGATCCAGGCGCCCGTCGCGTCGTGGATCGCCGCCACCACCGCGGGCGCCGGGATGTCCATCGGCAGCTCGCCGAGGCCCTTGGCCCCGTGCGGGACACCGGAGAACGGCCGCTCGACGAGGATCGACTCGATCCGCGGCGCGTCGAGGACGGTCGGGACGAGGTAGGTCGCCAGCCGGTCGTTGCGGTACCGCCCGTCCGCGACCTGCATCTCCTCCAGCGTCGCGTACCCGACGCCCTGGAGCGTGCCGCCCTCCACCTGGCCCTCGGCGAGCACCGGGTTCACGACCCGCCCGGGATCCACGGCCTGGACGACCGACCGCACCCGCACGGCGCCGGTGTCGAGGTCCACGTCCACGGCCGCGACCGCGCACGACCAGCTGTACGCGGGGTACGCGTCGCCGAGGTACGTCTCGTCGCTCCAGGTGATGCCCGGGAAGCCGTGGAACTGCTCGGTCGCGCGCAGCGCGCCGTGGTCCCGGGCATATGCCACCCGCGACTCCGCGAACGGGAGCCCGGTCGCCGCCTCCACGTCGGTCCGCAGGTGGGCCGCCGCCGTGGCCAGCAGGCCGCCCACGATCATCGTCGTCCGCGAGGCGACGGTCGGGCCGCTGTCGGGCACGACCGACGTGTCCGGCGGGACGACCTCCACGGCCTCGGGCGGCACGCCCAGCGCCGCCGCGGTGACCTGGGCGAGGACCGTGCGGGCGCCCTGCCCCATCTCCGTGTTCGCGGCCAGCGCGCGAATCCGCCCGTCCGCGCCGAGCTCCACGGACGCGATGCTGGCCAGCCGGGCCTCGCCGCCGCCCGTGAACCCGGCCCCGTGCCACCCCAGGGCGATGCCGATCCCTGGCGCGGACCGGGGCGCGGATCGGTGCGCGGTCGGGTCCGCGCCCGCCCCGGACGAGCGGCTCGCTTCCCTCGCCGCCTCGTGAGCGGCCCGGACGCGTTCGAACCCGGACGCCCCGGCCGCCGCCTCCAGCACGTCGGCCGCCGCCACGCTCTCGCGCAGGACCTGGCCGGTGGCGGTCAGGTCGCCCTCGCGATACGCGTTGCGCCGCCGGATCTCGAGCGGCGACATGCCCAGCGCCTCGGCGACCCGGTCCAGGTGCAGCTCAGCGGCGAACTCGGACTGGGGCGCCCCGAACCCCCGGAACGCGCCGTTGGGCGGCGTGTTGGTGAGCGCCGCCCGCGCCCGGATCCGGACGTTGGGGCACGCGTACGGGCCCGTCGCGTGGATCCCGCCCCGTGACAGGACCACCGGCGACAGCGTGGTGTACGCCCCGGCGTCGTACACGAGGTCGATGTCCTGCGCCACCAGCCGCCCGTCGCGGGTCACGCCGGTCCGGTGGCGGATCACGGACGGGTGGCGCTTGGTCGTGGCGGCGATGTCCTCGTGGCGGTCGTAGGTCAGCCGAACCGGCCGGCCGGCCTTGCGGGCGAGCAGGGCGGCGTGGATGGCGAGGATCGAGGGATACTCCTCCTTGCCGCCGAACCCGCCGCCGGTCTCCGCCTGCACGATCACCACCCGGTCGCGGTCGAGCGCCAGTGCCCGCACCACCGCGGTGTGGACGTAGTACGGGCACTGCATCGAGCCGTGGATCGTGACCCCGCCGTCCTCGCGGGGGATCGCGACCGCCGCCTGGGGCTCGAGGTACGCCTGCTCCTGGTGCCCGGTCGTGTAGTGGCCTTCGATCACCAGGTCGGCCGCGGCGAAGCCGGCGTCGAGGTCCCCCTTCGCGATCTCGAACACCTTGCAGGCCGCGCCCGAGGCCAGCGGGTCCAGCACCGCCGGCAGCGGCTCCGTGCGGAGGTGGATCGCGTCCCGCGCCGCGCGGGCGGTCGCCGGGTCCGGCGCCGCGACCAGCGCCACCGGCTCCGCGACGTGCCGGATCTCGTCCGCGACCAGCGCGGGCTGGTCGTCCACGATCAGCGCGACGACGTTGTCGCCGGGGATGTCGGCGGCGGTGACGACCACGACCGACGACCAGTCGAACCCGGGGTCGAGATCGATGCCCAGCAGGCGGGCGTGGGGCTCGGTGGAACGCACGGTCGCCCCGAACCACGCGCCCGGGACGACGAGATCGTCCGTGAAGCGCGCCGCACCCGTCAGCTTGTCCGGGCCCTCGCGCCGCAGGGGAGCACGCGGAGCAGGGGCGCCTTCGACCCGAGGCTCGGTCGCGATGCCCACTGGCCGAGGATGGTCCGGGCCCCGAACCCCGTCAACCGCCGGATGGCCCCGCCCGACCGGCCCGAGCCGCACGATCCGCCGGACCGCCGGCGGCGACGCGCGAGACGGCGGCGACCCGGCCCGGCGGCGGCCCGGCCCGGCGGCGCGTGCCGCTATCCTCCGGGGCATGTCCGCCCTCGACGACGCGCCCCACGTCCACGCCGACGACCGCGCCACGTGGCGCGCCTGGCTGGAGGCCAACCATGCGACCGCGGGCGGCGCCTGGCTCGTGACCTGGCGCACGCGGTCGGGGCGCCAGGGCCTGGACTACGAGGCCGCCATCGAGGAGGCCCTGTGCGTCGGCTGGGTCGACAGCACCGGCGGCCGGTTCGATGACGACCGGGGCAAGCTGTACTTCGCACCCCGCAAGCCACGCAGCGTGTGGGCCGCGACGAACAAGGCGCGCGTCGAACGGCTGATCGCCGAGGGCAGGATGATGCCCGCGGGCCTCGCCGCCATCGAGCGTGCGAAGGCGAATGGGTCGTGGGAGCTCCTCGATTCCGTCGAGCGCCTGGAGGTTCCGGACGACCTCGCCGCCGCCCTCGACGCCCACGCGCCCGCGGCCGCCAACTTCGCGGCCTTCCCACCGTCCGCGCGCAAGATGCTGCTCGGCTGGCTCGTCACGGCACGGCGGCCGGAGACGCGGGCCCGGCGGATCGAGGAGATCGCCGACGCGGCCGCCCGCAACCAGCGCGCCCGGGGCTGACAGGGCGCTGCTGCTTGGAGAGCCGCAATTCCGAGGCCCGGAGCCGCCTCCGCTGCTCCGGGAGCAGCAACCGGGACGACCCTGGGCCTCGACGACGGTCTGATCCGGTCATCGTGCGGCTTCGGGAGCAGAGGGCGAGCCCTCGGCGATCGGAATCGCGGCCTGGGATGCAGCGGGTACTGGCGGTGCTCGGGACGTTGCTCAGTCCGGGAACGCCTCCGGGCCTCGCTCCGTGAGCTGGCGGGCCTCCTCGGCGGCGTGGGCCGCGGGCAGCCAGGTGTACGGGTAGTCGGGGTTCTCGAGCGCGGCTGCCTGGCGGGTGAGCCACAGCGGCCGGAACGTGTCCACCATGACGGCCAGCTCCTCCGTGGCCTCCTTGCCGATCGACGCCTCGACCGTGCCCGGGTGCGGCCCGTGCGGGATGCCGGCCGGGTGGAGCGTGAACGAGGCGATCCCCACGCCCCGGCGGCTCATGAAGTTGCCGGCGACGTAGTAGATGACCTCGTCGCTGTTGATGTTGCTGTGGTTGTAGGGCGCCGGGATCGCCAGCGGGTGGTAGTCGAACTTGCGGGGCACGAACGAGCAGACCACGAAGTTGCGTGCCGAGAACGTCTGGTGGACCGGCGGCGGCTGGTGGACGCGCCCGGTGATCGGCTGGAAGTCCGCGATGTCGAAGGCGAACGGCCACAGGTACCCGTCCCAGCCCACGACGTCGAACGGGTGGGTGGCGACGTGGTAGGCGGTGTGCCGGCCACGCGCCCGGACGATCACCGTCCAGTCGCCCTCGTCCGCGCGCGGCTCGCGGAAGTCGGGGATTCGGATGTCGCGCTGCGAGTACGGCGCGTGCTCCAGCAGCTGGCCGTAGTCGTTGCGGTACCGCTTGGGCGGCTCGATCTCGGACGGGCACTCGAGGTACAGCATCCGCTGGGCCACGCCCGGGTCGGGGTCGAGGCGCCAGGTCGTCCCGATCGGCAGCACGAGGTAATCGCCGGGGTGGTAGGCGAGCTCTCCGAAGTTCGTCCGCAGCACGCCCGTGCCCTCGTGGACGTACAGCAGCTCGTCGCCCTCGCCGTTGCGATAGAAGGTGTCGGCCGCCATCGGGCTCGCCGGCAGGACCACGCCCAGGACGACGTCCGCGTTGTGGAACAGCGGGACCCGACCGGACACCGCGTCGCCGGCGGGCGCCAGCGCGGACGAGTCGATGAGCTGGTGGTGGTGCGAGCCGTCGTCCGCGGTCTCGATGGTCACCGGGCCCAGCGGCTCGATCCGGGTGACGCGGGTTGGCGGCACCACGTGGTAGAGCAGGGAGCTGCGGCCGGTGAAGCCCTCGACGCCGAACAGCTCCTCGGCGTACAGGTTGCCCGCCGGGTCGCGGTGCTGGACGTGGCGGGTGTGCGGCACGCTGCCGCGCGAGACGTAGAACACGGGACGACTGGCCTCCTCGCGTGAGGTCGCCAGTCTATTCGCTCGTCGATGCCGCGAGCTGACGCCGCGTGACGGCGGCCGCTGTCAGCCGCCGAGGTCCGCGTCCGGGTAGAGGACGATCCGGATCGTGGCGGCGCCGTCCGGCCGCACGGTCACCTCGCCGCGACCCACGACCCACGCGTGACCCATGCCGTCGTGGGCTCGGATCTCGATCGTCCAGTCACCCGTCGTGCACGGGATCCGGAAGCGCCCGTCCGGCGCCACGCCGTAGCCGATGTCGCCGCCGCCGCAGCGGCCGGCGCCCTCCATGCGCCCCTCGACGTCGAGGTCCTGCTCGCCGGGAGGCCCGCCTTCGGCCGTGACCACCACGCCCTCGACCCAGCTCTGTGGCAGGAGCGCGATCCCCGTCCCGTCCGAGGTGATGGCGAGGATGTCGGCCGTGACCCCGTAGTGCTCGAGGATCCGTCGCGGCGCATCCGGGTTGGCGCTCGAGATCTCCAGCTCGACGATGCTGGAGCGCACGTCGACGCCCAGCCCGATGGCCTTCGCGTCGACCCGCGCGAACCAGCCCCACGTCGCCGCCACGCGCTCGGACAGCGCCTCGAGCTCGTGCTCGGTGTGGCGGACCTGCCGAACCGCGACGTCGGCGCCGGGCGGGAGCAGCGAACGGAGGGCGGCCTCGTGGACGTCCAGGTTCGCCGTCCACAACGAGACGACGGTGGTCCCTGGCGTCGCGACCCAGGTGCCGCCGAACTCGTCCCGGTGCGCCTCCGCGTAGTCGCGGACCACGATCTCGACCTGGTAGCTCCCCGAGCCGCCGGCGTACGGCGTGGGCTCGAGCTCGTGTGCGGGGATCGTGGCCGCCGGGGCGACGGAAGGGGCGGGCACGGACGGGGTGGGCGCGACGGCCGGCGTCGGCGTCGGCGTCAGGACCGCGCAGCCGGCGGCCAGGGCCGCCCCCAGCAGTGCAACGACGATCGACGGCGTCCAGCCGGCACGCATGACGCCCGTGTGACCCCCGGCGAGTCCACCCCGTGACGGCCCGCGCTCGGAGGATGAGCTCCCCGGACGTCAGCTCGGCCCGTCCGCCACGCTCACAGCGGCCGTGCGACGACCGGCGACACCAACCGCCCGAGGCGCTCGATCTCCAGCGTCACCTCGTCGCCGGGCTCCAGGTAGCGGCCCAGGGTGCCCTCGCGGATCTCGAGCAGGCAGCCGCCGCCGACGGTGCCGCTGCCGATCACGTCGCCCGGCCGCAGCCGGACGTCCGCCGACGCCCGCTCGATCATCGCGCCGAAGGAGTGATGGGCGGTCGCCCACGAGCCCCGGGACGTCTCGACGACCCGGCCGTCGGCGGTGCGGACCGTCGCCGTCATGACGAGGTCAGGTCCGGTGGACCCGGCGGCCCGGCGGTCGGCGATCTCGTCGGGCGTGACCAGCCACGGGCCCATCGACGTCGCGAAGTCCTTGCCCTTGGCGGGCCCGAGGCGGACGGTCGTCTCGTCGCGCTGGAGGTCGCGCGCGGACCAGTCGTTGACGATGAAGTAGCCGCCGATCGCCTCCTCGCCGCGCGCAGCGACGAGGTTGGTGGCCGGCGTGTCGATGAGCGCGCCGACCTCGAGCTCGTAGTCCAGCTCCTCGCTGCCGCGCGGCGCCCAGACCGGCTCGCCCGGCCCGCGCAGGTCCGCGACGTTCGAGAAGTAGAAGATCGGCAGCCGGTACCAGGCCTCAGGGATCGGCTGGCCGCGCCGCTCCCACATCGTCCCCACGTGTCGTTCGAACGCGTAGAAGTCGCGGAACGAGGGTGGCCGCAGGACCGGCAGGCCGAGGTCGAGGTCGTCGATGTCGAGGATCGCGTCGTCGTCGGCCTCCCCCGTCCGGTGCTCGAAGGCCTCGACCAGATCCGCGAGCGCGTCCACGCGCAGGCCGCGGGCGAGGTGGTCGTCGAGCGTGGTCACCGGCTGCCGATGCAGCACGCTGTCGTGGGCGAGGTTCGGGCGGGTGGAGACCGCGCGCCGACGGGCGACCTCGACGTCGAGCCAGGTGGTCGCGGCGGGGTCGAGCGCGGCGGCGAGCCGCCACGGGGCGCCGGCGGGGGCGTTCCGTTCTCGGACGTGGGCGAGACGCATCGCCGCAGTCTACGGGACGGCGGGTGGCGGGCCCGGACCACCCGCGTGCTGGGTTGGTCCAGGCCCGCCGTACGGGGACGCCCGGGGTCAGTAGCTGCGGCCCGTCGGGGCTCCGATCATGGCACCGTCGGCGCCAACCACGAACCACTTGCCGCCCACGCCCTGGCCATTGGTCTGGCCGGGTGCCGTGTCGCCGGCGAAGTAGTAGAGCGGGAGCCCCTTGACGGTGACCTGAGTGCCGCCGTCGTCGCGGGTGATCGAGCCGAAGTCGGCGGCATTGAGCCCCTCGCCGAGCGTCGGTGCGCCCTCGGACAGGAGCGCCGGCCAGTTCGCCAGGCAGTCGCCGCTGCAGTTGGACACGCCCTGCGTGTCGGCCGTGAACACGTACAGGATCCGGCCATCGCCGTCGGCGAGGACGCTGCCGAGGCTGGTCTCGGCCAGCTCCACGGTCACGCCGCCCGCGGCGTCTGAGGGCTGGGCGCTGGGCTCGGCGCTCGCCGGTGCCGTGGTGGGGGCGGTGGTCGGGGCGGTCGTGGCGCCGCCACCCGAGGTGCAGGCCGCGACGGCGATCCCGGCGGCGAGCAGCGGGGCGACGGCTCGGAAGATGCGCATGAAGGGTTCTCCTGTCCGATTCGGGGACGTTGGACAGGGACCTCTACGCCGGCCGGCGGGGCGCGGTTTCGGATCCGCCGTCAGCCGGGCTTGAGCACCATGAGCAGCACGAGGATCACGACCCCGGACCCGCCGATCAAGGCGAGGGCCTCCGGGCGGCGCGACCGCAGCCGGGCGACCAGCGCCTCGTCGTCCAGGGGTGGCGCGCCCGCCTCCCCGTCCAGCGCGGCTCGGAGGCCGTGGTAGTAGGGGGACGCGATCGAGTACATCGCCGCCAGCACGACGACCACCACCACGTACGAGGCGAGGTTCCAGGTCGTCGCCAGCCAGCCCGCCGACCACGCGGCACCGAGCCCCCCGATGCCGAGCAGCAGCAGGCCCAGGTACAGGACCTGCGACGCCCGCAGCGACAGGCCGAGCAGCGCGGCGATCACCTCGCGGTTGCGCTCGCCGCGGACCCGGAACGCGACCCACATCGAGACGCCGTGGGCGCTCAGGAACACGGCGAGGCCGAGCAGGTGAAGCGCGACGAGCCAGAGGTACATCGTGATGGCAAGGCCGGGCGTGCCCGCTACAGGTTCCCGCGCCGGGCCTGCTCGATCTCGATCGCCTCGAACAGGGCCTTGAAGTTGCCGACGCCGAAGCCGCGGGAGCCGTGCCGCTCGATGATCTCGAAGAAGAACGTCGGGCGGTCCTGGATCGGCCGGGTGAAGATCTGGAGCAGGTAGCCCTCCTCGTCGCGGTCGGCCTCGATCCCCAGTTCCTCGAGCACGTCCATCGGCACGCCGACGTCGCCCACCCGCTCCGCCAGCGTCTCGTAATACGCGTGGGGCATGCCCAGGAACTCCACCCCGTGTTCGCGCAGGCGGCGGACCGTGCCCACGATGTCCTCGGTCCGCAGCGCCACGTGCTGGACGCCGGGGGCGCGATACCAGTCGAGGAACTCCTGGATCTGGCTCTTCTTCTTGCCGGTGGCCGGCTCGTTGATCGGGAACTTGACGCGGCCGTTGCCGTTGGTCATGACCTTGGACATCAGCGCGCTGTAGTCGGTGTGGATGACGTTGTCGTCGTAGTGCACGAGCTGGGCGAAGCCGAACACGTCGCGGTAGTAGTCCACGAACCGGTTCATGTCCCCGAGCGCGACGTTGCCCACGCAGTGATCGACCTCGAGCAGGCTGAGGCCGGTGGCCGCGCGAGCCGGCCTCTTCACCTTCCGGTAGCCCGGGGCAAACGCGCCGTGGTAGGCGCTGCGGTCGACGAAGCTGTGTCGGACGTCGCCGTAGGTCCGGACCGCGCTCCGGCGGAGGATGCCGTCCTCGCCGCCGTCGAGCGCGACCGGCTCCAGGGCCGAGCGGGCGCCGCGGGCGGTGGTCTCGCGCCACGCGGCGTCCACGTCGCGGACGGCGAACGCGATGTCCCGGACGCCGTCGCCGTGCTCGCGGACGTGCTCGGCGATCTCGCCGTCGGCGGTGAGCGGCGCCGTGAGCACGATCCGGATGTCGTGCTGCTGCATGACGTAGCTGGCGCGGTCGCGGACGCCGGTCTCGAGGCCCGCGTACGCCACCGGCGTGAAGCCCCACAGGGCGCGGAAGTAGGCGCTCGCCTGGCGGGCGTTGCCGACCCAGAACTCGACGTGGTCGATGCCGTCGAGGGGGAGGAAGTCCTGGGCCTCGGCGAACGCGTCGCGGTTGACGCGGGCGCCGGACTGGTTGGCGTGCGGGGTGCCGGTCGCGGGGGCGGGCGAGCCGATCGGGCCCGCCTCGGCGGGGCGTGCGGCGGTGTCGGTCATGGGACGCTCCGGCTGCGCAGGCTGTCGGACGGCGGGACGCGGCCGCGGTCCGGATGGACGTTGGGTCCAACTCTGGGCCTCCGCGGCGGACGGGTCAAGGTCGGCCGCCGGGCGCGACGCGTGCTGGCGGCGTCCCGCGCCGGCATGCGAGACTCGCGCCCATGACCGATCTCCATCCGCCCATCGCCGATCCCTCGTCCCGTCTCGCGGCGTCCCGCGCCGCGTTCGCCGCGCTGCAGCCGCGCGTGGCCGCCGGCGAGCCATGGCTGCTGGCGACGGCATTCGGGACCGAGCCCGAGGCCTCGTGGGGACCGCGCGAGGTCCTCGCCCACACCGCCGAGATGCTGCCGTTCTGGCTGGGCGAGTTCGAGCGGATCGTGGAGGCGGGACGGGGCGCCGGCGATGGACTGCCGTTCGGGCGCGTGGCCGGTGACGCGCTCCGGATCGGCATCCTGGAACGTGATCGGACGCTGCCCCTGCGTGAGCTGTTCGACCGGATCGATGCCGGGATCGCGCGCTGGGACCGGCGGCTGGCCGTGGGCGCGCCGGGGGAGGGGAGCGCGGTGGGGCGCCACTCACGCCTGGGCGAGCTGACCGCGGACGAGGTCCGCGACCGGTTCGTCATCGTCCACCTCGAGGAGCACGCCGCGCAGCTCACGGAGATCCTCGCCCGCGGCTGACGGGAGCGTCCCGCCTCGCCCGCATTGCTCGCGTGCGTCCGGGCTCCCGAGCGCCGTCACCCGCGCTCGCGCGGTCGCGGGCGTCGGTCAGGAACGAGGACTCGGGACGCGCGCGGCCGCGCCGCGCCCCCTGCCACGTGCCCGCCTGGTGGGCACTCGCCACCGGGACCGTCGTGCAACCGCCGTCTTCGGCCGGATCTGGCTCTCGAGACGCCCGCATCGCCCCACTTGCCGGGCGTCTGTCAGGAACGAGGCCCCGGGACGCGCGCGGCCGTCGGCGAGTGCCCGGGAGACGGGCGAATGTCAGGCGAGCGGCAGGGTCGCACCGGTCGTCCCACGATCTCATCGAATCGAAAGGATCGGGGCCGCAGCATCGGGCGCATGACGACCTCAGACACTGGGCGAGCGCTCGCCCGCACCCGCGCGCATCGCCGTCTTCGCAGCATGACGATCGGGACGGCGCTCCTCGGCGTGGCCGCGACCGGGACGTTCGCGTGGGCCGCGGCCGCCACCGACGCCGCCACGGCCGGGACGACGGTCGCCGCCCTTGACGGAACCGGCGAAACGACCACCGACACGACGACCACGACTACGACGGCCGCGGCGACCCCCACGCCCGCCCCGACGGTGTCGAGCTCCGGCGGCAGGGGGCACGCGTCCACCGGCGGCTCGTGACGTGATCGCGTCGGCCGAGTGGCGGGCGCTCGGCACGAGCGTCCGGCTCGTGGTCCGCGGCGCCGGCCTCGCCGCGGCTCGGGACGCGGCGGAGCGCGTGCTCGGCGAGGTCGACGGGGCGTGCTCGCGGTTCCGCCCGGACTCCGAGCTGATGACCCTCAACGCATCGGCGGGCCGGACGACGCGCATCAGCCCGCTGCTCTCGCGCGCGCTGGCCGGCGCGCTGGACGCCGCCCGCCGCACGGGCGGGGCCGTGGACCCGACGATCGGCCGCGCGCTGCGCGTCATCGGCTACGACCGCGACTTCGACCTGCTGGCGGCGGCCGACCCCGCGCGGGCGTCGATGACCGTTCGTGTCGCGGCGGTGCCCGGCTGGCGTGCCGTGGAGCTGGACGTGGCGTCCGGCACCGTGCGCGTCCCGCGCGGCGTGGAGCTGGACCTCGGCGCCACCGGCAAGGGCCTCGCGGCGGACCTGGCGGCCGCGGCGGCGCACGACGCGACGGGTGGCGGGGGCGGCGTCCTGGTGAGCCTCGGCGGCGACATCGCCACGGCGGGCCGCTGCCCGGACGGCGGCTGGCGGATCCTCGCCGCCGAGGACAGCGCGACGCCCGCGGACGCCGACGGCGAGGTCGTCGCGATCGAGCGGGGCGCGATCGCCACGTCCACCACCACGCTCCGGCGCTGGCGCGTCGCCGGCGGCGCGACGGCGCATCACATCCTGGATCCCCGGACCGGGCTGCCGGCACGGACGCCGTGGCGGACCGCGACCGCGGCCGCCGTGACCTGCGAGGCCGCCAACGCCGCCTCGACGGCCGCCATCGTGCTGGGCGAGGCGGCGCCCGCCTGGCTCGAGGCCGCGCGACTCCCGGCCCGCCTCGTCGACGGCGACGGAGGCGTGCTCCGCCTCGCCGGCTGGCCGGCGCCCGGCGAGCGTCCCGCGGCGCCCGTCGAGCGGCCCGCGGCACCCGGCGAGCGTCCCGCGACCCCGGGCGAGCCCGCAGCCTTCGTCGCCTGGACCGCGGCCACGGCCACGTAACCGGACCGAAAGGTCGACCTGGCGACACTCCGATCGCGACCTTCCCAGGGCGCGGGATCGATCCCCTCCCCGATCCCGCGCCCGCCCACATCGGAGCCATCCACGATGACCGACCAGGCCCTGTGGTTCGCCGCCCGCGGCGCGGGCGCCGTCAGCCTCCTGTTCCTGACCGCGAGCGTCGTGCTGGGGCTCGTGATCGTCACCCGCTTCGAGCACCCGGCCTGGCCGCGGTTCCTGAGCTACGAGATGCACCGGCGGGTGTCGCTGCTCTCGATCTCGTTCCTGGGCGTCCACGTCCTGTCCGCCGTCTTCGACCCGTTCACCCACCTGGGTCTCGCCGCCGCCCTCGTCCCGCTCGCGTCCGCCTACCGCCCGGTCCCGATCGCGCTGGGCGTCATCGCGCTCTACCTGTTCGTCGCCCTCGTCACGACCAGCCTCCTCCGGCGGCACGTCGGGGTGCGGGCCTGGCGGGCGATCCACTGGGCGAGCTACGCGATGTGGCCGCTGGCGGTCCTCCACGGGCTCACCGCCGGGACCGACGCCCTCACGCCGTGGATGCTGGGCATCGACCTGCTGTGCGTCGCGGCCGTCGCGGGGGCGCTCGCATGGCGCGTCCTCGCGCGTGCGACGATGACAAGGACGGACGCGTCACGGGCGACCGCCGGCAGGAGCGGCTGAGGACGACATGCGGGTGCTGGTGGCGGAGGACGACGACGGGCTGCGCGAGGTCCTCGTGCTCGGCCTGACCGACGCCGGCTATCAGGTCGACGCCGTGGAGCGCGGCGACGACGCCATCGACCAGCTGCGCTGGTACGAGTACGACGTCGCCGTCATCGACTGGCGGATGCCCGGTGCCGAGGGCATCGACGTCGTGGCCTGGGCCCGTCGCCATGACCGGCCGACGGCCCTGCTCATGCTCACGGCCCGCGACACCCCGGCGGACCGGATCCGTGGCCTCGACACCGGTGCGGACGACTACCTCGTGAAGCCCTTCGACTTCGGGGAGCTGGTGGCACGCGTGCGCGCGCTCCAGCGGCGCCCGCGCGGTGTGGACCAGCCGGTGCTGCGGGCCGGGCAGCTGACGCTCGATCCGGTCACCCACGTCACGACGGTCGACGGCCGGGGGCTGGCCCTGACCGGCACCGAGTACCGGATCCTCGAGCTCCTCCTCCGCCGGGCGCCGTCGGTCGTGGACCGCAAGGCGATCGCCGAGCACGCCTGGGCGGACGAGACGGACCCGCTGGGGTCCAACGCGATCGACGTCCAGATGAGCCGCCTGCGGGCGAAGCTCCCGGGCGCGGGCGTACGGATCGTGACCGTGCGCGGCGCCGGCTACCGGCTGGAGCCGGGATGAGCGTGGCGCACGTGCCGGCCGTCCGCCGCCAGTCGATCCGGGTCGCGCTCGCGGCGACCGGCGTGGTCGCCCTCGTCTACCTCATCGTGGCCGGCGGCGTGATCGCGATCGCGACCGCGGACCTGACCGACCAGATCGACCAGCGCCTGAGCGACTCGTTCCGGCGCCTGCCGCCGCTCGACGACGAGCCGCACGAGGGTCCGTTCGAACCCGAACGCGATCCCGACCGGCCATTCGGGGCGCCCCTGCTGGCCTGGCTGGTCCTGTCCGACGGCACGGTCGTCACCGCTGACGGGACCCCGGAGCTGCCACCCGACCTGTACGACGTGACGGCGCCGGTCACCGCGAGCATCGACGGGACGCAGCTGCGGGTCGTGGGCCGGGACGCCGGCGCAGACCGGGTCGTCCTCGCCCAGTCCATGGAGCAGGTGACCGAGACCCAGCGGACCATCGTCCTGGGGATCCTGCTGATCGCGCCGTTCCTGCTGGCCGGCGTGTTCCTGGGCGCCGTGATCATCGGGCGCCGGGTCGCCGCGCCGATCGAGGCCGCCCGGCGCCGCCAGCTGGAGTTCACCGCGGACGCCTCGCACGAGCTCCGAACGCCGCTGTCCGTGATCGAGGCAAACACCTCGCTCGCGCTGGCCCAGGAGCGCGACGCGGCGTGGTACCGCACGACCTTCGGGCGTGTCGACCGCGAGTCGAAGCGGATGCGCCGGCTGCTCGAGGACATGCTGTGGCTGGCCCGGTTCGATGCCGCCGCCGCTCCGCCCCCAGCCGAGCCGGTGGACCTGGGCGTGCTGGCCCGCCAGGCCGTCGACCGGTTCGCGGCCGTCGCCGAGACCCGTCGGCTGCGGCTCGGCGTGCGCGTGCCCGAGTCGCCGGTCGTGATCTCGGCCTCGGCGGAGCTCGTGGATCGGCTGATCGCCGTGCTCGTGGACAACGCCTGCAAGTACGCCCCCGAGGGCGGCACGGTGGACGTCACGGTGGCGGCCGAGGCCGGCCGGGCGAGCCTGACGGTGGACGACTCCGGTCCCGGGATCGCGGACGAGGACCGCCAGCGGATCTTCGACCGGTTCCACCGCGCCGTGGGCGCCGGGCAGGAGGCCGGCGGCGCGGGTCTGGGCCTCGCGATCGGCGACGCGATCGTGCGGGCCACGGGCGGGCGCTGGAGCATGGGGCGCGCACCCGCGGGCGGCGCCAGGTTCTCGGTCAGCTGGGGGCGTGCCTCGCTGGGCTGAGGCCCGCCTGTGAGGTGCCGGCGGCGACGCCTGCCGCGATCGCCTGCCGCGATCGCCTGCCGCGATCGCCTGCCGCGATCGCCTGCCGCGACGCGGCCCGGGCCGTCCCACGGCGCCGACCCGTGAAATAACGGCGCCGGGCCGCTGCCTTTAGTGACGCCTCTCGATGCCCGGGGGCCCCGCCCCGGCGAACCTTGTCCCATCGCCGCCACGAGGCGACGCAGGACAAGCGAGAACCGACATGCCGCACATCACCGAGCTCATCGCGAGCGCCCACATCGACGACCTCCGGCGCGAGGCCGAGCAGGAGGCCCTGGCCCGCCTCGCCCGGTCGGCCCGACCCTCGCGCGACGGGTTCCTCGCCCGGCTGGCCCGCCTGGTCCAGCGGCTTGACGCGCCGGCCGGGCTGCCCGGCCACGCGACGGACCGCCAGCCGCGCGCCGCGCGCCCGCCCGGCACCCCGCGACCGCCCCGCGCGGCCGTGGCCCGGACGCTGGATTGATCGGTCGACCTATGATCGCCGGCATGGCCGGCCGACTCGTCAGCCCCGTGCTCGTGGGACGCGGGGCAGAGCTCCAGCGCGCGACGCTCGCGCTCGAATCGGCGGTCGCGGGCAGCCCGACCCACCTCCTCGTCGCCGGCGAGGCGGGCGTGGGCAAGAGCCGGTTCGTCGGGGAACTCGGGGCACAGGCCGAGGCTCGCGGCGTGTGCGTCCTCCGCGGCGGCTGCGCCAGCATGGGCGGCGAGGGCATCCCGTACGGTCCGATCGTCGAGATCCTGCGCGACCTGACCCGCGCCCTCGACGAACCGTCGCTGCGGACCGTGGTGGGTCCCGCTGGCCCCGACCTGGCGCGGCTGGTCCCGGCGATCGACCCCGCCGCGCCCGTGGTCCCGGACCAGCGCGAGTGGCTCCAGGCGCGACTGCTCGACGCCCTCCTCGGCGCGTTCCGCCGCCTGGCCGCGCTGACGCCCGCGCTGCTGATCGTGGAGGACATGCACTGGGCGGACGCGGCCACCCGCGACGTGCTGGCCTATCTCGTGCGCAACACCCGGCCCGACCGGCTGCTGCTGGTGATGACGCTGCGCTCCGACGAGCTCCACCGGCGCCACCCCGTGCTGCCTTGGCTGGCGGAGCTGGAGCGCAGCGGCCGGACCGAGCGCGTCGACCTCGAGCGGCTGGACCCGGAGGCGACGGCAGGCCTCCTGGCGGCGATCCTCGGCGCGGCGCCGGCCCCCGAGCTCGCGGAGCGGATCCACCGCCGGTCGGACGGGAACCCGTTCTTCATCGAGGAGCTGCTGGCCGCCGAGGACGGCGCCGCCCCGTCGGGCGTGCCCACCACCCTGCACGGGATCCTGCTGGCTCGGCTGGCCGCCGTCCCGGAGGCCGCCCAGGACGTGCTGGGCATCGTCGCCACCGCGGGCCACCGGATCGACCATGACCTGGTGGCCGAGGTGGCCGGGCTGCCCGAGGCGGACCTCCTCGAGGCGCTGCGCGCCGCGGTCGGGAGCCGGATCCTCGTGCCCGAGACCGCGCCCGGTGGGCGGGAGGGCTACGCGTTCCGCCACGCCCTGCTGGCGGAGGTGACCTACGACGAGCTGCTGCCCGGCGAGCGGCGCCGCCTCCACCGCGCGTGCGCGGAGGCGCTCGAGCGGCGGGCGGACGCCGCCGGCACCTCGGACGCCGCCGGCACCACCGCCGCCGCGCACTGGGCCGAGCTCGCCCACCACTGGTCTCACGCCCGCGAGGACGAGCGGGCCTTCGCGGCCTGGCTGCGGGCCGCCGAGGAGGCGGAGGGCGCGTTCGCGTTCGAGGCCGCACTGCGCGACGACGAGCACGCGCTCGAGCTGTGGCCGGGCGTGCCCGACGCGGATCGGGTCGCCGGCGCCGACCGGGCCGAGATCCTGGGCCGGGCGGCCCACAACGCGTACCTCGCCGGCCTCCAGCACCGCGCGGTCGCCCTCCAGCGCGAGGCCGTCGCGGCCGTCGACCCGGCGGTGGCGCCCGTCCGTGCCGGGGTGGTCCTGGCGAAGCTGGGGCGCCTGTTCTGGATGTCGGGCGACGCGGCCCACGCGCTGACGGCGTGCCAGGCCGCCCTGGAGCTGATCCCCAGCGAGCCGCCCACGGCGGAACGCGCCCAGGTCCTGTCGGGCTATGGGCAGCTGATGATGCTGCTCGACCGCTGGGAGGAGTCCCGGGCCCTGTGCGAGGAGGCGATCGAGATCGCGGTCCTGACCGGCGCCCGCCAGGTGGAGGGCCACGCCCGGAGCACGCTCGGCCTCGACCTCAACGCCGGTGGCCGGTCCGCCGAGGGGGTCGCCTCCATGCAGGCGGCGATCGAGATCGCCACCGAGATCGGCAACGTCGACGACATCGGCCGCGGGCACGTGAACCTCGTGGCCGGCCTCGCCTACGTCGGGGAGCTCGACGCCGCCGCGGCGGCCGCGGATGCGGGCATGCGCGTCGCGGAGCAGGTCGGGATCGCGAGCACGTACGGGACGTTCATCGGGCACAACGCCGTCCAGATCGAGTACGAGCGAGGCAACTGGGACCGGGCGGCCGAGCTGGCGCGGGAGCTCGACGTCGCCGGGGCGCGGCCGCCGGCCAGCCGGTACGGCATCACGCGCTGGGTCCCGCTGGTCATCGCGCGCGGCGAGTTCGAGGAGGCGCGGGTGCAGCTGGAGCGGCTCCGGGAGCAGCTCGAGGGCTTCCCGGTCGAGGGCCAGTTCCACGGCGGCTACCAGGTGGCGCGGGCCGAGCTCGCGCTGTGGGAGGGCCGACCGGACGAGGCGCTGCGGGCGATCGAGACGGCGCTCCTGCAGCTGGCGCACACCGAGTGGAGCTACTACCACCCCCGGCTGTACCGCGTGGGGGCCCGTGCGGCCGCCGACCTGGCCGAGACCGGCCGCGCCCGTCGTGACGCGACCGCCGAGCGCGACGCCCTCGCGCGGGCCGCGGCGCTCCGAGACGCCCGCGAGGCGTGGCTCGGGCGCGCGCTCGCCGATGGCGCCCAGTCGGGCGCCCAGGCCGACGAGACGCGGGCCGAGGCGGCGACCGCAGCGGCCGAGGACCGCAGGCTGGCCGGCGAGCCGGATCCCGCGTCCTGGGTCGAGGCCGCTCGGCGCTGGCGCGAGCGGCGGCGGCCCTACCTCCTGGCGTACGCCCGCTGGCGGGAGGCCGAGGCCCAGCTCGCGACCGGGGACCGGGCGGCCGCCGGCGACGCGCTGCGCGAGGCGGATGCCATCGCCGCGGACCTGGGCGCGCGGCCGCTGGCCGGGGAGATCGCCGCGCTCGCCCGGCGCGCCCGGCTGGACATCGCGCCGGCGGCGAGGCCGGCGCCATCGTCGCCCAGGGTGGCGACCCCCGCGGACCCGTACGGGCTGACCCGCCGGGAGCGCGAGGTGCTGGGCCTCGTCGCGCTGGGCCGGACGAACCGCCAGATCGCCGAGCAGCTGTTCATCAGCGAGAACACGGCCGGCGTCCACGTCTCGAACATCCTGGGCAAGCTCGGCGTCGCCGGCCGCACGGAGGCGGCGGCGATCGCGGTCCGGGCGGGGTACGCGGCGCCCACGGACTGACGGGGATCGGCGGAGACGCGAGCCGGTCGACCCAGGTCAGCCGGGGTCGCCGGGGCCCCGGCCACGCGACACCCCGGAGACGCGAACCGGCCGCGGCGG
>JBFMAT010000034.1:0-44969 GCA_040755495.1 Chloroflexota bacterium
GGCCGACCGACAGGCCGCCCGCCAGCTCCAGCCCGATCGGCACCACGAGCGGCAGCAGCGGCACGGCGCGCCAGCCGAGCGAGGACGCCGCCAGCGCCGCGATCAGGATCGGGGCGGCGAACGCGGCCAGCATCGACCACGTGTTCGCGCGGGCGAAGCGCACGTCGGGCCCGATGCCGCCGGGCCGCCCGAGCACCTGGTTGACCGCCGACAGCACCGCGCCGCCCCCCAGCCCGAGGCCGAACGCCCCGGCGAGCGTCACCGGCAGCGCGGCGGCCGAGGCGACGGCCACGGCCGCGGCCACGACCAGCCCGACGGCCAGGATGCCCGCCCGCCGGGCGCCCAGCCGGCGCTCGAGGGCATCGGCGATGGCGCCGGCCGACACCATGCCCACCGCCATCGACGAGGGGTGGAGGGCGGCCTGCACGTCCGTCAGGCGAAGCTCGTCGCGCAGGTACGGCGTGAGGGCGCCGACCGCGTACAGGTAGAACCCGAACACCGACAGGTAGGCGTACGCCGTCCACGTTCCGCGCCGCCCGGGATCCACGGGGCTGTCGTCGATCACGCCCGAATCGTACGGGTGATCGACCGGCCAAAGCGCCCCGTCCCACGGGCCGTTCGGCGGTAGCCCGGGTCGCCCTCCGCGACCGACGCTCGCCCGGCACGTACGGGAGACCACGTCATGTCCCTGAGCTTCGGCGGGTGGAGCATCCTCGGCATCGGTGCCGCGGTGGCCATCGTCGCCGGCATCGTCCTGCTCGTCGTCTACGCCTCGCAGCGCGGGCTCGTCAATCGCGAGCTCGACGGCATCGACCCGGAGGCCGGGCCCGACGCCGTATCGGCCGTCCGCGCCCCGGCGAGCCGGACCCTGGGCGCCGCGGGGGCGGTGCTGCTCGTCGTCGGCCTCGGGCTCGGGCTGCTGTCGGCGATCGGCGGCTGGGGTGGCAGCGGGACCACGGGCACCGGCCCGGGGACCGGCCCGGACGACTGCGCCCAGTCGTGGAGCGGGTGCCCGCAGGCCACGCCCGCGCCGTAGGCCTCGCGGGGACGCGCCGCTCACGCTCGGCGCCGGCGCTCACCCTCGATACCATGGGCCCATGCCCGACGACGCGCCCAGCCTCTCGGCCGCCGCCCGCCGCTTCCTCGACGGGCTCCACGTCGCCTCGGTGGCCACGACCGACCCCGACGGCGCCCCGCGCCAGGCGGTCGCCTGGTACCGCGTCGAGCCCGACGGCCGGATCCTGCTCAACAGCCGGACGCCGCGTCGCTGGTGCACGAACCTGATGCGCGACCGGCGCGCGGCGCTGTCGATCGTCGATGGCGCCGACCCCTACCGCTGGCTCGGCCTGACCGGCGTGGTGGACGAGGTGGTCGAGGACGTCGCGCGCTCCCGCGAGGACATCGTCGCGCTCGCCCACCGCTACCATCCCGAGGGCCCCAGCGCGTCCTCCCTGGCGATGTTCCGCAGCCAGCCGCGGGTGAGCTTCCTCGTCCGGGTCACGGGCGTCCACGACCACCTGGAGGACTGACCGATGCCCGGCGAGAGCCCCGTGAAGCTCGGGTTCCTGCTGTGGCCCCAGACCGACAGCTGGCCGGCGATCCGCGATGCCGCCGTGCGGGCGGAGCGGGCCGGCGCGGCGAGCCTGTGGACGTGGGACCACCTGCTCTCGATCGTCGGGCCATGGCAGGGCCCGATCCTCGAGGGCTGGTCCGTCCTGTCGGGCTGGGCGCAGGTCACCGAGCGCGCGACGCTCGGGCTGATGGTCGGCGCCAACACGTTCCGCAACCCGGGCCTGACGGCCAAGCTGGCGACGACGCTGGACCACCTCTCCGGCGGCCGCGCGGTCCTCGGGCTGGGCGGGGCATGGTTCGAGCGTGAGCACGAGGCGTTCGGGATCGACTTCGGCAGCGGCTTCGGCGAGCGGCTGGACCGGCTCGACGAGGCGGTGATGCTCCTCCGACGGCTGCTCGACGGCGAGACGGTGACCCACGACGGGCCCGTGTACCCGATGCGCGACGCGCTGGTCCGGCCACGGCCGATCCAGGCGCGCCTGCCGATCATGATCGGCGGCTCGGGGCCCAAGAAGACGCTCCGCACGCTGGCCCGCTACGGCGACCAGTGGAACGGGATGGGCCGCCTGCCCAAGCTCGCCGAGCGCGACGCCATCCTGCGCGCGCACTGCGAAGCGATCGGGCGCGACCACCGCGAGATCGAGCGCACCACGACCGTGGACCTCGTGATCCGCGACGACCGCGCCACCGCGCTCGCGGCGTACCGGGCGCAGCTGGCGGCCGTCGGCGACGAGTACGACCCGACGTGGAACCACTTCGTCGGCACGCCGGCCGAGATCGCGGACGGCCTCCGCCCGATCCTCGACCTCGGCTTCCGCCACGTCCTGGTCGACGCCCGGCCGCCCTACGACCTCGAGACGATCGACCGGATCGGCGAGGTCCTCGAGATCCTGGACGCGTGACGGACACGGCGGTCGTCGCGCTCGCGGGCGGCGTCGGCGGGGCCAAGCTGGCCGAGGGCCTCCAGGCGCACCTCGGCGACCGGCTGGCCGTCATCGTCAACACCGGCGATGACTGCGAGCGACACGGGCTGCTCGTGATGCCGGACCACGACACGGTGCTCTACAACCTGGCTGGCATCGAGCAGGTCGAATGGGGCTGGGGCATCGAGGGCGACACGCACGCCGCGATGGCGCAGCTGGGCGCCTACGGCGAGGAGACCTGGTTCTCGCTCGGCGACCGGGACCTCGCCCTGCACGTGGCGCGGACGGCCCGCCTGCGCGCGGGCGGACGGCTGACCGAGGTCTGTCTCGGGCTCCAGCGCTCGCTCGGCATCGCGGCCCGGATCCTGCCCATGGCCGACGAGCCGGTCCGCACCGAGGTCCGGACCGCCGACGGCTGGCTCGAGTTCCAGGACTACTTCGTGCGCCTCCGGCAGGCGCCCGAGGTCCTGGAGCTGCGGTTCGCGGGGATCGAGGCCGCGCGACCGACCCCGGAGGTCCGGGCCGCGCTGGCCGACGCTTCGGCGATCGTCGTCTGCCCCTCGAACCCGCTGGTGTCGGTGGCGCCGATCCTGGCCGTCCCCGGCCTGCGCGGCGACCTGCTCGCGGCTCGCGACCGCGGCGTCCCGGCGGCCGCGGTGAGCCCGATCATCGGCGGGCGCGCGCTCAAGGGCCCCGCGGACCGGATGCTCGCCTCGCTGGGTCTCGAGGTCTCGGCGGTCGGGGTGGCGCGGCTGTACGCGGACGTCGTCGACGTCTTCGTCCTCGACACGGCTGACGCCGCCCTGGCGCCCGAGATCGAGGCGCTGGGCATGCGCGCCCTCGTCACCGACGCGATCATGACCGACGACGCGTCGCGCACCCGGCTCGCGGGCGAGGTCCTCGGGGTCCTCGGGGCGCCCGGGGCGCGCTAGCATCCCCCCGATGCCCGCCGACACCGCTCCGCGCCTCCCTGCCCCGCCGACCACGGTGGTCGTCCCGGTGCGCGCCCTCGAGGGGGCGAAGTCGCGGCTGGGCGCCGTCCTCGACCCGGAGGAGCGCCGCGACCTCGTCACGAGGCTGCTGCGACGGACCGTGGACGCGGCGCTGGCGACGCCAGGGGTAGAGGAGGTGATCGTCGTCTCGCCCGACGACGAGGTGCTCGCCCTCGCGGCCGAGGCGGGCGCCCGCGCCCTCCGCCAGGCGTCCCGCGGCCTCAACCCGGCGATCGGCGAGGCGCGAGCCGCCGCCCCGGGCGCGGCCCGGCTGCTGGTCCTGCCCGGCGACATCCCCGTCGTGACGCCGGCCGCCCTGGGGGCGCTGCTGGCCGCGGCGGACGTCGCGGGGTCGCCCTGCGTCGTGCTCGCCCCCGACCGTCACGGCCGGGGCACGAACGCCCTGCTCCTCGACCCGCCGGACGTCATCGACCCCGCGTTCGGCGGCGACAGCCGTGCCGGCCATGCCTGGCTGGCGTCGTCCGCGGACGCGGCGTTCGTCGAGGTGCCGGGGGCCCTGGCCCTGGACGTGGACACGCCGGACGACCTGCTGCTCGCCGAGGTCGAGGCCCCGGAGGCGATCGGTGTCGAGTGAGGCGGCCGGCCGGGTCGACGTCGTCGCGCTCGACGGGCTGCCCGAGGTGCACCAGGGCGACGACCTGGGGCGGCTGATCGGCGATGCGCTGGCCGCCACGGACGGGATCCTGCCGCTCCAGGCCGGCGACGTGCTGGTCGTGACCCAGAAGATCGTGTCCAAGGCGGAGGGGGCCGTCGTGGACCTGCGGACCGTCGAGCCGCGCCCCGAGGCCGTCGCCTGGGCCGAGGCCTGGGATCGCGACGCCCGCCAGGTCGAGGTCGTGCTCCGCGAGGCGCGCCGGATCGTGCGCATGGAGCGCGGCGTGCTGATCACCGAGACCCCCCACGGGTTCGTGTGCGCCAACGGCGGCGTCGACGCGTCGAACGTCGGCCCGGGCTCGGGTGACCTCGTCACCCTCCTGCCCCGCGACCCGGACGCGTCCGCCGCGGCCATCCGGGCGGCGCTCCGGACACGGTTCGGCCATGACCTGCCCGTCATCGTGTCCGACAGCTTCGGGCGGCCGTGGCGCTGGGGCATCACGGACGTGGCGCTGGGCGTGTCCGGGCTGCTGCCGCTCGAGGACCTCCGGGGCGTGCCGGACGCGGACGGGCGCGTGATGCGCACGACCGTGCGCGCGGTCGCCGACGAGCTCGCATCGGCCGCGGAGCTCGCGCTGGGCAAGACGGCCGGCCGGCCCGTGGCCCTCGTCCGGGGCGCCCAGCCGCCGCTGGGCGAGGGCACGATCGCCGACCTCCTGATGCCGCCCGGGAACGACCTGTTCCGCTGACCTCGCGCGCGGTCGCGCGCGGTCGCTCGCGGCCCACGCGCCGCGGGCGCTACCCTCGCGCCATGAAGGCCGGACTGCAGATCTCCTCGTTCACCTGGCCGGGCGGCGACGCGGCCATCGGACCCACGCTCGGGCGGATCGTCCGCGACGCCGACGACGCCGGCTTCGACTCGATCTGGGTCATGGACCACCTGTTCCAGATCCGGGGCGTCGGCCGCCCGGAGGAGCCGATGCTCGAGGGCTGGACGACGCTCGGCTTCATGGCCGCGAACTCCGCTCGCGCGCGGCTGGGCCTGATGGTCGGGGGCATCCACTACCGCCTGCCCGGGCTGTGGGTGAAGGCCGCGACCACGCTCGACGTGCTGTCCGGCGGCCGCGCCTGGCTGGGCATCGGCGCGGCCTGGAACCAGCAGGAGTCGGACGGGCTGGGCTTCCCGTTTCCGCCCCTCGGCGAGCGGTTCGAGATGCTCGAGGAGACGCTCCGGATCGCCCACCAGATGTGGTCCGGCGAGCACGGCACGGAGGCCGCGTTCGCGGGCCGCCACTACCGGGCGGCACGGCTGCTCAACTCGCCCCAGTCGCTGACCCGGCCCCACCCGCCGATCATGATCGGGGGCGGCGGCGAGCGGAAGACACTGCGCCTGGTCGCGCAGTACGCCGATGCCTGCAACGTGTTCGGCGGCCCGGAGGCGATCCACCACAAGTACGAGGTCCTGCGCGAGCACTGCGCGGCGATCGGCCGCGACCCGGACGAGATCGAGCGCTCCGTGCTCCAGTCCGTCCGGCTCGACCTCGGCGACGGCAACGGCGAGAGCGCCGGCCAGGTCGTGGACCGCTTCGGCGAGCTGGCCGACGCCGGGGCCCAGCACGTGATCTTCAGCGTCCGTGACGTGTGGCGCCCGGAGGCGATGGAGGCGCTGGGGCGCGACGTGCTGCCGCAGCTGGCACGGCTCTAGATACTCCCTGGGGGTATGCGTCGTTCGTGCTATAGTGGGAGGCAAGCACCAGCAGCGCACAGAGACGACAATCACGACCATGACCGACGAGACGAACCGCGGCGGCGACGCCGCGAACGGGAGCACGAACCCCTTCGGGTCGCTCAAGATCGACTTCGGCGCCGGGGCCGGCGCCCCCGCCCCGCTCGGCGGCGGCATCGCGATCATCGCCGACCAGGGCGGCGCCGCGACCCCGTTGCCCGGCGGCCCGGACGCGGCGGGCACGGCCCGCGGCCGCACCAGCACCGATGTCCTGATCATCGGCTCCGGCCCGGCCGGCCTCACGGCCGCCATCTACGCCGCCCGCGCCAACCTCTCGCCCATCGTGCTCGCCGGCTCCGCGCCGGGCGGCCAGCTGATGCTCACCAGCGAGATCGAGAACTATCCGGGCTTTCCCGAGGGCATCGACGGGCCGGACCTGATGGCGAAGTTCCGCGCCCAGGCGGAGCGCTTCGGCACCTATGTCGTGGACGTGGACGTGGACCGCGTGGACCTCTCGTCCCGCCCGTTCCACGCCTGGGCACGCGGCGTCGAGTACACCGGCCAGACGCTCATCATCGCCACCGGCGCGTCCGCGCTGTGGCTGGAGCTGGACAGCGAGCAGCGCCTCCGGGGGCGCGGCGTGTCGGCGTGCGCGACCTGCGACGGGTTCTTCTTCCGGGACCGCGAGATCGCGGTCGTCGGCGGCGGCGACTCCGCGATGGAGGAGGCCAACTACCTCACCCGGTTCGCGAGCAAGGTGCACCTGATCCATCGCCGGGACGGGTTCCGGGCGTCGAAGATCATGATCGACCGGGCGTTCGCCCACCCCAAGATCGAGATCCACACCAACACGGCCGTGGACGAGGTCATCGGCGACGCGAAGGTCGAGGGCCTGCGCCTGCGCGACACGCGGACCGGCGAGGTGCGCGAGATGCCGGTCGAAGGCCTGTTCGTCGCCATCGGCCACAAGCCCAACACGGACGTGTTCCGGGATTGGCTCGAGACCGACGACAAGGGCTACCTCGTCGCCCACCAGCACACGGCCAGCCGCATCCCCGGCGTGTTCATCGCCGGCGACGTGAACGACCACCGCTACCGCCAGGCCGTGACCGCCGCCGGCGACGGCTGCCGGGCCGCGATCGACGCCGAGCGCTGGCTGGAGGAGCAGGGCGCCGAGGAGCCCGCGGCCGCAACCGCCTCGTGAGCGACGTCCGGCGCCGGCCATGACGTTGCGCGGCAGCGGGGCGCGCGCGATGGCCCGTGGCGGCGCGGGCCCCGGGCGGCTGGGCGGGCCGTCACGCGACTTCGTCCCGGTCCCGCGCGAGCGGCGAGGGCGGACGATCCGCCGGATCGCCGCGTTCTTCGGGCCCTATCGCGCCCAGGTCGCGTTCGTGCTGGGCGCGATCCTCGCGACCAGCCTCATCGGGCTCATCAACCCGTACCTGCTCAAGCTGCTGATCGACGAGGTCATCGTCGGCGGCGAGTTCGGGAAGCTCAACTTGTACGTCGGCCTGATGATCGTGCTGCCGATCGCGTCGGGGCTGCTCGGGCTCGCCCAGAGCTACCTCAACAACGCCATCGGCCAGAGCGTGATGCAGGACCTGCGCAACGCGCTCTACGGCCACCTCCAGCGGATGCCGCTGCGGTTCTTCACGTCCACCCGCACGGGCGAGATCCAGAGCCGGCTCGCCAACGATGTCGGCGGCGTCCAGCACGTCGTCACCGACACGGCGAGCTCGGTGACGTCCAACGTCGCGATCGCGATCAGCACGATGATCGCGATGGTCATCATCGACTGGCGCCTCACGCTGCTGTCGCTGGGCATGCTGCCGTTCTTCCTGTACCTCACCTACCGGGTGGGCAACGTGCGCCGCGAGGTCAGCAGCGAGACGCAGAAGCGGCTGGCCGAGATGAGCGCCGTGACCGAGGAGACGCTGTCCGTGTCCGGGATGCTGCTGGGCAAGACGTTCTCGGCCCAGGAACGGTCCGTGACGCGCTTCGCCGGCCTCAGCCGCGAGCTCGCGCGGCTGCAGATCCGGCAGGCGATGGTGGGCCGCTGGTTCTCGATGATCATCGGCACGGTGTTCTCGATCACGCCGGCGTTCGTGTACTGGCTGGCCGGGACGCTGGCCGCCGCCGGCGACCCCACCGCCCCCACCGCCGGCGACATCGTGGCCTTCACGACGCTCCAGAGCCGCCTGTTCTTCCCGATGGGCCAGCTGCTCAACGTCCAGGTCGAGATCCAGGGCTCGCTCGCGCTGTTCGACCGGATCTTCGAGTACCTGGACCTCGACCCCGAGATCACCGATGCCCCCGACGCGGTGACGCTGGAACCGGCGACGGTGCGCGGCGCGGTGGCGTTCGAGGGGGTCACGTTCCGCTACGCGCCCAGCGACCGGCCGCTGCCGGTGGCGCCGGCCGTCGTGGACGCGGACGTGGAGGCCGAAGCGGTCGAGGGGGAGGGCGAGGTCCTCGACGGCGCCGAAGGGATCGAGGATGTCGAAGTCGCCGACGAGGTCGAGGTCGCGCCGGTCGAGCCGGTTTCGCCCGCGCCGCAGGCGGAGGCGCCGCAGGCGGAGGCGCCGCAGCCGTTCGGTCTCGAGGACATCTCGTTCGAGGCGAGCCCAGGCGAGCTGGTGGCGCTCGTCGGGCCGTCGGGAGCCGGCAAGACCACGACCACGTACCTGATCCCGCGCCTGTACGACGTCGCGCAGGGCCGGGTCACGATCGACGGCATCGACGTGCGCGAGATCCGGCTGGCGTCGCTGGGGCGGGTCATCGGGTTCGTGACCCAGGAGACCTACCTGTTCCACGCCTCGATCCGCGACAACCTGCTGTACGCGAAGCCGGACGCCACCGACGCGGAGCTCGTTGCCGCGACGCAGGCGGCGGCGATCCACGACCGGATCGCGGAGCTGCCCGATGGCTTCGACACGATGGTCGGTGAGCGCGGCTACAAGCTGTCCGGCGGCGAGAAGCAGCGGCTGGCCATCGCGCGGGTGCTGCTCAAGGACCCGAAGATCCTGATCCTCGACGAGGCGACCTCGTCGCTGGACACCGTCTCCGAGCGGCTGATCCAGGCCGCGCTGGGCCGGCTGACCGAGGGCCGGACGACGATCGCGATCGCGCACCGCCTGTCCACGATCCTGCGCGCGGACCGGATCCTCGTGTTCGACCGGGGCCGGATCGTGGAGCGCGGCACGCACCGCGAGCTGCTGGCCCAGGGCGGCCTCTACTCGCGGCTGTACCACGAGCAGTTCGAGGCGGAGGCGGCCCAGTTCCGCGAGCTGGGTGTCGCGGCGACCGGCTGATTCGCAGCGCCGTGCTGGCCGCGGGCCATAATCGCCTGCCGAGGCAGTTGCTGCGTACTTGCACCTACCCCGGTTCACCGCGGTCGGGTCTCTCATACTCGAAGGAGGGCCGTGGAGCAGGAACGGTGTCGAAGTCGGTCACCACAAACCGCTCGCGACACCACAACGCTGCTTCGCCGGGCGCGAGGTGTGGAAAGCCCGGCAATCTTGGATTGCGACGACACTCGCTGGAGGCGTTGTCGCCGAAGTGTCCGGTCACCGTGATCCAACTGTCCAACGGCGGCATCCGGCCTTCTGGGCTCTGATGGACAGCTACCGCCTCGGACTCGCCCGCCGCGCCCAGCTCGCCATACATCAGCAGCCTCGACTGCTCAGCAAGCCAGTCCGGATCGCCGGTGTATGAGGACACGACGCCAGGTTGGTCGATCAGCATCGCTATGGGAATCGTTATCTGCCGATCACCGAAGCACAAGAGACGCTCTGCAGGGCTCAGCGACGCAATGATCCCAACGGAGAGGGGTAGCGGGGGGCATGCGGCCAGGGTGATCGTGGCCACGCTTGGGTCATCGTCCGTCCCCACCCCCGCCCACCCAAAGACACCATCCTCGTCGCCGAATGGGACTTGGAGGCGAACCCAGTTCTGGTTATCCCGCTTGACGGGATCACTGGCTACGAACGCTGCGGCGCCAGTGTCAAGAATGGTAAACGGGTCCGCCCGCAACATCGAGTCGAACAGCGGAAGCGGTCCCTTACGCGGCGTGACAAAGACCCCCTGCGACACCCCCGGCGGCGGGCCGTCGTTCCACACAACAGCTTGGTCGATAATCACTCTCGCGCACAACAGGACGAGAGCCACCGCGAGGCCGACTGCCAAGGCCAGGCCGATTGAACGCAGGCGCCTCATGGCTCCGATCGCAAGCACACTTGATGGGAGTCCGTGTTGCTTCCCATGATATGTTCAGTGCCGAGCGTCAGTCTCCAAGAGGGTGCGACGTTGGCTCGTCGGAACGTCAGAGCCATTTCCGCGTACATCGTTTCTCTGGCCGTCGCGTTGGCGCATATTCACGCCGCTGCCCTGGACATCCAAGCACATTCGCCTCCGAACTTTGGATCGAACTGGGGCCACATCTGCGACACCACGAAGGCATCGCAGTGCAAGGGCTGGGCGGCCGGCTTGGACGTCGCCCTGTATTCCCTTGAGGACAGGCAGGATCGGGCCACTCGGGACACAATATCAACTGACTACAATCCAACTGACCTGCTCATGACGATTGTGCTGTCGGGTGATGACATCGGGGTTTTCGACGGCTTGTACGGGACGAGCGGCAACGTGCACGCGTGGACCTCGTGCGCGCCCGGCGCGACGTACTCCGGCAGCGAGGCAGCCCATACGCGGGCATGTACCCCGCATGACGTGCACTACAACTTGAGCTTTCCGGCGTTCTTCGATTCCGATGGTGAGTCGTTCGCCATCGCCTGTCACGAGATCGGTCATACCGTCGGCCTGCGTCACAATGGGACCGGCGAAACGACCTGCATGCGCGAGCCTCCTGGGACTACGAAGAAGATCAGCACGCATGAACGGAACCACATCAATGCGAACTACTGAGCGATCCACTCCACGATCGCGATTCCATCTCGTCGGCATTGGATTAGTCGCGATCGCAGTCGCTGCGCTTGGCATTGGGCGAGTCGACTCAGCCTTGAGGACAAGTCAGGCAGACTGGGAGTCGGGCTGGGCCAGCCTACGCTTGGACGCAGCCTACTCGCCGTACAGGTCATTTGAGGAGATGGCTGCCGCTTCGACTGTCGTTCTGCACGGAACGATCACCTCCGTGACTCCTGGCAGGACCCTTGTGAATGACGCCAAGTATGGTGAGAGGGACACCGTCCATTACCTGAGCGCGGTCATTGAGGTGCAAGAGGTCTTGCGCGGCGAGTTGACGCAACCCAAGGTGAGGGCGTCTTCTACTTGATCAATAAGGCTCAGCACCCCGCGACAGCATACCTGCCCGCCTCCGAACGCATTCGTGAAGCGGCCTACTACGAAGCCGCTTGGCCGGAAGGCGTGATACTGGACGTCGAGGGACGAGTGGTGCCAGCTGGGGTGCTTGACGAGGACGACTTCCTATCACCTTGGATCGGTCGTCCGTTTGATGAACTCATCCTTCGGGTCAAAGGAATCGGTCAAGACCTCCCGTAGGGCGCGAAGCCAACGACACGACACGCTGGGACGCTGCCCGCAAGTGCCCCGTCGACCCATTGCGAGCGCCTAGCGCAGCCCGGGTGATTCCGCGGCAACTCATTCAGGCATGTCGCCGCTGCATGACCATGCAGAATGGTGTATAGTCATGCGGTGACGACGTTCCGCCCGATCTTCGACGCCTCGAGCCTGCCGGCTGTGACCGGCCGCGCGCGCCGGTGAGCGCGGACTCGACGGGCGCGGCGATCGCGGCGGACCGTCCTCTCACCGAAGACCCTGTCCCCGGCACGGCCGCCGCGCGCGGTGCGCGTGCGCTCGCGGGCGATCCCGTGCGGGTCGCGATCGTGGGCGCGACCGGGTACGTGGGCGCGGAGCTGATCCGCCTCCTGGCGCTCCACCCCCACGTCCGCATCGTCGGCCTCGTGGGGCGGGAGCGGAAGGGCGACCCCCTGGGCGGCATCCACCCTCACCTCGCCACCCGCGACCTCCACGTCTTCGACCACGTCCCCGACGACGCGGAGGCCGTATTCCTGGCGCTGCCGCACGGGGCCGCCGCCGGGCGCGTGGACGAGTTCCTCGAGCGCGGGATGACGGTCATGGACCTGGGGCCGGACTTCCGGCTTCGTGACCCGGCCGACTACCCACGCTGGTATCACTTCGAGCACCCGCGGCCCGAGCTCCTCACGGGCGCCGTGTACGGGCTGCCCGAGCTGCACCGGGCGGAGCTGGCGGCGCTGGGCCGGGCGCCGGGCGCCATCGTCGGCGTCCCCGGCTGCTACGCGACGACCACGATCCTCGCCCTGGCGCCGCTGGCGCGGGCGGGGCTCATCGGCGACCTCGTGGTGGACGCCAAGAGCGGCGTCTCGGGCGCCGGCCGCGACCCCAAGGCCGACCTCCACTTCGGCGAGGTCAACGAAAACGTCAAGGCATACGGGATCTTCAGTCACCGCCACATCGGCGAGATCGAGCAGGAGCTGGGCGCCCTCGGGCCGTCCGGCGACGCGAACCCGGGCGCGCGGGGCGTGGACTTCCTGCCCCACCTGGTGCCGATGACGCGCGGGATCCTGTCGGCCTGCCACGTCCGGCCCTCGCGCCCCGTGACCCAGGCGGAGCTGGACGCACTCTACGCCGAGGCCTACGGCGGTGAGCCGTTCATCACCGTCACCACGGCCCCGCCAGCCACCAAGCACGTCCTGGGCAGCAACGAGTTCCGGGTGTTCGCGAAGGCCGACGAGCGGACCGGCCGGGTGCTCGCCATCGGCGTGCTCGACAACCTCGTCAAGGGTGCCGCGGGCCAGGGGATCCAGGCATTCAACGTCGTCCACGGCCTGCCCGAGCCCGCCGGCCTGCTCCAGCTGCCGCTCGCGCCCTAACCACCACCCGACCCGACCAGCGAGAGGATCGCCCGTGACCGTCGCCGCCGACCCGCCGCTCGCCCCGCTCCCCGCCGCCCTGCCCGAGGCCGAGCGCCGCGCGCGGATCCCGGCCGGGTTCGTCGCCTGTGGCACGACGGCCGGGATCAAGGCGTCCGGCCGCCCGGACTTCGCGCTGATCGTGGCCCAGGACGGCCCCGTGCCGGCGGCGGCCGTGTTCACGCCCAACCGCTTCGCGGCGGCGCCCGTGCGGCAGTCGCGAGCCAACCTCCAGGCGACGGGTGGCTCCGGCGCCGCGGCGGGCTACGCGAGGGCCGTGATCTCCACCTCGGGCTCGGCCAACGCGGCGACCGGGCCGGCGGGGGACGCGGACCAGGCGGCCATCGGCGAGGCGGTGGCGTCCGCGCTGGGCGTGCCCGCGACCCAGGTCCTCCACCTGTCCACCGGGATCATCGGGACCCGGCTGCCGCTGGACCGGGTCAGCTCGGCGATCGCCCGGGTGGCCGGCGGCGAGCTCGCGCCGACCGACGAGGCACTGACGGCGGCCGCGGTCGCGCTGCGGACCACCGACTCCACGACCAAGGTCGCCAGCGTGCGGGTCGCGCTGCCGGGCATCGACGGCGGCCCGGTCCAGGTCGTCACCGTGACGGGGATCGCCAAGGGCGTGGGGATGATCCACCCCCGGATGGCGACCATGCTGTCCGTCCTGCTCACCGACGCGCCCGCCGATCCGGCCACGCTCCACGCGCTCCTCCGCGGCGCGGCCGCCCGGACCTGGGACCAGCTGTCCGTGGACGGCGACACGAGCACCAACGACACCGTGTTCCTGCTCGCGTCCGGACGCGCGGCGGTGGCCCCGGCCGGCTCCGACCGCGCCACGCGTCGGGCGCTGGGCGACGCGGTCGAGGCCGTCGCGCGCGACCTCGCCCGCCAGCAGGCGGCCGACGGCGAGGGCGCCTCGGCGCTGCTCACTTGCCAGGTCACCGGCGCCGCGGACGACGCGGAGGCGCGCGCCGTGGCCCGGGCGGTCATCTCGTCCTCGCTGGTGAAGGCCGCCGTCCACGGCCGCGACCCGAACTGGGGCCGGATCGCCGGCGCCGCCGGCAACGCGTCCCTGGCCGAGGCGGCGGTGCTCGAGGCCGGCGGGCTGGGCGCCGCCGAGGCCGCGGCCCGCGCCGGGACGCCCGCCCGAGTGGATCCCGCCACGCTCCGGATCGCGATCGCGGGCCACCTCGTGTACGACGGGGCGCAGGGCGGGCCGGTCGCGGTCGACAAGGCCGCGGCTCGCGAGGCGATGGGCGGCGACGAGGTCCTGGTCCGCCTCGACCTCGGCCTTGGTGACGGCACCGGCGAGGCCTTCGGCTGCGACCTCACGGAGCAGTATGTGACCGAGAACAGCGAGTACACGACGTGAGCGAGGTGGTCGTCGTCAAGCTGGGGGGCACCACGCTCGCGGAGCAGCGGCAGGTCCTCGCCGAGGTCGCGGTCGTCGCCCGCAAGCGGCCGGTCGTGCTGGTCCACGGCGGTGGCAAGCGGATGACCGAGTGGCTCGAGCGGCTCGGCGTCCCGACCCGCTTCGAGGGCGGCCTGCGGGTGACCGATCCCGCCGCGCTCGAGGTGGCCGCCGCGGTCCTGCGGGGCGTCGTCAACAGCGAGCTGGTCGCGGCGCTGCGGGACGTGGGCTGCGACGCGGTCGGCCTGTCGGGCGTGGACGGCGGCCTCCTGATCGGGCAGCGGATCCCGGACGTGGGCCTCGTGGCGACGGTCACCGGCGTGCGCCGCGACCTGCTCGATTCGCTGCTCGTCTCCGGCCAGGTGCCGGTGGTCGCGCCGCTCGCGCGCGACGAGGAGGGCGTGGTCTGCAACGTGAACGCGGACGACGCGGCCGCCGGCATCGCCGCCGGGCTGGGTGCCCGCCAGCTGGTGCTGATGACCGATGTCGACGGCGTCCGGGATGCCTCGGGCCGCCGGCTGGACTCGATCACCCCGGACGAGGCCGAGGCCCTGATCGCCGAGGGCACGATCAGCGGCGGCATGGTGCCCAAGGTCCGGGCCGCGCTGGCGGCGCTCGCCTGGGAGGGGGCGGAGGCGATCATCGCGGACGCCGCGGCCCCGGACGCCCTGGTGCGCGCGCTGGACGACCCATCGTTCGGCACCCGGGTCTCGGCGCGCGCCCACGCCGGGGCGGCCTGACCGATGCTCGCCAAGCGGGATCGCCACGCGGCCATCCGCCGGCTGGTGTCCGGGCGCCCCATCGGGAGCCAGGGCGAGCTGGTCGCGGCGCTGGCCTCGCTCGGCTTCGAGGTCACCCAGGCGACGGTGAGCCGCGACATCGCCGAGCTCGGGCTGGCCAAGGTCATGCGCGGCGAGCGCTCGGTGTACGTCAACCCCGAAGACCTCGGGCCGGTGGCCCGGCCCCCGTCCGACGAGCGGCTCCGGCGCATCCTCGCGGACATCCCGGTCACGATCGGCCGGAGCGGGCTGATCCTCGTCCTCACCGGGCAGCCCGGCACGGCCAACGTGATCGCGCAGGCGATCGACGAGTCCACCCTGGCCGACCAGGTCGGCACGGTCGCCGGCGACAACACCCTCATCGTCCTGTTCCCCGACGAGCCCGCCCTGGATCGCTGGCTCGACCGGTTCCACGCGATCCAGGCGCCGGCCGAGCCGGCGGCCCTCATGGAGGCCCGTTCCCGATGAACAAGGTCGTGCTCGCCTACTCCGGCGGCCTCGATACCTCCGTCGCCGTCGCCTGGCTGCGCGAGCAGTACGGCGCCGAGGTCGTCACGCTCACCGTCGACCTCGGCGGTGGCTCGATCCGGGAGGGCGTCGAGCGGCGCGCCATGGCCGCCGGCGCGTCGAAGGCGTACGTCGTGGACGCGCGCGAGACGTTCATCAGCCAGTACGTCTGGCGCGCCCTCCAGGCCAATGCCGTGTACCAGGGCGCGTACCCGCTGGCGACCGCCCTCGCCCGGCCGCTGCTCGCCCAGCTGCTGGTCGAGGTGGCCCAGAAGGAGGGCGCCGACGCGGTCGCCCACGGGTGCACCGGCAAGGGCAACGACCAGGTCCGGTTCGACGTCGCCGTCCACGCCCTCGATCCCGGGCTCCAGGTCATCGCCCCCATGCGCGTCGGGATGGGCCTGACCCGCGAGCAGTCGATCGACTACGCGAACGCCCGGGGCATCGAGCTCCCGATCACCAAGGCGTCCCCCTACTCCATCGACGTCAACCTGTGGGGCCGCTCGTGCGAGACGGGCGTGCTCGAGGACCCGTGGGTCACGCCGCCCGCGGACGCCTACGCCTGGACGGTGGCGCCGTCGGACGCCCCGGCGCCGGTCGACCTCGTGATCGGCTTCGAGGGCGGCATCCCGGTGTCCATCGATGGCGAGCGGCTGGGGTCCGTGGAGCTCGTCCAGCGGCTGCACGACCTGGGCGGCGCGCACGGCGTGGGGCGGATCGACCACGTCGAGGACCGCCTGGTGGGCATCAAGAGCCGCGAGATCTACGAGGCGCCGGCGGCGGTGATCCTGCACACGGCGCACCACGCGCTCGAGGGTCTCGTGCTGTCCAAGGAGCAGCTCCGGTTCAACCGGCTGGTCGCGGACGAGCTGGCCCAGATCATCTACGACGGCCTGTGGTTCAGCGCCCTGTCACGCGACCTGCGGACGTACGCGATGTCCTCCCAGCGCGTGGTCTCGGGCGACGTCCGGATGCGGCTCGACCACGGCCGGGCGGTCGTCGTCGGGCGGCGCTCCCCCTTGAGCCTGTACGACAGGAACCTCGCCACGTACGACGAGGGCGACGCGTTCGACCACGCCTCCGCGGTCGGGTTCATCGAGATCTTCGGCCTACCGCTCCGCGTGGAGGCGGCACGCCACGGTGCGGTGGGCAAGCACCACGGCGCCGCCTGGACGTGGACCGAGCCGCTGCTCGCGGACCTGCCGACGACCGTGGCCGAGGGCGCGGGGGCGGGCGCCGGCTGATCGACCCGCCGGGCGCCGCGATGGCGTACGGTGAGCGCGTGACATCACCGTCCCGCGACGAGGCGCTGTCGGTTTCGCCCAGCCGGCTCACGCGCAGCCGGCGCGTCGTCGATCGCCTCCACCAGCTCGCGTTCCTCCACGAGTTCGCCCAGCTGGCCACCCAGGCCCACGACTGGGACGAGTTGATGCGCACGCTCGTCGACCGCACGACGATCGCGATGGGGGTCGAGGTGTGCTCGTTCTACCTGCTCGATCGGACCGGTGAGCGGTTGACGCTGGCGGCGACGAACGGGCTCGACGTGCACCAGGTCGGCCACGTGTCGCTCGCCGTGGGCCAGGGCATCACGGGCCGCGCCGCGGCCGAGCGCGGACACGTGATGTCCTCTGACGTGACGTCCGACCCGCGCTTCTCGTGGGTCCGCGGGTTCGACATCGCCGGCCTCCATGCGATGCTCTCGATGCCGCTCGTCTGGAACGACGCCCTGGTCGGCGTGCTCAACGTCCAGACGGCGGCGGCGCGCGAGTTCGACGCGGAGGAGATCGAGTTCCTGGGCACGATCGCCGCGCTGCTGGCGGGCATCGTGGAGAAGGGCCGGCTGCAGGCCGAGGCGGAGGCGCAGCTGGACCGGCTGTCGCAGCTCGACGCCGCCCGCGCTGAGCTGCTGGCCGTCGTCACCCATGAGCTCCGGACGCCGCTCGCGGTCGTGCGCGCGTACGTGGACCTGCTCGCGGACGCGGCGGGCGGCGGCACGGACGGCGAGGGCGGGGGCCGGGTGGACCCGGGCCTGGTCGAGCAGTGGCGGGCCGGTGCGACGGACCAGGTGACCCGGCTCGACCGGCTCGTGGACTCCATCCTCGCCTCCGTGCGCGGCGAGGGCCTGACCGGCCTGCGCCGCGAGCCGTTCGACGTGGTCGCCGCGATCGGCAACACGGTGGGCACGCTCGCGCTGCTGCTTCGGACGCGGGCCGTGCGCTGGGACGCGCCCGGGTACCCGCTCGTGGCCCGCGGCGACGAGGCCCGGTTCCGCCAGGTGCTGGAGCACCTGCTCGACAACGAGGCGAAGTACGCACCGCCGGAGCAGGCGGTCTCGATCGGCACGTGGGTGGATGGCGGCGAGATCCAGGTCTACATCACGGACGACGGGCCGGGCGTGCCGATCGAGGACTGGGAGGCGGTGTTCCAGCCGTACGTCCGGGTGGACCGGGCGCGGTCGCGCGGCTCGGGGATCGGGCTGTTCGCCGCCCGGCGCCTGATGGAGGCGATGGGCGGCCGGGTCTGGATCGAGCGCAACGGGTACGGCGGGTCGCGGTTCATGGTGGCCCTGCCGATCGCCTGAGCCGGACGCCGGAGCGGCGCGCCTTGGGGCCGAACCTCCCGCACCTTCGCAACGGGGGCACCTGTCCGTCGCCGGCGGGCGGTGCCAGCGTGTCCGCCAACAGGAGGCGAACATGGTCGAGTTGCTGCACCCCGTCGCCGACGAACCCGCCGAGGTCTTCGATCGGGCACCGGGGAGCATCAAGGTCCACGAGCTGCACCCCCGCGAGGTCGCGATCATCCGCGTCGAGGTCCCCATGGCCGACCTGCCCACCACGATGGGCGAGGCGATGTGCGAGGTCGAGGCGCAGATGAGAGAGGCCGGCGTCGAGGTGTCCGGGCCGCCGTTCGCCCGCTATCTCGAGCTGGCCCCGGACCGGATCGTGGCGGAGATCGGCTTCCCGGTGCTGCGGCCGGCCCCCCACGTGGGCCGGATCTTCCCCGGGCAGCTGCCGGGCGGGCGCGTGGCCACGATCCTGCACGTCGGCCCCTACGACGGGCTCGCGGACACGTACGACAAGCTCGAGCGCTGGCTCGGCGAGGCGGGAGCGACGGCGGCCGGCCCGATGTGGGAGGTCTACTGGAGCGACCCCGCCGCGGAGCCCGACCCCAGCACCTGGCGGACGATGATCCACGTTCCCCTGGCCTGACGGGGACGATTGCGGCGGTCGGGCCGCGCGTCCCGGGCCGGGCGACCGTCAGGCTTCGCGCGCCTCCGGGGATGCCTCGGGGGACGATTCGGGGCGCGCCGCTCCCTCGAGCTCCGCGGCCGCGATCGCCTGCTCGGTGATGACCAGCCGGCCGGCGACCAGGAACGCCGTCATCGCCCCGGCGACCAGGAACACGGCCTGGATGCCCACCAGCTGGCCGATCGCCCCGCCGAGGGCCGCGCCCAGCGGCATCGTCCCCCAGGCGAGGAGGCGGTAGCTCGCGTTGACCCGGCCCAGCAGCCGGTCGGGCACGATCCGTTGCCGCAGCGAGACCGTGACCACGTTCCACGCGACGCCCAGGAGGCCGCCGGCGACGAATGACGCACCGACGACCAGCGCGCTGGTCGTGAACGCCGGCAGCGCGGTCATGACCGCGGTCGTGCCCATCGAGATGGCGAGCAGGTTCGCCCGGCCCAGCCTCCGCTCCAGGCGCTCGACCAGGAACGAGCCCACCAGGCTCCCGATCGCGAACCCGGTCATCAGGATCCCGAAGCCCACCTCGTCGAGCCCGAGCGGGCCGGGCGCGACTGCGTACACGACGAAGATGGCGAACACGGCCGCGCTGCCCAGGTTGCTGATCCCGACCATGATCGCGAGCACCCGGAGCACCGGGTGGCGGAACAGGTAGCGGAGGCCCTCCGCGATCTCGTGGTGGAGACGCGTCGGCGGTCCCTCCCGGACCGGCCGGAACGAGCCCACGATCGTGAGCAGGAACAGCGCCGCCAGCAGGTACGCGAGCGCGGTCAGCCCGAACGCCGAGGCGAGGCCCAGGGCGGCCAGGAACCCGCCCACCGGCGGGCCCACGAACTGGTTCATCGTCAGCTCGACCGCGTACAGCCGCCCGTTCGCGCGGCTGAGCAGGTCGCGCTCCACGAGGTTGGGCATGATCGACTGCGCCGAGGTGTCGAACAGTGTCTCGAACACGCCCAGCAGGAAGGCCGCCAGGTACAGGACGGGCATCGTCGCGACGTCGGCGACCACGGCCGCGGTCAGGCCCGCGAGCAGCGCCGCGCGGACGAGGTCGACCAGCAGCATCGTGCGCCGCCGGTCGAGCCGGTCGGCGAGGGCGCCCGCGACGAGCGCGAACAGCAGCCACGGCAGCCGGGAGGCGAACGCGACGCCCGCGATGAGCGCCGGCGAGTCGGTCAGCTGGAGCGCCAGCAGCGGCAGCGCGATCCAGAACACCCCGTCGGCGAGGTTCGAGGCGGCGGAGGCGGCCCACAGCTTCCAGTAGGACGCCGGGAGCCCGCCGCCGAGCCGGGTGGCCGAGGCCTTCAGGGACGCCACCCGGGTCAGGCCGGCGACACGACGACCTGCGACTCGCGCGCCCGGAGGTGCGCGTAGCCGGGCTTGACGACCTCGTTGATCAGCCGGAGCCGCTCGTCGAACGGGACGAACGCCGACTTGAGGGCGTTGATCGTGAGCCACTCGAGCTCGCCCAGCCCGAGGCCGAACGCCGCGTCCAGGGCCGCGAACTCGGACGACAGGGTGACGCCGCTCATCAGCCGGTTGTCGGTGTTGACGGTGACCCGGAACCGCAGCCGCCGGAGGAGGTCGATGGGGTGGGTCTCGATCGACGCGGCCGCCCCGGTGTGGACGTTGGACGTGGGGCACATCTCGAGCGGCACCCGCCGGTCCCGGACGAACGCGGCCAGGCGGCCGAGCGACACCGAGCCATCGGGGAGCATGGTGATGTCGTCGATGATCCGGACGCCGTGCCCCAGCCGCTCGGCGCCGCAGAACTGGATCGCCTCCCAGATGCTCGGCAGCCCGAACGACTCGCCGGCATGGATCGTGAGGTGGAAGTTCTCGTGGCGGACGTGATCGAACGCCTCGAGGTAGCGCGTGGGGCGGTAGCCCGCCTCGGGGCCGGCGACGTCGAAGCCGACCGCGCCCTGGTCGCGCCAGCGGATCGCCAGCTCCGCGATCTCGCGCGAGCGGGCGAACTGGCGCATCGCGGTGATCAGCGTGCGCACCACGATCGGCCGCCCCGCGACGGCGGCCCGTCGCTCGCCCTCGCGGAACCCCTCGACGACCGCGCCCACGACCTCGTCGGTGGTCAGGCCGCGCTCGACGTGCAGCTCGGGGGCGAACCGGACCTCGGCATACGCGACGCCGTCCGCGGCGAGGTCCTCGGCGCACTCCGCCGCGACCCGGGCGAGCGCGTCCCGCTCCTGCATGACGCCCACGGTGTACTGGAACGTCTCGAGGTACAGCTCCAGCGACTTGCGGTCCGCGCCCCGGCGGATGTGCGCCGCCAGCGCCTCCACGTCTTCCGTGGGCAGCTCCCGGTAGCCGAACTCCCGGGCGAGATCGACGATCGTGGCCGGCCGCAGGCCGCCGTCGAGGTGGTCGTGGAGCAGGGCCTTTGGCGCCTGGCGGATCGTGTCGGGCGTGAGCATGCGTCCTCCGGGTTCCGGCGATCGTACCGCGGCCGGCGGCGGACGGAAGGGCCGGTCGGGGGCGAGTCCCGGGGGCATCGGTCGTTCGACCGGCGGTCGCCGTGGGTGATCGCCGGCCCGCGATCCGGGTGCGGGCCGGCGCACCGACGGCGACTCAGGCGGGGTCGCCCGTCCCGAGACAGCTCACCTTGGAGTTCCAGTCGTCGAACATCCCGCGAGGGTTCGGTCGCCAGATCCAGGCGTGGAGCTCGTAGAAGTCGGGGAGGCCGTAGCGATTGCCGGCCGGAACCCGCGTGAGCGTCCTCCCGAACAGCCGCGGCGGGCTCGCGTGGAGGGAGTCCCAGGCGTCGGCGAGGACGACGTACTCCACGCCGACCAGCCGGTAGCCGCCACCGCGCAACGGGGCGTACACGAGGACCTCGGGCTCGAGCTCGTCGAGTGACGGGTCGCCCACGCGGTCGCCGTTGACGAAGTGCTGGCCCATCGCCCCGGCGCCGTCCTCGTCCGTGCACACGTAGAACGGCCCGAACCCGTCCGCCAGCGCGGCGTCCAGGTCGTGGCAGCGGGCCGTCGCCTCGCGGGCCGCGGCGATCCTCCCGTTGTCCGCGCCGAGCACTGCCCCGCCAAGGACGACGGCCAGGGATGCGACGGCGATGCCGGCCACCGACAGGACGCGGATCTGGCCGCCGCGGCGGATCGTCAGGCTTGCCACCTCACACCTCCACCGTGAGCTCGTAGATCTCGGGCGTGGGGTGTCCAGCCCGCTCGTGGATCCGCATCACCGCCTCCTTCGACGGCCCGGTCGCCAGGCAGAAGACCTTCCCGATCTCGGGGTCCAGCCAGGCGCGCTCGAAGTGCACGCCCTCCTCCCGCTCGATCGCGAGGTCGCGGTCGTGCGCCTCGCGCAGCTGCTCGCCCGTCACGCCGACGAATCCGCTGTGGACATCCATGAACCTGGCCATCTGGCCCTCCGCGTTGACCGGCACCGTTCGGCGCCGTGGTCCGGCAGCGTGGCCGGCGATGATTGGGCTGCCATCGGTCGAATGACCGATGGACGGTTTGTCCCGACCGATACGATGCGGACGAGCGTCCCATGAGCAGCCAACGCCCCCTGAGCAGCCAACGCCCTCTCGTCTGCCCCATCCTCGTGGGCCGCGACGACCTGCTTGCGCTCGCCGACCGACGCCGCACCGAGGCGGCCGGCGGCCAGGGCGGCCTCCTGTTCCTCGCCGGCGAGGCCGGGATCGGGAAGACTCGCCTGCTGGGCTCGATCGAGCGCCGCGCCGCCATCGCCGGCTTCAGCGTCGTGCGGGGCGGGGCGTTCCCGCGCGACGTGGAGGTGGCGGGCGGGGTGTTCCTCGACCTGTCACGCTCGCTGGCCGGGGTGCCGCGACTGCGCGAGGCCGGGGTGGCCCTCGAGACCCGGCTCGTGAGCCAGGCCCCGGCGCCCTCGCCCGACCGGCCGGGCGCCAACGGGTGGGACCCGGAGCGGTCGGGCCCGGACGGCGACCTGCACCGGCGACGCCGGATCCTGGTGCTCGACGTGGTGGACATCCTGGCCGGGATCGCGGACGGCGGGCCGGTGCACGTCTCGCTCGAGGACCTGCACTGGGCGGACGACCTGACGCTCGAGATCCTCGCCGCGCTGGCCCGACGCCTGCCGGGCCTCCGGCTCCAGGTCGCCGCCACCTACCGGAGCGACGAGCTCTACCCGCGGGTGCCGATGCGCGAGTGGCGGACCCGGCTCCTCGCCGGACGGCTGGCCGAGGAGGTGCGCATCGGGCGGCTGGACCTCGCGGGCACGGCCACGATGGCCAGCGCCATCCTGGGTGGCGCCGTGCCGGCACCCCACGACCTGGTGGCCTCGATCCACGAGCGATCCGACGGCGTCCCGCTCCACGTGGAGGAGCTCCTGGGCGTCGTCCGCGCGACGCCGGCCGCGGACGTGTCCGTGCACCCGCTGGACGTGCCCGACACGCTGGACGAGGCGATCCTGCGGCGGGCGGAGCGACTCTCGGCCCGCGCCCGTCGGGTAGCGGAGGCGGCGGCGGTGATCGGCCGCTCGTTCGACCCGGCGCTGCTCGCGGCGGTGATCGGGCGGCCCGAGGAGCGGCTGGCCGTGCCGCTGGCGGAGCTCGCGCGCGAGTTCTTCGTCACCCGGACGCCGGATGCCGACCGGCTCGACTTCCGGCACGCCCTGATCCGCGACGCGCTCTACGCCCGGGTCCCGGCGGCCGCGCGGCGGCAGCTCCACGGGCGGGTCGCAGACGCGAGCGCCGGCGACCCGCGGTTCGGCCCCGCGTTCCGGTCCGTCCACCTCGAGGAGGCCGGGCGAGCGGACGACGCATTCGAGGCCGCCCTCGAGGGCGGGCGACGCGCCGCCGCGGTGTCGGCGCACCGGGAGGCCGTGGAGCTGCTGGAGCGGGCTCGGCGCAACGCACCGGCCGGGCTGCCGCCACGCGAGCGCGCCACGCTCCTGGCCGAGCTGGCCGTCGAGGCGGCGGCGACCGACGCCAACGACGGGGCGGACCGGTACTTCGCGCAGGCGGCCGGCCTGTACGAGGCGGTCGGCGACCCGCTCGCGGCCGCGGCCCTCGTGCCGGCGCGGGTCGCCGTCCGTCACCTGCTGGGCGACGACCTCGGGGCCCGCACGGAACGGCTGGAGGCAGGGCTCCGCGCCATCGACGGGCTGCCCGACGACCGCGCGTCGCGAGCCGTGCGGGCAAGGCTGCTCGCCGGGCTGTCCGCGGCGAACATGCTCGATCGCCGGCTCGATGCATCGATCACGCTGGGGGAGGCCAGCCGGAGCCTGGCGACGGTGGCGGGCGACGAGGCCACGGAGCTGGACGTCATGGCCACGCTCGGCTCGTGCTTCGTGTTCGCGGGTCGCATGGACGAGGGCTGGACGATGCTCGAGGAGGTGATCCGCCGGTCCCGCGGCGCACGCCTCGAGGCCCAGACGGCGCGCGCCCACCGGATGATCGCCTCGTGCGCGTCGGTCCTCGTGGAGTACGACCTCGCGGAGCGCTGGCTGCGCGAGGGCATCGAGATCGCCGAGCGCGTGGAGCTGTGGAACCACCGGCACTACATGGCCGCGCACCTGGGCCATGTGCTGTGGGCGATGGGTCGCTGGGACGAGGCCGAGCGGGTGGCCGGCCACGCCCTCTCGGACGGCCGGGGCGGGATCACGACGCGGATCACCGCCCTCCACGCGCTCGGGTACGTGGCGCTGGGCCGGGGCGACCTGGCGCGAGCGAACGAGCTGTTGGCCGAGGCGCGGGAGCTGGGCGAGCGGATGGCCGAGCTGCAGCGCCTGTCGCCGGCGCTATGGGGGCTGGCCGAGGCCGCGCTGCTCGCCGGCGATCCCGCCGGGGCGGCGGAGTGGTGCCGGCAGGGCGAGGCCGCGAGCAGCCGTGTCGCCGACGCGGCGTACCTGTTCCCGTTCCTGGTCACCGGGACCCGCGCCCACCTCGCGCTGGGCGACCCGGCGGCGGCGGGCGCCTGGGTCGAGCGCGTCTCGGCGCTGCTGGCCCGGCGCTCGATCCCCGGCACCCTCCCGGCAATCGACCATGCCCGGGGCCTGCTGGCGCTGGCCCGCGGCTCCACCGGCCGGGCGCGCACGTCCCTCGAGGCCGCGCGTGGGGGATGGCTCGCGCGCCGTCGCGCCTGGGAGGCCGGCTGGGCGGCCGTGGACCTCGCGACCGCGCACGCACGCGCGAACCGCCCCGCCGACGCACGCCGACTGGTCGAGGAGGCGCAGGCGTCGGCCCTGGCGCTGGGATCCGGGCCCCTTGCCGGCGCGGCCGGCGCGCTGGCGCGACGGCTTCGCGGCCGGACGGCCGTCGAGCCCGCCTGGGCGCCGCTCACGGCTCGTGAGCTCGAGGTCGCTCGGGGCATCGCGGAGGGGCTGACCAATGGCCAGATCGCCTCCGACCTCGGGATCGCGCCCCGGACGGTGACCGCGCACGTCGAGCACATCCTCGGCAAACTGGGAGCGGCACGGCGGGCCGAGGTCGCGGCATGGGTCGCGGGACGGGCCGTCGCGGACGGCGCGCCCGCACCCGCGGGTGCCGGCCGGGCGCCAGGAGCGCACGGGGAGCGGGCATGACGGCGAGATGGACGGCCTCCGACGGCGGCGTCGAGTGGCAGCTGGAACTGGAGCGGGACCGGCTGCTGCCCGGCCGGCTGGTGGATGGGCGCGTCACGCTGCTCGCGCAGCGGGCGGTCGAGGCGCGCGGGCTGATGGTGACCCTCCGCGGCGAGGAGCACTGGCGCTACGAGGTCACGACCACGGACGCCGAGGGGCACAGCCACACCGAGCGGCGGACGGGCCGCGAGGACCTGCCGCGGGTCCCCGTGCTCCTCGACGGCCCGATCCGCCTCGCGGCCGGCGAACGCCGCGAGCTGCCGTTCCAGCTGCCCGTGCCGCCGCTGGGGCCGCCGACCGTCGAGGCCGAGGTCTCGGGCGTTGCCTGGACCGTGGAAGCGAAGCTGGACGTCGGGGGTGGCATGGACCCCTCGATCGAGGCGCCGGTCCGCGTCCTGCAGCCCACGGCGCTGCTCCGCGCCGGCGCCGTCCGCGTGGCGCAGTTCGCCCTGTTCCCGTCCGCGGACGCGGCGGGCGACGGAGTGACGGGGTCGATCGCCCTGGACCCGGTGCCACTCGTGCCCGGCGAGCCGTTCACCGGGCGTGTCGTGGTCCGCCTGGACGGCTCGGCACGGCTGCAGGAGGTGCGGGCCGAGCTGCGGGTCAACGTGGAGGCGACGGTGTCGGGTGGGCTCGAGGAGACCCTCATCCCGTGGGCCGCGGTCCTCGCGCCGGCCGGCGAGGTGGCGGGCGAGCTCGCGTTCGACCTCGCCGGCACGATCGATGACGTGGCGCTGCCGACCGCGGTCCTGCCGCACGGGCGGACGTGGGCGCAGCTCCACGTGATCCTGGCCCGGGCGTGGGCGCGCGACCCGCACCTCGTGCGTGACGTGGCGATCGCGACCACCCGCGAGCTGTAGGCCGATCGCGCCGGACCGGGCGCAGGGGCCGCGACCGGGCGCGGGTGCGGGACCGGGCTCAGGCGCCGGCCGCCTCCAGGCGCGCGCGGGCCGTGGCGAGCGCGCCCGCCACGCGGTCCGGGGCGGTCCCACCGATGACGTCGGCGGCCGCCAGCGACCCTTCGATCGAGGCCGCGCTGCGGAGCGCCGAGGCGATCCCCCGCTCGCGCGCGAGGGCACGGGCCGCCGGGTCGTCGCTGCCGTCGAGCGCGGCCCGGAACGCCTCGTCGGGGAGCGCCGCCAGCGACAGGATGCCCTCCGCCTCGGCACCGCCCACGAGGCCGCCGACGATGTGGTGCGCGGCCCGGAACGGCACGCCGCGCCGGACGAGCGCGTCGGCGAGGGCGGTCGCGGTCGTGTAGCCCTCCTCGGCGGCGGCGCGCATCCGCACCCGGTCCACGGCCAGCGTCTCGACCAGCCCGGCCATCACCGCCAGCGAGGTGTCCAGCGTGCGGACGGCGGCGAACAACCCGGGCTTGTCCTCCTGGAGGTCGCGCTGGTAGGCGAGCGGCAGGCCCTTGAGCAGCGTCAGCATCCCGGCCAGCGCACCGATGACCCCGCTCGTCCGCCCGCGGACGAGCTCCGCCGGGTCCGGGTTCTTCTTGTTGGGCATCATCGACGAGCCGGTGGAGAACGCGTCGGCGACGCGCACGAACCCGAACCTCGGGTTCGACCACCAGGTCACCTCCTCGGCCAGGCGGCTGAGGTGGACCATCGCGAGGGCGACCGCCCCCAGCACCTCGACCACGAAGTCCCGGTCCGAGACCGCGTCGAGCGAGTTGGCGGCCACGTCGTCGAACCCCAGCTCCGCGGCCGTGGCGGCACGGTCCAGCGGGTACCCGGCCCCGGCCAGGGCGCCCGCGCCCAGGGGCGACACGTTGACCCGGCGTCGGGCGTCGGCGAGCCGCGCGCGGTCGCGCTCCAGCATCTCGACGTAGGCCAGCAGGTGGTGCGCGAGCAGGACCGGCTGGGCGGGCTGGATGTGGGTCGTGCCCGGCAGCACGGCGTCGCCCTCGCGCTCGGCGAGGTCCACCAGCGCCCGCTCCAGGCCGAGCATGCCGGCCGACAGCCGGTCCACCGCCCGGCGGGTCCAGAGCCGGAGGTCCGTCGCGACCTGGTCGTTGCGCGAGCGACCCGTGTGGAGCTTGCCGCCCACCGGCCCAACCCGCTCCGTGAGCAGCGTCTCGAGGTTCAAGTGGACGTCCTCGAGCGCCGGGTCCCAGGCGATCGCGCCCGCCTCGACGTCGCGGCGCAGTCCCACCAGGCCGCGCTCGAGCGTGGCGACCTCGTCCGGGGTCAGCAGCCCCGCCCGCCCGAGACCGCGCACGTGCGCGATCGAGCCCGCGAGGTCGTCGAGCGCCAGCGCGGCGTCGACCTCGATCGACCGCGTGAAGTCCGCCATCCGCTCGTCCGGCCCCTCGCCGAACCGCCCGCCCCAGAGTCGCATGCGCCCTCCTGCCCCCAACGCGCCCATCGTACCGGCGCGCCGCGGGCGGGGCCAACGGCCGAACCGGGCTGGCGTCAGGCTGGGCCGTCAGGGCGCGGCCGCGCGCAGCCGCTCCGCGGCCTCCTCCGCCGTCAGGTCGCGCTGGGCCTCGGCGAGCAGCTCGTAGCCGACCATGAACTTGCGCATCGTGGCCCGCAGCAGCGGCGGGTAGAAGTGCGCGTGCGCCTGCCAGTGGCCGGTGTCGCCGCCGTCGAACGGGGCCTGGTGCCAGCCCATCGAATAGGGGAACGGCCGGCCGAACAGTGCGTCGTAGCGTCGGGTCAGGTCGCGCAGCGCGGCCGCCAGCCCGTCACGGCGCTCGCCGTCGAGGTCCGCGAGGCGTGCCGCGGGTGCCGTCGGGACGACCATCGCCTCGAACGGCCAGGTCGCCCAGAACGGGACCACGACCAGCCACCCCGGCGCCTCGGCGACCACCCGCGGGCCACCCGTCTCCGCCGCGGCGTAGTCCACGAGCAGCCGGTGTCCGGTGGCCGCGAGGTGCCGCGCCTGCGCCGCGTCCTCCTTGACCGCCTCCACGGGCAGGGCGTCGCCGGCCCAGATCTGGCCGTGCGGGTGCGGGTTGGAGGCGCCCATCGCCTCGCCCCGGTTCTCGAACACCTGGACCCAGCGGAACTGCCGGCCCAGCTCCGTGGTCTCGTCCGCCCAGACGTCCACGATCCGGCGGATCTCGGGTGCGCTCATCCCCGCCAGGGTGAGGTCGTGGCGCGGCGAGAAGCACACCACGCGACAGGTGCCCCGGGTGCCCTCGGCGCGGAACAGGCCCGCCTCCACCCGCGCGTCCGACGTGTCCGGGCGGAGGGCGGCGAAGTCGTTGGTGAACACGAACGTCGAGTCGTAGACCGGGTTGACGGCGCCGTTCACGCGCGCGTTGCCGGGGCACAGGTAGCAGCCGGGATCGAACGGCGGCCGCTGCTCGGGCGGCTCCGGCTCCTCGGCACCCAGCCACGGCCGCCGGGTTCGCCCGGCCGAGACGAGCACCCACTCGTCGGTGAGGGCGTTCCAGCGGCGGTGCGGCTCGGTCTCGAGCGCGCGGATCGCCTCCTCGTCCGGCGCCTGCGGCCGGTCAGTGAGCACGGGTGGCGGCCCCCTGCCCGGAACGGCGGACGCGCAGGCGGGGTTCCGGCAGGGCCGGCGACGCGCGGCCCGCCTCCACCAGCACGAGCTCGCCCACCGCCTCCCGGAGCACCTCCTGGGCGGCCTCGTCCAGGCTCGTGTCGCTGAACAGGACGTCCGCCTGGTCCAGCCGCGCGATGGACGCGATGCCGATCACGCCCCACTTCGTGTGATCGGCGAGCACGACGAGCTGCCGCCCGGCCTCGATCAGCGCCCGGTCCGTGTCCGCCTCGGCCAGGTTCGGACAGGTGTAGCCGGCCCGGGCGTCCATGCCGTGGACGCCCATGAACACGAGGTCCAGGTGGACGGAGCGGAGCTGCGAGATCGCGAACGGGCCGACCAGCGCCTCCGACGGCGTCCGGACGCCGCCCGTGAGGATGACGGTCTGGTCACGGCGGCCCGAGCGATGCAGGACGTCGGCGACCCGGAGCGAGTTGGTCACGATCGTGACGCCCGGGATGTCGCCCACCCGCGCGGCCAGCGCGTGGGTCGTGGTGCCCGCGGAGATCCCGATCGCCATGCCCGGCTCGATGAGCCGCGCCGCGGCGGCGGCGATCGCCGACTTCTCATCCTGCTGCAGGGCGGACTTGGCCACGAACCCGGGCTCGTACGAGGCCAGCGCGGAGATCGCCGTGGCGCCGCCGTGGACCTTCTCCAGCAGCCCCTGGTCGTGCAGGATCTCGAGGTCGCGCCGGACGGTCATGTCCGACACCTCGAGCTCGCGGGCGAGATCCGCGACGCGGACCGCCCCGACCTCGCGCACCCGCTCGAGGATGTACGCCTGGCGCTGGCGGGCGAGCATGTCCTCCGCTCCTGACCCTCTCCTTGTCCGGCGTGCGCGACCGCCGCCGGCGCCTATTTCACTCCGCCGCCGCCCGAAAGTCAACGGAGTCGCACAAAAAACGCTGTGCGAATGCGCGCGAGTATCTTGACATTCGGGCGATCGGTCGCAACAATCCAGATCGTGACCCTGCCCCGCACTGCGTCGCGGGATGGGCACGGAGGAGGTTCTCATATGGCTGATCTCGACGGCCTCCGATCCGTCTCGCGCCGGCAGGTGCTGAAGGGCGGCGCCGCGGTGGCTGCGCTGGGCGGAGTCTCCGCGTTCCTGGCGGCCTGCGGCACGTCGGGCGCGACGACCGCCCCCGGCACGTCGGACACGCCCCCGACCGAGGGCCCGCCCGTCACCGGCAGCATGACGTTCGGCTCCAACTACTCCGACGACGTCCCCAAGGCCGCCATGCAGGCGGTGGTCGACGCCTTCAAGGCCAAGACCACCATCGACGTCTCCGTCAACACGGTGGAGCACGGCAAGTTCCAGGACACGATCAACGCGTACCTCCAGGCCACGCCGGACGACGCGTTCACCTGGTTCGCCGGCTACCGGATGCGGTTCTTCGCCGCCCAGGGCCTCGCCACCGACATCAGCGATGTCTGGGGCTCCGTCGGCGGCAACTTCGCAGACGCCTTCAAGACGGCGTCCACGGGTGACGACGGGAAGCAGTACTTCATCCCGTTCTACAACTACCCGTGGGTCGTCATCTACCGGAAGAGCTTCTTCGCGGACAAGGGCTACACGATCCCCAAGACGATCGACGAGTTCACCGCGCTGGGCGACAAGATGAAGGCCGACGGGCTCATCCCGCTCGCGTTCGGGGACAAGGACGGCTGGCCCGCGATGGGCACGTTCGACATCCTCAACATGCGGATGAACGGCTACGACTTCCACGTCGGCCTGATGGCCGGCAAGGAGAAGTGGACCGACGCCAAGACCAAGGCCGTGTTCGAGAAGTGGGCGGAGCTGCTCCCCTACTTCGACCCGCAGCCGCTGGGCAAGACCTGGCAGGAGGCGGCCCAGGACATGATCGGCGGCAAGGCCGGCATGTACTTCCTGGGCACGTTCGCGGGCGAGCAGGCCACGGACCCGGCCGTCCACGACGACCTCGACTTCTTCCCGTTCCCGCTGTTCGGCACCCAGTACGACGCGGAGATGGGCATCGACGCCCCGATCGACGGGTTCATGGTCAGCGCCAAGGCGAAGAACCTGGACCAGGCGAAGGCGTTCATGGAGTTCCTCGCCTCGGGCGAGGCGGTGGACATCTTCCTCAAGTCCAGCCCCAACAACGTGGCGGCGGCCAAGGACGCGGACACCAGCGCCTACACGCCGTTCCAGAAGAAGATGGCCGAGATCATCGGCGGCTCCCAGAAGATCGCGCAGTTCCTCGACCGGGACACCCGGCCGGACTTCGCGGGCGCGAACGGCATGCAGGGCTTCCTGCAGACGTTCCTGGGCGAGCCGACCCAGGACCTCGACAACTTCCTGTCCGGCGTCCAGGCGTTCTACGACAGCCTGCCGCCGCAGTGATCGCCGCCTGACCACGCCACCACACGGGGACGGGTTGTGGCCGACTACTCCGTTCCGCCGTACGCCCCGCCGGTCGACACCGGCGGGGCGTTCGTGCCTCCGCGCGGGTCCGGCACGCGCGGCAGGAGGCGCCGCTTCAGCCTGCTGACCCGGCGCGACAAGACGACGCTGGCCCTGATGGTGGGCATCCCGGCGTTCATCCACATCTTCCTGATCTGGCTCCCCACGCTGGGCTCGATCGTGCTCTCGTTCACCAGCTGGAACGGCATCGGCGGGCTCGAGAACATCAAGTGGATCGGGTTCAAGAACTACGAGACGCTGATCAACGTCTACCCGCCGTTCTGGCCCGCGGTGCAGCACAACTTCATGTGGCTCGGGGCGTTCCTGTTCATCGCGACGCCGCTGGGCATGCTGCTGGCGGTGATCCTCGACCAGAACCTGCGGGGCACGCGGATCTACCAGAGCGTGCTGTACATGCCGGTGGTCCTGTCCCTGGCGATCGTGGGCTTCATCTGGGAGCTGATCTACTCGCCCGGGCAGGGGTTCATCAACAACGCGCTGGGGATCGCGGGCACACCCGACCAGATCGACTGGCTGGGCACCAAGGGCCTCAACCTGGCGGCCGTGCTGGTGGCCGCCGGCTGGCGCCACGTGGGCTACATCATGGTGCTGTACCTGGCCGGCCTCAAGAGCGTCGACAACACGCTTCGCGAGGCCGCGGCGATCGACGGCGCGAACGCCCGCCAGACGTTCTTCCGGGTCGTGTTCCCCGTGCTCGCCCCGATCAACGTCGTGGTCCTGGTCGTCACGGTCATCGAGTCCCTGCGGGCGTTCGACATCGTGTACGTGATCAACAAGGGCCTCAACGGCCTCGAGCTGCTGTCGGTCCTGATTACCACCAACCTGCTGGGCGAGGCGAGCCTCATCGGGTTCGGATCGGCGATCGCGGTGATCCTCCTCCTCATCTCGATCGGCCCGATCATCTTCTATCTCTACCGGGTGATGCGGGAGGCGCCCGAATGACCGCGGCCACCAGGCACGACATCGTGACCGGGAAGGGGGCGCGCCGGCCGCGGTTCGGGACGCACGCGTTCCTGATGGCGATCAGCGCCCTGTGGATCTTCCCGCTCGCATGGGCCGTGTACACGTCGTTCCGGCCCTACGGCGAGACCGCGCGGCTGGGCTATGTCTCGGTCGGCGGCGCCTACAACGTCGACAACTTCGCCCGGGCCTGGGAGGAGATCAACGGCTACTACTTCAACACCCTGGTCATCGTGGTGCCGGCGCTGATCCTGATCCTGTTCTTCGCCTCGATGATCGCGTTCGCGGTGTCGCGCTACAGCTTCCGGTTCAACATCGCCCTGCTCATGCTGTTCACGGCGGGCAACCTGCTCCCGCAGCAGGTCGTGATCGTGCCGCTGTACCGGCTGTACCTCGCCCTGCCGCTGCCCGAGATCCTCAACGAGTACGGCCTGTGGTACGACTCGTACTTCGGGATCGTCGCCATCCACATCGCGTTCCAGCTCGGCTTCTGCACGTTCGTCCTGTCGAACTACTTCAAGCAGGTGCCGAAGGAGCTCAACGAGGCGGCCGTGATGGACGGCGCGTCCGTGTGGCGGACGTACTGGAGCGTGCTCCTGCCGCTCGCCCGGCCCGCCCTGGCCGCGCTCGCGACGCTCGAGTTCACGTGGATCTACAACGACTTCTTCTGGGGCATCCTGCTGCTGCGGACCGGGGCCAAGTTCCCGATCACGTCGGCGCTCAACAACCTGTCCGGCCAGTTCTTCACGGACAACAACCTGCTCGCCGCCGGTTCGCTGCTCGTGGCGCTCCCGACGCTGATCGTCTACTTCGCGCTCCAGAAGCACTTCGTGGCCGGCCTGACCCTCGGCTCGACCAAGGGCTAGCGCCGCCGCCCGGCCGGTGCCCGGCAGACCCGGCCCGGCCCCAGGAGGACTCGCATGACCCCGCCGCCGTGGGCCGACCCCGAGCTGACCGCCCGCGGCCGGCTGCCGATGCACGCCGTCCCCCACGACGACCGCCTGCCGCTGGACGGCACGTGGCGGTTCCAGCTGCTCCACCGGCCTGACGAGGCCCCGGTCCGCGACGAGCGTGCCTGGCGCCCGATCGAGGTGCCCGGTTGCTGGACGATGCAGGACACGTGGGACCACCCGGTCTACACCAACGTCCGGATGCCCTTCCCCCACCGGCCGCCGGAGACCCCGGCCGAGAACCCGACCGGCGTCTACGAGCGCGCGTTCGAGCTGCCGGCGGCGTGGGCGGGGCGGCGGGTCGTGCTCCACGTGGGCGCCGCGGAGAGCGTGCTGATCGTGGCCCTCAACGGCGCCGAGGTGGGCGTCAGCAAGGACTCGCACCTGGCGGCCGAGTTCGAGGTCACCGGGTTCCTGCGGGCGGGCACGAACGACCTGCGGTTGACCGTCGTCAAGTGGTCCGACGCGTCGTTCATCGAGGACCAGGACCAGTGGTGGCACGGCGGGATCACGCGCCCGGTGTTCCTGTACGTGACGGGGCCCGTGTACCTCGCGGACCTCGCGATCGACGCGGGGCTCGAGGCGGACGGGGCCACCGGCACCCTGGCGGTCGAGGTGGGCCTCGGCCGTGGGGACGCGCCGCTGGGGCCGGGCTGGCGCGTGGAGGTCGCGATCGAGGGCCTGGCCGAGCCGCTGTCCGCGGTCGTGCCCGACGCGCCGCCGCCACCCCCGGGTCCCGGCGACTGGGTGGTCCCGGGGCCGCCGCGGCGCGGGATCCTCGACCTCCAGAGCCTCAACGCCGCCGGCGTCCTCGCCGAGCCCGACGACGTCGCGCGCTGGCGGGAGGCGGAGCCGGTCGTGCGGCCGCCGCGCGTGGGACGGGTGCGGCTGGCGGCCCGGGTTCCGGGCGTCACGCCCTGGTCCGCAGAGATCCCCGCCCTGCGCGGGCTGGCGGTGTCACTGGTCGCGCCGAACGGCTCGCTCGTGGAGCGCGTGGAGCGGCGGATCGGGTTCCGGCGGGTGGAGGTCCGCGGCCTGGAGCTGCTCGTCAACGGCCGCGCCGTGCTCCTCCGGGGCGTCAACCGCCACGACTTCGACCCCCGGACCGGGCGCGTGGTCGCCCCCGAGGACCTGCGGGCCGACGTGATCGCGATGAAGCGCTGGGGCTTCAATGCCGTGCGGACCTCGCACTACCCCAACGACCCCGCGTTCCTCGACGCGTGCGACGAGCTGGGGCTGTACGTCATCGACGAGGCCGACATCGAGTCCCACGGCTGGTACGAGGACGTGTGCCACGACCCGCGGTACCGCGCCGCGTTCCTCGACCGGGTGTCCCGGATGGTGGAGCGCGACCGCCACCACCCGTCGATCATCGCCTGGTCGCTGGGCAACGAGTCCGGCTACGGCGCCAACCACGACGCGGCCGCGGGCTGGGTGCGCCGCGCGGACCCGTCCCGGCCGCTCCACTACGAGGGCGCGATCCGGTTCGACTGGGCGAGCGGCCAGACCGCCAGCGACATCGTGTGCCCGATGTACCCGCCGATCGCCGCGCTCGTCGCCCACGCGACATCCGGCACCCAGCGCCACCCGCTGGTGATGTGCGAGTTCAGCCACGCGATGGGCAACAGCAACGGCACGCTCGCCGAGTACTGGGACGCGATCGAGACGACGCCCGGGCTCCAGGGCGGGTTCATCTGGGAGTGGCGCGACCACGGCCTCGTCCAGCGGCTCCCGGACGGGACCGAGCGCCACGCGTACGGCGGCGACTTCGGCGACCAGCCCAACGACGGGGTGTTCTGCATCGACGGCATCACGTTCCCGGACCGCAGTCCCAAGCCGGCGATCTTCGAGCACCTGCACCTCGCCGCCCCGGTCCGGGCCGCGGCCGATGCCGCGGCCGTCGCGGCCGCGCGCGAGGGGCGGCTGACGCTCACCAACCGGGGCGACTTCCGCGACCTCGCCTGGCTGCGCGCGGCGTGGGAGGTCTCGCTCGACGGCGAGGCCGTGGCGAGCGGGGAGCTGCCGCTGCCGCCGGTCGCGCCGGGGGCCTCGGCGGAGGTCGCGATCCCGGGCTTCCGCCTGCCCGAGGCGGGGGGCGGCGAGCGCTGGCTGACCCTGCGCTTCCTGACGGCGGAGGCGTCCGCCTGGGCGCCCGCCGGGTACGAGATGGGCTGGGCGCAGGTGTCGCTCGACACCGCGCCCGGCATCGAGGCCGCTCCGGCGGCCGTGGACTGGACCGGCGGCGTCGGCCTGGACGGAGAGGGTCAGCTCCTCCACCCCGCGTTCGCGGCGCCGCCGGCCCTGTCCCTGTGGCGCGCGCCCACGGACAATGACCGGATCGGCGGCATGGCCGAGCGGTGGGCGGGCTGGGGCCTGGGCTCGCTGACCCGCCGGCTGGACGGCATCGAGCGGGCGGCCGAAGCCGTCACCGTCCGCGCCACCTGGACCACGGCGACCGGGATCGAGGTGCCCCACCTGGCGCGCTACGCCGTCGCGCCCGACGGCCGGGTCCGGGTCGAGGAGACGGTCGAGATCCCGGCCGTCATCGAGGACCTGCCGCGGGTGGGCACGGTGCTGGCGCTCAGGGCCACGCACGAGGACGTCGAGTGGTTCGGGCGGGGGCCGCACGAGACCTACCCGGACCGCCGGCGTGGCGGGCGCGTGGGCCGCTGGCGTTCGACGGTCGCCGAGCAGCTGGTGCCCTACGTCCGGCCCCAGGAGAACGGCGGCCACGCCGATACGCGCTGGGTCCGCGTCGCGTGCCCGGACGGCGGGGTCCGGCTGGACCTCGGGCGGCCGTCGCAGGTGTCCGTGCTCCACGTGACGCCCGCGGACCTGGACGCGGCGACCCACGACGTGGAGCTCCGGCCGCGCGGCGAGGCGTTCGTCCATCTCGACGCCGCGCACCGCGGCGTCGGCAGCGCGAGCTGCGGGCCCGATACCCTCGAGGCGTACGTGCTGCGGCCCGGCACCTACCGCTGGACCTGGACCCTGACCACCGAGGACGTCACCGGATGACGATCCACTGGGATCCCGCCGCGCGCGAGTGGCAGCTCGCCAACGGCCGGGTCAGCTTCGCGATGCGGGTGCTGGAGAACGGCTGGCTGGGCCACCTCCACGCCGGCGCGCCGCTGCGCGCGGGCGCCCCGCGGCGGCACCTCGGCCCGGCCGAGTTCGCGGGGTTCACGAACCGGGTCGGCGAGCCCGTCGCGCTCGAGGTCCCGGTCCCGGGCGTGGGCGACTTCCGGGTGCCCGCGCTGGTGGTCGAGGGGCCGGACGGCTCGACGGTGCTGGACCTCCGCTACGTCGCCCACCGCACCGCGACCGGCAAGCCGGAGCTGCCGGGGCTGCCCTCGACCTACGCCCAGGATCCCGCCGAGGCCGAGACGCTCGAGATCGACCTGCGCGACGAGCCGACCGGGCTCCTGGTCACGGTCCGGACGACGCTGTTCGCCGATCGCCCGGCGCTCGCCCGCTCGCTGACGCTCGCCAACGGCGGCGGCGCGGCGCTCACCGTCCGGTGCGCGATGAGCGCGGTCCTCGACCTGCCGGACGCGGACTGGCGGCTCGTGACGCTGAGCGGGACCTGGGCCCGGGAGCGGCACGTCCACGACCGGGCCCTCGTCCCGGGCCGGCAGTCCGTGGGCAGCCTCCGGGGGGCGTCCGGCCTCGAGCACAACCCGTTCCTCGCGCTGCGCCGCGAGCACACCACCGAGGACGCCGGCGAGGCGCTGGGCCTCAGCCTCGTGTACAGCGGCAACTTCCTGGCCGAGGCCGAGGTGGACCCGTTGCGCACGACCCGGCTCCGGATCGGCATCCACCCGGAGGCGTTCGCCTGGCGGCTGGAACCCGGTACGGAGTTCACGACGCCGGAGGCGGTCCTCGCCTGGTCGGGCGATGGGCTGGGCGGCCTGTCCGAGGCGTTCCACGGCCTGTACGGGCGGCGGCTGGCCCGCGGCCCGTGGCGCGATCGACCGCGGCCGGTGGTGCTCAACAACTGGGAGGCCACCTACTTCGACTTCGACCACGACCGGATCGTCGCCATCGCGGCCAAGGCCAGGGCCCTGGGCGTGGAGCTGTTCGTGCTCGACGACGGCTGGTTCGGCCGGCGCGACAACGACGACGCCTCGCTGGGCGACTGGGTCGTGGACCGGCGCAAGCTGCCGGGCGGCCTCGAGGCCCTCGTGCGCGACGTGCGCGCGCTGGGGCTGCGGTTCGGGCTGTGGATCGAGCCCGAGATGGTCAGCCCGGACAGCGACCTGTTCCGGGCGCACCCCGACTGGGCGATCGGCGTGCCGGGACGAAGGCGGACGGAGCAGCGGCAGCAGCTCGTACTCGACCTCTCGCGGCCCGAGGTCGTGGACCACCTGGGCGAGGCGCTCGGCGCGGTGCTGTCCTCGGCGCCGATCGACTACGTCAAGTGGGACATGAACCGCAACATCACCGAGCCGTGGACGCCGTCGTTGCCCGCGGACCGGCAGGGCGAGTTCCATCACCGCTACATCCTCGGCGTGTACGAGCTGTACCGGCGGCTCGTCGCGCGGTTCCCGGACATCCTGTTCGAGTCGTGCGCCAGCGGCGGCGGCCGCTTCGACCCCGGCCTGCTGGCATTCGCGCCCCAGGCCTGGACGAGCGACGACACGGACGCCGTGGAGCGCCTGGCGATCCAGTGGGGCACCTCGCTCGCCTACCCCGTCTCGTCCATGGGGGCGCATGTCTCCGCCGTCCCCAACCACCAGACGGGACGGGTGGCGCCGCTGTTCGCGCGGGCGGCGGTGGCGATGTTCGGGGCGTTCGGGTACGAGCTCGACCCCACCGCCATGACCGACGCCGACCAGGCCGAGGTTGGACGACAGGTCGCGTGGTACCTCGAGCGCCGCGAGCTGCTCCAGTACGGCCGCTTCCTGCGCCTGCGCTCGCCGTTCGAAGGCGACGGCAACGAGACGGCGTGGATGGTGGTCGATGCCGCCGCCGATCGCGCGGTCGTCGGCCACTACCGGGTGCTGGCCCACCCGCAGCCGGCGCGCAACCGGCTCCGCCTGCGCGGGCTGGACCCGGCCGCGCGCTACCGCGTCACCACGTGGACGGACACCTTCGAGGCGCCGGTCGGCAGCGTGGAGCGCGCCGGCGACGAGCTGATGGCCGTGGGCCTGGGGATCGAGCCGCCGGATCCGATGCCCGCGGGCGCCACCTTCGACGCGCTCCGCTTCATCCGCGGCGACGTCGCGGCGCGCCTGTTCGAGCTGCGCCGCGTCTGATCACCGGCCGCGGCCGGGGCCGGCAGCCGGGTCGCCGGTGACTGCCTAGGCCCCGGCGCGGCGGCTCGCCCGAGCTGCTTGTCAAGCCGCGACTCCAGCGGTGCCGGGCCCGCTCTCGGTTTCCCAAGCCGGGAATCGACCCGATCGGAGCCCAGCACCGGGCACCGCCGGTCCGATTCCTGCTCCGCAGGCCGGAGTCGAGCCACCTGGAGCCCGAATTGCGGCTTCCCGAGCCGTGATCCTCGCCACCCCGAGACAAGGGCCGGAGCGTCCGACCGCGTCTGCCGCGCATTCGGGGGATCAGATCAGGCGGCCGGCCCCCGTGCTGGCCTCGACCGCGAATACGCGCGGGGTCAGCCCGGTCCGGGCCGGGTAGTCGCGCAGGACGGCCGCCCGGAACGTGTCCAGCGCCTCGCGACGGACGAGGTTGATGGTGCAGCCGCCGAATCCGGCGCCGGTCAGGCGGGCGCCGATGACGCCCGGCGTCGCGCGGGCGATGTCCACCAGCGCGTCCAGCTCCGGGCTGCTGACCTCGTACCGGTCGCGCAGCGAGGCGTGGCTGGCGTAGAACAGCCGCCCGACCGCGGCCAGGTCGCCGGCCTCGAAGGCCGCGATCGTGTCCAGGACGCGCCGGTCCTCGGCGACGACGTGCTCCGCGCGGCGGAGAGCGACGGGGTCCAGGCGGTCGCGGACGGCGTCGAGCATCGCGGGCGTGACGTCGCGCAGGGCGGTCACGCCGGGCTCCAGCGCCGCGATCGCCGCCACGGCGGCCTCGCACTGCGATCGGCGCTCGTTGTAGGCGGACGACTCGAGCTTGCGCGGCGAGCCGGAGTGGCAGGCGACCAGCGCGACCTGGTCCAGCGGCAGCGGGATCGACCGATGCTCGAGCGACCGGCAGTCCAGCAGCAGGGCCCGGTCCGGCTCGCCGAAGACCGACGCGAACTGGTCCATGATCCCGTTGTTGAGCCCGATGTAGCCGTTCTCCGAGCGCTGCACGACGTGGACGAGGCGCATCGGATCCAGCGGCGGGCGCTCGCCTCCGGACAGCGCCCAGGCCGCGACGACCTCGATCGCCGCCGAGGACGACAGCCCGGCCCCCTGCGGCAGGTCCGACGCCAGGAGCCCCCGGAACCCGCGCGGCGCGGCGCCGGCGTCGCCCGCCTGGGCCGCCTCGCCGAGCGCCCAGGCCATCCCCGCCACGTAGTCCAGCCACGAGCCCCGCCGCTCCCCCACCGCGGCCAACTCGAACGCGCCGGTCTCACCGGTCGCCGCCAGGGTCAGCTCGGCGCGGCCGTCGTCGGTGGGAACGAGGGCGATCGAGATCCCGAGGTCGATGGCGACCGGCAGCACGTACCCGTCGTTGTAGTCGGTGTGCTCGCCGATCAGGTTCACCCGACCCGGCGCCCGCACCACGCGCACGTCGCCCGGACACGCGGCGGCGACCGGGTCGCGCGCGATGAGCGCGGCGCGGAGGGCCTCGGGGTCGCGCGCCAGGCTGGCCTCGGCGGCAGGATCGGCTGTCATCGAGATCGAGTCTATCGGCGGGACGCGTCTCCCACGCGGAGATCGGGCGCATCGCCCGGGTCGCCGAGATCCTCGAGATCGCCGAGACCCCCGACGTCGCCGAGATCGCCCACCAGGTAGCGCTGGATCGTGGGCCCCACGGCCCGGGCGAGCGACTCGCGGTCGGCCGAGGCGAGCGGCTCGACCCCGACCACCAGCCGGGCCATGGCAAGCCCGATCAGCTGCGACCCGGCGAGCGCCGCCCGCAGTGCCGCATCCGGCCGGTCGAGGGCGGTGGCCAGGATCAGCAGCGGGCCCTCCGCCAGCATCCGGCGGAGCATGGCCGCGGCCACCGGGTCCGTGGACGCGGACCGCACCACGCCCAGCAGGAGCGGCCGGACCTCGGGACGGTCCCACAGCTCCAGCACAAACGCGGCGAGCCGCTCGCCAAGGCGGTCCGCGGGGCCCCCGGCGATCGCCGGCATGGCGGCCGCGAAGTCCACGGGCATCTCCATCGCCGCGACGAACAGCTGCTGCTTGGTGCCGAAGTAGTGGTGGACGAGCGCGGCGTCCACGCCGGCCCGCGCGGCCATGTCGCGGATCGTCGCGCCCTCGAACCCGCGATCGCCGAAGGCGGCCCGGGCGGCGTCGAGGATCCGGCCGCGCGTGTCCTCGGCCCCGGGCCGGCGACCGGCGCGGCGTCCGGCGCGGCGTCTGGGACCGCGCGCCGCCGTCACGCCACGTCGCGCCGGATCGTGAGCGACGCGATCAGGCCGAAGAACACCGCGATCGCCGCCAGCACGACGAGGTCGAGCTGCAGCGCTGCAGAGGTCAGGTCCGCCCCCGCGATGAACACCTGTCGCAGCCCGTCCACCGCGTACGAGACCGGCATCAGCCCCACCAGCGGCTGGAGGACCTCGGGCAGCCCGCTGATCGGGAACAGGATCCCGGACAGCAGGAACTGCGGGACGATCACCAGCGGGATGAACTGGACGACCTGCAGCTCGGTCCGGGCGAAGGTCGACAGGAAGATGCCGAGGCTCACCGCACCCACCGCGAGCAACAGGACCACGAGGAACGCGATGGCCGGGTTGCCGGCAGTCGCAACCCCGAGGCCGATCGCGAACTCGGGCACGGGGCCGATCGACGGCACCCGGATCGTCCCCAGCGACCAGATCATGAGCAACGCGACCTGCAACCCGGCGAACAGCGTGAACCCGAGGGTGTACCCGGTGACGATCTCGCCGCGCGTGACCGGCGTGGCCATCAGGCGCTCGAGCGTGCCACCCGTCCGCTCCCGCAGGAAGCTGATGCCGGTCAGGATGTAGACGAAGAAGTAGGCCAGGAACCCCACGATGGCGGGGGCGTAGGGGGCGATCGGGTCGTCCGTGGGCACGCCATACGCGGTCACATGCTCCACGGACGGGAGCGGCGCGTCCAGCGCGGCGGTGGCGGTTTCGACCAGGATCGCGCTGACGATGCCGAGCTGGGTGGCTTCGCCGATGGGGTCCATGCCGTTGGTGATGGCCGTGATCGCGGCGCCGGGCTGTCCCAGGTCATCGGGCAGCACGATGCCGACGTCCGCGTCGCCGTCCGTGATGGCGGCGCGGGCCGCAGGTTCGTCGGCCGCGGCGACGACCGTGATGTCCTCGGCCTCGAGTGCCGACCGGAGCCCGCCGGACACCACCGGCCCGATCGGGCTGCTCCCGTCCACCAGCACCACCGTGACCGAGAGCGCCTGGCCCTCCCGGACGATGAAGGCGATGAGGCCCGTCATGAGGATCGGCGCGACGAACAGGAGCGCGATGGAGCGGTGGTCGCGACGGAACTCCGAGACGACGCGCCGGAAGATGGCCCGCAGCCGTCTGGCGTTCATCGGGCGACTCCGTTCTCGTCGGCGAACGCCAGGAATGCCTGCTCGAGGTCGTCGGAGCCGGCCCGGTCCCGCAGCTCCCGGCCGGTGCCCCGGGCGATGACCCGCCCCGATCTCACGAACAGCAGCTCGTCACAGCGATCCGCCTCGTCCATGACGTGGCTCGAGACGACGATCGTGGCACCGCCATCGGCGAGGGTCCGGAAGTGCCCCCAGAACTGGACCCGCAGCTGCGGGTCGACGCCGACCGTGGGCTCGTCCAGGAACAGGACCGGCGGCCGGTGGGTGAGCGCGCAGGCCAGCGACAACCGCCGGCGCTGCCCACCCGAGAGGGTGGCGGTCACGGAGTCCGTCCGGTCGGCGAGGTCCACCAGCGTGAGGGCGTCGAGCACCGGTGCCTCGCCGGTGACGCCGTACGCCGCCGCGTAGAAGCTCGCGTTCTCCCCGACCGTGAGCGCGGGGTAGATCCCATCGCTCTGGGTCATGTACCCGATCCGGGCCAGGTTCGCCCGCGAGGGCATCCTGACGCCGAGGACCTCGGCGTGACCGGACGTCGGCCGTGCCAGCCCGGTGAGCAGGCGGATCAACGTCGTCTTGCCGGAGCCGTTCGGTCCCAGCAGCCCGTAGATCCGTCCGGGGGCCAGGTCGAAGGTGACGTCGTCCACGGCGCGGATCGGGCCGAACACCTTGACGAGGTCCACGGCGCGGATCGCCGGCCTCGCCGCGGCTTCGCGTTCGACCTCAGCGATCGGCTGGGGCACCACGGGCGACCTCCCTTCCCCTGCCCGAGCGGCGGGAATTCATCAGACGATGAATTCTACGCGGGCCGCGCACCTCGGCAAGGGGCCGTGGCTCCCCCTTCCCAGGGCCCAATCGGCCGGAAGATTGGCCTACCCAGATGGGCCAAGGACGCGTATGCTCCCGCGATGCAGCGCGCCGTCCCGACCACCTGGCTCCTGTTCCTCGCCCTCGGCTTCCTGTGGGGGTCGTCCTACTTCTGGATCAAGATCGGCGTCGAGACGCTGCCGCCGCTGACGCTCATCGCCGGCCGCCTGCTGCTGGGCGGCGCGTTCCTGGCCACGGTCGTCGCCCTGGCGCGCGAGCGGCTGCCACGCGAGGCGCGCATGTACGGGCACCTGCTCGTGATGAGCGTGGTCAACATCGTGCTGCCGTTCATCCTGATCACCGTCGGCGAGCAGACGATCGACTCCGCGCTGGCCTCGATCCTCAACGCCACGGTGCCGCTCACGGTGATCGTGCTCGCGCCCCTGTTCCTCCCCGACGAGCGGATCACGATCGCCAGGGTGGTGGGCCTCGCGGTGGGGTTCGCCGGGGTGATGGTGCTGGTCGCGCCGGATCTCGCGAGCCTCTCGGACGCGGACCTCACGGGCGAGCTGATGATGCTCGGCTCGAGCCTGTGCTATGGCGCCGGCAACGTGTACGCGAAGCGCAACGTGCACGGCCTGCGCCCCATGATCCCGGCGCTGTTCCAGGTGACCTTCGCCGCGCTGATCGTCGGCGTGCTGGCGCTGATCGTGGACCGGCCGTTCGAGCGCGTCAGCGTCACGCCCGAGGCGGTCGTCGCCGTGGTCTGGCTGGGGATCCTGGGGTCCGGCTTCGCCTACCTGTGCTACTTCACGATCCTCCAGCGCTGGGGCGCCACGCGGACCTCGATGGTCGCCTACCTCCTGCCCGTGGTCGGCATCCTGATGGGCACGCTCATCGGGGAGCCGGTCACCGTGTACCGGGTGCTGGGTACGGCGCTGATCATCGCGGGCATCGCGCTGGTCAACAGCGGGCCAACGCTCCGCCGGCTGCTGGACCGCCGCGCGGACGAGGCCGCCCGCGCCCGAGCCGCCTGAGCCCGCGCCTCAGGCGCCCGGCGTCGGCCCTGGCTCGGCCCGGGAGCCCGGCGTCGGCCCCGGCTCGGCCCTGACGCCCGGCGGCGCGCCGCGGGCGGGCAGCGCCGTCCAGCCCACCACCGCGCCGGCGACGGCCAGCCCGGCGGCGATCGCGAACAGCGCGCCCGCGCCCTGGCCACCGTAGACCAGGCCGCCGCCGATGTTGGCGAGGACGCCCGCGACGCCCGTCGCCGTGATCGTGAACAGCGCCTGGCCTGAACCCTGGAGGCGGGACGGCAGGAGCCGCTGGATCGTCATGACTCCTGCGATCCAGAGGCCCGCATAGCCGATTCCGGACACCGGCCGCGAGACGATGATCGCCTCCGGTGAGGGCAGCACGCCCCACAGCGCGAGCGAGACCGCGTACAGCAGCGCCGACGCCCCGAACAGCAGCCGCAGCCCCACCCGCGGCACGAGGCGGCCGGCCGCGATCATCGCGCCGATCTCCACGGCCGCCGAGACCGCGGACGCGATCGCCACCTCGGGCGCCCCGCCTCCCAGCTCCACGATCCGGAGCGGCAGGAACGTGAAGCCGGCGAGCACGCCGCTGTAGACCAGCCCGATCGCGACCAGGATGCGCGGCAGCGCCGGCTGCACCGCGAACGCCTCGCGGATCGCCCCGCCGCGCCGGTGGGCGACCAGCGTGGCCCGGGCGAGGTCGGGCACCCGGCCGCCCGCCAAGGCGATCGCCACCCCGATCACCCCGAACAGCAGCGCGGCCGGCCCGTAGCCGGCCACGCCGTACACCAGCCCCAGCGCCACGCTGGCCAGCGCAAACGACCCGCTCATCAGCGCCCGCACCCGGCCGTACTCGCGAGCCGGGTCGCGCATCGCATTGACGGCCAGGGCGTCGGCCAGCGGGCCGACGGCCCCGAACGACGCGGCATAGGCGACGTAGGCCGCGCCGACCAGCACCGCGGGCAGCGGCAGGGCGAACACGACCAGGATCGCGGCCGCCACCAGGACCGCGACCTGGAGCGCCCGGGCCCGCCCGAGCACCACGTCGGCCACGTGGCCCCACGCGGACACGGACACGACGGTGGCGACCGACGTCAGGGCGATGACCAGCCCGATCGCCGGCGGGTCGAACCCGCGATCGGCCAGGATCACCGACGCGAACGGCAGGACGACGGCGACGGCGATGCCGTCGAGGACGAACAGGAGCCGGATCGGGCTCACGCTCGTCGCCACCCTCCGGCCGGGCGGGGATCCGTGGCGTCGGGCCCCGTGGCCCAGCTCAGCCGAACCGCTCCCGGAGCCTGGGCAGGATCGTCTCGCCGTAGCGCG
>JBFMAT010000035.1:0-43572 GCA_040755495.1 Chloroflexota bacterium
CACCCCGGGTCGGACGAGCCCGAGCTCCGCGCGCGTGGACCCGTGCGCCCGCGCCAGCACCGCGACGACCACCAGCACGGCGGCGGCCGCGGCGACCCGCCGCAGCGCGATCACGGACCACGGGTCCGTGCAGGCCGGGACACCCAGTGGCACGTCGGGCCCCAGGAGCCGCGGCCAGGTCAGCACGAGCCCTGCGGGCAGCACGGCCGCCCAGGCGATCGCCCCCGGCCGGCGGGTGAGGCGCATCGCGACCCAGCCGGTGACCAGCAGGACGGCGGTGGCCGGGCGCAGCTCGGGCAGGAGCGCCGCCGCCAGGAGCAGCGCGGGTCCCCCGGCCGCGATCAGCGAGGGAGGCACGGTGAGTCGGGGTGACGTGGTCATCCGGCGTGCCGCGGTGATCCGAGGAGCCGCCGCCACGCCGGGCACAACGAAACGCCCGAAGGAACCTCCGGCCCGCTCCCCTCCCCGCTGATGCAAGCACCTGCGGTTCGGTCGGCGTTCCTTACGGCCCCTTCGGGCAAGACCAACTCTACGCGACGGACGGGCTGCCCCACAACGGCGTTATCCACGAGATTCGGGCGAGGCACGCGCGGCGAGCGCGGTTGTCCACAGCCCGTCCACGACGGGCCGGGCTCCCCTACCCCGCCGGCTCGCGGTCCAGCGGCCAGGACCGCCCGTCGCGCAGCACCGGCAGCCAGTCCGCATCGACGCGGACGCCGTCGCCGCCCGCGATCCGCCACGTGTCCGCCTCCCCGCGCTCGACCCGCTGCGGGCCCACGCCGACCGTCAAGTCGCCCGTGATCCACAGCGTGGTCCACGTGATCGACGCCCCGGGGTCCAGCGCGTTGCGCAGCCGGTGGGCGGCCGCGGCCCCCGCCACCGGCGAGCCGGCCACGTCAACCACGCCCTCGGGGTCCCACGGCAGACCCTCCACATGGCGCAGGCCGCCGGCCTCGAGGACGTTGCCATGGAGCGTGCCGTCGGGCTCCGGGTGCAGCGTGAGCAGCCCGGCCGGCGTGGCCAGCTCGAGGTGCAGGAAGCGCCCGGCGGGGTCCGTCTCCAGCAGCAGCGAGTGCCGCAGCCCGCCGACGCCGCCGATCGCCTCCCGCCAGCGGCGGCCCCGGCGCCCCTCGGCGACCGACCAGGACGCCGGCTCGCCGCCCGGCGTCAGGCCCCGGCCGGCGCGGCGGACGGGCGGCATCGGAGGGGCGTCAGGAGGCCGCGGCGTCGCCGGCGAGCGTGGCCCGCCAGCGGTCCGCCGCCGCCCGGAGCTCGCCCGCGAGCGACGGCGCCATGCGGCCCCGCACCCGGACGTCGCGATCGCCGTACTCGAGGTCCACGGTGCCCCGCTCGCGCACCCGCGCGAGCAGCTCCCCCGCGGCGTACGGGACGGCCACGTCGACCTCCTCCCACAGCGAGGCGAGGAGGGCGGCGATCTCGGCCCGCAGGGTGTCGAGGCCGAACCCGGTGAGCGCCGACACGAGCACGGTCCCGGCCACCGCCGGCGCCGGCAGCGAGCCGTCGGTCCCGGGGTACAGGAGGTCCGCCTTGTTGAACGCGGTGAGCCGCGGCTTGTCGCCCGCGCCCAGCTCGTCGAGGACGGTCTGGACGGTGGCCCGGTGCTCCTCGTGGTGGCTGTCGGAGGCGTCCACGATCTCGACCAGCACGTCCGCCCGGGTGACCTCCTCGAGCGTGGCCCGGAACGCGTCCACCAGCTGGTGGGGCAGCTTGTGGATGAACCCCACGGTGTCGGTCACGATCGCGGTCTGCCCGTCGCCCAGCTTGACCTGGCGCGAGGTGGGATCGAGCGTCGCGAACAGCTTGTCCTCGGCCCGGGCGACCTCGGACCCCACCAGCGCGTTGAGCAGCGTGGACTTGCCGGCGTTCGTGTAGCCGACGATGGCGACCGTCGGGTACAGGCGGCGGTCGCGGCCCCGGGCGGCCGTCTGGCGCTGCTGGCGGACGCTCTCGACCCGCACCTTCATCTTCTTGATCCGCTCGCGGATGATCCGGCGGTCGGTCTCGAGCTGGGACTCGCCGGGGCCTCGCGAGCCGATGCCGCCCTGGGTCCGCGACAGGTGGGTCCACAGGCGCGTGAGCCGGGGCAGCTGGTACTCCAGCTGGGCGAGCTCGACCTGGAGCCGGCCCTCGTGCGTCTGGGCGTGGAGCGCGAAGATGTCCAGGATCAGGCGGCTGCGGTCGATGACCTTGACGTTGAGCAGGGTCTCGAGGCTCTTCTGCTGGGCCGGGCTGAGCTCGTCGTCGGCGACCAGGAGCCCGAAGCCCGTCTCGGACTTCGCCTGGGCCAGCTCCTCGGCCTTGCCCTTGCCCACGTACCAGTTGGGGTCGACGTGGCGCCGGTTCTGCCACTCGGCGCCCACGACGTCCGCGCCGGCGGTGATCGCGAGCGCGGCGAGCTCGCCGAGGCTGTCCTCGGCGGTCCAGCCCGGGTCGTCGCCGGTGTCGACGGCGACCAGGAACGCCTTCTCGACGGGCGGCGCGAGGTCGATGGGTTCTGCGTTGCGGGGCATGGCGGACAGGATACTGGCTCGCCGGCGTGCGCCCGGGGGAGCGGCGTGGCGCTCGGTGTCGCGATCTCGGCCCCGCCGCGCAACGGATCCCCGAGCCAGGCGTCACCCGTGAACGGGAGGCTCCGACGCGCGGTCCATGCACCGGCCGCCGGGACCGCGCCGAGCCACTGGCGAGACCGGCCCGGACGGGGCGACTGTGGTGAGCGCCATGACAACGCATCCGACGAGGTTCCACCTCCGCCTCCTGCCAGTCACCCGCGCCGGTTGGTCGTCGCTCGTGCTGGCCGGGCTCTCGATCCTCAGCCTGTCTGTGTTCGTGCGGCTGGTCGACGCCGGGCACGTCGGGTACGACCCGTTGCTGCTCGCGACCATGGCCGGCTTCCTCGGCCTGGCCTTCGCGGGTGCGATCGCCGGGGTCGTGGACCTCGTGCGCGGCCGCGAGCGGGCGCTTGTGGTGATCCTGCCGATCCTGTACGGCCTGCTGTGGGCGGGCTTCCTCGCGGGCGAGTTCACGAACCCGCACTGACGAGCGCTACCGGCGCGTCAGCCGGGCGACCTTCTCCGCGAGGTCCTCGTTGGCGCGCCGGAGCCGCACGACCTCCGTCGCGAGCTCGCGCAGCGCCCGCTCGACGTCCTTGAGCTCGGCGCGGACCGCGCGCCGCATCGCCGCATCCATGTCATTCGATGCGGTCGATCGGCTCGTCGTCTTGCGCCGGGTTGTGGTCCGCTTCCTGGGGGCCGTGACGTCGCGCAGGATGTCGCCGATGTCGATGTTGAACCCGAGCGGCTGGTCGGAGGGGTCGTCGGTGGCCATGCGCGCACGGTAGCCCCCCGGCGCGACGGGGACAAGCCGAGCGACGCTGTCAGGCGCTCGCGCGATGGAGGAACCGGTCCAGTGCGGCGCTCGCGGCCGGCGTCGGGTCGTCGGTCGCGTCGAGCACGGCCAGCGTCGGCTCGCGACGGAACCAGGTCCGCTGGCGCTTCGCGAAGGCGACGTTGCGCTGCGCGTCGAGGGCGATCGCCGCCTCGAGGCCGATGGTGCCGTCGAGGACCGCCCAGCTCTCGCGGTAGCCGATGGCCGTGAAGCACGGCAGCGCGGGGTCGAAGCGTTCCCGCAGGGCGCGCGCCTCCTCGAGGAGCCCCGCCGCGAACTGGGCGCGGGCACGGGTCGCGATCCGCTCGCGGTGCGCCGCGGGCTCCACGACGAGCTGGAACCCGAGCACCGGGGCCGGGTAGCCGAGCGGGCCCGGCAGCGGCGCGTCGCCCCGGAGGGTGGCGATCTCGAGCGCCCGGACGACCCGCCGCGGGTTGCGCAGGTCGGTACGGCCGGCGAGGGCCGGCGCGGCGGCCGCCAGGCGACCGGCCAGCGCCCCGACGCCGTCGCGCGCGAGGTCGGCCTCGAGCGCCGCCCGGACGGCCGCGTCCGAGGGCAGCGCGTCGGTGTCGATGCCCGCGAACACCGCCCGCAGCCAGAACCCGGTGCCCCCGGCGAGGATCCCGATCCCGCCCCGGGCGCCCAGGGCGGCGAGCGCCGCGAGGGCATGGGCGCGGAACTCGGCGACCGAGTACGGCTGGTCGGGGTCGACGAGGTCGAGTCCGTGGTGGACGACGCGGGCGCGCTCGTCGGCGGTCGCCTTGGCCGTCCCGATGTCGAGGCCCCGGTACACCTGCCGCGAGTCCGCGGACACGACCTCGGCGGGCACGCCCCGGGCCGCCAGCCATTCGGCGAGCGCGATCGCGAGCCCGGTCTTGCCGGTGGCCGTGGGCCCGCCGATGACCAGGAGCGGGGCGAGGCTCAGGCCACGACTCCCCGGAGCGCGTAGGGCCCGGCATGCTCGATCCGGACGTCGACGAGGCGTCCCACGAGCGCCGGGGCGCCCGCCAGGTGCACCAGCTTGTTCTCGCGCGACCGGCCGGCGAGATGAACGACGCCCGCCGGCAGGTTCGCGAACGCGTCGCGCGACTCCGCCGTCCCCGCGACGGTCCCCTCGGCCTCCTCGGCGTCGTGGTCGTGGGACCGGGGCGGCACGACCGTGTCCACGAGGACCTCCGTCGTGCGGCCCAGCCAGGCCCGGTTGCGCTCCAGCCCGATCCGCTCCTGGACCGCCAGCAGCGCCACCAGCCGTCGCCGCTTCTCGGCCGGCGGGACGTCGTCCGCGAGCCGCGTCGCGGGGGTCCCGGGACGCTCGCTGTAGGCCGCGGCGAACACCTGGTCGAAGCGCACGGCCTCGAGCAGCCCGATGGTCGCCTCGTACTCGGCCTCGGTCTCGCCGCAGAACCCGACGATGACGTCCGTGGACAGGGCGATCCCGGGCACGGCGTCGCGGATCCGCCCGAGGCGCTCGAGGTAGTGCTCGATCGTGTACTGGCGGCCCATCCGGCGGAGCATCGTGTCGCTCCCCGACTGCACCGGCAGGTGGAGCGCCTGGCACACCGACGGGCAGGCGGCCATCGCCTCGATCAGGCGGTCCGAGAGGTCCCAGGGGTGCGAGGTCACGAACCGCAGCCGCGGGATCGCCGGCGCGCCGTCCGCCGTCCGCAGGCCATCGATCGCCCGGATCAGCTCGGCGAGGTCCGGGCGCGCCTCGCGGTCCTGCCGTCGGCCCATCGTGCGCTCGGTGCGCACGTGCGCGAACCGCGGCTGCGGCGCCAGGTCGTGGCCATAGCTGTTGACGTTCTGGCCGAGCAGCGTCACCTCGCGGTAGCCGGCCGCGGCCAGCGCCCTCGCCTCGTCCACGATCTCGTCGAACGGGCGGCTGCGCTCCGGGCCGCGGCTGAACGGGACGATGCAGTAGGTGCACGTCTTGTCGCAGCCGTAGATGATCGGCAGCCAGGCGCTGATCGCCGAGCCGCGGCTGACCGCGCCGCCCGCGATGGCGTCGGCGCGTGCCCGCACGAGGTGCGTGGCGTCGGACACCGGGGCGCCCTTGACGAGCGTGGTGGCCGCGGTGGTCGCGGTCGCCCCCACCGGCGCCTGCGCGGACGCCAGGCCGAGGCGGTCCACCAGCTCGGGCTCCTCGTCCGGGCGCAGGAACAGGTCCACCGCCGGGTAGCGGCGGTGGAGGCCCGCCCGGTTCGACGCCCGCACCGAGCAGCCGGTCATCACCACCCGCAGCCCCGGGTTCGCGGCCTTGAGCCGGTTGAGCTGCCCCTGCCGGCCGACGACCTTCGCCTCGGCCGCCTCGCGGATCGCGCAGGTGTTGATGACCACCAGGTCCGCGGCCTCCATCGACGCGGCCTCCGCGCAGCCCGCGGCCAGCAGTCGCCCGGCCATCTCCTCGCTGTCGCTCTTGTTCATCTGGCAGCCCAGGGTCCAGACGAAGAACGACGGCAGGGAGCGCGCCTCGGGCCGGAACTCGGCCAGCCGGTCGTCGCGGGGCGGGAGCGGCTGGCGCGGACCCGCGGCACCGGCCACGGGCGGCACGAGCTCGAGCATCGGGAGCCGGCGGGACGTGGTCATGACACGCAGATGGTACGGCCTGCCGTCGTCACGACGGCCGCGGCGGCTCCCGCGACCCGCTACGCTTCCCCGCCATGGACCTGCTGACCGACCCCAACACCTGGATCGCGCTGCTCACGCTGACGGTCCTCGAGATCGTCCTCGGCATCGACAACGTCGTGTTCATCTCGGTGCTCGTGCAGCGGCTGCCGGCCGCGGCCCGCGACCGCGCCCGCACGATCGGGCTCGGGCTGGCCATGGGGATGCGCATCCTGCTGCTGCTGACGATCTCCTGGATCGTGGGCCTCACCGAGCCGCTGTTCACGATCGGCGACCACCCAGTCTCGGTCCGCGACACCATCCTGATCGCCGGCGGCCTGTTCCTGATCTGGAAGGCGACCACCGAGATCCACGAGGCGCTCGAGGGCGCCGAGGGACACGCGGTCACCGGGGTCGCCGGCGCGACGATGGCCGGCGTCCTGTTCCAGATCGTGCTGCTGGACATCGTGTTCTCGCTGGACTCGGTGCTCACGGCGGTGGGCATGGTGGACGACATCCCGGTCATGATCGCGGCGGTCGTGATCGCGGTCGGGGTGATGCTGTTCGCGTCGGGGCCGATCTCGCGCTTCGTGCACGAGCACCCCACGGTCAAGATGCTGGCCCTCTCGTTCCTGCTGCTGATCGGCGTGACGCTGATCGCGGACGGCGCGGGCCTGCACGTCCCCAAGGGCTACATCTACGCGGCGATGGGCTTCTCGGTGTTCGTGGAGTTCCTCAACCTGACGGCCCGCCGGCGTCGCGCGGGGAAGGCCGTCGACCTCCACCCGACGTTCGTCAAGGACGACCCGGGCATCGCGTCCGGCTGATCGCCGCCCGGAGGCCCTCGACGAGCGGCGCCGGCATCACGAGCTCCGCGTGCGACACCGCGTAGGGGCCCGAGTCGCCGTGGTGGTCGGTCCCGCCCGTCTCCACGAGGCCGAGGTCGCGGGCCACCGCCGCGACGGCGGCCCGGGTCTCCTCGTCGAACGAGCGATGGTGGCTCTCGAGGCCGTCGAGCCCCTCCGCCATCAGCTCGCGGAGGAACGGCCGCCACGCGGCCGCCTCGTAGAAGTGCGCCACCGCGGCGAGGCCGCCGGCGGCCCGGATCGCCCGGATCGCCTCGACCGGCGACACGCCGGTCCGTGGCACGTAGCCCGGACGGCCGTGCCCCACCAGCCGCTCGAAGGCGTCCTCGACGGTCGCCGCGTACCCGGCGGTGACCAGGGCGCGCGCGATCGTCGGTCGGCCCAGGGCGTCGTCGCGCGACAGGTCCAGGCCCTCGACCTGGGCGTCGACGGGACGGCCGATCTCGCGCAGCCGGGCGACCGTGGCGAAGAACCGCGTCCGGCGGGCGCCGCGCTGGCGCGCGAGCAGTGCCTCGAAGGCCTCGTCGTCGGGGTCCACGCCGATGCCCAGCACGTGCAGCTCGCCCTCCGGCAGGTCGCGCCCCAGGTCGCGCGTGACGGCGTTGATCTCCACGGCCGGCACGAGCCGCAGGCCGTCGGGGAGCGGCGCCGCCCCGGGCGCCGTGAGCTCGCGGTAGGCGGCGAGGTTGTCGTGGTCCGCGATCGCGAACAGCCGGACGCCGGCGTCGAACGCCTGGCGGACGAGCTCGTCCGGCTCGAGGACGCCGTCGGAGCGGGTCGTGTGCGCGTGGACGTCCGCCGTCGCGGTCCCGGGCACCCACGGCGCGTCGGCGGCCCGCGGCTGGTGACGGATCGTCATCGGGCAACCTCTGCGTTCAGTTGGCACCCGCCCTCCGAGGGCCGAGGCGATGCTCCGCGAGCCATCGGCCGGAGGATTCAGACCTCGACGAGGCGCTGCAGCCGCTCCACCTGGAGGGCATGCCCGGTGGCCGGGTCCACGTCGATCTGGCAGGCGTTGAGCACGACCGGCCCGTCGCCCACCTCGAACCGCGTGGGCAGCGCGTTGATGAACCGGGGCAGGACGGTCCTGGGGTCGAAGCCGATGACGCTCCACAGCGGCCCGGTCATGCCCAGGTCCGACTGGTAGGCCGTCCCCCGGGGCAGGATCCGCTCGTCGCCGGTGACCACGTGCGTGTGGGTGCCGACCACGGCCGACACGCGACCGTCGAGGTACAGCCCCAGGGCGTTCTTCTCGGACGTGATCTCGCAGTGGAAGTCCACGAGGCGGATCGGCGGCAGCGGCTCCGACGCCTCGTCCAGCAGCCGGTCCGCGTCCGTGAACGGGTTGTCGATCGGCTGCATGTAGGTGCGGCCCTGGAGGTTGACCACCGCGAGCTCGCTGCCGTCGAGGGCGTGGTACGTGCCCCAGCCGCGACCCGGCACGTCGTGGGTGCCGTAGTTGAGCGGCCGCAGCACGCGCTCCGACTCGTCGAGGAACGGGTAGATCTCGCGCTTGTCCCAGATGTGGTTGCCCGACGTCACGACGTCGACGCCCGCCGCGAACAGCGCCTCGCAGGTGGACACGGTGAGGCCCATGCCGCCCGCGAGGTTCTCGCCGTTGGCGGTGACGAAGTCGATCCCGCGCTCGTCGCGGATCCCCGGCAGCGTCCGCTCGATGGCGACCCGGCCCGGCTTGCCGATGACGTCCCCGATCATCAGGATCCGGCAGGCGCCCGGCGGCCGCGGCGCGTTGCCGTTGGGCGGGTTGCCGAGGCCCGCCCGCTCGCTGCGGGCGCTCACGGGTGGCCGGCCCCCCTACTTCGCGTACTCGACGGCGCGCGTCTCGCGGATCACCGTCACCTTGATCTGGCCCGGGTACGTGAGGCTGTCCTCGATCTTCTTGACGATGTCGCGGGCGAGGCGGCTCGCGGACAGGTCGTCGATCTCCTCGGGCCGGACGAGGATCCGGACCTCGCGGCCCGCCTGGACGGCGAACGAGCGCTCCACGCCGGTGAAGCTCTCCGCGATGGCCTGGAGATCCTCGAGCCGCTTGACGTAGGTCTCCATCGTCTCGCCACGGGCGCCCGGACGGGACGCGGAGATCGCGTCGGCCACCTGGACGATCGGGGCCTCGATGCACGAGAACTCGACCTCCTGGTGGTGGGCCGCGATCCCGTTGACCACCTTGAACGGCATGTTGTGCTTCTGGGCGATCTGGGCGCCGATCGCCGCGTGCGGCCCCTCCACCTCGTGGTCGACCGCCTTGCCGATGTCGTGCAGCAGGCCGCCGATCTTGGCCGCCTGGACGTCCGCACCCAGCTCGGCGGCGATGATCGCCGCGAGGTGGCTCGTCTCGACGCAGTGGACGAGAACGTTCTGGCCGTAGCTCGTGCGGTACTTGAGCCGGCCCAGCAGCTTGATCATCTCCGGCGGCAGGCCCGGGACGCCGGCATCGTAGGCCGCCTGCTCGCCCGCCTGGCGGATGACGAGCTCCACCTCGGCCTTGGCCTTGTTGACGACCTCCTCGATCCGGCCCGGGTGGATCCGGCCGTCGGCGATCAGCTTGGTCAGGGCGAGCCGGGCGGTCTCGCGGCGGACGGGGTCGAAGCCCGACAGGACGACGGTCTCGGGCGTGTCGTCGATGATCAGATCGATGCCCGTGGCCTGTTCCAGGGCGCGGATGTTGCGCCCCTCGCGACCGATGATCCGGCCTTTCATCTCGTCGCTCGGCAGGTGGACGACCGTGACCGTGTGTTCCGCGGTGTGGTCCGCGGCCACGCGCTGCATCGCGGTGACGATGACCTCGCGCGCCTTCTCCTGGGCCTCCTCGCGGGCCCGCCGCTCGATCGAGCGGGCCAGCTTGACGCCGTCGTGCTCCGCCTCGTCGCGGATCGCGTCGAGGAGCATCGCCTTGGCGTCCTCGGCGGACAGGCCGGACACGCGCTCGAGGGCCACCACGCGTTCCTGGCTCAGGCGGGTCAGCTCCTCGCGCTCGCGCTCGAGGTCCCGCTCCCGGTCGTTGATCTTGCGGCTCTTCTCCTCGAGCAGGTCGGCCCGCTGGTCCAGCTGCTCGTCGCGCGCGATGAGACGACGCTCCAGCGACTGGATTTCGGCCCGCTTGGCACGCGCCTCCTCCTCGGCCTCGCGCTGGAGGCGCAGCTTCTCGTCCTTCGCCTCGAGGATCATGTCCTTCTGCTGGGCGCGCGCCTCGGCCACGATGCGCGCGGCCTTGTCCTGGGCGGACTTGAGGGACTGGCCGGCCCAGGCGCCGCGAACGACGAATCCCAGGGCCACGCCGACGGCAGCGGCAAGCACGGCCGCGCCTGCGACGACGAGTGCGTCCATGTTCGGTTCATCCTCCCCTCCGGCCGGGCTTGTGGGCCGGAGGCGTTGTCGAATCGGGTTCGGGCTACGCGCGCCCCGGGGTCGCTTGGGCTGTGGGATCCGTGGGCCGGAAAGCTCCCCCGGATCACCGTCGGGTTGCGCGGCTCGCCCGGCCGGCGGCCATGAGGTCCGCCTGCCGGTAATCCGCGTAGCCTACATCGTCGACCCGGAACCGGCTCGCACCCGCCCCGGACCCGGCTCGCCACCCGTCCCGCGGCCGGCTCGCCAGCCGTCCCGCGGCCGCCGCCCGCGACGCGATGCAGGGACAGGTGGCCCGTGAACGGCACCCGCCGATCCCGTCCCGCGGGCCGTCCTGCCCGCCCGCGGAGGGCCGAATGGCGGCGAACGAGGTCGGCGGCGGGCGGTACATTCCCGGTACCGCCCAGGGGACACGCCCGTGCCGCAGCCCGACCAACCCGCCGCCGTCCAGCCACCCGAGCCGGTGACGACTCGCGCGGCGTCCCCGGTGGCCCCCGTCCTGTCCCGGGCCGCCCTCGCGACCCCCGAGCCGCTGGTCCGGGCGTTCGCCCGCCGCGTCCAGCAGGAGGGCGCCCTGGACCTGACCCAGGGCGACTACAAGAACGCCGACTTCGCCCCCCACCCCGAGGTCGTGCGGGCCGCCCAGCGGATCACCCGCAACACGGTCCACAGCTACGGGTCGCCGGTGGGCCGGATGGACCTCCGGGGCGAGGTGGTCGAGTTCGTCAACCGCGACGGCCTGCTCGACTACCCGTCGTCCGACGTCCGCTTCCTGCCCGACGAGGTCGTGTTCACCCCCGGCACCCGGTCCGGCCTGGCGATGGTGCTCGAGGTGCTGGGCGCCGACGGCACGGGCGTCGTCGTGCCCCGACCGAGCTGGGAGTACGACTGGTTCGTGGAGCGGGCCGGCAAGCACGTCGTGGAGCTGCCCACGCGACCGCCCGAGTTCCTCCCCGACCCCGACGCGCTGGACCGCCTGCTGTCGCGGGGCGGCATCTCCAGCGTGATCGTCAACAACCCGCACAACCCGACCGGCCGGGTGTACCCGCGCGACCTCGTGGAGGCGCTGGTCGCCGTCGCCGTGCGGCACGGGGTGTACGTCCTCTACGACTCCGTCTACCAGCGGCTCGACTACGTGGGGTCGTTCGTCAACCCCGCCTTCGCCGACCCCGAGTGGCGCAACTGGGTCGTCACGCTGTCCGGCCTCTCGAAGATGGACATGTTCGGCGCCTCGACCGGGGCGCGGGCGTGCTGGGTGGTGCTGTCGGACCAGATCCGCGAGGGCGGGGTGCGCGCCCGGGAGGTCCTGGCGAACCTCTCGGCCTGGCTCGTCGCCACGCCGTCCACGCTCGCGCAGGACTGGGCGCTGGCCGCGCTCCAGAGCCCCCTCGCGGCGCTCCGGCGGCCGTCGCCGTACATGCGGGCGCGGCGCGACTTCATGATCGAGGCGGCCGACGGCCTCGCCCACCTCGGGGTGGAGCGCACGGACTTCGGGGGCACCTTCTACTCGCCGCTCGCGTTCCCGGGACTCGTGGGCGAGTCGTTCCAGCGGCTGCGCAACGGCGTCCGGGAGCGCGCCGTGGTGCGCGACTCCGTGGACGCGTTCGACCTGCTGCTGGCCGGCGGCGTGGGCGGCATCCCGTTCGCGGCGTTCGCCGGCACCCACGCGGCCGAGTTCGGCACCTGGCAGCGGCTGTCCTACGGCTCGCGGGACGTCAGCGAGCTGGCGGTGTTCATCGACCGCGTCCGGGCCTGCCTCGAGCGCAAGGGCCGCGAGGGCACGGGCGTCGGGATCCGCTCCCGCGCGACGCCGTCCATCGAGGACGCGGTCTGGGACAGCACCTGCACCGCTGACGGCTATCCCGCGCTCGATGACCTCGACCCGATCGCGTTCGCGGCCGCGCGGGGCGCGATCGAGCACAGCCCGGGTGAGGCGTCGCGGCGGATCACGGGCACCAAGCACCCGGACTCCACCAGCCACCGCGCCGAGCAGCTCGCCCGCGCGATCGCGTCCGTCCCTGACGGCGCCCCCCACCGGGCCGAGGCCGCCCTGACCCACCTCGAGTGGCACCCGCTGGTCGAGGCGCGCCCGGAGTACGAGGAATCCGTGGCGGACCTGCTCGGGCTGTGCACCGAGGTCCTGCTCGACTACGAGGGTCGCCAGATCAGCCCGGACTGGCTGGACGTGCCGGAGAAGGTCGTGCTCGCGCTCCTGCGCCACGGCGTCGTGCCGGGCGAGGACCGGCACCTCCTGTTCCGCGTCCCCAACCCGTGGCTCGAGCAGGACGAGGAGAAGATCTCCCGGATCCTCGCGGCCGTGGCGCGCACCAACCTGCTGTTCCTGCTCGCCTGCGAGCGCCTGGGCATCACGCCCGCCCAGAACGCGATCTACGAGATCACGATCCCCCAGGTCAACTCGCTCGCGGACCTGGGCGCGGTGGTCAAGGTGGGCACGCTCTACCACCAGGCGATGGAGGGGCTGTTCGCGGGCGCGCCGGATCGCGTCGACGCGTTCCTCTCGGCGCGCATCCCGCCGGCCCGCCGCGGCGAGCTCATGGCGCGCGCGGCCCGGGTCCGCCTCGTCCCGCTGGTGGAGAACGTCGGGGCCCTCGCGCACCTGCCGGACCTGCTCGAGGCGTTCTACCGCGAGCTGGAGCGGGGCCGCGGCCTCGCCGACCGCCCCACGCCGGGCTCGTTCGCCACCCGGTTCGACGGCGGCGAGGCGCTGGTGCGCGTGTTCCTCGCCATGTCCGACACGGCCGAGCAGAGCGGCAAGATCGCGACCGACGCCGCCTACACGCTGGCCATCGCCGCCCGCGCCGAGGCCGAGCGGCGCCTCGCCCGGCTGGCGGCCGAGGCGGGCGAGCCCGCGCCGCGGGTCACGTTCCTGGTCGGCGCCGGGCGGGCCGGCTTCCGGGGCGGCTTCGACCCCGACCACGAGGGCGTCATCGCCCAGCTCGCCCGCGCGGACGGCGTCACGGTCCAGGGGATCCGCGCCGACGCCCCCGAGGAGGCCCGTCGACTCGCGGCGCGGTTCCGAACGGTCGCTGCCCAGGCGGCCCGGGCGCCGGCGGTAGGCCACACGGAGCGCGAGTCGCTCCGGCGGCTGCTCGAGGCGGGCACCGCGGCCCACACCCAGACGCTGCTTCGGATCGCCCCCCTGGTTGCGCCGTTCAGCGGGCTGGTGCCCCAGACGCGGGTCCGGATCCGCGCGACCGGCTCCGTGAACTACGGCCGCTCGATCCCCGAGTACCCCGAGGAGTGGGGCGGCGGCTCGCGGCTGCCGGACAAGCGCGACCTGCGCGACGCGTGGCCGGAGGGGGTGACGCTGCCGCGCGCCATCAACTACAACCTGGGCTGCACGACGCTCGGGCTGCCCGCGGTGGTGAGCGACCTCGCCGCGCTCGACAAGCGAGCCGCGGTGCTGCTCGACCGCCACGTGCCCGGGTACCGCGAGATCATCGCCAGCGAGCTTCCGTGCTTCGTCCAGGAGTCGGTGGCGCTGGTGTTCGGCGGCGAGCTGGCCGAGGCGGTGGCGATGCGCTGCCTCCGGGCGGCGGCGGCGCTGTGGGTGGACGCCCGCGTCCGGGAGGACCTCGTCGAGCCCACCTGCCTGTTCGCGATGCTGTACCTGCGGTTCATGGCCGAGGAGGCGGACAGCTGGGACCAGACCAAGGAGCACGAATCGCTCACGACCCGCGAGGAGGAGCTGCTCCGCCAGACGGGCACCAGCACGTTCGTCGCGCTGTGCTCCGAGCGGCCGGGGGCGCGCTGGAACGTGCTCCAGACGATGGTCGACGCGGAGGAGGCGAGCCTGCTGCTCCTGGCGCGCGAGCTCACGATCGAGGAGAAGCGCGAGTTCGTGGACCTGCGCATCGAGGGCTGGCTCCGGGAGCTCCCCGACGCGCTGGCGCGCGGCCTGCGGCGAGAGTGGTCCGTGCTGCGCGAGCTCGACCGGGCGGAGCTCACGCTGCGCGCCATCGAGCAGCTGATCGCGCTCGAGCAGCTCCGGGGCAGCCGCGGGGCGTAGGTCGCGGGGCGCCCGCTACGGGCCCTCGGTGTCGACGTCGTCGGGGCCGCCGTCCGCGACGCGTCGCGCGACCTCCGACGCGATCGACGGGGCGAAGCCGTGACGCGCCAGGAGCGCGTAGGCACGCTGCCGCCGCCGGCGCGGATCGGCGACCCGCTCCAGCGCGGACCGGTTGCGGGCGAGCAGGCGCTCCGCGGCCGCCAGGTCCGGCTCGCCCGCGGCCGCGTCCCCGGCCCGCGCCTCGAGCACCCCGTCCACGATCGAGCGGTCCACGCCCTTGAGCTGCAGCTCGCGGCGCAGGGCGTGCTCGCCGCGCGGGTGTGCCCGGTCCCGCGACTCGACCCAGGCCCGCGCGAACGTCTCGTCGTCCAGGTACCCGAGCTCGCCGAGGCGGCTGATCGCGGCCTCGACCAGCTCCGTCCGGAACCCGGCCGACGCCAGCCGGCGGCGGACCTCGGTCACCGAGCGCGGGCGCGTCTCGAGGAAGCGCGCCGCGAAATCGACGACCTCGCCCAGGTCCTCGACGGCCGCCCGCCGCTCGCGCCGCTCGGCGAACGTCGGCTTCCGCGGCCGGTGGGGGCTGTCTGCCACGGGCGGGGGCCTACTCGGCCTCTTCGATCCCCTCGACCGGCAGCGCCACGTCCGACATCTTGGCCCGGATCCGCCGGTCGATCTCCGCGGCGAGGTCGTGGTTCGACTTGAGGAACTCCTTGGACGCCTCGCGCCCCTGGCCGAGCCGCGTCTCGCCGAACGTGAACCAGGCGCCGGTCTTGGTCACGACGTCCATCGCCACGCCGACGTCCAGGAGGCCGCCCTCCTTGCTGATCCCCTCGCCGTACATCACGTCGAACTCCGCGACGCGGAACGGCGGCGAGACCTTGTTCTTGACCACCTTGACGCGCACCCGGTTGCCCACCGACTCGGTGCCGCTCTTGATCGTCTCCACGCGCCGGATGTCCAGCCGGACCGAGGCGTAGAACTTGAGCGCACGGCCACCGGGCGTCGTCTCCGGGTTGCCGAACATCACGCCGATCTTCTCGCGCAGCTGGTTGGTGAACACGAGCGAGGTGTTCGAGCGGCTGACGGCGCCGGTGAGCTTGCGCAGCGCCTGGCTCATCAGCCGGGCCTGGATGCCCACGAAGCTGTCGCCCATCTCGCCCTCGATCTCGGCGCGCGGCACAAGTGCCGCGACGGAGTCCAGGACGACGCAGTCCACGCCGCCGGAGCGGATGAGCGTCTCGGTGATCTCGAGCGCCTGCTCCCCGGTGTCCGGCTGGGACACGAGGAGCTCGTCCACGTTCACGCCGCAGGCGCGGGCGTACCCGGGATCGAGCGCGTGCTCGACGTCGATGAACGCGGCGATCCCGCCCCGCCGCTGGGCCTCGGCGATGACGTGCTGGCAGAGCGTCGTCTTGCCCGAGGACTCCGGGCCGAAGACCTCCGTGATCCGGCCGCGCGGGATCCCGCCCACGCCCAGCGCGAGGTCGAGGGCGATCGAGCCGGTCGGGATGGCGTCCACCTGCTGCCGCTCGGCCGAGCCGAGCTTCATGATCGAGCCGCGCCCGAACTGCTTCTCGATCGCGAGGATCGCCGCGTCGACCGCGCGCCCCCGCTCGGCGATCGCCTTCTCGCCGTTGCGAGCGTCCATGTCCCTGCCGGTCACCGTCATCCTGTCCTCGCTCCTGGCGGCTTCAGCCGACCCGACGGAGCGGGACCCGGTCCCCGCCCGCCCGGCGCGTCAGCCTTCGCCGGACTCCTGCTCGTCCCAGCGGGGCTTGCGCTGCTTCCGGATGACCTCCACCTGCTGGGGGACGTCAGACAGCGGCGCGAGGTGCGGCTGGGCGGACTTGTCCTTGGGCTTCTTCTTGACTTCCTTGTGGGGGCGATCCCGTGAACCCATTGCGCGCCTCCACGCTCGATGGACCCTACCGACACGGACTTCACGCAGGCTTCGCGGCGACTTCACCGCGACTCATCCGGATCGCGCGTTGGCGCATCTCCGGCAGCTCGACGGGGAAGGTACCGGCGCGCAGCGCGGCGCGGATCCTGTGCATGAAGTCTAGGGTGAAGGTCAGGTTGTGACAAGTCGCCAGCCGGTACGCGAGCATCTCCCGGGCCCGGAACAGGTGGGCGAGATAGGCCCTCGAGAACCGCGTGCACAAGGGGCACGGACAGCCGTCCTGGACCGGATCCGGGTCGTCCCGGAACCGCTCGTTGCGCAGGTTCAACCGGCCACCTGGGACCCACAGCTGGCCGTTGCGCGCGACCCGGGCCGGGAGCACCGAATCGAACAGGTCGATGCCGCGGTGGACGGCCTCGAGCAGGTCCGCCGGCGACCCCAGCCCCATCAGGTAGCGGGGTCGCGGGTCGCCGTCGAGCAGGGGGATCGTCGCGTCCAGCGTCGCGTCGCGCTGGGCCGGGGTCTCGTCACCGGCCAGCCCGCCGATGTTGATGCCGTCGAACGGCAGGCTCGCGATGTACGCGGCGGACTCCGCGCGCAGCTCCGGGTCCAGGCCGCCCTGCACGATGCCGAACAGCGCCTGGTCGGTCCGCGTATGGGCGCGCAAGGAGCGCTCGGCCCAGCGGTGCGTCCGGCGCATCGCGTCCACCACGACGTCCCGCGGCAAGCTCGGGAACACCGGCTGGTCGAAGGCGACCGCCACGTCCGGCCCGAGCGCCTCCTGGACGGCGATCGAATGCTCGGGCGTGAACCGGTGCACCGACCCGTCGAGGTGGCTCTTGAACGTCACGCCGTCCTCGTCCACGACCCGCAGGTCGCCCAGCGAGACCACCTGGTAGCCGCCCGAGTCGGTGAGGATCGGCCGATCCCAGCCCATGAACCGGTTGAGGCCGCCCAGCCGCCGGATCCGCTCGTGGCCCGGCCGCAGGTACAGGTGGTAGGTGTTGGCGAGCAGGATCGTGGCGCCGGCCGCCTCGACATCGTGCGGGTCCAGCGCCTTGACCGTGGCGTTGGTGCCGACGGGCATGAACTGCGGCGTCTCGACGACGCCGTGGGTCAGCGCCAGCCGGCCGAGCCGGGCGCGCGTGGACCCGTCCGCAGGCGGCGGGACGAGGATCTCGAAGCGGGCGGCGCCGGGCACGGTCAGCGTGCCGGGAGGTCTTCCCAGAGCGCCGGCATGTCCGGCTCCGAGCGACGCGGGGCCGGGATCTCGTAGCCCAGCGCCGCGAGGTGGGCGCGCGCGGCCTCGGTCGCGATCCGGCCCTGCGGGGTGCGGTCCAGGAAGCCGAGCCGGAGCAGGAACGGCTCGTACACGTCCTCGATGGTCTCGGACTCCTCGGCCAGGACCGCGGCCAGCGCCTGGACCCCCACCGGCCCCGACTGGAACTTCTGGACGATCGCCGCCAGCAGCTTGCGGTCCGTGGTGTCGAGGCCGAGCGAGTCGATGTCGAGCATGGTCATCGCCTCGTCCACGGCCTGCACGTGGACCCGCCCGTCCCCGTGGACCTCGGCGTGGTCCCTGACCCGCCGCAGCAGCCGGTTCACGATCCGCGGCGTGCCCCGGCCGCGCTTCGCGATGAGCCGCGCCGCGTCGCCGTCGATCTCCACGCCCAGGATCCCCGCCGAGCGGCGGACGATCGCCGCCAGGTCGTCCTCGCCGTAGAAGTCCAGGCGGTACGTCATGCCGAACCGGTCGCGGAGCGGGCCGCTGATCCGGCCGGCCCGCGTGGTGGCGCCGACCACGGTGAACGGCTTGAGGCTGAGGCGCAGGCTTCGCGCGCTCGGCCCCTTGCCGATCATCACGTCCAGCGCGAAGTCCTCCATCGCAGGGTACAGGATCTCCTCCACCGCCCGGTTGAGCCGGTGGATCTCGTCGATGAACAGGACGTCCCGCTCGTCGAGCGCGGTCAGGATCGCCGCCAGGTCCCCCGCCCGCTCCACCGCGGGCCCGCTCGTGTAGCGGACGTTGACGCCCAGCTCCCGGGCGATGATCGTCGCCAGCGTCGTCTTGCCCAGGCCGGGGGGGCCGTACAGCAGGACGTGGTCCGCCGCCTCTCCCCTGCCCTTGGCCGCCTGGAGCAGCACCGACAGGCTGCCCTTGACCTCCCGCTGCCCGATGTACTCGTCCAGCGTCCGCGGCCGCAGCGAACCCTCCACGGCCAGCTCGCCGGGGTCCACCGCGCCGGCCGCCAGGAGGCTCAGGGCGTCGTCCGTCATCGCGCGGAGTCTAGCAGGTTGCGCGCCTGTTTGGTACGCATGTTCGGTTCGGGTCGGTGACGCCCTGTCACCGCCGGACGGAGCCTCAAGGGACCACGACGTCGAGCTCGTGGCCGACGACCGGCGGGTAGCAGCGACCCGCCGTGGTGCACGCCATGTACGTGATCGCGATCCGCAGGATCGAGGCATCGCCGTCGGCGTGTTCGATCGGCAGGCGGATGGTCACCGGTCCGTCGGGCAGGACGGAGAACGGCGCCGAGAACCCGGGCAGCGCGGTCGCGAACGGCGTCGGTGCCGCGACCGGCGGGCCGGCAACGGCGGTCCACCCGCCGGACACGGGCTCGATCCAGGTGGGGCGGCCCGCGCCGTCGATGCCGTCGGCGGGCAGGTCCGGGCCGTAGAGGTGGAGCCCCGGCTCGTCCGGCTCGAGCCGCGCCTCGAGGACCCGCGTGGTGCCCTGCCCCGAGACCGAGATGGTGACGCTCACGTGGGAGGCCGCGAACACCGTGGTCGGAGGCGTCGGCCGGGCGCCCATGCCCGCCACGCCGAGTGCGACCAGCGCGGCGGCCACGAACAACGGCACCGCCAGCAGGCGCAGCGTGCGCCGGGGCATCGGTCAGTCGCCGAGCGAGCGGAGCACCGCCAGCACGGCCTCGGGCGTCATCGACGCCGCGGACGCGAGGCGGCCGTCCGCCGTCGACCCCAGCACCTCGCCCGCGGGCGACACCAGGACGACCGCGGGGATGCCGACCGAGATCGGGTCGCCGTAGGCCGCCGAGACGTCGAGGTTGTGGTCCCAGAAGCCGACGTCGATGCGCACCACGTGCACCCCGGCGAGGTACTCCGCGAACGCGGGCATCTCGAACATCCGGGCGAGCACGATGCAGTCAGGGCACCAGTCGGCGCCGAAGTCGAGGAGGATCGGCTTGCCGTCGGCGGCGGCGGCGGCCATGGCCGCCGCGATGTCGGCCGCGGGGTCGGCAGTCGGGTCGTAGATGGCTCCGCCCGGTGGCTCGGTCGTCTCCGCCGTCGCTCCTGGCGTCGGCGGCCGCGTGGGTGCCGGTGTCGCGGGCGATGTCACGGCGGGCGACGCCGTTGCCGCCGATGGCGCGGGCGTCGCGGACGTCGGCGATGTCGTGCCGGGGCTGCCCGCACCGCAGCCGGCCGCGAAGAGCGCGACGGCCGAGAGGACAAGCGCGCGTGCGATCCGGGTCATCGGCCTCAATCCCGGAGCAGCGTCCGGAGCGCGGCCTTGACCCGCTCCTCCAGCCCGGCGCCCACGGCGGCGTCGGCGAGCGCCAGCCGGGACGCCTCGCGCGCCTCGCCCGGCGAGTAGCCCAGCGCCTGGAGCGCGGCGACCACCTCGCCCTCGGACGCGCTCGCGAACGCCGCCGCCGATCCCGCGGCGACGCCGGCGGCCGACACCTTCTCCTTGAGCTCGAAGATGATCCGCTCGGCGAGCTTCTTGCCGATCCCCGGGATCGACACCAGGACCGCCTGGTCCTGCTGGAGGATCGCCAGCTGGAGGTCCGCGGTCGGGCGTGATCCGACGATCGCCATCGCGACCTTGGGACCCACCCCGGTCACCGTGAGCAGCAGGTTGAAGAAGCCCAGCTCCTCGGACGTCCGGAAGCCGAACAGCGCCTGCTGGTCCTCGCGGACCAGGTGGTACGTGTGGAGCTTGAGCGTCCCGCCCGCGGCGGCCGATGCGAGCACGGACGGCGCCGCGAACACGCGGTATCCGATCCCGCCCACCTCGATGACGAGCGAGTCGGCGGCGATCGCGCCGACGCGGCCCTCGACCGATGCGATCACGGGCCTGCTCCCTCCCGGCCGGCTAGCGCTTGCTGCCGCGGCGTGGCGCGGACGCGCCGTTGCCGGCTGCGGTCCCGGCCGCGGCCCTGGCGTCGGCGGCGGCCCTGGCCTCGCGCGCCAGCGCCTCGCGCACGGAGCGCTCGTACGGGGTCTCGCCCCGCACGATGGGCGCCACGGCCGAGCGGTCCATGACCGGGGCCGTCGCACCCGCGCTGCCCGCGACACGGTCGCCGGCGCGCTCGCTGTTGGCGATGCAGATCGCGGTGGCCAGCGCGTCGGCGGTGTCGTCGGGCGTCGGGACCTCCGCCAGCTGCAGGATCACCGAGACCATCCGGGCGACCTGGCCCTTCTCCGCGTTGCCGTACCCGGTCACGGCAACCTTGACCTCGTTGGGCGTGGCCTCTCGGACGGGGACGCCCGCCTGGGCCGCCGCCAGCAGCACGACGCCGCGGGCCTGCCCGACGCCGAACGCGCTCTGCGCGTTGCGCGAGAAGAACAGCCGCTCCACGGCGAGCACGTCCGGGCCGTGGGTCTCGATCAGCTCGGAAACCTGCGCGTGGATGCGCAGCAGCCGGTCCGGGAGCGGCACGTCCGGGCTCGTGGTCAGGCAGCCGTAGTCCACGGCGCGCAGGCGCGACCCGGTGCGCTCCACGATCCCGTAGCCGAGGGCGGCGGTCCCGGGGTCGATCCCCAGGACGATCACCCGGCGACCTCGGCCATCAGCTCCTCGGGGATGTCCACGTTGGCGGTCACCCGCTGGACGTCGTCGAGATCCTCGAGCAGCTCGACGAGGCGGAGCGCCTTGCGCACGTGGTCCGCGTCGAGGCTCACGGTCTGCCTGGCGATCATCGCGGACTCCGCGCCCTCGACCGCGACCCCGGCCCCCTCGAGCGCCTTGCGGACCCCCTCGAGGTCGCCGGGCTCGGTCCAGATCTCGATCGGGTCCGACTCGGTGTCCACGTCCACGGCCCCGGCGTCGATGGCCGCCAGGGCCACGTCGTCCGCGTCGACGCCGTCCCGCGGGACGGTGATCAGGCCGCGGGGCTCGAACTGCCAGGCGACGGCGCCGCTGCCGGCCAGCTGGCCGCCGGTCTTGGCGAAGATCGAGCGAACCTCGGCCGCGGTCCGGTTGCGGTTGTCGGTCGCCGCCTCGACGAGGACCGCGACGCCGCCCGGGCCGTAGCCCTCGTACACGATCTCCTCGTACTGCTCCGCGTCGCCGCCGCCGGTCGCCTTCTCGATCGCGCGCTTGATGTTCTCGGCCGGCATGTTGATCGAGCGCGCCTTGTCGATGGCCAGCCGGAGCCGGTAGTTGGCGTCCGGGTCACCGCCGCCCGCGCGCGCGGCGACCGCCACCTCGCGCGCGACCTTGGTGAACATCGCGCCGCGCTTGGCGTCGTTGGCGCCCTTCTGGCGCTTGATCGTCGACCACTTGGAATGTCCGGACATCGGCCGGGAGTATACCGACTATCATCGAGGCGTCGGGGTTCACCGTCCGGCGCGCGAGCGCTTCATCGTCCCGTCGTCCCGGACCCCGCGCATCGCAAGGGCTGCGCATCCCTGCGCCCACCGTCCCGTCGCGGCCGGGCACCGGCCCGACGGTCGAACCTACCGAGAGGAACCGCGCGCGATGACGTTGAAGAGCCACGATCTCGCCCACATCCGCAGCGTCGTGCTGGCCGGTCACGCCGGCGCCGGCAAGACGACGCTGGCGGAGCAGGTGCTGTTTCGAGCCGGCGCGATCCCGCGGCTGGGCAGGGTGGACGATGGCACGGCCCATCTCGACCACGAGCCCGAGGAGCAGAAGCGGCACCAGTCGCTGAGCCTCGCGGTCGGCACGTTCGAGCACGGCGAGCACGAGATCACGCTCGTCGACACGCCGGGCTACCCGGACTTCGTGGCCGAGATGATCCAGGGCTTCCACGCCGCCGATGCCGCGCTGTTCGTCGTGGACGCCTCGGGCGGCATCGAGGCCGGGCTCGAGACCGCGGTCGCGGTCGGTCGCGCGACGGGCACCGCCGCCTGCTTCGTGCTCAACAAGTGCGACCGCGAGAACGCGGACCCGGGCCGGGCGCTCGACGACCTGCGTTCCGCGTTCGGCAACAAGATCGCCCCCCTCCACCTCGCGATCGGGGCCGCCGACGCGTTCTCCGGGTACGTCGACCTCGTCCACCGCAAGGCGTACCGGTTCGACGGTGGCAAGGAGACGGAGATCCCGATCCCCGCGGAGCTGACCGACGAGGTCGCCCGCCGGCGGGACCAGCTGCTCGAGGCCGCGGCCGAGGCGGACGACGCCGTGTTCGAGAAGTACCTGTCCGAGGAGGAGATCTCGGACGCGGAGCTCGACGCCTGCCTCCACAAGGGCGTCCGCGAGTCGGTGCTGGCGCCCGTGGTCGTGGCCTCGGCCGCCAGGGGGATCGGGCTCACCGCATTGCTGGACGCGATCGTCCGCTACCTGCCCTCGCCCGAGGAGGAGGGCCCGTACGCCGCCACGGACAAGGCCGGCAAGGAGGTCAAGGTCGAGGCGGCCGCGTCCGGGCCGCTCCTGGTCCGGGTGTTCAAGACCGCCGCCGACCCGTTCGTCGGCCGGCTGACGTACCTGCGGGTGCTGTCGGGCACGCTCAAGAGCCAGGCCGGCGTGTACAACGCGAGCAAGGGCGAGGACGAGCGGATCGGCCAGCTGCTGTTCCTCCATGGCAAGGAGCAGGAGGCGACCGGCGAGCTCAAGGCCGGCGAGATCGGCGCGGTGGCGAAGCTCGGCGTGACCGAGACGGGCGACACGCTGGCGGCGCGCGACAACCCGCTGGTGCTGCCCGCGATGAGCTTCCCCGAGCCCACGCTCCAGGTGGCGATCGAGCCGCTGTCCAAGGGCGACCTGGACAAGATGGGCCCGGCCCTCCAGCGGATGCTCGAGGAGGAGCCCACGGCCCGCGTGGAGCGCACCGACACCGGCGAGCAGGTGCTGCGCGCGGTGGGCGAGGCGCACGTGGCGGTGATCACCGAACGGCTCAAGCGCAAGTTCGGCGCCGCGATCGTCACCCGCACGCCCAGGGTGCCGTACCGGGAGACGATCCGGGGCAAGACCCAGGTCCACGGCCGGTACAAGAAGCAGACCGGCGGCCACGGGATGTTCGGCGACGTGTGGATCGAGCTCGAGCCCAACCCCGGCGCGGGCGTTGAGTTCGCCGAGAAGGTCGTCGGCGGTTCCGTGCCCCGAGGCTTCTTCGGCGGCGTGGAGAAGGGGATTCGCGAGGCGGCCGCCGAAGGCGTGTTCGCGGGCTATCCGCTGATCGACTTCAAGGCGACGCTGTACGACGGCTCGTTCCACCCCGTGGACTCGAACGAGCTCTCGTTCAAGATCGCGGCCTCGATGGCCCTCAAGGACGGCGTCCCGCAGGCCAAGCCGGCGCTCCTCGAGCCGATCATGGCGGTCGAGGTCCGGGTGCCCGAGCAGTACATGGGCGAGGTGAACCGGGACCTCAACGGCCGCCGCGGCCGGGTCCTGGGGCTCGACTCCGTGGCCGGCATGCAGGTCATCTCGGCCCACGTGCCCCAGGCGGAGCTGTTCTCGTACGCGACCGAGCTGCGCTCGCTGACCGGCGGGCGGGGCACGTTCAGCGCCACGCTCGACCACTACGAGGACGTGCCGTCGCACCTCGCCGAGAAGATCGTCGAGGCCCACAAGAAGGAGCTGGCCGAGGGGCACTGACCCGGGGCGGATCCCGGTTGGCGCCTCAGCCCTCCAGCGACTGGGCGTCGCCGATCGCGCGGATCGCCGCCCCGAGATCGATCCGCCCCTCGTAGATGGCGCGTCCCATGATGGCGCCGGCACAGCCCACGGCCGCGACGGCGAGCAGGTCCTCGACGCTGGTCACGCCGCCGGACGCGATGATCCGGCCCCGCTCGCGGGCGACCAGCGATCGGAGCAGGTCGAGGTCCGGGCCGGCCAGGAGGCCGTCGCGCTCGATCGCGGTGACCTCGAACGTGGTGACCCCGGCGTCGGCGAGGCGCTCCACGGCGTCGGCGGCCGGCAGGCCCGGAGCGTCCTTCCGCCAGCCTTCGCCCAGCGCGAGGCCCTCGCGGACGTCGATCGAGGCGACGATCCGCTCGGGGCCGTGACGCTCGACGAGGCGGGCGGCGAACCCGGGGTCGCGGATCGCGGCGGTGCCCACGGCCACCCGGGCGGCCCCGGTGCCCAGCGCCCCGGCGACGGCCTCCGGCGTGCGCAGTCCCCCGCCCAGCTCGACGCGGATCCGGCCGAGCGTCTCGGCGACGATGGCGGCGGCGAGGTGGAGCTGTCGCGGCTCCCCTGCCCGCGCGCCGTCGAGGTCCACCACGTGGATCCACGATGCCCCGGCCTCGGCGAACTCGCGGGCGACCTGGCGGGCGTCCGTGTCGTAGGCGGTCTCGCGACCGAAGTCGCCCTGGCGCAGGCGGACCACGCGCCCGCCGCGGAGGTCGATCGCCGGCAGCAGCTCGAAGGTTGACACGACGCCCGTTGTCCTGCTAGCGTTGTAGCACGCTACTACGATAACACGATGCGAACCGTGCACGGTGCGGCGTGCCCGGCCGTGGTGGCAAGGGTCGCACGTTTCGGGCGCCCCGCGAGCAGGAGGATCATCCCGTGGCCGACGACTGGCGCACACCCGAGGCCGAGGCGCTGGTCGACGCCTTCGTCAGGCTCGACAACCGCGAGGACGCCGAGCGGTTCCTGCGCGACCTGTGCACCCTGGGCGAGCTTCGCGACATGGCCCAGCGCTGGGCGGTGGTCCGGCTCCTCGACGCCGGGATGCACTACGCGGAGATCTCCCGCCAGACCGGCGCCAGCACGGCGACGATCACCCGGATCGCGTCCTGGCTCAACCACGGCGAGGGCGGCTACCGGCGGATGCTCGATCGCCTCAAGGCGTCGGACGGCTCGCTCCCCTACCCCGCCGGCAGCGAGCGATGAGGGAGCGCCTCCGCCTCGCCGTCCCGAACAAGGGCCGGCTGGTCGAGCCCACGCTCGGCCTGCTCCATGACGCCGGCCTCGTGTTCGAGGAGCACGATCGCAGCCTGGTGGCGCGGGTCCAGAACCACCCGCTGGACATCCTGTTCGTGCGCACCGGCGACGTGATCGAGTTCGTCGCCGATGGCGTGGCCGATGCGGGCGTCACGGGGATCGACATCCTGGCCGAGTCCGGCGTGGACCTGCCGCGGCTGCGCGACCTGGGCTACGGCCGCTGCCGGCTGGCCGCCGCGGTGCCGTCCGACTCCCCGTACCAGGCCATCGAGGACCTGGCCGGGGTCCGCGTGGCGACGTCGCACCCCAACGTCGCCCGCGGGTTCTTCGCCGGTCAGGGCATCGCGGTCGAGGTCATCCCGCTGTCCGGGGCGGTCGAGGTCGCCCCCCGCCTCGGGCTCGCGGACGCGATCGTGGACCTCGTCTCGACGGGCTCCACGCTGGCCATGAACGGGCTGCGCCCAGTGGGTGACATCCTGGCCTCCGAGGCGACCCTGGTCGCCAGCCCCGCGGCGACCACGCAGCGTCCCGACGAGCTCGACGGCATCGTCACCATGCTGGGCTCCGTCATCGCGGCGCGCGGCCGCAAGTACCTGATGATGAACGCGCCGGCCACCCGGCTGCTCGAGCTCGAGGACCTCCTGCCCGGCCTCGAGTCGCCGTCGGTCATCCCGTTGGCCCATGCCGGGATGATCGCGATCCACGCGGTCGTGGGCGCCGACGAGGTCTGGGGCCTGCTGCCCCGGCTCAAGGGCGCCGGCGCCTCGGGGATCCTGGTGCTGCCCATCGAGAAGATCCTGCCGTGACCGCCGACGTCGCCACCGCCGGGCTCACGCTCACCCGCCTGGACCTGCGCCGCCCGGACCCGGCGGCGATCCGTGCCCGCGACGCGCTGTTCCGCCGCGGCGCCGTGCCGGACCCCGCCGTCCGCGAGGCGGCCCGGGCGATCCTCGCCGACGTCCAGGAGCGCGGCGCCGACGCCGTCCGCGAGGCCGGCGCCCGGTTCGGGGGCGGGCGCCCGGACGGACGGCTGCTGCTCGAGCGCCGCGAGCTCGTGGCGGCCCGCGACGCCCTCGGCCGTCAGGCGCGCGCCGCCCTCGACACCGCCGTCGCCAACGTCGAGCGCTTCGCGCAGGCCCAGCGGCCCGCCTCGACGCGCACGACCGTCATCCCGGGCGTCGAGCTCGAGCGACGCTGGCTCCCGGTCGCGCGTGCCGGCGCCTACGTCCCGGGCGGCACCGCGCCCTACCCGTCGTCGCTGGTCATGTCCGTGGTGCCGGCGCGGGTCGCGGGTGTCGGCGCGACCGTCGTCGCCTCGCCGGCCGACCGTGCGGGTGCCATCCACCCGGTCCTCCTAGGCGCCGCGGGGCTGCTCGAGGTCGACGCGTTCCTCGTGGCGGGTGGCGTCCAGGCGGTGGGCGCCCTGGCGTACGGGCTGCCCGGCCTGGGCCTCGAGCCCGTGGACCTGATCGTGGGGCCCGGCAGCGCCTGGGTCACCGCGGCCAAGATCGAGATCGTGGGCGAGGTCGCCATCGACATGCCGGCCGGCCCGTCGGAGGGCCTCGTGCTCGCCGACGGCACCGCCGACGTCGCCACCGTGGCCGCCGACCTGATCACCCAGGCCGAGCACGGCGTGGACTCGCCGGCCCTGCTCGTGACCCCGGACGAGGCGTTCGCGGACGCCGTCGAGCTCGAGGTCCGCCGGCGCCTGGCCGCAGCCGCGCGGCGCGACATCCTCGGCCGCGCGCTCGCCGACCACGGCCGGATCGTCCTCGTCGCCGACATCGAGGCCGGCATCGCGTTCGTCAACGGCTACGCCCCGGAGCACCTCTCGGTCGAGGTCGAGGACTGCGAGGCCGCCGTGGCCCGGATCCGAAACGCTGGCTCGATCTTCGTGGGCCGCTGGTCGCCGGAATCCGCGGGCGATTACGCCTCGGGCGCCAACCACGTCCTGCCCACCGGCGGCCTGGCCCGGGCCTGCGGCCCGCTCGCGGTCGAGACGTTCGGCAAGCACAGCCAGGTCCAGCGGATCACTCGCGACGGGCTGGCCGCGCTCCGTCCCGCGATCCGGACGCTGGCGGAGGCCGAGGGCCTGCTCGCCCACCGCGACGCCGTGGAGGTCCGCTTCGCCGGCGACGAGGAGGCCCCCCGATGAGCCCCAGCCCCGTCACCTTCTCGTCGCCGGACCAGCCCGCCTCGTACAGCTGGGAGGCCACCGACGAGGGCGTCGCCGAGCGCTACGGGCTGCCCATCGAGGCGGTGGTGCGGTTCGACCTCAACACCTCGCCCGCGCCGCCCCGGATCCTCGACACGCTCCTCGCCGGCGGGCGGTTCGAGACCAGCCTGTCGGAGTACCCGCCCGGCGACTACCGGCGGCTCGTGGAGGCCGCCGCGACGCGCTACGACGTGGCGACCGACGAGGTCGTGCCCGGCGCGGGCGCGGACGAGATCCTCGACCTGTGCGTCAAGGCGTTCCTGCCGGCGGGCGCCACGGCGGTCGTCCCGGTGCCCAGCTACGCGATGTACCGCGTGGTCACCGAGCAGCGCGGCGGGATCCTGCGCGCCGTGCCCCGTCTCGGGCCGGACCTGGGATTCGCGATCGACGCGCCCGCGGTCCGCCACGCCGCCGCCGAGGCCGCGCTGGTCTGGCTGTGCAGCCCCAACAACCCGACCGGCCTGCCGGAGCCGGCGGGCGTCGTCGAGCGGCTGCTCGCCGATCTCGAAGCCGACGCCGCGGCGGCCGGCCGCAGCCCCGCGGTGGTCGTCGTGGACGAGGCCTACGCCGAGTTCACGGGCGAGACCGTGATCCCGTTGCGGTCCCGGTTCGCGAACCTGGTCGTGGTCCGCACGGCCTCCAAGGCGTATGCCCTGGCCGGCCTGCGGGTGGGGTTCGCCGTCGCCCAGCCGGCGACGCTCGCCCGCGTCGCGCTGTACCGGCCGCCCGGCTCCGTGGGCACGATCTCGGAGACCGTCGTGACCCGGGCCCTGCTCGACGGCGAGGACATGCGCGAGAACGTCGCCCGCGTGACCCGAGAGCGCGGCCGGCTGGCGGCCGCGCTGGCGGCGGCGGGCTGGCGGCCGTACCCGTCGGTGACCAACTTCGTCCTGTTCGACCTCGGGACCCCTCGCCGGGCGGCCGCGGTCGCCGAGCGCCTGATGCGTCGGGGGCTCGTGCCGCGGACGTTCGGCGCCGACCATCCCCTGGCCCACTGCCTGCGGGTCACGGTCCGTGCCGATCACGAGAACGACCGCCTGATCGACGCCGCGCGCGAGATCGCGGAGGAGGTCCCCGCATGACGACGCCGCTCGGCACCCTCGACGTCCTCGAGCGCGACGCGCGGCGCGTGCGGGTCACGCGGCGCACGCGCGAGACGGAGGTGACCGTCGCCCTCGACCTCGACGGCACCGGCCGTGCCGAGGTGTCGACGGGCGTCGGCTTCTACGACCACCTGCTCTCGTCGCTCGCCCACCACGGCCTGTTCGACCTCGAGCTGCGCGCGACGGGCGACCTCCACGTCGACGAGCACCACACGGTCGAGGACGTCGCGCTGGTGCTCGGGTCCGCGTTCGCCGAGGCGCTCGGCGACCGCGCGGGCATCCGGCGCTTCGGCGACAGCGCGGTGCCGATGGACGAGGCCGTCGCGACGGCCGTGATCGATGTCGGCGGCCGCCCGTACGCGGTCATCGACCTGCCCTTCCGGGGCGAGCGCGCCGGCGCGCTGCCGCTCCAGCTCGTGGACCACGCGCTCGAGGCGTTCGCACGGACGGCCGGCGCCACGCTCCACCTGCGTGGCAGCGGCCGCAACGACCACCACCTGGCCGAGGCGGCGTTCAAGGCCCTCGGGCGGGCGCTGCGCGAGGCGTGCGAGCCGGACCCGCGCCGGACCGGCGTCGCCTCCACCAAGGGCTCGCTCGGGTGACCGCCGGGCCGCTGGTGGCCGTGGTGGACTACGGCGCCGGCAACCTCGTCTCGATCGAGCAGGCGCTCACGGCTGCCGGCGCCCGCGTGCGCCTGGCGACGGCCGGCGACGGGATGGACGGCGCGGACCTGCTCGTCGTGCCCGGCGTCGGGGCGGCCGCGCCGGCGATGGAGCGGCTGCGCGGTGCCGGCCTCGTCACGCCCATCCGCGCCTGGATCGAGGCCGACCGGCCGTTCCTGGGCATCTGCCTCGGGCTCCAGCTGCTGTTCGAGGGCAGCGACGAGGACGGCGCGCTCACCCTCGGGGTCCTGCCCGGCCGAACCGTCCGCCTCGACGGCGCGCCCACGCTGCCCCATATCGGCTGGAACCAGGTCGAGCGCCGCCGGTCGCACCCCGCGTTCGACGGCATCGCCGATGGGGCGGACCTCTACTTCGTCCACTCCTACGCCGGCCTGCCGGCCGGCGGCCTCGACGACGCGGCCGTCGTCGCGACCACGGACCACGGCCCCCGGTTCGTGTCGGCGGTTGCCCGGGGGCGGCTGCTGGGCGTCCAGTTCCACCCCGAGCGATCCGGCCGCGACGGGCTGCGGCTGCTGGCCAACGTCGTCCGGCTGGCCGCCGCCGAGCGCGACCGGCGGAGCGCCGCCTGATGCTCCGCCGGCGCGTGATCCCGTGCCTCGACGTCGCCGACGGGCGGGTGGTCAAGGGCACCCGGTTCGTGGACCTCACCGACGAGGGGGATCCCCCGGAGCTGGCGGAGCGCTACGCCCGGGAGGGCGCGGACGAGCTCGTGTTCCTCGACATCTCCGCCGCGCCGGAGGGCCGTGGCACGTTGCTCGACGTCGTGGAGCGGACCGCCCGCCGGGCGTTCATCCCGCTGACCGTGGGCGGCGGCGTCCGGACCGTGGACGACATGCGCGACGTCCTGCGCGCCGGCGCGGACAAGGTGAGCCTCAACACCCAGGCCGTCGCGGAACCGGACCTCGTGGCCCGCTGCGCGGCGCGCTTCGGCAGCCAGGCCGTGGTGGTGGCCATCGATGCGCGCCGCGTGACGGATGCGGGTGGCGGGCGCTTCCCGTCCGGGTACGAGGTGGTGGTCAAGGGCGGCCGCGAGCCCGCGGGCCTCGACGCGGTCGCGTGGTCCCGGCAGGCCGTGGAGCTGGGCGCGGGCGAGCTGCTGGTCACGTCCATCGACCGCGACGGGACGCAGTCGGGCTTCGACACGGCGCTCCTCCGCGCGATCACCGCCGGCGTGGGGGTCCCGGTCATCGCGTCCGGTGGCGCGGCCGGTCCCGACGACTTCGTGCGCGCCGTCCGCGACGGGGGCGCGGACGCGGTGCTGGCGGCCTCGATCTTCCATCGGCGCCGGGTCTCGATCGCCGACGTGAAGGCCGTGATGGCCGCCGCGGGCCTGCCCGTGCGGCCGATCGGGAGGCCCGCGTGAGCGCCAGGCGACGACCCGGGCCCGTCGACCTCGGCACGGGCCTCGACCCGGCCGGCGTGGCCTGGGGCGGAGACGGCCTGGTGGCCGGCGTCGTCCAGGACGTGGCGGACGGCCGAGTGCTGATGGTCGGCTGGCTGGACGCCGAGGCGCTCGCCGCCACGCTCGCCGGCGGCGAGGTCCACTTCCACTCCAGGTCACGCGGGCGGCTGTGGCGCAAGGGCGAGTCGTCCGGCAACGTGCTCCGGCTGCGGTCGCTGGCCCTCGACTGCGACGGCGACGCGCTGCTGCTGGGCGTCGAGCCCGCCGGGCCCACCTGCCACCGCGGCACGCGCAGCTGCTTCGACGCGGACGACCCTCCCGCGACCGACCCGGCGCAGGGCTTCGCGTGGCTCGAGTCGCTGTGGGCGACGATCACGGACCGGGCCGCGACCCGTCCGCCGGGCTCCTACACGGTGACCCTGCTCGACGGGGGCGTCGATCTCGCGGGGCGCAAGGTGACCGAGGAGGCCACCGAGGTCCTGCTCGCGGCCAAGAACGACGAGGCCGCCCAGGCGGCCGGCACCGCTCGGGACGACACGCGCCTGCTGCTGGCCGGCGAAGCGGCCGACCTGCTGTACCACGCGCTGGTCCTGCTCGCGGCGCGTGGCGTCGAGCCCCGCGCGGTCATCGACATCCTGCGCACCCGCCACGGGGAGACGCCCCGCGGCTGATCAGCCGGGAAGGCGTCGCAGGACGTCCCGCTTGCGCTTGCCGCGCCGCACCTCGTACCACTCGCCCGCGATCGGGTCCGGGAGTGGCGCCTCGGCGTCCGTGATCCGCACGCCGTTGACCGTCAGGCCCCCACCGGCGATGAGGCGCCGGGCCTCGCCCCGTGACGCCGCGAGGCCCGCCTCGGCCACGGCCACGTAGGCGGCCGACTGCGCGTGGACGGCCGCGATGGACGCGCCACCGGTCGCGGCGTGGACCTGCGCGAGCTTGTCGGGGTCCGTGATCGGCTCGGTCGAGAACAGCAGGTCCGATGTCTCGATCGCGCGGGCCGCCTCCGCCTCGCCGTGCACCCGCGCCGTCACGTCGAACGCGAGCCGCCGCTGGGCCTCGCGCCGCTCGGGATGCGCGGCGACCCCGGCCTCGAGGGCCTCGACCTCCTCGCGGTCGAACAGCGTGAACCAGCGCAGGTAGGTGCCGACGTCCCGGTCGTCGGTCTGCACCCAGTACTGGTAGAAGGCGTAGGGCGACGTCCGCGCGGGATCGAGCCACACGGAGTCCCCGCCCTCGCTCTTGCCGAACTTGGCGCCCGACGGCGAGAGCAGCAGCTTGTAGGCGATGCCGTGCGCCGGGCTCTCCTCGGTCTCCTCGCCGCTGGTGCGACGGATCAGCTCCAGGCCGGCGGTGATGTTGCCCCACTGGTCCGCGCCGCCCATCTGCAGCTCGACGCCCTGCTCCCGGTACAGGGTCGCGAAGTCGAACGCCTGGAGGGTCATGTAGCTGAACTCGGTGAACGACAGACCGCGCTCAAGCCGCTGCTGCACCGAGTCCTTGGCCAGCATGTACGGGACCGTGAAGTGCTTGCCCACGTCGCGCAGGTACTCGATCAGCGACAGCTTTCCGAGCCAGTCCAGGTTGTTCGCCAGGACGGCCTGCGTCGGGCCGGGCGAGAAGTCCAGGAACCGCTCCAGCTGGGCACCGATCGCGGCCACGTTGCGCTCGATGGTCGGGGCGTCCAGCAGGTTGCGCTCCGACGACCGGCCGGACGGATCGCCGATCATCCCCGTGCCGCCCCCGACCAGGGCCACGGGCTTGCCGCCGTGCCGCTGGAGGCGGATCAGCCCGAAGATCGGGATCAGGTGGCCGATGTGCAGCGAGTCCGCGGACGGGTCGAAGCCGATGTAGGCCGAGATGCGCCGCCCGGTCGCCAGGCGCGCGGGCAGCCCGGGCGTGGTGGCGTGCAGGATCCCGCGCCACTCGAGCTCGCCGAGCAGGTCCGACAGCGCGGGCGCGTGGTCGGCCGGCAGCGTCTCCGTCATCGGTTCGTCACAGCGGCGCGGCCGGGGCCGTCCTTGCCTCGGCCCGAGGTGCGAGATCGGGCGTCCATCCCTCGCATGGTATCGTTCCGCCCGCAATGCAAACCAGCCTCGCCCGGAGGCAGCGGCAGCGCCGGCTCGGCGCGCAGCGGCGCCCCCGCGGAAGCGGAGCCGGCCGCGCCGTCGCGATCGCCCTCCCCCTGTTCCTGTTCTCGACCCTGCTCCTGCTCGGCGTCGGGGTGTTCACCGGGTCCGTCGCGGCCTACACCTACCTGGCCAAGGACCTCCAGGACCCGCGGTCAACGCTGGAGGCGATCTCGTTCACCCAGCAGACGACCGTGTTCGACCGGACGGGCGTGGTCACCCTCGCCCGGCTGGGTGACGACCGCCGCGACGTGGTCGGGTTCGACGCCATTCCGCCCGAGGTGATCGATGCGACGACGTCGATCGAGGACAAGACGTTCTGGGAGAACGCCGGCTTCGACCCCCTGGGGTTCGTGTCCGCGGCGATCGACACCATCCAGGGCAACGACCGGGGCGGCTCGACCATCACCCAGCAGCTGGTCCGCGCCCGCCTGCTGCCGGAGAGCGCGTTCGCGGGCACGATCTACGAGCGCAAGGCGAAGGAGATCATCCAGTCGATCCGCCTGACCGAGGCCTATCCCGGCGAGGAAGGCAAGAAGGCGATCATGGAGAAGTACCTCAACCAGAACTTCTACGGCAACCGCAGCTACGGCGTGGCGGCGGCGGCCAAGAGCTACTGGAAGAAGGACCTCAAGGACCTGACCCTCGCCGAGGCGGCCCTGCTGGCCGGCATCCCGCAGTCGCCGACCAGGTTCGACCTCGTGAAGAACGCGGTCGAGGAGACCTACACCGACGAGAACGGCGTGGAGCGAACGCGCCTGGTCGTCCCCGACAACGCCGAAGTCATCCAGCGCCGGAACTTCATCCTGGACCTGATGAAGACCCGCAGCGTGCTGACCAAGGGCAAGTACACCGACGCCGACTACGAGCTGGCCAAGGCCGAGCCGGTGATCCTCGCCTCCCAGGCCGCCGACCAGTGGCGGGCGCCGCACTTCGTGTGGCAGGTGCGCGACGAGCTGGGCGAGATCCTGTGCGGGTCCACCCAGTGCGAGACGATCGACACCGGCGGCTACCAGGTGATCACCACGCTCGACTACAAGATGCAGCGCATCGTCGAGAAGTGGGTCTGGGCGGCCGCGATCGCCCCCAACGTCAAGGACCCCGCGGACGTCAACCGCGTGCTGGCCGCCCGCCAGATCCCGCGACGTGAGTGGAACTGGATCAAGAGCCTGCGCGGCCACAACATCCACAACGCGGCCGCGGCGGTCACGGACTACCGGACGGGCGAGATCCTCGCCTACGCCGGGTCGGCGTCGTACACGACGAAGGGCAGCAAGAAGCTCCAGCCCCAGTTCGACGTCCTGGCGGACGGGTGGCGCCAGCCAGGCTCGTCGATCAAGCCGCTGGTGTACCTGATCGGGATCGAGGACCGCACGATGACGGCGGCCACGATGTTCATGGACGTGGTCGCCAACTTCGCCTCGGGTGGGGCCAAGGCCTATACGCCGACCCAGGCCGACGGCCTCGAGCGGGGGCCGGTCCGGCTCCGCAATGCCCTCCAGTTCTCGCTCAACATCCCGGCCCTCAAGGCCGGCTTCATCAACGGCCTGGAGCACCAGTTCCAGCGGATGAAGGACTTCGGGCTCAGCTACCCCGCCGGGGCCGTCGCCGTGGCATCCGAGAGCATCGGCACGATCGAGATCCACCCCATCGACCTGATCAGCGCCTACGGCACGATCGGCAACGGCGGGGTGCTCGTGCCGCACCACACGATCCAGCGGGTGCTCGACGCCGACGGCAAGCAGATCTGGCCGGCGACGAATGCCAAGACCGCCGGCACCCGGGTCGTGTCCAAGCAGGCGGCGTACATCATCACCGACATCCTGGCGGGCAACTCGAAGCCGGACATCAACCCGTTCTGGGGCAAGTGGCGGGTCACGGACGGCATCGACAGCAGCAAGGCGCGGCCGGCGGCCTACAAGACGGGCACCACCAACGACAACCGCGACGTGCATGCCTACGGCTACCTCGCCGCTCCGTCGAAGGCGAACCTGCCGGCGCTGGTCGCCGGCGTCTGGATGGGCAACTCGGACAACTCCCCCAACGACGGCAAGCTGTCGCTCGACACGTCGGCGCCGCTGTGGTCCGCCATCCTGTCCGAGGTGTCCAAGGACCTGCCGATCGAGGGCTTCGAGCGCCTCAAGCCCAAGGGCCTCGAGACGGCGACCGTGGACGCGTTCACGGGCATGAAGCCCGGGCCGTCCACCCGCAAGACGGTCAAGGAGCTGTTCCTGCCGGGCACGGCCCCCACGCGGGCCGCCGACGTCACGGTGACCGTGGACATCGACCAGGCCACCGGCCTGCTGTGGCAGGAGGGATGCGTCGGGCCGATGGTCAGCAAGGCGTTCCTCGACTTCAGCGGCGTGGAGAGCGGGTTCCGCAACTGGCAGAAGGCGAACATCAACTGGCAGAAGCGCGCCGCGCGCGGGCCCGGCGTGGCCGGCGGGCCGGAACGCACCCGGACCGCGTACTTCTACGGCGGCGGCTTCTATCCGTTCGGTCGCACGTGGGGTGGCAGCTTCCCGCCCACCAAGACCTGCCCGATCGCGGAGCCGTCGCCCAGCATCTGCGTCCCGACCGACCCGTTCTCGCCCTGCCCGTCGATCGAGCCGCCGGTCAACCCGGGTGTCGGACCGCCTGGCGGCAAGACCCCCAGGCCCAAGCCCTGACGGCGCGCCCCGTCAGAGGCGCACGATGGTCGCGCCGTCGCCGCCCTCGCCGCGCTCACCGGCCCTGAACGACCGCACCAGGGGGTGCGAGGCCGCCTGCGTGCGCACGGCGTCGCGCAGCGCTCCCGTGCCCAGGCCGTGGACGATCGTGACCTGCTCCAGGCCGGCCAGCGAGGCGTCGTCGAGGTAGCGCGACAGGGCATCGAGCGCCTCGTCCACCCGGGCGCCGCGCAGGTCCAGCGACGACGCGACCGTCCGCGCCCGCGACAGCTGGAGCGCCCCGATCCCAGATCCCGTGTCCCCCCGGCCCGGCGCGGTCCCGCGCCCCGGCGGCCGGTCCGGCCCGTCCCCGGTGCCCGTGCCGCCGACGGCCGGCTCCAGGTCCTCCACGGCCACCGAGACGCGCATCCCGCCCGCCTCGAGGGTCGCCCGTGTGCCGCCCTTCTCGAGGGCCGCGATCCGACCCTCCCAGCCGCCGTTCCGGCTCCGGGCGCGCTCGCCCAGCCGCCACGTCCGGGGCGCGGCCGACTCTCGGCGCTCGGCCCGTCGCGGCTCCGGCAGCCGTTCCAGCGTGCCCTCAGCGCGGGCCAGCACGGCGTCGATCGCGGGGGCCGTCACCGTCTCGCGCTCGAGGCGCCGGCGGAGCCCGGCCACGTCCTCGCGCAGGCCGTCCACCAGCCGCTCGGCCTCCTCGCGCGCGGCGCGCACGGCCTCGTCCCGCTCGCGCCGGGCCCGGCGGCGCTCCTCGTCGGCGGCGCGCAGGGACTCCGCGGCCCTTGCGTCGGCGATCCGGGCGCGCTCCACGGCCTCAGCGATCTCGCCTTCCTGCCGGCGGATCGAGGCGAGCGTGGCCTCGAACGCCTGCTGGTTCTCGGTCAGCCGGCTGCGCGCGTCGGCGACGATGGCCTCGGGCAGGCCGAGGCGCTCGGCGATCGCGAACGCCTGGCTGCCGCCGGGCAGGCCGATCGTCAGCCGGTAGGTGGGCGACAGCGTCTCGAGATCGAACTCGACGGAGGCGTTGCGCGCCGCGGGCGTCTCGTGGGCGTAGACCTTGAGCTCCGCGTAGTGGGTCGTGGCGGCGACCAGCGCCTGCGACCGGATGAAGTGGTCGAGCAGCGACTGGGCCAGCGCGGAGCCCTCGGTGGGATCCGTGCCGGCGCCCAGCTCGTCGAGCAGCACCAGGGTGCCGGGACCCGCGTGCTCGACGATCCGGATGATCGACCGCAGGTGCCCCGAGAACGTGGACAGCGACTGGGCGATGGACTGCTCGTCGCCGATGTCGGCGAACACGTCGCGGAACACCGGCAGGCGCGACCCGGACGCGGCGGGGACGTGCAGGCCCGCCTGGTGCATGAGCGCGAGCAGGCCGAGCGTCCGGAGCGTGACCGTCTTGCCCCCGGTGTTGGGCCCCGTGATCACGAGCGCGGTGTACCCGTCGCCCAGGCGGACGTCGATCGGCACGACGTGCCCGATGAGGCCCGGGTGCCGGGCCGACAGCAGCACGACCTCCGGCCGGTCCGCGAGCTCGGGGCGGACGCCGTCCATCTCCGCCGCCAGCTGCGCCTTCGCCGCCCACAGGTCGAACTGGGCGAGCGCCTCGAGGGTCTCGCCCAGGAGCGTCGCGTTGGCCCCCACCAGCGCCGACAGCTCGTCGAGGATCCGGCCTTCCTCCTCCTCGACCGCCGACTGGGCCTCGCGCCACGCGTTGCCCAGCTCGACCACGACCAGTGGCTCCACGAACAGCGTCTGGCCGCTGCCCGACGCGTCGTGCACGATGCCCTTGACGCGGCTGCGCGCCTCGGCGCGGATCGGGACGACATAGCGCCCGTTGCGCAGCGTGACGATCGGCTCCTGGAGCGCCCCGCCGAGCTCCGACCCGACCAGCGAGTCGAGCCGCCGGCGGAGCCGGTCATAGGCGATCCGCACGGCGGCCCGCAGCGGCCCCAGCCGCGGCGACGCGGTGTCGAGCAGCTCGCCGACTGGGTCGAAGCTGCGGGCGAGCGTGCTGCGAAGCGCGGGCAACGGGTGCACGCGCCGGCCCACGTCGCGCAGCAGCGGGCGCCGCTCGTCGGCGAGCGAGGTGGCGAGCCTGGCCGCGGCATCCAGCGTCTCGGCGATCTCGAGGAACTGCTGCGGGTCCAGGCGCCCGCCACGCACCGCCCGGCCGACCCAGGGCTCGATGTCGTGGGCGGCGCCGATGCCGACGCCGGGCCGCTCCTGGAGCAGCTGGCGGGCCTGGTCGGTCTCGTCCAGCCCGCGGACGACGAGGACGGGGTCCGCGGACGGCACCAGCGCCTCGGCCAGCCGGCGCGACGGCGGGAACGACGTCCGCTCGGCGAGGCGCTCCCGGACGGCCGGGAACTCCAGCAGGGCGACCGACCGGGCGTCCATCGTCAGCCGCGCGTCCGCGACCGGGACGTGCCGGCGCGCGCGACACCGGGGCGCGACAGCGAGCGGCTTGCCGAGTCGATGAACCGCCACGGGACGACGGTCCAGGGCTCGCCCGCGTACGCGATCCCGATCCGCGGCGTGGTCGCCACCTCCGGCGCCGGCTCGCCCGCGGGCGGGGCCTCGAGGCGCACGGGCGAGGCCGGGTCGCACAGGTCGAGGCCGGTGTGGGAGCGGTCCAGCTCGAAGGCCGCGGCCACCAGCCCCGGCCCGGCCGCGAGCCGGTGGTCCGGGACCCGCACGCGCGCCCGTCTCCCGCGCTCGCGCGCCTGGCGCATGCGGGCAGCCCCGGACAGCGGCTCGACGGCGCGGATCAGCACCGCCGCGGCCCGGGAGGTCGGCTCGGTCACGACGTTGAGGCAGTGGTGCATGCCATAGACAAGGTACACGTAGGCGAGTCCGGGGGGCCCGAACATGACCCGGTTGCGGGGCGTCGGGCCCATCCGGGCGTGCGACGCGCGGTCCGCCTCGCCGAGGTAGGCCTCCACCTCGACGATCCGCCCGATGCGCGGCGCGCCGTCTGGTGCGCCGTCGGGTGCGTCACGGACGAGCCGCGCCCCGATCAGGGCGCGGGCGGCCAGGCGCGTGTCGCCGGCGAGGACCTCGCGCGGGAACGGCCGGCCCCGTGGCGGCCCGCCACCGCCCCCGGAGCCCCCGGTCACGTGATCGCGTACAGCTGCTTGATCGTGTCCGGCAGCAGGAACGACGTGAGGCTCACGAAGTTCGGGATCAGCTGCGTGTGGAGCAGGTCACCGGTCCCCGAGGTGTTGATCGTGTTCCAGAAGTCCCGCAGGAACGGCAGCTCGTCCTCGTCCACGGGGAAGTTCGTGAGCAGGAAGAACTGGTCGAGGATGAGGATCACGAACATCAGCAGCAGCAGCCCCTGGATGACGCCCAGCACGCCGCCGATCACCTCGTCGATCACCGGGTACTTCGCGAACAGCGGCGCCTTCTTGTAGGTGCCCTGGATCACGAGCGAGAACGCGATGACCGCCGCCGCGAACACCGTCAGGAAGCCGATCATCGCCGCGTACTCGCGCGGGAACTGGTTCCAGTTGTCGCCCAGGAAGTCGCCCAGCGGGACGTGCAGCTGCGCGGCGAGGAAGAACGAGAACACGATCGAGAGGATCCCCACGACCCGCCGGACCGTGCCCTGGATGAAGCCCAGGACGAAGAACCCGAACAGGACGAGGACCACCAGGACATCGGTCAGGTTGACCGAGCTCAGGAACTCCGTGACGTTCACCCACCCATCCCTCTCGACGGCAGCCGCAACCCCGGACGGCCGGATGCCGCGGCAAGCCTAGCAGCGGCCGCTCGGCGGTCGCAATGGGGCGGACACCCCATGACCACCCCTGTCCGCCCGCGTCAGGCGCGCAGGCGGCCCCCGACCTCGGGCAGTGCGGCGACCACGCCCGCCACGGCCGCGTCGATCTCTGGCTCGGTGAGCGTGCGGTCGGGCGCCCCGAAGCGGAGCCGGTAGGCGAGGTTCTTCTCGTCGGCCGCGAGCGGCACGCCGCGGTAGATGTCGAACAGCCGCACGTCGCGCAGCAGCGCGCCCCCGTGCGCCACGAGCAGCGCCTCGACGACGGCGGCCGGCGTCCGCTCCGGCACCACGATGGCGAGGTCTCGCTCCACCTCCGGGTGGCGGCCGACCGCGGGGGCGTGCTCGGGGGCGAGCCGGCCGGCGGCGACCCCCTCGAGCGACACTTCGGCGACCAGCACGCGCTGCGCCGTCCGCAGCTCCCAGGCCTCCACGATGTCCGGGTGCACCTCGCCGACGATCGCGGCCAGCCGGCCGGCGATCGCTGCCCGGGCCGTGCGGCCGGGATGGAACAGCGGCTCGGCGGGCTCGGCCTCGTAGACCGGGCGCCCGAGTCCCAGGCGGTGCGCGAGCAGCTCCAGGATGCCCTTCGCGTCGTCGAGGTCATAGGGGCGCGCGGGCCTGTTCCACGCGCGCGCCTCGGCCGCGCCGAGGAGCGCGAACCCGAGACGCCACCACTCGCGAGGGACGTCGCCGGTCCGCCCGTAGCCCTTGCCGATCTCGAACACGGCCACGTCCTCGGTGCCGTGGCGCAGGTTGGTTCCCACGACGTCGAGGAGGCTGCCGACGAGGTTCCGGCGGAGCAGCGAGTGGTCCCGCGACAGCGGGTTGGTGATCCCGACCGGGTCGCCGTCGGGCTCGGGCTCGCCGCCCACCGACGGCACCTCGCGGCGCAGGACGAACGTCTCGACGTGGCGCGGCGACACAAGCGCGGTGGTCACGACCTCGGTCAGGCCCGCGCCGGCGAGCGTCTCGCGCACGAGCTCGCGCACCTCGAGCGGCGACGGCCGGAAGCCCGGCATCTCCGTGTCCGGCGTGACCGACGGCACGAGCTCGTAGCCGCGGACGCGGGCGACCTCCTCGGCGACGTCCGCCTCGATCTCGATGTCCCGCCGCCAGGTCGGCACGAGCGCGGTCACGGCGTCGCCCGCCTCCGGGTCGACCAACACCGGCTCGGGCCGCAGCGCGACGACGATCGGCGTCCCGGCCGCCGCGGGCTCGGTCTCGATGCCCACCCGCGACAGCAGCTCGCGCTGCTCGTCCACCCCGAGGTCCGTGCCCAGCAGGCGGTTGACGCGCGCCGGCCGGAACGCTACCCGTGGCCGAGCGGGCTCGTCGGGCGCCGTGTCCACGCGGCCCGGGGCGATCTCGCCGCCGGCCCAGGCGCGGACCAGCTGCGCCGTGCGGTCCGCGCCCAGGCGCGCCAGCCGCGTCTCCTGGCCCTTCTCGAACCGGCTGCTCGCCTCGGAACGCAGCCCGAGGCGCTGGGCGGTGCGCCGGATGCTGACCGGGTCGAACACCGCGGACTCGATGGCGACCTCGGTCGTGGCGCCGGACACCTCGGAGCTGGCGCCGCCCATGACGCCCGCCAGGCCCAGTGCGCCGACGGGATCCGCGATCAGCAGCATGTCGGGGGCCAGGACACGCTCCACATGGTCGAGCGTTTCCAGCCGCTCGTCGTCCGCCGCCCGGCGGACGACGATCGTCGCCCGGCCGTCGGCGCCCGCGTGCACGGCGCCGGCGTCGAACGTGTGGATCGGCTTGCCCAGCTCGAGCATCACGTAGTTCGAGGCGTCAACCACGTTCGAGACGGGCCGCTGGCCGGCGGCCAGCAGGCGCATCTGGACGTGGTCCGGCGACGGGCCGACCGTCACGCCGCTCACCCACCGCCCGACGAACCGGGTGCACAGGTCCGGGTCCCGGACGTCGACGGCGAGGCGCGCCTCGGTCGGGGCCCCGCTCCCCTCCTCGACCGTGATCTCCGGCTGGCGCACCGGCCGGCCCGTTGCGGCCGCCACCTCGCGCGCGAGCCCCAGGATCGACAGGGCGTCGCCGCGGTTGGGCTTGACGTCCACGTCCAACACCACGTCGCCGAACAGGTCCGCGAGCGGCACGCCCAGCGGGCTGTCCGCGGGCAGGATCAGGATCCCGTCGGCATCGGCCGTGAGCCGCAGCTCCTCGCCGGAGCACAGCATCCCGTTGCTGACGACGCCCATCTTCTCGGCGCGCTCGATGCGCCGGTTGCCGGGCAGCACGGCACCGGGCAGCGCGACCGGGACACGCTGCCCGGGGGCGATGTTCGTCGCGCCGCACACGATCGACAGCGGCTCGCCCCCGTCACCCAGGGTCACCGTGGTCAGCGACAGCCGGTCTGCGCGGGGATGGCGCTCCACGGTCAGCAGCTCGCCGATCACGACCTGCTCCCAGTCCTCGCCCCAGCGCTCGACGTGCTTGACCTCCATGCCCAGCAGCGTGAGCCGCTCGGCCAGCTGCTCGGGCGTCAGCTCGACGTCGACGAACTCGCGCAGCCAGCTGAGGGGGACTCTCATCGGAAGGCTCCGAGGAAGCGCAGGTCGTCCTCCATGTACAGGCGCAGGTCGCCGACCTGGTGGCGGAGGTTCGCGATCCGCTCCACGCCCATGCCGAACGCGAAGCCCTGGTAGCGCTCGGGGTCGATGCCCCCGTAGCGCAGCACCACCGGGTGGACCATGCCGGCACCCAGGATCGTCATCCAGCCCGTACGCGAGCAGGCCGGGCACTTCTCGCCGTCGCAGATCACGCACAGGATGTCGAATGCGACCGACGGCTCGGTGAACGGGTAGTAGCCGGGCCGGAAGCGGGTGGGCCGGTGGGCGCCGAACATCGCGTGGGCGAACTGGTCCAGCAGGCCCTTGAGGTCCGCCAGCGACGTCCCCTCGTCGACCATCAGGCCCTCGACCTGGAAGAACTCCGAGGCGTGGCTGGCGTCGACCGCCTCGTATCGGAAGCAGCGGCCGGGCAGCAGCGCGCGGATCGGCGGCCGCTCCTCGTGCATGACCCGGATCTGGCCGGGGCTGGTGTGGGTCCGCAGCAGGAGCCCCTCGACGTCCAGGTACAGCGTGTCCCACAGGTCCCGCGCGGGGTGGTCCGGTGGGATGTTGAGCATCTGGAAGTTGGTCCGGTCGTCCTCGATCTCCGGGCCCTCGTACACGACGAACCCGAACTGCGCGAACACCTCGGCGATCTCGCGCGCGGTCTCGATGATCGGGTGCAGCGAGCCTCGCCGGATCGGGCGGCCCGGGGTCGTGACGTCGACCGCCTCGGCCGCGAGACGGGCCGCCAGCTCCGCCCCGCCGAGGCGGGTGCGGGCCTCCCCGAGGGCCGCCTCGACCGCGGTCCGGACGTCGTTGGCGACCGCGCCCACCCTCGGCCGGTCCTCCGCCGGCAGCGCGCCGATGCCGCGCAGGATCGCCGTGAGGTCCCCCTTCTTGCCCAGCACCGCCACCTCGAGCGCGTCGAGGACGGCCGTGTCCGGCGCGCCCGCGGCGGCGCCGACGGCGCGCGCACGCAGCGCCTCCAGGTCCTGGGTCAGCTGAGCGAGATCCATCCGGTCGGTGCCCCTCGAATCACGAGCCCTCGAGCGTCTGGCGACGTCCGAGGGCCCAGGTCAACGCTCCGAGGGCCGAGCGCCCGCCCTGGAGCGCATCGGCCCGGGGACTCAGGCGCTGCGAGCGACCTCGGCGATCCGGCCGAAGGTCGCCGCGTCGCGGACCGCGAGGTCCGCGAGGATCTTGCGGTCGAGGTCCACGCCCGCCTTCTTGAGGCCGGCGATGAGCTTGCCGTAGGTGGTCCCGTTGAGGCGCGCCGCCGCGTTGATCCGGATGATCCACAGCTCGCGCATGTCGCGCTTGCGCTGCTTGCGGTCCCGGGTCGCATAGGCGAGCGCGTGCATCTGGGCCTCGCGGGCCCGCTTGACGAGCTTGCGGTTCGTCCCGGTGCGGCCCTCGGCGGCGTTGAGCAGCCGCTTGTGGCGCTTGTGGGCGGTGACGCCCCGCTTGACGCGTGCCATCGATCGCTCCTAGAGGTGCGGCAGGAGCCGGCGGAGCTGCTCCTGGTGCTCGGGCCCCACGATCGCCTTGCCCGCGTAGCGACGCGTCCGGCGCGAGGACTTGATCTCGAGGTGGTGACCGCGCCACGACTTGACGCGGTAGAACTTCCCGCTCCCGGTGACGCCGACGCGCTTCTGCGTCCCCTTGTGGGTCTTCATCTTCGGCACGCTGGGCTCACTCTCCTGCTGGCGTCGCCTCGACCGCCGGGGTGGCGACGGGCGTCGGTTCGGTTGCGGGTTCGGTTGCGGGTTC
>JBFMAT010000036.1:0-43362 GCA_040755495.1 Chloroflexota bacterium
CGAGCCCGTCGCCGCGCCCGAGCGCACCGTCGAGCCCGAGGCCGAGCCCGAGCCCACGCTCACGCCCGAACCGGAGCCCGAACCGGAGCCCGAAGTCGAACCCGAGCCCGAAGTCGAACCCGAGCCCGAACCGATCGAGATCCCCGTGGGCGCCATCATCGGCGCCGCCGTGGACGTGGGTGCCAACAGCGTCCACCTGCTCGTGGCGGCGGTGGACGGCCATCGGCTGGTGCCGCTCGCCGACGAGTCCGTGTTCCTCGGCCTGGGTGACCGGGTGGCGACCGAGGGGTTCATCGGCGCCGGGCTGCGCGAGGAGCTGGCGCTCGCGCTGGCCACCTACGCGGAGACCGCGAGGGGGCTCGGGGCCCGCGACGTCACGGTCGTCGGCACCGAGCCCGTCCGGCGGGCCGCGGATGCCGCCGCCCTCGTGCACGACGTCGAGGCACGGGCCGGCGTGCCGCTGTACGTGCTCGACCACCACGAGGAGGGGATCCTCAACCTCCTGGGCGTGACGATGGGGACCGCGATCAGCCACGAGATCGTCGTCGTCGACATCGGCGGGGGCAGCTCCGAGGTGGTGGTGGCGGGGCCCGGCCGGCGGACCACGACGGAAGGCCTCCGCGTCGGATCGGCGCGGCTGACCCAGGACCACGCCCGATCGGACCCGCCCACCCAGGCGGAGATCGAATCGATGCGCGACGAGGCTGCCCGGGTCGTGGCCGGCGCGCCGGACAGCCGCCCGGACGAGCTGGTCGCCGTCGGCGGCACGGCCTCGAACCTGCTGCGGGTGCTGCCGGCGACGGCCGTCGATCGGGTGCTCACCCGGCGGCGCATCGCGATCGCGCTCGCGATGCTGACCGTGGAGCCCAGCGCCGAGGCGGCCACCCGCCACCTGCTCAGGCCGACGCGGGCCCGGATCCTCCCGGCCGGCGCCGTGATCCTGGACGCGATCCTGGAGCGCTACGGCGCCGAGCGCATCCGCGTGTCGGAGGAGGGGATCCGCGAGGGCGTCGTGCTCGCGGCCGCGTTCGCCGGGCCCGCGTGGCGCGACCGCCTCGAGACGCTGGCGGCCGGCTGGGACGAGTAGGCGCGCCGTCCGCCGGGCAACCCGCCTGCTCGCCGAGCGAGCCTCCGGATGGGCCGTCCATCCGTTGGCTCACGTGGCGAACCAGGTCGCGTGCGAATCGACCGAGGTCTTCGCGATCCGGCTCAGCGGGCGCGCAGGGTCGCGAACCGACCATCTGCAGGCGCACCGGCTGAGCACCGGGGCAACGTCGGGCAGCCCCTGGTCGATCCCTCAGAGCCCCGCGACGAGCCGCCCCAGTGCCCGCCGGAACCCGAGGCTGGACACGCCGCGCCACGGCCCGCCGACCGTGCGCCGCAGTCGGGCCAGCTCCCGCTCGCGGTCAACGAGGTACCGCCCGATCGCCGCGCTCTCCAGCTCCGTGAGCTCGCCCGCGTGCTCGACGAGGAACTGGCGCGCCAGCCCCGCCGCCACGTCGGCGTCGTGGAGCCAGCCGAGGTGGTCCTGGAGCGCGACGACCTTCTCGATGACGGGCCCCGTGTCGCGGCCCAGCGCCTCGCGGACGAACTCCAGCGTGTAGCGCAGCCACTTGGCCGAGATCCGCAGGTCGTGGAGCGTGGTCACGTCGGCCCAGCGCAGGACGGGCTCGTACGCGCGGACGCCCTCGTAGGCCGCCCAGATCCGTGACGGCATCGTGTCCCGGACCCGGTGTGGCTGGGTCGGGCCCACCGGCAGGACGCCCTGGCCCTCGGCCTGCACGAACAGGAGGTAGCCCTCCACCCAGCGCCGGTAGCCGTTGGAGTCGAGCTCGCGGAGGAGGATCGCGCGCGCCGTCTCGCGCCGGGCGCGCCAGCTCTCGACCAGGCGGTCGAAGGCCGCGGCCTCCGCCGCCGGCTGCGTGTCGCGGTAGGCCTCGCCGGCCTCGATCAGCACGTCGAGGTCCCGCACCGCGCCGAGGTCGGAGGCGACCTCGCGCAGGCGGCGGCGGTGCTTGGCGGTCCGCTTGGGGTCGAACGCCTCGCCGAACACGCGCCACGCGGCCCGCTGGCGGCGGGTGGCCACCCGCATCGCGTGCAGCTCCTCGCTGTCCCGGCCCGCGCGGGTGCCGGGCTCGCGGGTGATCATCCGGGCGAGGTGGAAGCGCAGGACCTTGCGTCCCGCCTCGGCGAGGTGATCGTCGGCCAGGACGCCCGGCGACTTGGGAACGATGATCCGCGGCGCCTCGGGCTCCGGCTCGGCGGCGGCACCGTCGACGGCGCCCTCGGGCGCGACCGCCGTGACCCCGGGGCCCACCGGCACGGGCTCCCGGACGCCGCCCGCCTCGGCCTGCGCCCGTCGCACGGCCTCGAGCGCGCGCTCGAGCTTCGACGTCTCCGCCGGGAGCAGCTCCTCGATCTCGGACAGCAGGTCCGCCAGCGGCTCCAGGGCCGCCTCGGCGCCCTCGCGCAGCTCCACCTCCAGCTCCGCGAACCGCTCCAGGACGCGCCCCCCGGCCACGACCTCCACGTCGTCCACGGACAGCTCGGCCACGGTCCCGTCGTGCTCGTAGTCGCGCTTGCGTCGCGACTGCCGGACGGTCACGAGATCCTCGAGCGCCGCGTCACCGACCACCTCCAGCACCCGGTCCCTCGCCGACGATGCCGCCCAGCCCGCCGGCGCCACCGCCGGGTCCGCGGGGCCCTCGAGCTCCTCGCGGCGGTGGACGCCGCCGCCGTCGTCGATCCCGCGCAGCCCCTTGAGCGTGATCACCGTCCCGTCGCCCGACGACCGCAGCCGGCCCGCGTACCCCGCCGCCGCCAGCCGCCCGTCGGGCGTGTCGAGATACCGGTCCTCGTGGAGCACCGTGGTCACCGGCCCGCGCGCGGTGAACCCGGCCAGGTCGTCCGCCGCGAGGAGGCGCTCGCCCGCACCGGCCTCCGTCATCCGGAACTTGAGCTCCACCTCGATCGGGCGGACCTCGGGCGCCGATTCCGTCCCGGCCGGTGACTCCGCCTCGCCCGGCGGGCCGGCCATCCCCTCCGCGACGTCCGTCATGCGCGGGGGTCCATCGAGCCGTGGCCAGCGTGCGGCCGGCGCGGCACGTCGGCGAGCGCGGCCGCGATCGTCGCATCCTCCTTGAGCGTGGCGAACGTGTCGAACGTGCCCTCGGCCGACTGGGCGATCTCGGTGCGGACCCAGCGCCCGTCCGCCCGGAGCTGCCACGACCGCCGGTCGTCGGCCAGCATCACGTCCACGACCCTGGCCAGCCGCGCCTGCGCCTCGTGGTCCTCGACCGGCGTCACGACCTCGACCCGGCGGTCCAGGTTGCGCTCCATGAGGTCCGCGGACCCGATGAACCAGTCCGCCCGGCCACCGTTGGCGAACATCCAGATCCGGCTGTGCTCCAGGAACTCGCCGATGATGCTCCGGACCCGGATCGTCTCGGACACGCCGGGCAGCCCCGGCAGCAGGCAGCACGCGCCGCGGACGATGCAGTCGATCTCCACGCCCGCTCGCGAGGCCTCGTACAGCGCCTCGACCACCTGCGTGTCCACGAGCGAGTTGACCTTGAGCACGATCCGCGCGGGCTGGCCGGCCCGGGCGTTGGCGGTCTCGCGCTCGACCAGCTCCAGGAACCGCGACCGGAGCGTCATCGGTGCCACCAGCAGCCGGCGGAACACGCTCTGACGCGACAGGCCGGTGAGGACGTTGAACAGGTCCGTGACGTCCGCGCCGAGCTCCTCGCGGACCGACAGGATGCCCAGGTCCACGTACAGCCGCGCGGTCTTGGAGTTGTAGTTGCCGGTCCCGATGTGGACGTACCGGCGGAGGCCGTTGCCCTCGCGCCGGACGACCAGCAGCACCTTGGAGTGCGTCTTGAGGCCAACCAGTCCATACACGACGTGGGCGCCCGCCTGTTCCAGCTTGCGCGCCCAGACGATGTTCGCCTCCTCGTCGAAGCGGGCCTTGATCTCGACCAGCACGACGACCTGCTTGCCCCGCTCCGCGGCCCGGATGAGGGCGCGGATGATCGGCGAGTCGCCGGACGTCCGGTACAGGGTCTGCTTGATCGTCAGGACCTCGGGATCGTCGGCCGCCTGCGACACGAACCGCTCCACCGAGGCCGTGAACGACTCGTACGGGTGGTGGAGCAGCAGGTCGCCGGCCCGCATCACGGCGAACACGTCCACCGGCTCGTCCTCGTCCGGCGGCAGCAGGCGCTGGGGCACGACCGGCACGTGGACCGGGGACTTGAGGTCCGGCCGGTCGAGGTCCACCAGCTGCCACAGGGCCGTGAGGTCCATCATCCCGGCGACCTCGTAGGCGTCGTCGTCGCGGATGCCCACGCCCTTGATCAGGATCCGGCGGGTGACCTCGGGCATCGAGCGCTCGACCTCGAGCCGCACCGCCTCCCCGAACCGCCGGCGGCGGACCTCCTCCTCCATCGCGAGCAGCAGGTCGTCCGCCTCGTCCTCCTCGATCGCGATGTCGGCGTCGCGGGTCACCCGGAACAGGTGGGTGTCGAGGATCTCCATGCCCCGGAACAGCTCGTCGAGGTTCGCCTCGATCACCTGGTCCAGGAGCACGAACCGGTCGCGCTCGACCTCGAACAGGCGGGGCAGGATGGGCGGGATCTTGACCCGCGCGAAGCGCGTCTCGCCGGTCTCCGGGTCCCGGAGGCCCACGGCGATCGAGAGCGACAGCGTGCTGATGTACGGGAACGGGTGCCCTGGGTCCACCGCGAGCGGCGTGAGCACCGGGAAGATCTCGTCGTGGAACCGGCGGCGGAGCGTCTCGTGGTGCTCGGGGACCTCGGCGTAGTCCACGATCTCCACGCCCTCGGCGGCCAGCCGCTCGCGGATCTCGGCCCAGATCGCGGAGTGGTCCGCCACCAGCTCGTTGACGCGGGCCCGGATCTCGTCCAGCTGGCGGGCCGGCGTCATCCCGTCCGAGGACACGTGCTGGGCGCCGGACTGGCGCTGGCGCCGGAGGCCGGACACGCGGACCTGGAAGAACTCGTCCAGGTTGGAGGCGAAGATGGCGAGGAACTTCACCCGCTCGAGGAGGGGGTTGCGCGCGTCGCGGGCCTCGTGGAGGACGCGGGCGTTGAACTCGATCCAGGACAGCTCGCGGTTGAGGACCGGGCCCCGCTGGTCCCGCGCGGCCCGTCGGCGGCCGCGGGTGGCGGCTCGCGGTCCGGGTGCGGGTCGAACGGCGGTCATGGTCCTCACGCGGCGTGCAGCGGGCTCAACGCGTTCCTGCCCGGCGGGTGCGGCGCGGGACGCGGTGGCGTGACGTCCGCCACGTCACCCGAACCCTTCGGGCCGCCGAGGATAGCACGCGAGCGTCGAGCCCCTTTCCCCGGCTACCCCTCCGGAACGTACCGCCGCTCGCCCGTGGCCGGGTCGACGTAGACCCGCATCGGGACGCGGGTCGTGGGGTCCACGAAACGCTCGTCGGTGGGGCGGAAGCGGGGCTCCGGCGGCGCCTGCTCGCCGCCGCCGGGACCGTGGGCGTCGCCGCTGGCCTCGGCGGCCAGCGAGCGGTAGCGGAGGCGCTCGAGGAACGCCGCCGCGACCAGGGCCACGCCGGGCACGAACAGGAACAGGGCGCTGAACAGGTCGCCGCCGCTGCCGGTGGCCGCGGCCACGCCGATCCCGCCCAGCATCATCAGGACCCCCAGGCCCGCGATCAGCCCCCGGGCGATCATGACCCCGGCGCCGTCATTCATGCGGCTGGGCAGCCCCGGCGTCCGGCTCGACGACGACGGCCGTGCCGTAGGCCACGATCTCGGACATGGTGCCGGCCAGCTCCGACGAGTCGAAGCGCATCGAGATCACGGCGTTCCCGCCCACGAGGGCCGCGTTCTGGACCATCCGGTCGATGGCCTGGCGGCGGGTGTCCTCGAGCAGGCTCGTGTACTCGTGGATCTCGCCGCCCGCGATCGACCGCAGGCCGGCCATGAGGTTGCCGCCCAGCCCCCGGCTGCGGACGACGAGCCCGAACACCTGGCCCTTGGTCTCGGTGACCCGGTGCCCGGCGACGTACGGCGTGGTGGCGATGATCATCGGAGCCCTCCGTGTTCGGCCTCGTGCGCGTGGCGCTCGCGGGCGCACACGAGGCACGGGCAATGGTCGCGCAACAGCCTGAACGTGTGGTAGCCCGTGTGGTGGCCGTCGCCCCACGTGGCCTGGATCGCGTAGTTGCCGACGAGCGCAAGGTCCACCAGCCGCGTCTGCTCCGCGGTCAGCGTGGGGTTGGTGTCCAGCCAGCCCGGCTGGCCGGCCTCTCCGCGGCAGTACGCGCAGGGGCACAGCCAGCGGAGCGTCACGGCGTCGAAGATGGTCTCGTGCCCGTCGGCCCACTCCAGGCGGAGGGTGCCGGCGCCGCGGTCCGCGTCGATCCGCAGGGGCGTGGTCTGGCTGTCGTCCTGCACCCCTCGATCGTACCCCGGCGGCGCGGCACCCGGACCATCACCGATGGGGGAGGGAGGACCTTCCCCGAATGGCCGATCCGGGCGGGGCCGCTATGCTCGCCTGCGGATGAGCACGCACACGACCATGCTCGGGCACGCATGACCCTCGTCGTCGATCACCTGTACAAGCGGTTCGGGTCTGTCGTCGCACTCGACGACCTCGCGTTCGAGGTCGCGCCGGGGCAGGTGTTCGGCTTCCTGGGCGCCAACGGTGCGGGCAAGACGACGACGATGCGGATCGCGCTCGGGGTGTTGGACCCCGACGCCGGCCGGGTGACCTGGCGGGGCACCGAGAGCCACCGCCTGCCGCGGGCGACCTGGGGCTACCTGCCCGAGGAGCGCGGCCTGTACCCCCGGATGCGGGTGATCGAGCAGCTGGCGTTCTTCGGCGGCCTCCACGGGGTGCCCGCCGATCGCGCGCGCCGCGAGGCCATGTCCTGGCTGCGCCGGTTCCGCGCGGAGGACCTCGCGACGCGCAAGGCCGAGCAGCTGTCCAAGGGCAACCAGCAGAAGGTCCAGTTCATCGCCGCCGTCCTCCACGATCCGCCGGTCCTGCTCCTCGACGAGCCGTTCACCGGCCTCGACCCGGTCAACGTGATGCTCCTGCGCGAGGCGTTCCTCGAGCTCCGCGACCGCGGCCGGACGGTCGTGTTCTCCACCCACCAGATGGAGGTCGCCGAGGCCCTGTGCGAGTCCGTGGCGATCGTGGACCGGGGGCGGATGGTGGTCGGCGGCCGGCTGCGCGACGTGAAGCGGTCCACCGGCCGCCGGATGGTGCGGATCTCGGTCGCCGACGACCACCGGCTCGCGTGGCTGTCGACGGTGCCGGGGACGCGGATCATCCAGGCGGGCATGGACCGCTCGTCCGTGGAGCTGGACCCGGGCGTGGAGCCCGAGGCGGTCCTCGGGGCGGCAGTGGCGGCGGGCGCGAGGGTGCTCCACTTCGAGGTCGCGGATCCCAGCCTCGAGCAGGTGTTCATCGATCGCGTGGGCCACCCGGTCGAGGAGGTGGGCCATCTCGCGCCGCCGGAGGCCGCCGGGGCCGACGAAGCCGAAGACGGGACGGCGCCCGACGGCGGAACCGCCGCGGTGGACGCCGCATGACCACCGACCCCGGGCCCGGGCGCGACCCGCTCGACGGCGACCCCGGCGGACGCGCGCCCGTCGGCCGCGTGGACGGTGACGGAGGCTTCGGCAACATCACCTTGGTCGCGAGGCGGGAGTACGCCGAGCGCGTCCGCTCGCGGGCGTTCGTGTTCTCGACCCTGCTGCTGGCCGGCCTCGCGGTCGTCATCGCGCTGATCCCGCTGGCGGTCCGGTTCGTGGACCAGGTCACCGTGACCCGGATCGGGGTCGTGGCGCCGGACGACGAGCTCGGCGGGCGCGCGATCGAGGTGCTGGACGGGTTCCTCAACGCCCAGCTCGAGAGTGGCGCCCCGGCCACGAAGCGGTTCGTGTTCGAGGCGCGCCCCGACGTGGGTACGGCCTCCACCGAGGTCCGCGAGGGCGGCCTGGCCGGTGCGGTGCTCATCGCACGCAAGGCCGACGGCGGCCTCGACTTCCAGGTGATCAGCGTCGGCGCACTGACCCAGGATCGCGCGCAGCTGCTCCAGATCGGGGCATTCGCGGTGGGGATCCTGGACTGGACGGCCACCCAGCCACCCACCGACCGGCCGTTCGTGCCCCCGGGGTTCGCGGTCGTCGATGCGGGCGCGGTCGACGGCGGGCCGGGCGGCGGGGGTGGCGCGACCATCGACACCGCCGAGTACGCGAGCCGGCGGATCGTGGGCATCGTGTTCGTCGTGCTCTCGTTCCTGACCCTCGTGTTCTACGGGCTGTGGGTCGCGGCCGGCGTCGTGGCGGAGAAGGCGACCCGGGTCATGGAGCTGCTGATCTCGGCGGCCACCGCGGAGCAGCTGGTGGTGGGCAAGATCCTGGGCATCGGCCTGGCCGGGCTCACGCAGGTGTCGCTGGTGCTCGCGCCGGCGCTGCTGTCGCTGCTGCTGTCGGGGGAGATCGGCGACGCGCTGCTGGGCGAGGACCCGGGCGCCGGGACGTCCCTGGCCGGGCTGTCGCCGGGTCTCGTGGCCGCGTTCCTCGTCTACTTCGTGCTCGGCTTCTCGCTCTACGCGGCGCTGTACGCGGGGGCGGGCTCGCTGCTGAGCCGGGCCGAGGACCTCCAGATCGTGGCGCTGCCGCTGTCGATCCCCGCGATCGCCGGCTACCTGCCGGCGGTGCTCGCGCTGTCCGGCGGCTCGTCGTCGTTCATCCGGATCGCCTCGTACGTGCCCATCTGGAGCCCGTTCGTGATGCTGTCGCGGCTGTCGATCGGGCGCGTGGAGGCGTGGGAGCTGGCGCTCTCGATCGGGCTGCTGCTGGTCACCGTGCCGCTGGTGACATGGCTCGCGATCCGCGTCTACCGCGCCGGCGTGCTGCTCTACGGCCAGCCGCCCACGCTGGGCACGTTCGTCCGCGCGATCCGCGGCTAGGCACGGGGTGGGGCGCGAATGCCGCGGACAGCAGTCACCAGATCTGTGAGACTGTGCGTCACGGTTCCTGTGATCCTGTGGTAGCGTAGTCGCATGCGAAACATCACCGTGTCGGTACCCGACGATGTCTATCGGGCGGCCCGAGTCCGAGCCGCCGAGCTCGGCAGCTCGGTGAGCGCGATCGTGACGGAGTACCTGCGCTCGCTCTCGCGGGATGGCGCCGAGTTCGCGCGGCTCGAGGCCCAGCAGCGGAGGATCCAGCGCGGGATCCGGCGGTTCCGCGCCGCGGATCGACTGGGCCGTGACGAGGTCCACGACCGTGCGCTTCGTTGACACGAACGTCCTGCTGTACGCGATCTCTCGGGACCCTGAGGAGGCGGACAAGGCGAAGCGCGCGAACGCGATCCTCTCGACGGGCGACGCCGGGCTGTCGGTCCAGGTGATCCAGGAGTTCTACGTCCAGGCCACGCGGGCAAGCCGCGAGGATGTGATCACGCACGAGCAGGCCGTCGGGCTCATCGAGGCGTGGCGCCGGTTCCCGGTTCAGGAGACGACGGTCGATGTGATGGTCGCGGCCCTGGCGACCCGCCGGCGCTTCGGCATCTCGTACTGGGACGCCGCGATCATCGAGGCCAGCCGGGCGCTGGGCTGCACTGTGGTCCTCTCCGAGGATCTCGACACGGGGACCGACTACGACGGCGTACGTGTAGAGAACCCCTTCGCTGGTCCGTAGCCGTTGACCTGCGGGAGCGGTCGGTTCGCGGATGGGTCAGGAACCCGGCCGGCGCCGATTGACTGCGTCGATCAGGGTTTCGACGCGACGATCTCTCCTCGATCTCCTCGTCCGTGGCAGGTCCACCGAGAACGTGGTCCAGCAGCGCAGCGAGCTCAGGCCGTCGTCGCTCGACGATCGCGCGGATCTCGGCGTGGTCGCTCACGTGCTCACCCCCCGCTGCGTCTCGCTGCTTCGGGCCGGGGTGTCATTGCCCCGGTCCGGGATCCTCGTCGAACGGGAGACGGCGGAACAGCGCGAGGACCGGGGCCGTGCCCGTGGCCGCCTCCTCGGCTGCCAGGGCCGGCGCCGCGGCCTCCTCCTCCGCGGGCCCCGCCGCGATCGACCGCCACAACCGGCTCCGCACCCCCGGCAGGTACGGGCTGGTCCGCCGCCGCGCGAGCACCCCCGCGATCCCCTGCGCGGACACCGCCGCATGGAGCGCCCGACCCTCGCCCCCGATCGCCGGCACCATCACGACCTCGTCGCCCGGCCGGAGCACCTTCCGCAGCTGCTCGCGGCGCTTCTCGAGCGGCACGTTGAGCAGCCAGCGCCCGTCGAGGTGGAGCAGGTCGAACACGAGGTAGGCGACCGCCCGCCCGGGCCGCCCGTTGAGCCGCTCGCGGAGGGCGTCGTCGTCCGCGCGACCACGCGCGTCCACCACGACCAGCTCGCCGTCGAGCACGGCGGACCGCGCCGCGACCCGCACCGCCAGCCCGGCGAGCTCGGGCAGCCGGTGGACCAGCTCGTGGCCGGCCGGGTCCACGATCCGGACCTCGCCGCCGCCCGGCGCCTCCGACGGCCCCACGAGTGCCAGCGCGCGGTGGCCGCCCCAGGTGGGCTCGAACAGGAAGTCGGGCGAGTCGAAGGCGTCGGCGCGCGGCGTCGGCCACATGGGCGCCACGTCGCCCGGGCGCGGGAGCGCCGGCTCGAGCCGGAGGGAGAGCTGCTCGGCCATCGCGGGTCGATGGTAGCCCCTCGCCGGGGATAGACTCCGTCCACTGGCCCGCGGCGCGCCGGTCCCCGCTCGCCGCCACTCGACTGCCGCCCGGAGGACCCCGTGCCCCGACCCGCACGCCCCGACGACCTGTACCGCCTGCGCGTCCCGTTCGAGCCCCGGCTGTCCCCCGACGGTCGCCTCGCCGCCTACACGGTCAAGGTCTCGGCGCCCGCCAACGACGGCTATCGCACCTCGATCTGGGCCGTGCCGATGGACGGCTCGGGCGGCGCCCGGCAGCTGACCCTGGGCGCCCGGTCGGATCACCATGCCCGCTTCTCGCCCGACGGCCGGACGCTCGCCTTCCTCTCGGACCGGCGCCTGCACGTCGAGGACGAGCCCGCCTACCCCAGGGACGCCAAGGAGCGCGAGGACGGCGTCCAGGTCCATCTGCTCCCGCTCGACGGCGGCGAGGCGCGCCGGCTGACGGACCTGCCCCGGGGCGTGGAGTCGTTCGCCTGGTCGCCGGACGGCGCGACCCTGGCCGTGCTGACGTGCTCGGTGGGGGCCACGCGCGAGGCGGAGGCCCGCCGCCGCGGCCGGCCGCCCAAGCCCAAGCCCGGCGAGACCCCGGTCTCCGACTACCGGTACATCGACCGGCTTGCCTACATGTACAACGGGGTCGGCTTCGTCGACGACCACATGACCCACCTGTGGCTGGTGGACGTCGCGACCGGCGATGCGCGGCCGCTGGTCGTGGGACCCACGGCCGAGGAGGGCCCGGCGTGGTCGCCGGACGGCACCCGGATCGCGTTCACGGCCAATCGGCGGCGGCACCCGGACATCGACTTCCGGTCCATGGTGTTCGTGGTCGACGTCGACACGGGCAAGGTCACCACCATCGCCGGTGGCGACGACGCGGTGTTCTTCAACCCGGTCTGGCTCGCGGACGGGTCCGCGATCCTGGCGACCGGCGACCGCTACCCGCGGGTGGGCTACCGGACCGGGATCTGGCGGTTCGCCGCGGACGGCTCGGACGCGGCGAAGGGCGGCGGCACGGACCTACTGGCCGCCAGCGAGCTCAAGCCGGACGCGGCGATGAACAGCGACGTGACGATCGGCGAGGGCACCCGCCTCGTTCCCGCCGCGGATGGCGAGCACGTGCTGTTCACGGCGCCCGTGGACGGCAGCTTCGAGCTGTGGCGGGTGGCGGTCGACGGCGGCCGGGCGCCGGAGCGACTGACCGAGGACCGCCACTACCTGTCCGGCTGGGATGCCGCCGCCGTGGACGGCGCGGACGTCGTCGTGGCCGTGCGCTCGGCGGGCGCCGCGTTCCCGGAGCTGGTCGCGTACGACGTGGCCGTGACGGGGCGGTCGAAGGCGCATGCGACGGCGCGTGCGACCGGTCCGCGGGTGCTCAGCCATCTCAACGACGAGCTGGCGGGCGAGCTCGCGCTCGTCGAGCCGGTGGAGCGCCGCTGGCGCAGCGGCGGTGCCGAGATCCAGGGCTGGCTGCTGCCGGCCGGGGAGGGGCGGCGGCCGCTGGTGCTCGAGATCCACGGAGGCCCGCACACGCTGTACGGCTGGGCGCCGTTCCTCGAGTGGCAGGTCCTGGCCGGGGCCGGGATCTCGGTGCTGGCCCCCAACCCGCGCGGGTCCGAGGGCTACGGTGAGGCATTCAACCGGGCCAATCTCGGCGACTGGGGCGACGGCCCGATGGCCGACGTCGTCGCCGGCGTGGACCAGGCGATCGCCGACGGCCTCGCGGACCCCGATCGCCTGGGCGTGACCGGCGGCTCGTACGGCGGCTACCTGACGAACTGGATCGTCGGCCGGACGGACCGGTTCAAGGCCGCCGTCACCTGCCGCTCGGTCGTGGACATGCGGACGCTGTTCCTGACCGGCGACATCTCGGGCGGCGAGTGGGCGCGGATCGAGTTCGGGCGTGACCCATGGGCGGACCCCGCCTACTTCGACTCGATCTCCCCGCTGTCGCTGGCGCCCAACGTGCGGACGCCGCTGCTCATCCAGCACGCCGAGCGCGACCTGCGCACGACCGTCGGCCAGGCCGAGGCGCTGTTCACCGTGCTGCGCTCGCTCAAGCGCCCCGTCCGCTTCATGCGCGTGCCCGACGAGAGCCACGAGCTCACGCGATCCGGGGCGCCATTCCGGCGAGCCGAGAACCTGGTCCAGGTCCGTGACTGGTTCGAGCACTTCCTGGTCCGCGGCGAGCGCCGGATGCCGCGCGCGCCGCGCAACCGGGCGGGGCGCTAGGGCCGGCCGATGACGGGGACGCCCGGGGGCATCCCGTTCCTCGTCGTGGCGGGGTCGCATCGCGACGTCGGGCGGCAGGTGGGGGAGGCGACGGCCGACGTGGTCCGCGAGGCGGTGGCGTTCGACGCGTCGCTGCCGCCGGGCCGGTCGCGGGCCGAGCAGCTCGCGCTGGCCGCGCGGTACCGGGACGCGACCCTCCGGGCCACGCCCTGGCTGGTGGACGAGATCGACGGGGCCGCCGAGGCGGCCGGCGTGGAGCCGCTGGCGCTGTTCGCGGCCTCGATCGAGGAGATCTGGAGCGTGCGCCCGTCGCAGGCCACGGCGGGCGCACCGGTGGACGGGCGGTGCTCGGATCTCGTCGCCGGGCCGCCGGCCACCGCCGACGGGCACGTGTGGGTCGCCCACAACAACGACCTGTTGCCGTCGTCCGAGGCGTCGGTGGTGGCGATCGAGTGGCGGGTGCCGGGCGAGCCGGTCGTGCTCTCGATCGGGATCGGGCCCTGGATCAGCGTGGGCTGGAACGCGGCCGGGCTGTCGCTGACCGGCAACGAGCTCAGCCCCAACGACGAGCGGGTGGGCGTGCCGCGGCTGCTGATGGTCCGCGAGCAGCTCACCGCCCGGACGCTGGACGAGGCGGTCGCGATGGCGCTCCGGCCGGACCGCGCGTCCTCGTACAACACGGTGTTCGCGCACCGCGACGGAGGCGTCGTGAACGTCGAGGGATCCGCGACGGACGCCGAGCTGACCCGCCCCACTGCGGGCGGCACCCTCGCCCACACCAATCACTACGCGTGCGAGGGGATGCGCCGCTACGAGGGCGACCCGGCCTACGCGCGGCGGTCCGCGGTGCGGTTGGGCCGGGCGCTGGAGCTGCTGGACGGGCCGGCGGGGGAGGGTCCGGCCCCGGGATCCCTCACCCCGGACGCGCTCCTCGGCGCGCTCTCGGACCACGCCACGTCGCCGTCCATCTGCCGCCACGACGACGGCACCGAGAGCTCGGTCACGGTGTTCTGGTGCCTCGCCGACGTGACCGCGGGCGAGATCCGCTTCGGCCGGGGCAACCCGTGCGCGGGGCGCGAGGCGACGTACCGCTTCGCCTGAGGAGCGTCGCAGCCGGGGCGCCCGGGATCAGGAGCTGCGCGAGCCCGGTCCCATGCCCGGCTCGTCGCCGCTCCAGCCGCGCACCGGCGCCGCCTCGGTCTCGGCCAGCCACGCGACACCGCCGTCGTCGATGCCCACCACGCCGTCGATGCCGGTGACCACGTCGCGGACGGCCGCCGCGACGGCCTCGTGGCTCACAGTCCCCGCGATCGTGACGATCCCGTCCGCCACCGACACCACCCGCAGGCCGTCGACGCCGCGCACGGCATCCTGGGCCGCCACGAACAGGTCATCATCGGTCCGGGCGTAGGCGCGGACGATGTCAGCCCGGGTGATGATGCCGACCAGGCGCCCGTCCTCGACGACCGGCAGGCGGTTGAACCTGCGGTCGGTCATTGTCCTGGCGGCCTCGCTCAGCGCCCGGTCCGGGGCGATCGACTCCGCAGGGCTCGTCATCGCCTCGCCGGCGGTGATGGCCGTGATCCGGTGGCGCTCCATCTCGGCCTCCCGGTCGCCCAGCAGCCACCGGAGGGGGGAGCGGCGGCGGTGTCGCTCGCCCCCGGATGCCTCCTTGACCAGGAAGTCGGCCTCGGACAGCACGCCCAGGAGGCGGCCCTCGTCGTCGACGACCGGGACGCCGCTGATCCGGTGCTCGACCAGCGAGCGAGCGACCTCCTTGAGCGGCGTCTCCGGATGGACGACAACGACGTCGGCGGTCATCAGGTCACGGACGATCATGTGGGCTCCTCGCGAACGCCTGCTGCTCCCCTGGAGTTGGCCGCGTCACGCTCCTGGATCGCCCTCCAGACCCGCTCGGGTGTGAACGGTGCCTCGCGCAGCCGGACGTCGGCGGCCCGCCACACGGCGTTCGCGATGGCCGCCGCCACGGGATTGAGCGACCCCTCGCCGCCACCCTTGGCGCCATAAGCACCAACGCCGTCGCCACGCTCGGCGACCACCGTCCGGAGCTCCGGCAGGTCCGTCGTGCGCGGCACGCGGTAGTCGAACAGGTTGCCGTTGACCAGGTTGCCGTCCTCGTAGATCAGCTCCTCCCGGGTCGCCATCCCGAGCCCCATCATCGCGGCGCCGATGTCCTGACCCTCCACGAGCTGGGGGTTGATCGCGCAGCCGACGTCGCCCACCGTGACCAGCTTCTCCACGCGGATCTCGCCGGTCGACTCGTCGACCGACACCTCCACCCCGACGCAGCCGATCTCCCAGAACGGCGGCATCTCCCGGGTCGCCCCGTGGCGGCGGATGTAGCCGCGCCCGACGCACTCGCCGGCGTGCCCGCCGAACCACGCCCGGACGATCGCACCCCAGTCGTGGAAGGCGGTGCCGATGCGGACGCCGCCGCGCTCCTCCACGGGGGTCGGCCCATCGAGGGCGAGCGACTCCTCGGCCCAGGCGAGGAGTTGCGTCCGCGCGTCCTTGGCCGCACCCTGGATCGCGAGCCCCATCAGCGTCGTCGTCCGGCTGGCGCCCGTCGAGCGATCGTAGCTCACCGCCGCGGTATCGCTCTGGAGCAGGTGGACGCGACCGAGGTCGACGCCCATCTCCCCAGCCGCGATCTGGGCCAGCACGGTGGACGATCCCTGGCCGATCTCGGTGCTGCCGCAGGTGACCGTGACCGACCCGTCGGCATGGACGCGCACGAGCGACGTCGTCATCGGCTCCGAGCCCGCGTCCGACGCGGAGAGGCAGATGGCGCGGCCGCGGCCCGCGGGCAGCGGCGTGTCCCAGCCGAGCTCCTCGGCCGCGAGGTCGAGGTCCGCGCGCAGGTCGGCGTCGATCCCCCGGGCACGAGGCCACGGCCGCTCCCCCGGCGCCAGGACGTTGCGGCGCCGGATCTCCAGCGGGTCGAGGCCCAGCCGATCCGCCGCCTCGTCCAGCTGCGACTCGCCGGCGAGGGTCACCTGGGGCGCACCGAACCCCCGGAAGGAGCTTGCCGGCGCGGTGTTCGTGTAGACCGTGGAGCAGGTCACGTCGAGGGCCGGGATCCGGTATGGCCCGCCCAGACGGTTGGCCGCCTTGCGCCCCACGAGCGGCGAGTTCTCCGCGTAGGCGCCGGTGTCGAGCAGGATCGTCGCCCGGCGGCCCAGGATGTGCCCGTCTCGGTCGAAGGCGCTCCGGATCCGGACGGTCGCGGCGTCGCCGCGGGTGGTCAGGATCGATTCCTCGATGGACAGCGTGAGTCGCACCGGCCGTCCCGCGCGCAGGGCCAGCGCCGCGGTCAGCGGCTCGATCTTGGTGTATGACTTGCTGCCGTAGCCGCCGCCGACGTAGGGCACGATCACGCGGACCGACGCCAGCGCGAGCCCGAAGCAGTGGGCGAGGTCTTCGCGGACCATGTACGGGTGCTGGCCGGAGGTCCACACGGTCAGGCCGTCCTCGGCCCACCGGGCGATCGCGTTGTAGGGCTCCATCGCGTAGGCGTACGAGCGGGGGTAGTGGTACTCGCCCTCCACCACGAGGTCCGCGTGCGCGAACGCCTGCTCGATGTCGCCCCAGGCCTGGCGCGAGTGCGAGCAGACGTTGGGATTGGTCCGCTCGATGTCCTCCTCGAACCCGCGGTGGCTGCGCTGCTCGCCCGGCTGCTCGTGGAGGACCGGGGCGTCGTCGGCAAGCGAGTCCCGGGCCGTGGTGGACCAGGGAAGCGGCTCGTAGTCCACGTCGACCAGCCGGAGCGCCTCGTCCGCTGTCACGGCGTCCTCGGCGACGATGCCCACGACCGGCTCCCCGGCGAACCTGACCTTGTCCCGCGCGATCAGGGGATGGTCGGCGACCGAGTGGCCGTAGACCAGGTTGACGTCGGGCAGGTCGTCCGAGGTCACCACGGCGATCACGCCCGGGTGGCTTCGGGCAGCCGCGGCGTCGATCGAACGGATGCGCGCGTGCGGATACGGGCTGCGCAGGATCCTGGCGTGGGCGAGCCCGGGCATCCCGAGGTCGCCCGTGTAGCGGCCGGCGCCAGTGACCTTGGCGATCCCGTCCCGGCGGGGGACCGACTCGCCGATCGGCGACGGCGGCGTGGGGCGTGTCGCGACGCGTCTCATCGGGCGGGCTCCCCGGCGGTCGCGGACGCCACCGACAGCACGGCGTCGATGATCTGCGCGTAGCCGGTGCACCTGCACAGGTTGCCCTCGAGGCCATCGATCACTGCCTGCCGGGTCGGCTGGGGCTCCTCCTCGAGGAGCGCCGTGGCGGCCATCAGCATGCCGGACGTGCAGAACCCGCACTGGAACGCCGCGTGATCGATGAACGCCTGCTGGAGCGGGCTCAGCCGCCCATCCTCGCCGAGACCCTCGACCGTGCGCACGGCGCGTCCATCCGCGTCGGCGGCGAGGAAGGTGCAGGCGCTGACCGCGAGCCCGTCCACCAGGACGGTGCAGGCGCCGCACACCTGGGCGTCGCAGGACACCTTGGTCCCGGTCAGGGCCAGGCGCTCACGCAGGACCTCCGCGAGGGTCTCCCGCGGCTCGATCCGCAGCGACGCGGGCCGGCCGTTGACAGTGAGGTGCAGCTCCAGGCTGTCACGCATCGGCGATGGCCTCCGACAGCGCGCCCCGGACCGCCCGCTCGAGCAGCCCGCCGGCGAGATGGCGCTTGTAGTCCGCCGACCCGTTGTGATCGGCGCCGATGTCCAGCGACCCGAACGCCTCGGCGGCGGCCCGGACCGGCCCGGCCAGCGCGTCCGCCTCGGCCGGCGCCCCGGCGAGCGCGGCGGCGGCGGCATGGACGACGGTGGGCACATCGGTCATCGAGCCCACGGTCACCACGGCCTCGGCGATGGCGCCGTCGCGGACCGTCAGCGACACCCCCACGGATGCCGCCGGCCGCTCGAAGAACTTGGCCTTCCGGTATCCGCGGCCCGTGCCCGGGTCGGCCGCTGGCACGTGGATCGCGACCACGATCTCGTCGGGCTCGCGGGCGGTCAGCAGTGGTCCCTGGACGAACTCGCCGACGGCCAGCTCGCGCCGGCCCGAGGGCCCGGCGAGCTCCACCGTCGCCCCGCAGGCCAGCAGGAACGTGGCCGGGTCGGAGTGCGGCTCCGCGAACGCGAGGTTGCCGCCGATCGTGCCCGTGTTGCGGACGCGGACGTTGGCGAGGCCGGCCTCGAGGTCGGCGAGAGCCGGCAGCGCCCGGCGCACGACGGGTGACCGCTCGATCGCGCGATGGGTCGTGCCGGCGCCGATCCGGAGGCGGCCGTCGGGACGCACCTCGATGCCCGAGAGGTCGGGGATCCGCTTGATGTCGACCAGGGTGCCGAACTGGGCGAAGCCCATCTTCATGACCTGCAGCAGCTCCGTGCCACCGGCGATCCAGGCGGCATCACCATCGCTCGCCGCGAACGCCTCGAAGGCCTCCGGGAAGGCCTGCGCGCGGACGAGCGAGAAGCGCGGGATCATGGACGACCTCAATCGTGACTGGCGACCTGGCGATCCGGGCGCCGCCATCCTACCAAGCCGCGACGATCATGGCTACAAAATCTCTGGTATTGTCTCCCTTGATCTGTCCACCGCTTACACCGTCACGGTCCGACAGTCTGCGCCCGAGGAGGATCCCCGTGTCCGACGCCAACAAGCTCATCGCCCGCGAGGATCAGCCGCTGAGCGGCACGGCGATCACGGAGATGACCCAGCGGGAGCAGTGGAACAAGAAGCACCCACCCGTCGAGGCGACGATCGTCAAGGACCTCAGGACGACAGAGCTCGTCGCCCGCGAGTATCGGGGGACCAAGGCGCGGTTCTACCGGCTCTCGGGCGCCATCCGGCTCCAGCCCCACCTCTCGGAGCTGCCCCCCGGCCACGCGTCCGTCAAGCACCGCCACACGACCGAGGCCGTCCTGTACATCGTCAGGGGCAAGGGCCACACCGTGATGCATCACGACGGCGAGGAGGAGCAGCGGGTGGACTGGGAGGAAGGCGACCTCATCGGCATCCCGCTGTGGGCGTGGCACCAGCACTTCAACGACTCCGACACGGACACGGCCCGCTACCTCGCGATCCAGGACACGTTCACGATCAAGCAGCTGGGCCTGCACCAGATCGAGCGCCACCCCGACAGCCCGGCCGGCGAGGAGTAGGCGCCACCCGACCCGTCTGGAGGATGACGATGACCGATGGCCGGGGACCCGGGGACCCGGACTTCTACGCACGGTGGCTGGCTGCCAGCGCGGACAACGCGGCGGCGGTCGAGCGGTCGCCGATCCTCGCCCGCGGCCGCGATCTCGCCTGGATCGAGACGCCCAACGAGCACCGGGTGGCGATGCTGATCGGGGAGCAGGTCGGCTTCCCCACCAACGGCACCAACCTGTGCAAGGTGGTGATCCCTGCCGGTCACCACACCGGCCGTCACCGGCACGGCGAGGAGGCAATCCACGTCGTGCGTGGCCAAGGGTTCATCGTGGTGGCCGGCAGGCGCTACGAGTTCCACGACGGCACGACGATCCACGTCCCGTTCCTGGACGACCACCAGCTGTTCAACACGGGCGAAGGCGAGGTCGAGTACGTCTCGGCCTCGACCATGGACCTCGACCTGTTCGTCCGGCTCGGGCGCCTCGAGCAGCTGGCCGGCAAGGGCGTGAACGGGCCGGGGTTCGAGGCCGCGCTCCCCGCGGAGGACGGCCAGCTCGACCCGCTCGGCCGGCGGATCGCGCTGCACCTCGAGGACGCCCCGAACGAGGCCGACCGGCGGCGGCCTGCCTCGGGCGCGGGCGCCGGCGGGGGCGATGGCTCGGGGCATGGGTCACACGGTCACGACCGCCATGACGCCGCACCCACGGCGCCCGTGCGCCTCATCAAGAGCGACCATCCTCATCGCCATGGCGCCGTGTACAACCTCATGGGCGGGGGTGAGAGCCGGAGCGAGCACCGCAACGGGTTCACGGCCATCACGGCCGCCATGACCCAGATCTTCGAGGAGGTGCCCCACACCTCGAGCCACTGCCACACCCACACCGAGGCCGTGCTGTACGTCCTCGAGGGGGTGGGCTACTCGGAGATCGACGGCCGGCGCTACGACTGGGAGGCGGGTGACGCCGTCCAGATCCCGCCCCGGATGACGCGCCACGAGCACTTCAACCCGTCCGACGGGCTGACCCGGACGCTGCGCATCGAGTACGGGATCCGGTACTTCTACGAGCAGCTGTGGCCCGGGTACTTCAAGGTCGAGCACCGCGAGACGTCCGTCTCGATCCCGTAGCCGCGGCCGGTTGTGCGACAGGACGCCGCCTCAGCCCGGCTGCCACCAGCGCTCGAACCGGACGGGGTAGTGGGCCCAGCGCGTGAACCGCTCCGTCCGGGTGTCCCGCTCGGGCGTCCCGGCGGGATCCGGCCCGACGCCGCGCCGGCAGACCTCCTGCAGCTCCACGGCGACGAGCCCGTAGACGTGCTCGTCGCCCACCGCCCCGTCGGGCGGCACCGGAAACCCGCCCCCGACCGAGCGCCCCGGGCACTGGTGGGCACCGGCGCCGAAGGACAGGCCCCAGCGGGCCACGCTCGGATCGATCGCCCGGTCCGGATCGAACTCGTCCGGGCTCGGCCCGAACAGCTCGGGGTCACGGTTGCCGGCCATTGCGTCCAGGATGACCAGGCCGTCGCGGGGGATGGCCCGACCGGCCACCGTCGTGTCCGCGACCGCGCGCCGACGGATCCGGGGGGTCGTGGGCCGCAGCCGGAGCGTCTCGTGCACGGCCCGCTGCGAGAACAGGAGGTCGTCGGCGCAGCGCCGGACGAGGTCAGACGAAGCCGGGTGGGCGAACATGATGTCCAGCGCATTGACCAGTGTCTGTGCGCTGGTGTGCGTGCCGCCCTGGAGGTACGTCGCCACCTCTCGGACCAGACGGCCCTCGTCCCCGAGCTCCAGCTGCGGATCCGCGCGGTGCTCGAGGAGCACCGTCAAGATGTCGTGGGGCAGCTCCTCGCCGCCGCCGTTGCCGTTCCGGCGTCGGGCGAGCAGCGCCTCGCGTCGCTCCCGGGACGGCGTGACCCAGTCCCGCTCGAACGCCCCGTACGCCTCGACCACCAGCCGCCGCACGGCCTCCGGGTCGCGCGCGTCGAGGATCGCGCTCCCCTGCGAGAACACGTCCACGTAGTGCACCAGCTCGCGCAACTGGCCGAGGTCGTGCTCATCGACGTCGATGCCCGCCCGGCGCGCCGCCAGCACCACCGACAGCAGCTCGGCAACGGGGAACAGGTCGATCGAGGGGGCGTCGATGAGCTCGTCCAGGAGCTGGTCGAGCACGGCCGGGAACAGGTCTCGTTCGTACAGCCGCAGGACGTCGGGCCGGAACTGCGTGTTCTCGATCCGCCGCCGCGCGCGGTGCACCTGGCCATGGCTGATGGATACCACCCCGTCGCGGATGTTGCCCTCCGCGTACGAGCGCGAATCGAAGGTGCGCGACAGGTCCGGGTTGAACAGCGCCTCGCGGATCTCCTCGTAGCGGTCCAGGACGACGGTGGCCGGGAACCGGGTCAGCAGCTCGCCCATGGGTTCCGCCCCGTCGCCTGCCGGATCGATCGCCTAGTTCGAGGCATGGAGCACCTCGCCATCGCGCGTCACGCGAATCGCCTGCGTGGGACAGCCGCGAGCCGCAAGGACCAGCAAGCCGGGCTCGACCGAGGCCGCGTCGAGGACGATCGACACGCCGCGATCGTCGTCCATCCGGAACGCACCGGGCACCAGCCGGATGCAGTCGCCCGACCCGATGCACAGGTCCGCGTCCACGGTGACCTCGACTCCCATCACGAACCTCCGTGAGCGTGCGCTGGGTGTGCCCACGACCAAGGTGATTGTATGCAATCAAGCGCCGCTCTGGATACAATCCGTGGTGGCGCATCGTCGCGTCGTCGCTCGACGAACCCCGGAGGAGTGTCACCGGCATGATCATCGAGCGGGTGCTCGCGACCACCGCCGCCGGGGCGCCGGCCTTCGGGTCGTGGATCGGCGGCGCCCTCGAGGCACCGGGCGAGGAGGCGACGATCGAGATCCACGACCCCGCGACGGGGCGCCGGATCGCGCGCATCGCCGAGGCAGGCAGGGACGGCGTGGGTCGTGCCGTCGCCGCCGCCGGCGCGGCCGCGCCCATCTGGCGCGCGACCCCGGCCCGCGATCGAGCCGCGCTGGTGGGGGAGCTCGCGAGGCGGATCGCCGCCGAGGCGGACGGGCTGGCGGCCCTCGATTCGCTCGACACCGGCAACCCGATCACGGCCATGCGGTCCGACGTCGCCAAGGGCGTCCGGACCCTGTCGGACGCGGCCGGGCTGGCGCTCCAGGTCACGGGCGAGGTCTTCCCGCTGCCCGGCCTCCACTACACACGGCGCGAGCCGTGGGGCGTGGTGGGCCGGATGATCACGTTCAACCATCCGGCAATGTTCGCGTGCGCCCGCCTCGGCCCGGCGCTGGTGGCCGGCAACACCGTCGTCCTCAAGCCGTCCGAGCTCGCCCCGCTGTCGCCGCTGGCGATCGGAGAGCTCACGGCGGGCCTGCTGCCCGACGGGGTCGTCAACGTCGTCGTGGGTGGCCCCGCCACGGGGGCGGCGCTGGTCGACCACCGGGACGTGCTCCGGATCTCGTTCACCGGGAGCACCGCTACGGCGCTCCGGATCCAGCAGGCTGCCGCGGCCAGCGGCCGGGTCAAGACGCTCTCGTTCGAGCTGGGCGGCAAGAACCCCATCGTGGTGTTCGACGACGTCGATCCGGAAGCGGCCGCCGCGGCGATCGTGCGGGGCATGAACTTCACGCGGGTCCAAGGCCAGAGCTGCGGCTCGACGAGCCGGCTGGTCATCCACGAGTCGATGGCCCGGGCGGTCCTCGACCGGGTCGCCGCCCTCGCCGCCGGCATCCGGATCGGGCTGCCCGCCGACCCCGCGACCGAGATGGGATCGCTGATCACGCGGGAAGCCCGGGACCGCTGCCTGCAGACCGTCGAGCGGGCCGTGGCGGCCGGGGCGCGCGTGATCGCCGGCGGGACCGTGCCGCCCGATCCGGCCCTCGCGCGGGGAGCGTTCCTGCAGCCCACCGTCGTCGATCGCGTGGCCCCCGGCTCCGAGCTCGCGCTCGCGGAGGTCTTTGGGCCCGTGCTCGCGGCGCTCACCTTTCGTGACGAGGCCGAGGCGCTGGCGATCGCGAACGCCGGCGACTACGGGCTCACGGCCGCGGTCTGGACGCGGGACCTCGACCGCGCCTTCCGCGTCGTCGACCGGCTGGAGGCGGGCTACGTGTGGGTCAACGATGTCGAGACCCGCTACCCGGCCATCCCGTTCGGCGGCTGGCGCGACTCGGGCGTCGGTTCCGAGCACGGCCTCGAGGAGATCCTCTCGTTCACCCGGACCCGGTCGGTCAACGTGCGCCTCCACTGACAGCGGCACCAGGAGCCCTGTTCGACCGCCTTGCCCAGCACGAACTCGAGGAGCACCCATGCGCAGCATCACGACCACGAGCGCCAGTCACTACGACATCCAGAAGTCGCGCCGGAAGGCCCTGCTCGACGAGTGGCGCGGCTATCACCGGACGATCGTGGGTCGCTCCGACGTGACCATGGTCGACGACCCCATCCGCCGCGCCCGCCGCGGCGTCTACGTCGGCCGCGACGGCGACCGGCCATCGATGAACCTCGACGCCACCGTGCACGAGATCGCCCCCGGCACGAGCACCACCATCCACCGCCACTCCTGGGATGCGGTGGGCTTCGTCGAATCGGGCCGGGGCTGGACCGAGGTGGACGGGCGACGCCTGGAGTGGCGGCCGTGGGACTCGTTCTACCTGCCCGCCTGGTCCTGGCATCGCCACGGGAACGACGGCGACCGCCCGGCCACGTTCCTGACCTGGAGCGTGGAGCCCATGCTGGAGTGGCTCGGCGCCGCCCAGATCGAGGACGGCGGCGACACGCCCGTCGCCGAGCTGCCGCCGACGCCCCGGCCGGCGCCGGAGGTGACCGGGGACCACCCGTACGCCCGGCGCCTCCAGCGGCTGCGCCACCAGCCGATCGGCTCGGCCGACACCCGCCTGCTCACCAGGTTCGAGGACGTCCGGGGCGTGGTCTCGAAGCGTGGCGCTCGGAGCCTGTTCCTGGTCGACAGCACGCTCGGCTACCGGACGCAGGGGCTGTCGATCGTGATGCACGAGCTGGCGCCCGGCCGGCACCAGGCGCGCCATCGGCATGGCGGCGACGCCTTCCTCTACGTGGTCAAGGGCAATGGCCTCACGACCGTTGACGACGAGCCCCACGAGTGGCACACGGGCGACCTGATCGTCGTCGACCACTGGGTGTGGCACCAGCACGTCAACACCGACCCGACGACGACCGCGCGCCTGATCCGGGTCCACAACGTCGATGCGCTGTACAGCATGATGCGGGTCCTGCTGGACCCGCTGGACCTGATGGAGGAGCCGCCGGTCCTCGACGCCCCCGACCTCGAGGGGGTCGTGTGGCCGGATCACCTGCTCGGCCGCCCAGAGGAGTAGGGCATGGTCCAGGCGTCGGTGCTGGTCACCGGCGGCCGGGGCACCCGTCCCCGCCGCGCTCCACGCATGCGCCGCCTCGGGTCCTAGCCGCCCGCCGTCTCGGTGGCGGCGACCGCGAGCCTCGGCTCGGCCGGCCGGGCGGCGAGCAGCCGCCAGGCGCGGCGGGTCGCCATCAGCCCGATCGGCGCGAGCACGGCGGCGGCGGCGACGGCGCCCTGAGCGCCCGCGATCGTGGCCAGGGTCCCCACCAACAGGGCCGTGATCGGGCGGTTGCCCAGGTGGGCGGTCTGGTGGAACGCCATGATCCGTCCCCGGAGGCCGTCGGGGACCTCCAGCTGGAGCGTGCCGGTGAGCACCGGGAAGCACAGCGAGAACCCGAAGCCCACGAGGCCCACCGCGCCCAGCGCCACGGGCAGGGTGGGCGCCATCGCCGTCCCGATCAGCCCGAGCGCCTGGAGCAGCAGACCCAAGGCGCCCATGCGCCGCGACCAGCCGCGCCGCCGGAGCGGCACGAACACCACCAGCGCGAGCGCCGACCCGAGGCTCTGCGCGGCGACCACGAGGCCCGCGGCGCTCTCGGGCTGGCCGAGACCCTCGACCGCGATCGCCGGGGACAGCGTGCGGATCACCTCCATGGGCGCGCTCACCGTGACGACCCCGACCAACAGCGCGAGCACCCACGGCTGGCTCCGGACGAACGTTCCCACCCCGGTCGGACGCGCCGGCTCGCCGGTGCGCGTCGGCGCATCCACGCGCGCCCCGAGCCCGCGCCGCTGGAGGTAGAGCATGCTCAGGATCGGGCCGAGGTAGGTCAGGGCGTTGACGAGGAACGCCCAGCCGGCCCCAGCCGTGGCCATGACCAGCGCCGCGATCAGCGGCCCGCTGACCTGGCCCAGGATGAACTGCAGGGTGTTCAGGCCGACGGCGTCCGTGACCTCGTCGCGGGGCACCAGCCCGGGCAGGATCGCGATGATGGAGGGCTTGGCGATCGCGTAGGTCGTGTTGAGGGCGAAGAACACGACGATCAGGTGGGCCTCGGTCGCGAGGCCTGCGAACGTCACCACCGCGAGCAGGGCCGCCAGGATTCCGGACAGCACGTGCGTCGCGACCACGACTCGACGGCGGTCGTAGCGGTCCGACACCACCCCACCCGCGATCGAGAACAGGAAGATCGGGAGGAAGCCGGCGAAGTTCAGGAGCCCGACCGCCAGCGCCGACCCGGTGAGCTGGTAGACGAAGATCGACCCGGCGACCGTCTGGAGCCACGAGCCCATGTTGGACACCAGGCCGCCGGCCCAGTAGACGGCGAAGGGCCGGTGTCGGAAGGGCCCCAGCTGCCGGGACCTTCCGGCCCCGTCGGGCTCGATCGGGGGAGGGACGACTGGATTCACGAGTGCCCTTGGTGCTGGACAATCTTGGACAGGATGCATACATTCTAGCCGTGGGACCATCGTCACGACACCTGTTCGATGCGGTGGTCCGAGGGGCACGCGTCCACCAGTCGGCCGGCACGCCCCTTCGTGGCGACGCCATCGCGATCCGCTCTGGTGCCATCGCCGCCCTCGGTCCATGGGCGGAGCTGCGCGAGGACGTGGGACCGTCGACCCGGGTCCACGACGTCGGGGGGCGGGTCGTGACCCCTGCCTTCATCGACAGTCACACCCACTTCCACCGGGGCGCCGTCCTGCGCCGCTGCTTCCTTGACTTCGACGCCCTCGCGCCCGCCGGCATCGAGGACATCGTGGCCCACGTCCGCGAGCGATCCGGGGCCGTCCCGGCCGGGACCTGGATCCAGGGCGACTCGCTATCGGCCAGCCGGCTGGCCGAGGGGCGCCTGCCCGACCGCCACGAGCTCGACCGGGCCGCGCCCGGCAACCCGGTCGTCCTGCGGGGCATCGGCAAGCACGTCGTCGCCGCCAACTCCGCGGCCCTGGCCGCCGCGGGCATCGACCGCGACACCCCCGAGCCTCCGGGCGGCCGGATCGAGCGCGACGGGGCCGGCGAGCCGACCGGCGTGCTCCACGAGACGGCGAAGCTGCGGCTGGACCAGTCGCGCGCGGACTCGGTCGTGCCCGTCCCCACGGCGGCCGAGCGCCGGGCGGCGCTCCGGGACGGCTACCGCGAGCTGCACGCCGTGGGGATCACCACCATCCACGAGATGATCCGCGTGCCCGAGGAGGCCGACGACCATGCCGCACTGCGCGCCGACGGCGAGCTCGGCGTCCGTGTCCGGCTGTTCTACCGGGTCCACGAGACGCCGCTGTCGCTGGACTGGCTCGTGGGCCTCGGGATCCGGGGGGGCCTGGGCGACGACTGGATGCGGGTCCTGGGCGTGAAGATCAGCATCGACGGCTTCTGCATCTTCCGCAACGCCGCCGTGGAGGAGCCGTACCGCAACGAGCCGGCCAATCGCGGCCTGTTCCGGATCGACGCCGCGGTGCTGGACGACCTCGTGGCCAGGGCCAACGCCCAGGGCCTCCAGGTCGCCGTCCATGCCGTCGGGCCTCGGGCCGTGGACCGGGCGCTGGACGCGTTCGAGCGCGCCGGGCCGGCGGTCCGGGGACCCCACCGGCTGGAGCACGGATACCTGGACATGGACCCCGAGCGCCTCCGCCGGATGCACCGGCTGGGCCTGGCCTGGTCGGTCCAGCCGGCGTTCCTGGACGCCTACCGGCGCGAATGGGCGGCCGCCTTCGACCCGGCCCGCATCGAGCGGATCATGCCCCTCCGGACCGGCGCGTCGATCGGCCTCCCGCTCCAATTCAACAGCGATTACCCGTGCGCCCCGTTTGATCCCCTCAACGCGATCCGGCTTGCGGTCACCCGGGACCGCGACGGTCGCGCGACGGCCAACCCCGAGGTCATCGACGTGGCCCGGGCCTGGCGCTCGTTCACGACCACTCCCGCCGACATCGCGGGCGATGTGAGCCTGGGCAGGATCGGGGTCGGCGCCCGAGCGGACCTGATCGTCCTCGACGGCGATCCGTTCGTCGAGCACCCGGACCTTCGCGCGGTCTCCGTCCATGCGACCATGCTCGATGGCAGCATGGTGCACGGCCCGGACGGTGCAGGAGGATGAGGACCTTGGACGGGGACCAGACCTCGCGCGACGAGACCAACCAGAAGCTGGCGGCGATCATCGAGGCGGAGCGCGCCGAGAACCCTACCGCGCAGGAGCTCGTGCTGGCGTCCGTCCGCAAGGCAATCCTGTCCGGCGTGCTCCAGCCCAACGCCCGGCTGCGCCAGGAGGAGCTGGCCGAGGTGTTCGGCACCAGCCGGATCCCCGTCCGCGAGGCGCTCCGCGCGCTCGAGTACGAGGGCCTGGTCACCTCGCAGCCCCATCGCGGCTTCACCGTGACAGCGCTCGACGCCGACGATGTGGAGGAGGTCTACGACCTGCGCATCCTGCTCGAGGGCGAGGCGGTCCGGCTCGCCTTGCCCAACCTGACCGACATCGACCTCGAGGAGCTCGAGGTCATGTTCCAGGCGATGCAGGACGCCAAGACGCCCGACGAGCAGCTCGCCACGCGCGAGCGGTTCTACTTCCGCCTGTACTCGGTCACCGGGCGGCCCCGTCTCGTCGGCCAGATCATGCGGTTGCGCCAGGAGGTCGCGCGCGTCCTGCGCTGGGCGACGATCACGCACTCGAGCTCGATCCACGAGCACTTCTTCGAGGCGGTGCGCGTGGGCGATGCCGACCGCGCCGTGGCTCACCTGGCGGGCCACTACCGCCGGGTGGCCCTGCTCATCCGCCGCTACATCAAGGAAGCCGAGGCCCGGGAGCGCGCGGACCGGCGCCGCAACCACTGAGCGTGGGCGCCGGGCATCAGTTGATGGACGGCCGCCACTTCTCGTAGCGCTTCTCGATCCGCCGCACGCCCTCGCCCATGGCCATCCCCAGCAGGCCCAGGATGATCACGCCGAGGTACACGCGGTCCGTGCGCAGCGTCGTGCCGCTGAAGTTGATCCAGAAGCCGATCCCCTTGTTGGCCGCGAAGAACTCGGCCACGACGACGCCCACCAGGGCGCGGGTGGTCCCCAGCCGGAGCGCGGTCAGGATGTAGGGAAAGCTGCTGGGCACGATGACCGACCGGAACGTCAGCCAGCGGGACGCCCGGAAGCTCCTCGCGAGGTCCAGGTAGCGGGCCTCGGCGGCGCGGACGCCGGCCATCGTGCTGACGACGACCACGAAGATCGCTTCCAGCCAGACGATGAAGATCTTGGACTCGAGACCCAGGCCGAGGACGAGGACGATCAACGGCACGAGGGCGATCGTCGGGGTGGCGTAGATCGCCGACAGCCAGGGGTCCAGGAAGTAGTTGAGCCGCCGGAACATCCCCAGCGCCAGCCCGAGCGGCACGCCGGTGAGCAATGCGAGGCCGAGGCCGAGCACGAACTGCTGCGAGCTCTGGAACAGGTGCGGCCACAGCTCGCGGGTGACGAGGAGGTCGTTGATGGCCGTGCCCATGATCAGGCTGGGCGCGCTCAGCGTGACCTTCTTGACCAGGCCCAGCTGGACCACCAGCTCCCAGAGGGGCAGGATGATCACGAACCCGAGCAGGCCGTACGTGAGCCGCGGGCTGATCGAAGGCAGGTGCAGCCGCCGCCCGTCGGGATGGGGCGTCCGCGGCCTGGCCACGCTGTGCGAGCCGACGGTCACGCGTGGGCCCTGCCCTTCGAGTGATCGACTTCGTGCAGGTGGGGCTTGAGCTGCTTGGAGATCAGCCCCCAGATCTGGTCCGCGTACTCGATGAATCGGGGGCTGCGCTTGATCTCCAGCTCGCGCGGGCGCGCGAGGTCGATCGGGATGTCGGCCAGGATCCGGCCCGGCCGGGCGCTCATCACCACCACCCGATCCGAGAGGTAGATCGCCTCGTCGATCTGGTGGGTGATGAACAGGACGGTCTTGTGGGCCTCGCTCCAGATGCGCAGCAGCTCCGCCTGCATGAGCTCGCGCGTCTGGGCATCGAGCGCGGCAAACGGCTCGTCCATGAGCAGGATCTCGGGGTCCACGGTGAGCGCTCGGGCCAGGTTGGCACGCTGCTGCATGCCGCCGGACAGCTGGTAGGGGAACTTCTCCTCGAACCCGCTCAGGCTGACCAGGTCGATGAACGGCTGCGCCCGCCGGCGGGCCTCCTTGCGCGCCACGCCCGAGCAGACCAGGCCGTAGCCGACGTTGTCGATGATCGTGTACCACGGGAACAGCGACGAGTCCTGGAACACCATCGCGTGCGCTACGCCCTGGGGCGGCGACGAGATCTCGATCCTGCCGTCGGTGGCCGGAAACAGGCCGTTGACGATCTTGAGGAACGTCGACTTGCCGCAGCCGGACGGGCCGACGATGCTCACGAACTCCCCCTCGCGGATGTCCAGGTCGATGCGGTCCACCGCCAGCAGCCGGTCGCCCGTGGACTGGTCGACGTACTCCATCCGGACGTCCCGCGCCTGGAGTGCGAGACCTTGCTCCATCCGTTACCTCCGCTCGAGCGATGTGGCTGGGCGCCATCGCTGGACGCGCGACTCCAGCTGCCGGATCGCCTCGACCGCGAGGATCCCCGAGATCGTGAACAGCAGGACGCCGAACAGCGCGCGGTCGCCCTGTCGCAGCTCCGTTGCCCGGCGGATGAGGACGCCGATGCCCTCGGTCTGCGTGTACAGCTCGGCGGTGACGACGCCGATCAGCGCCCTCGCGATGCCCAGCCGCAAGCCGGTGATGATGAACGGCACGGTCGACGGGATCACGACCGACCAGAACAGCCGCCGCTCCGATGCTCCGAAGCTGTGCGCGACGTCGATGAACCGGCGGTCGGTAGTCCGGACGCCCTGCGTGGTAGGGATAACGATCGAGAAGAACGCGCCCAGGAATACGACCGCGATCTTGGACGCAGGCCCGAACACGCCGAACATGATCACGAGCACCGGCAGCAGCGCGATCCGGGGCAGCGAGTTGAAGAAGTTGAGCCACGGGTCCAGGGCGTACTGGAGGCGCTCGAACCGCCCGGCGGCCAGCCCCAGCGGGATGCCCGTGACGACCGCCATCAGGTACCCGAGCCCGAACTCGGACACGCTCGCATACAGGTCGCTCCAGAACCGCTTGGTCTGGACCTCGATGATGCCGGCCTCGATGATCCCGGTCGGCCGTCCGAAGAACGCGCGGTCGATGATCGCCGCACGGCTGCCGAACTCCCACAGCCCGAGGAACACGACGATCCCGGCCACGCCGTAGAGTGCCCGCTCGTGGTCCCGGAGGCGATCGGTCAGGCCGCGTCCCCGTCCCGGCAGGGGGCGGCTACCGATGGCGACGCTCAACGGTCGGGTCCCGGCACGCGAGACGCCGGTGCGGCCCATGGGCCCGCCCAGGCGAGGTGGCGGTGCGGGCGCGCGGGAGGCACGGATCGGTTCTCCTTGCAGGACATGCGAGTGGCGCCACGGACCGAGTGCCGAATGGCGCAGTTTGTCGCCAGAATGTAGACAATGTCAAACACTTCGACTACATTCTCGTCTCCGACGCGTTCGGAGCGTTCCGATCATGGCGTCGAGTGGAGGAGGAAGGCAATGGCGAAGCATTCCCGAGTGCTCGCGCTGCTCGTCTCGGCGTCGTTGTTCGCCGCCTGCAGCAGTGGCCCGGGCGCGACGACCGCGCCCGCGACGGCGGCACCTGCCGACAGCGCCCCGCCTGCCGAGAGCGCGGACCCCGGGGCGCTGCCGACCCCGGAGAAGACCGACCTCAAGATCGGCCTCAGCGTCACCGAGACCAGCCAGTTCGCGGCCCAGCTGGCGAAGATGGCCGGCATCTACGAGAAGAACGGGCTGACCGTCGAGACGACCGTGTTCGAGGGTGACGGCAAGGTCATGCAGGCGCTGCAGGCCGGCCAGCTGGACATCGGGTTCGGCGGCACGTCCTCGTTCATCACCTCGCAGACGACGGACGCGCCGGTCAAGGGCCTGGCCGTCAACGCCGTGATCCTGACCGACGAGCTCGTGTCGACGGCCGATGTCAAGACGGCCGACGACCTGCGCGGCAAGTGCGTCGCCGTGTCCACGTTCGGCGGCACCTCGCACGGCGCGGTCATCCTGGCGCTCAAGGCCCTCGATCTCACGCCCGACGACGTCGTGATCACCGAGGTCGGCGGCCAGAGTGCCCGCATCGCGGCCCTCCAGGGCGGCTCGTGTGCGGCGGCTCCCGTCGATGCCGCAAAGCACGAGGAGATGGCCGGCCTCGGCTTCAACTTCCTGGTCAACCTCAAGGAGGCCGCCCTCCCCTGGGGCCGCTCTGGCATGGGCGTCACCGAGGAGTGGCTGGCCGCCAATCCGAACACGGCGACCGTCGTCGCGGCCTCGGTGCTCGAGGCCCAGAACATGATGTGGACCGACCCCGACAAGGCGGCCGAGTACTACGCCGAGTTCACCCAGGACACGGTGGAGAACGCGAAGGCGCTGATCCTCGAGTTCCAGGGGATCGGCAACCGGCCGATGACCTGGACCGACGACGCGTTCGAGAACCCGAAGCAGGTCCTCGCGACCGTCAACCCGGCAATGGCCGACGTGCCCGTCACGGACGCGTTCGACCGCAGCATCCTCCAGGGCCTGATGGACTCGGGCTTCTACGAGGCCCACGACATTCCCACCGAGTAGCCAGCTCCTCCAGTCCGACCGCCCCCGGAGCCCGCTCCGGGGGCGGTCGCATTGCTGCCCCAAGACGCGAGGTGGAACGATGTGTGGATCCTCGAGCCCCGAGACCGCCGCACCTGGCGAGCCCGGCCCAGCCGGCGGCGTCGCCCGGGTTGTCGCCCTCGACGAGTTGTTCGAGGTCGCCCGCCGGGTGGCGCGCCAGGACGAGGTCCGGCGGACCGCGGCGGGGTTCATCGGCTACGGCGCGACGAAGCCCGGCGACCGCGTCCTGATCGGCGTCGACAGCCAGACCGATCCGGACCTGACCCATGCCGTCGCACGCGCGCTCCGCGAGATGGGCGCGCGGGTGGACGTGGTAGTGGCGCAGGTCGAGGGCGACCGCGAGTTCGAGGACCTCGACGAGATCCGGGTCGCGATGCGTCGCCGGCCGTGGGTCGAGGAGCCGCGCCGCTGGGAGGGCACGCCGTGGATCGAGGACCTCGCCCGGACCCGCGGCTATGACCTGCTGATCCACGGCAAGGGTGGCGCGATCCCCAAGGTGGAGCACCGGTACGAGGGCTTCCCGTGGGTGGTCAAGGACCACCTCGCCGCGGCCCCGAACCTGTTCCCGCGCGACCTCCACCGGCTGATCAACCAGCGCACCTGGGCGCGGATCACTGACCACCCGGGGGCGCGACTGCTGCTCACGGACCCCGAGGGGACGTCGCTCGCCCTGACGATCCTGGACGCCCCGTTCCGGGACGGGACGCGGCACGACTACGGCCTGTCGCCCAAGTGGGGCCACCTCATGGCCCATCCGCCGACGCCCATCGAGCCCGATGACGACACCGCCGGGGTCATCGCCGGCACCCTGAACCACTTCAGCCGCCCGTTCCCCCGGATCGAGGTCGACATCGAGGGGGCGCGGATGACCGCGATCCGGGGCGGTGGGGCGTACGGCGGGGCATGGCGCGAACTCGAGGACGAGTCGAAGGACACCCGTTACCCGAGCTTCCCGCGACCGGGCCTGTTCTGGATCTGGGAGATCGCGATCGGGACCAATCCCAAGATCGTGCGGCCGTCCAACATCGCTGCCCTGTCGTCGGGCGGCTTCGAGTGGGAGCGGCGGCGGGCGGGCATCATCCACTGCGGGATCGGCACGCGCTGGCGATCGTCGGAGGAGGTCTGGGCGGGCGAGCGACACCTCCTGTACGGCCACCTCCATGTCCACCTGATGTCGGCGACGCTCGTCGTCCAGACGCCGACCGGCGACGTACCCGTCATCGAGCGCGGCCGCCTGTCCGCCTACGACGACCCCGAAGTGCGGGACCTCGCCGCGACGTACGGCGATCCCGACCAGCTGCTCCACGACGACTGGGTGCCCGAGATCCCCGGCGTGACCGTGCCGGGCGACTACGCCGACTACGCACGCGACCCCGCCCGATGGGTGTACGGCACGCGAGCGGCGGGGTAGGCTAACGTGGACAAAGCCTTGTCTTTTGGATACATTCTCCCGCACTCCGTGTTCGATGAGGTTCCGGTCGATCCGTGGACCGCGCGGGCACTTCACGCCATGAGTGAGGCCTGATGGCCATCGAGGTCCGGTTCCACAGTCGCGGCGCGGCGCTCGCGGGCACGCTCAAGCTGCCCGACGGCGCAGGCTCGTCCGGCCCCGTCCCGGCCGTCGCCCAAGGTCCCGGCTGGCTGGGGCTGCGCGATGCCCGCTTGTACGAGCCCTACCACGAGGGCCTGCTCGCGGCCGGGATCGCGGTCCTGGTCTTCGACTACCGCGGATTCGGCGACTCCGAGGGCGACGCGACGTACCTCGACCCGATGGACCAGGTCGCCGACTGGCGCAGCGCGCTCACGTACCTGGAGTCCCGGCCCGAGATTGACAGCGATCGGCTGGGCGTGTTCGGGTCGGGCGGCACCGGTGGCGGCAACGCGGTGATGGTCGCCGGCCTCGACGAGCGCGCCAAGGCGGTGGTCAGCCAGGTGCCGATCGCCGACGGGCGCGACTGGCTCCACCGGATGCGTCGCGAGTCGGAGTGGCTGGAGCTGCTCGCCGCGCTCCGCGAGGACCGCCTCCGCCGGGTGACCACGGGGGAGGCGGCGATGGTCTCGCCGCGTGAGGGGATCATGGTCCCGACCCCCGAGCGCCGGACCACCACGGTCAAGAGCGACGTGGACGGGAGGATCCCGGCGCTGGTCCAGCTCGCCAGCGCGGAAGCCATCTTCGCCTACCGGCCCGTCGACGTCGTCGACCGGATCTCGCCCCGCGCGCTGATGCTCATCGCCGTCGAGAACGATGCGACGACGCCCGAGGATCATGCCTACGCGCTGTACCGCCGGGCGGGCGGGCCGAAGCGGCTCGTCGTCCAGACCGGCACCACGCACTACGCGGCGTACGCCCAGTACCGGGATGTCGTGAATCCGCTCATCGTCGAGTGGTTCCGGCGCCACCTCGTGTCCGGCGAGGTCCATGTCCACGAGGCGGGGGCCGAGGCGGACATCCGGTACCTCAGCCGGCCGCCGACGCAAGGAGGGGACTGATGGCCCGGCACGACCTCGTCATCCGGGGCGGCACGATCGTCACGCCGCAGGGCCGGCGCCGAGCCGACCTCGCGATCGACGGCGAGCGGATCGCCGCCATCGTGGAGCCTGGGACGCCGCTCGAGGCGACACGGGTCATCGACGCCACCGGGCGGCACGTGCTGCCCGGCGCGATCGACGTCCACTCCCACCACCGCGAGCCCGGGTTCACCCACAAGGAGGACATCGTGAGCGTGACCCGCGCCTGTGCCGCGGGCGGGGTCACGACGTCGTTCGCGATGCCCAACGTCTCACCGCCGCCCAACACCGTCGAGAACCTGGACGCGATGCTGGACCTGTACCGGCGCAAGGCCATCGTGGACTGGAACGTCAACGCGGCCGGGACGATCCCGTCCGAGATTCCCGGCCTCGCGTCGCGTGGCATCGCCGCGTTCAAGGTGTTCATGGTCGTCGACACCGGCCGCTCCTACCCGCACATGCCGGGCATCGGGGTCCACGACCACGGCAAGCTGCTCGAGATCTTCGAGACGGTCCGCCCGACCGGCCTGCCGCTGATGGTCCATCCCCACGACCAGGCCCTGATGGCCCACATCGAGGCGGGCTTCTGGGCGCGCGGCGAGCGCGACGCGCGAGCGTACGCCAGGGCGTATGCCGCCCATGACGGGATCATCTGGGACACCGCCGTTGCGCTGCTGCTCCGGCTCCAGAAGGCGGCCGGAACCCGCCTCCACCTGCTCCACACCCAGACCGCGGGCGTCGTCGAGCTGCTGCGGGCGGCCAAGGCCGCCGGCCAGGCGGTGTCGGCCGAGCTCAACCCGTGGGCGGTGTTCCTGGGCAACGACTGGGCGACCGTCGAGCGGCTCGGCTCGTACGCGCTGTCCTATTGGGTGCCGGAGCAGAACGTCGAGCCGCTGTGGGCGGCGCTCCGCGACGGGACGATCGACATCGTGTCCACGGATCACGGCCCCCACACCCGCGAGGAGAAGGAGCCCGGCTGGACAGACGGCTGGAAGGCCCACACGGGCACCCCGTCGACCCAGGTCTACGTCCCCCTTCTGCTCGACGCGGCCGCCCGCGGCCTGATCGACCTGGAGCGCGTGGTGGACGTGATCGCCGCGGCCCCGGCGCGGATCTTCGGACTGGCCGACAAGGGCCGGCTGGAGGCGGGCGCCCACGCAGACATTGCCATCGTCGACCTGGGGAGGACCTTCGAGGTCCGGGACGAGGATGTCTTGAGCAAGATCGGCTGGACCCCGTATGCGGGGCGGCGCCTCCAGGGTGCCGTCGAAACGACGCTGGTGCGGGGTCGCGAGGTGTACCTCGACGGCGCGGTCGTTGGCGAGCCCGGGTGGGGTCGTCAGGCGCGTCCCGCGTGACAACCGCCAACGAAGGGAGACGTTCCATGGCCACGCGATTCGGGTTGCTCGTCCCGCACTTCGGGGTCGAGGCCGACCAGGACCTGCTGATCGACGGGGCCCGCCTCGCCGATCGCCTCGGCTTCGACTCGCTGTGGGTCCGCGACCACCTGGTGTTCCACCCGCATGGGATGGAGGGAACGGACCGGACGTTCATCGAGCCGTTCGTCGCCCTGACCTACCTCGCCGGCGTCACCGAGCGGATCGGCCTCGGCGCCGCGACGATCATCCCGTTCCGCCACCCGATCAACATGGCCTACAGCGTGGCCTCGATGTCGTGGCTGACCCGTCGCCGGTTTGATCTCGGGATCGGGGCCGGCAACTTCCAGCACGAGTTCGACGTGATCGGCCAGGGCGACCTCAAGCGGCCCGATTTGATGAAGGAGCAGGCGCTCATCGCGCGGCGGCTGTGGACCGGCGAGACCATCGAGTGGCACAGCGAGCTGTACGACTTCGCGGACGTCGATCTCAAGCCACAGCCGCTGCATCCCGTGCCGCTGTGGTGGGGCGGCGCCACGCCGGCCTCGGCCCGCCTGGCGGTCGACTTCTGCGACGGCTGGCTGCCCGGCCGCATCACCTTCCCGACCTACGAGACGCGGGTCACCAAGATCCGCGAGATGGCCGCGGAGCAGGGCAAGCCGCGGATCATGACCGGTGCCGTTCCGGTCACCAGCATCGACACCTCATTCCAGGCCGCCACCGCGCGGATGAACGTGCCCGGGCTGATCAAGAACGCCAACGCGCAGCGCTTCTGGCTCAAGCCCGAGAGCGGCGAGTTCACCCGGATCGAGGAGCTGGACGGCTCCATCCTGGCGGGCTCGCCCGACGACATCGTGCGCGGGATCCAGCGCTATCAGGAGATCGGCTGCGACCTCCTGGTGTTCGACTTCCGGATGCGCTTTCCGGACTGGCTGGAGCAGATCGAGACCCTGGCCCGCGAGGTGTTGCCGCGGGTCAGCGAGCCGGCGCCCGTCGGCGCCTAGGTCCAGCCCGCGTCACCAGTCACGGAACAGGGGACGAACCGGTGAAGACCACGACCTCCACCCAGGTTACGCACTACGAGATCCAGAAGAAGCGTCGCGAGTCGCTGCTCGAGCAGTGGCGTGGCTACCACAAGACGGTCATCAAGCGCAGCGACGTGCGGCTGGTGGAGTCGCCGGCCCGCCGCACCCGTCGGGGCGTCTACGCGGGCTGGGACGGCGACCGACCGACCAAGAACCTCGACGCCACGCTCCACGAGCTCGACCCGGGCGTGACCACGACGATCCACCGCCACTCGTGGGACGCGATCATGTTCATCGAGTCGGGGTCGGGCTGGACCGAGATCGACGGCCAGCGCATCGACTGGAAGCCGTGGGACACCCTGCACCTGCCGAGCTGGGCGTGGCACCGCCACGGGAACCAGGGCGAGCGGCCCGCCGCGTTCCACACTTGGAGCGTCCAGCCGATGCTGGAGCAGTTCGGTGTCGCGCTGCTCGAGGAGGGTGGCGACACGCCGGTCGCGCAGCTGCCCCGCCGCCCCCGCCAGGTGGCCGGCCTGACGGGCGACGACCCGTATGCGCGCCGGACGCAGCGCCTGGCGCGGCAGTGGGAGGGCACCGAGAGCGCCCGGCTCATCACCCGCTTCGAGGACGTCCGCGGGCTCGTCACCAAGCGCGGGGCGCGCAGCCTGTTCATGGTCGACTCGTCGATCGGCTACCACACGGCCGGGCTGTCAGCAGTCATGCACGAACTGGCCCCGGGCCTGTACCAGTCCCGCCACCGCCACGGCGGCGAGGCGTGGCTGTACGTGATCTCCGGCAACGGGCACAGCGAGATCGACGGCGTCAGTCATCCGTGGGAAGCCGGCGACCTCATCGTCGTGGACCACTGGCAGTGGCACCAGCACTTCAACGACAACCGCGAGCGCACCGCCCGGCTCGTCCGCGTCCACAACTTCGACGCCTTGTACGACATGATGCGGATCCTCCTGGATCCCATGAACCTGTTCGAGGAGCTGCCGACGCTCGACGCGCCGGACCTGACCGGCGTCGTGTGGCCGGATCACCTCGACGGACGACCGGAGGCCTGAGCCGATGCCCGCCCTGACGGTGCCGCCCGGTGTCGAGGGACTGGCCAGCCTGACCGAGCTGCCGGACGAGACGTGGCGGGACCGGTGGGACCGCATCGTGCTGCCCGATGCGCAGAAGGACCGGCTGCTGGACTACGTCCTGTTCTCGCTCCGGCACCGCTCGCGGGTGAGCCCCATCGGCCTGCCCATCCACGGCCTGATCGTGCTGTCCGGTCCTCCCGGCACCGGCAAGACGACGCTCGCCGCGGGCGTCGCCGACCAGGCGGCGCGGACCCTCGACGACGGGCCGCTGCTGTTCGTCGACATCGACCCCCACGTGTTCCCGAGCCAGCTCCTGGGCGAGAGCCAGCGCTCGGTCGCCCGCCTGTTCGAACGGACGCTGCCCGACCTCGCGAGCCGCGGCCACCCCGTGGTCGTCCTGCTCGACGAGGTGGAGGCGCTCGCCGTCAGCCGGAGCCGGGCGTCGCTGGAGACGAACCCGGTGGACGTCCACCGCGCGACCGACGCCGTGCTGTCTGGCGTGGACCGGGTGGCGCGGGACTGGCCCAACGTCACGTTCGTGGCCACGACCAACTATCGGGCCGGCGTCGACGCGGCGTTCATGTCGCGAGCGGACCTCGTGGAGGAGATCGACACGCCGGGTCCCGAGGCGATGCGCGTGATCCTCGCCGACACGCTCGGCGAGCTCAGCTCGGAGGCGGCCAACGACGGCGACGCCCTGGCGGCGCTGGCCGCCGGCTGCGCCCAGCACGGCCTCGATGCCCGTCAGGCCCGCAAGCTTGTGCTGCGAGCCGCGTGCTCGCGGCGGGAGCTGGCGCTCCACCCGGACCGGATCCGCGTGGCGGACGTGGCGGAGGCGCTCCGGTCGTGGCGGCCCCCTGGCGCCGCCCGCCCGCCGGAGATCTCGTGACGCACGGGGCACCCCGGATCTCTCGCGACAGCTACCTGTTCGGGCTGTCGATCTTCCTGCTGATCGCGGCGACCAACATCCTGACCCCGCTGCTGCCCGCGATCCGCGACGAGTTCGGCGTGAGCATCTCCGTGGCGGGCCTGATCGTCGGCAGCTACGGCCTCGCGCGGCTGTCCGTGGACCTGCCCGCCGGGTGGCTCGCGGCCAGGGTGGGGGAACGCCGACTCAGCCTGATCGCCCTGGTGGTCCTGGTGGTCGCGTCGGCGGTCGGGCTGACGGCCGGCAGCGTCGAGGTGCTGATCGTCGCCCGGATCGGGTCGGGGATCGCGGTCGGGATCCTGGCGACGGTCGTCCTGTCCGGGCTGAGCTCCACGGCGACTGCCGCCAATCGGGGCAAGGTGATGAGCCTGTTCCATGTCGCCAACAACTTCGGCATCGCGTTCTACCCGATGCTCGGCGGGGTGATCGGGTACGTCATCGGGTGGCGGCCGACGTTCCTGGTCACCGGCGTGCTGGCCGGCGTCGCCGCGCTGATCCTGGTGCCCCTGCTGCTCCGGACCGACTTCAGGGCCGGCGAGGCCACAGGCGCCCGGAAGGCCGACGCGTCGCGGATCCTGTACGGGCGGGACCGTGCCGTGGCGATCGCCGTCACGAACTTCGGCGTGGTCGCCAACATGATCCACCGCCACGGGTTCCGCAACACCGTGATGCCCCTGTATGCCGCCGCGGCGCTGGGTCTGGGCGGCATCTCGATCGCGACCGCGATCGCCCTGATGTCGATCACGGGGCTGATCGTCGCGACACCCGGTGGGGCGCTGGGCGACCGCGTCGGCCGGCAGCGCGTGATCACCGCCGGGCTGGCCGCCGTCGCCGTGGGCGATCTCGCGTTCTTGCTGACCGGTGACCTGCTCACCTTCCTCGTCGCCGCCGCCGTGATCGGGCTCGGCGACTTCTTCACGAGCTCACAGACGGCGCTCCTGTCCGAGGTTGCGCCGCCCGCGGACCGCACCCGTGTGCTCGCCACCTACCGGTTCTCCGCCGATCTCGGCGCCCTCATCGGGCCGGTCGCGCTCGCCGTCGTCATGGACGCGGCGGGCGCCCAGGCGGCCATCGCCTTGGCGGCCGCCATCCTCCTGTCCGCGTCGCTCGCCGCCTGGCTGCTGGTCCCCCGGCCACCGGCGGTCCCGCGGCCGGCACCGGACGCCCAACCAGGAGGCAGCGTCAGCTGATGACACCCGACGACGTGCTCGCGCGGATCGACCCTCAGGAGGTCGTCGACCTCGCTCTCGCCCTGGGCAACATCGACAGCCCGACCGGCAGCGAGGGCGAGGCCGGCCGCTTCGTCCGCGACTGGCTGTCCGCCAACGGGTTCCGGCCCCGGACATTCGCGTTGACCGAGGACCGGATCAACGTCGCGGCCTGGATCGAGGGCACTGGCGGCGGCTACAGCCTGATCTTCAACTCCCACCTGGACACGACGCTCCGCCGCGACGCCACGTGGTCGGCCAGGGACGCCGACGACCCGCTGTATCACTCGGCCTGGATCGAGGGCGACGAGATCTACGGCGACGGCGTGGTCAACGACAAGGGGCCGATGGCCGCCTTCCTGGTCGCGGGCAAGGCGATCCTCGAAGCGGGCTTCGCGCTCAAGGGCGACCTGATCCTGAGCGCCGTCGCGGGCGAGATCTCGCGGGAGCCGATCGAGGAATGGCAGGGCCCGGACTACCTGAGCAAGGACCTCGGCGCCCGGTTCATGGTCACGCATGGCGCGGTCGCGGACTTCGCGCTGGTCGCCGAGGGGACGGGCTTCGGGATCGTCGGGATCGAGCCCGGCAAGGCCCACTTCAAGGTCACGGTGTTCACCGACACGCCGCGCTACTACACGCCGTACCTGCCGCGTCCCACCGGGCTGGCCGATGCGCCCAACGCGATCGTCCGGACCGCCGCCGTCATCGAGGCGTTCGAGCGCTGGGCCTTCGCGTACCAGACGGACAACACGTACCAGGGCAAGGCCGGCACGATTGTCCCCAAGGCGAGCGTCAACGCCATCCGCTCCGGCTACCCGTTCAACCTCACCAGCGCCCCCCAGCTGTGCTCGTTCTACGTGGACACGCGGATCCTGCCGGGCGCCAACCCGCTGGACGTCCGCGACCAGCTGCGGGCGATCCTGCGCGAGGTGGGCGTCGAGGGCACGGTGGAGCTGTTCCTGTACCGGCCCGGGTTCGAGGCGAAGGGCGCGGAGCGCCTGGTGGACACCGTCCGCCGCTGTCACGACCTGGTGTTCGACACGCCGCCCACCATCGTCGGCGACCCGGTGACCAGCATGTGGCGCGACACCAACGCGTTCAACGAGCTCGGCATCCCGGCCATCAGCTACGCGCCCCGCTCGGCCAGTCACGCGGCTCGCAAGTCGTTCCGGATCAAGGACCTGACGGACGCCTCGATCGCGTACGCTCGGATCGCCATGGACCTGTGCAACCAGGATCGACCCGCCGGCACCGCCCTCGGCGCGCACCTGAACCGCGACATCGCCCAGAGCGTCGCCGCTCGCCGCTCCGCCTGACGCGACGGGCGCGTGACCGGCCGCGGTGGCCACTACGCGACGCTCGGGGTCGCGCCGAACGCGACCCAGCGCCAGATCAGGGCCGCGTTCCGGCGGCTTGCCCGGGCCACCCATCCCGACGCTCATGCCGGCGACCCGGCGATGGAGCGGCGGTTCAAGCGGATCGCCCGGGCCTACGAGGTCCTGGGCGACCCGGAGCGGCGGCGGGCCTACGACGAGCGCCTGACCTGGGGCCGGTTCGCGGCCCCCGGCAGCGGCGGTCCGGCGAGCTTCGCGGTCGACGCCGGGCCCAAGTACCACAGCGACCTCGGGCACCACAGCGACTTCTACCAGACCGGCGACCCGCTTTCGGTCAGCGACGCGGCGCGGCTCGTCCGGCGCGAGGCGGGCTGGCTGCGGCGCGCCATCCGGACCGGCCGCCTGCCGGCATCCCGCGGACCGGACGGCTACCTGCTCCGCCGGCGCGACGTGGAGCGGCTGGACCGGACAGCCCGCCGCCGACGGGCGGCTGCGACCCCGGCCGACACGCCAGAGTTGGATACAAGTGAGTCCTGATTGGGTACAATCTCGCCAACCGCGGCTGCGACGCTTGTCGGCCGGCCGCGCGACGCGATCCCAGGACGCACGAAAGGAGCCAGATGCCCAGCCTCCGCCTCGGCTACAAGGCGTCAGCCGAGCAGTTCCCGCCCCGTCGCCTGCTCGAGCTCGCGGTCGCCGCCGAGCGCGCGGGCTTCGACTCGGTGTGGACCAGCGACCACTTCCAGCCCTGGCGCCACACCGGCGGCCACGCGCCCAACGCGCTGGTCTGGCTGGGCGCCGCGGCCGTGGCCACGGACCGGGTCACCCTGGGCACCAGCGTCCTCACGCCCTCGTTCCGCTACAACCCCGCGGTCGTCGCCCAGGCGTTCGCCACCCTGGGCTGCCTCGCCCCCGGGCGGGTGATCCTGGGCGTGGGCACCGGGGAGTCGATGAACGAGGTGCCGACCGGGGTCACCTGGCCCGAGCAGGCCGAGCGCTTCGCGCGCCTGCGGGAGGCCGTGACCCTGATCGGGCGGCTGTGGCGTGAGGAGTTCGTGACCTTCGAGGGCGACCACTACCGGACCCACGAGGCCACGATCTACGACCGCCCCGAGGTGCCGGTGCCGATCTACATCGCGGCCTCGGGCCCGGCCGCGGCGCGGCTCGCGGGGCGGCTCGCGGAGGGCTTCATCTGCACCAGCGGCAAGGGTGAGGCACTGTACACCGAGACCCTGCTGCCGGCGCTCGCCGAGGGGGCCGAGCGGGTCGGCCGCGACGCCGCGGCGATGGACCGGATGATCGAGATGAAGGTGTCCTTCGACCCCGACCTCGAGCGGGCGATGGAGGACACCAAGGTATGGGCCGCGCTCGCCCTGCCGGGCGAGATGAAGGTCGGCGTCCACGATCCCCGCCAGATGGAGATCCTGGCCCGCCACGCGGAGCCCTACGCCCACACCCGCTGGCTGGTCTCGGCGGACGCGGACGAGCACCTCGAGCAGCTCGCCACCTACCTCGGCTACGGCTTCACCCACCTCGTGTTCCACTTCCCGGGCGAGGACCAGGAGACGGCGATCGCGCGCTACGGCGAGACGATCCTGCCCAGGCTCCGGGAGCGGTTCGGCTGAGCTGGGCCACGGGGCCCGACGCCACGGATCCCCGCCCGGCCGGAGGGTGGCGACGAGCGTGAGCCCGATCCGGCTCC
>JBFMAT010000037.1:0-42303 GCA_040755495.1 Chloroflexota bacterium
GGCGCGGAGCCGACCGCCAAGCCGGACGAGACCGGCGAGACGGGCAAGCCGGACGAGACGGGCAAGCCGGACGAGACGGGCAAGCCGGACGAGACCGCAACCCCGGTCGAGGTCGTGAAGATCGAGCTGTCTGCGAAGGCGGGCGACGGCAAGGTCGTCCTCGAATGGTCCGCGTGTGACCCCGGGGGGTTCATCGCCTGGAAGGTCGTTCGCTCCACCAACGAGGGCGTGAGCTGGCCCAAGGGCGAGGGCGACTCCCTGGTCGCCGCGATCGCCGACCCGGGCAGCCGCCGGGTCGTGGACACCGAGGCGCCCAAGGGCCGGAAGCTGTGGTACCGCGTGTTCGCCCTGGCCGGTGGCGAGGGTGGCCCCGTGGTCGCCTGCAGGTCGACCGTGGACACCGCGGTCCTCGACAAGCCCGAGCCCGAGCCCACGGACAAGCCCGACGAGCCGGCGACGCTCGCGCTCTCGGTCTCGCTCAAGGGCGACCACCCCTACCTCGACTGGTCCGCGTGCTCGAGCGCCCGGTTCGACCTGTACAAGGTCGTCCGGTCCAAGGACTCGACCGTGACCTGGCCGACCGGCGACAACGACGCCCTCGTGGCGGCGATCGGCGACCGCGACCAGACGGCGGTCAAGGACACGGACGCGCCAGGTGGCCGGAAGCTGTGGTACCGCGTGTTCTGCCTCGACAAGACCGAGGCCGGATACGTCGTCCTCGCCGCGTCGGGGGCCAAGGCGATCACCACGCCCACGCCGGAGCCGCCGCCCGACCCTGTCACGCTCGGCTTCGAGGCCGGCGTGGCCGAGGGCGCCGTGCTGCTCGACTGGGAAACCTGCACCAGCGACGCCTTCGTGTACTACAAGGTCGTCCGGTCGCACGACGCGAACCCCTCGTACCTGCCGTGGACCGAGGGCACCGAGCTGATCTCGGTCATCGAGAACCCCGGCAACAGCGTGTTCGAGGACTCGGACGTCGCGTCGGGCCAGACCTGGTACTACCGCGTCCAGGCGATCGGCAAGTGGAACGGCGAGAAGGTCGTGCTCGGCCAGACGCCGGTGATCGAGGTCACGATCCCGTGACCCTGCCCGCCCCGGGATCCGCGGCGGATCGCGGGTAACCGTCGGGGCGGATCGCCCGGGTGGGTCCCGGCCACGCTGGTACGGCTGGCCGATAGCCCGCCCGGGCGCCGCTCCGCAGCATGCCGTCGATGGAGCTCCGTGATGCATCCCGCATGGATTCCTCGCGAGAACGGGCGCTGGTCGAGCGTGCCGGGCGCGAGCCTGCGGCCTTCGCGGAGCTGTACGACTTCTACCTCCCCCGGATCTACGGCTACGTGGTCCGGAGGGTCGAGGAGCGAACGGTGGCCGAGGACCTGACGGCGACGACCTTCGAGCGGGCGTTGGTGGCGGTCCGCGCCGGCGGCTTCCGGAACGAGTCGTTCGGGGGCTGGTTGTACCGCGTCGCCGGCAACGCGCTGGTCGACCACGTCCGCCGCGGCCGTCGCTACGTGGCCCCCGGGATGCGCGCGGGCGACACCGGCGACGACGCGGGTGACGAGGCCACGGTAGCCGACGAGCGGGCGCTGGCCGCCTTCGCCTCGGCGATCGAACGCGACGCCCTCGCCCGGGCCCTCGCCCAGCTGCCCGACGCCCAGCGGCGGGTCGTCGTCCTGCGCTACGTGGACGGTCTCGAGGCCGAGCAGCTGGCGGCCGCGCTCGGCTGCTCGCGAGGCACCGCGGCGGTCCGCCTCCACCGCGCGCTCCGCAGCCTGCGGGCCGTCCTCGACCGGGAGTCCTCCGATGTCGCGTGACGATCGGACGCGCCGGGCGCGCGGCCCTCGGCTCGTGAGCGCCGGGGACGTGGTCGTGGTCCCGTTCGCCGGCGAGCGCGAGGGCGCCCGGCTGGACCCCGAGCTGGCGGCACTCGACGCCGAGCTGCGGCGGGCCGGCGACCGGACGCGGTCGGCACACCGGCGGGACGGGCGCGAGCGGCCGTCCCCCGCCTTCGCCGGCGCGCTGCGCGACCGCCTGCTGGCGGCGGCCGCGCTGCCGGTCGCTGACGCCGACCTCGCCGGGTCCGCGATCCACGTGCCACCGCCCACCCCTCCCGCCCCATCGCCCGCGGCAGCCGGGGGGGCGCCGGCCGGGGTGCGGGCCCGCGTCGCCCGGCGCACGCCGACGTTCCTGCCGGCCCCGCGCTGGACGGCCCTCGCGGTCGCGGCGGCCCTGGTCGTCGCGGTCGTCGGCCTCGGGCCGGACCGCCTGTTCACCGCGCCGCTCGACGCCCGGGCCTCCGAGGCCAGCGGCGCCTCGCTGCTCCGCGACGGGTCGACGACCGCCCTGCTGCCCGGGACCGGGCTGCGCGCCGGCGACACGGTCAGCGTGGCCGCGGACGGGTCCGCGACGCTCCGGCTGGGCGCCAGCCTCGCGCGCCTCGACGGCGGCGCCGTCGTCCGCCTGGAGGACCTCGCGGGCGGCGTCCGGATGGACCAGCTCGCCGGTCGCGCGTGGCACCGCGTGACCGTGGCGCCCGGCGACCGCTACGTCGTCGAGACCGGCCCCGTCACCTGGACCGCGCTCGGGACGGCCTTCGACCTCGACCGCTCCGGCTCGGGCGGCGCCGACCGGGTCCGGCTGGTCACCGCGCAGCACGCGGTGCGGCTCGCGGGCCCCGACGTCGGGCTGCGCGTGCCGGAGGGCCGTCGCGTGACGGTGACCCTCGCCGATGGCCCCCCGGACGTCGCGCTCGACCCGGTGGGGGCCGCCGACCTCGGCGACCCGTGGATCCTCGCCAACGCCCGCCTGGACCAGGCGGCCGGATACCCGGTCGGCTGGCTGGCCGCGGCCCTCGTCGCGCCGTCGGCGGCGGCCGGCACCGCCACGCCATCGCCCGCCGCGCCGTCGCCCACGGAGCCGGTCGCGACAGCGATGGCGACGCCGGCCCCGACGCTCGCCGCCACCCCCGGACCGACGCCGAGGCCCACGCCCAGGCCGACACCCAGGCCGACGCCCAGGCCGACGCCCACGGCGACCCCGAAGCCGAAGCCGACGGCGACGCCGGCGCCGGCGATCGTGGCCCTCGCGCTCGATGGCACTGCCTGCGCCGGCACCGCGTTCCTCGACTGGTCCGCGTACGACGGCGCCGGGTTCCACCACTACACGGTGCTCCGGGCGCCCTCGAGCTTCCCGGTTCCCGCCTCCTACCCGCCGCCCGACGGCATCACCGCGCTGGGCGAGTCGTACACGACCGTCAGGGCCAGCACCTGGTTCGCCGACGCCACGCTCGGCGCGGGCAACGTCGGGTACTACCGCGCCCTCGCCTTCGACGCGGCGGACCGCACGATCGCCGCGTCTCCGGTCGTCCAGGCGAAGGGCAAGCCGGTCGCGGGCCTCGGGCCGTTCGGGGCCACGCCCGCCGTCGGTGGCATCGACGCCACCTGGAGCCCGTACGGCGGACCGAGCGGCTGCTTCACGTACTACAAGGTCTCGTGGTCGGCGACGAACCCGGACCCGAGCTACCTCGGCGAGCGCGACGGGGCGCAGGCGGTGGGCGGTCAGGCCGAGAGCGCGGCGTTCGTGGCGCTCGATCCCGGGACCTGGTACGTCCGCGTGGAGGCCATCGTGGCGTCGGACGCGGGCAAGCTGATCGTCGGGTCCAGCGACGTCGTCCAGGTGACGGTCGGCGGCTGACGGCCGGCCGCGAGGGGATCAGCGGGCGGTCTCGTCCAGCCAGCCCATGTCCGGCTCGGGCGACACCTCGACCGCGTCGTGCGACGACGTCCAGTCCGCGGCGTGCCCGACGGGCGTCGTCCGGCCCGCGCCGGCGTGGGCGTCCGCACGCCGTGCCGCCACCGCCGCCGTGGACCGGTAGAAGCCGGCCAGCGCCTCGTTGAACAGGGCGGGCTTGTGGACCGGCACCTCGTGCCCGCAGTCGGGGGCGACGAGCAGCCGCCCATCGGGGAGCTGGCGGCGCAGGCCCCAGGCGTGGTCGACGGGCACGAACGGGTCGCGATCGCCCACCACCACCAGCGTCGGGGCGTCGACCCGGCGCAGGTCCGCGGGCCCGGGGAGCGCCTGCGAGGCGACGTCGCGCGCGATCGCCGGCAGCAGCCGCTGCCACGCCCCGGGCCCCTGCACCGGGTCGTGACGGCGCGACAGCTCCTGCGCCCAGCGGGGGTCGTGGAGCCGGATCCGCTCGGGGTCGAACAGCCGCCGGGCCACCGAGGCGCGCGGCTCGCGCTGGGTGCTGATCCCCACCACCACCAGCGTCCGAAGCCGTTCCGGGTGCCGGACCGCGAACCCCAGCGCCGTGGCCGCCCCCATCGAGAAGCCGAGCAGGTGGAACGTCTCGAGGTCCAGGGCGTCCGCGAACGCGGCCAGGTCGTCGATCAGCCAGTCGTAGCGGAAGCCGTCGGCGGCGTCCCAGCGCGTGGTCGCGTGGCCGCGGGCGTCGGGCGCGTGGCAGCGGAAGGCCCGCCGGAACAGCGGCAGCTGCGCCGCGAAGTCCTCCCGCCCGGACGAGGTCGCGCCGTGGAGCATCACAAGCGGCGGGCCGGCGCCTTCGGCGACGTACCCGATGTCCAGGCCGTTCGCCCGGATCGCCGGCACGGCGGCCCCTCAGCCCGCGGGGGACTCGGGCTTGCCGGCGACGAGCGTCGTCGTGGCCCGCTCGATCCGCAGGTAGCGGCGCCGGTGGTAGAGCAGCGGCGGCGCGTCCGGGTGGTCCAGGTGGAGCGCCTCCACGTGGGCCACGTACAGGTAGTGGTCGCCGGCCTCGAAGCGGTCCACCACCGCGCACTCCATGGCCGCGATCGCGCCGTCCAGCAGCGGCAGGCCCGTCTCGCCCGGGCGCCACGCCGCGCCGCAGAACGCGTCGCGGTTGGGGGTGACGTTGGCGCCGGCGAAGCAGTCCGACAGCCACTGCTGGTCCTCGTCGAGGACGTTGACCGCGTAGCGGCCGCTAGCCTCGATCGCCGGGACGATGAACCGGCGCCGGTCCAGCGCGATCATCACCAGCGGCGGGTCGAGGCTCACGGACGACAGCGCGTTGACCGTGATGCCCTGGGGCCGGTCCCCGTCGAGGGCCGTCACGACCGTGACGCCGGTCGCGAACTGGCCCATCACCGTGCGGAAGTCGATCGTCGAGACGTTCACGCTGCGAGCATACGGCGGGGCCCCCGAAGGCCGCGGTTCGCGGCGGGCGGTGGCGACCCCGGATAATCAATCGATGGCGGACCTGCCGGACCTCCGGATCGCGCTGACGCCCGAGCTGACGTTCATCCTCACGCTCGGGGTCGCGATCGCGCTCGCGCTGGCGGGGGGCGCGATCGCGACGCGGCTCCGGCAGCCCCCGATCGTCGGGTACCTCGCGGCGGGCGTGATCATCGGGCCGTTCACGCCCGGGTTCGTCGGCGACGTCGAACGCATCTCGGAGCTGGCGGAGCTCGGCGTCGTGCTGCTCCTGTTCGCGCTGGGGGTCGAGTTCTCGCTGCACGAGCTGGCGAGGGTGCGCTCGATCGTGATCCCGGGGGCCCTGCTCCAGGTCCTGATCGTGGCGCTGGTCGGGACGCTCGCGGTCCTGGCGCTCGGCCTGCCCCCGACGGCGGCGGTCGTGATCGGGGCCGCGGTGTCGATCAGCTCCACCCTGGTCGTGTTCAAGGTCCTGCTCGAGCGGGGGGAGCTGGACAGCCTCCACGGGCGCGTGGCGATCGGCTGGATGATCGCGCAGGACCTGGTCGCGATCATCGTGATCGCCATGCTGCCGCCGCTCGCCGGCACCGACCCGGTGGGCCCGCTCGTCCTGGCGGTGGTGCGGACGGCCCTGTTCCTGGCCCTCGCCTACCTGGTCGGCGCCCGGCTGCTGCCGTGGCTGTTCGGCGCGGTGAGCCGGCTCGGGTCGCCGGAGCTGTTCCTGCTCACGGTGTTCGCGACCGCGCTGCTCACGGCGTTCGTGTCCAGCGCCGTGTTCGGCCTGTCGCTGGCCCTCGGCGCGTTCGTCGCCGGGCTGCTCGTGTCCGAGTCCACCCTGTCGCACCAGGCGGCCGGTGCCGTGATCCCGTTCCGTGACCTGTTCGCGGTCCTGTTCTTCGTGTCCGTGGGCATGCTGGTCGACCCGGCGGCGCTGGCGGGCGACGTGCCCGCCCTCGTCCTGCTCGCGATCGTGGCGATCGGGGCGAAGGCCATCACGAGCGCCGTCGCCGGCCGGCTGCTCGGGATGCCGCTGCGGAGCGCCATCCTGCTCGGCGCGACCATCGCCCAGGTGGGCGAGTTCAGCTTCCTCGTGGCCGAAGGCGCCCTCGACCTCGGCATCCTCGACGCCCGGGGCTACAACCTGGTGCTGGCAACGGCGATCGTCAGCATCGTGGCCACGCCGCTGCTCGTGTCCGGGGCGAGTCGCCTCGCGCTGCGACTGGAGCACACGCGGATCGCCCGGCTCGAGCCCCCGATCGCCGGGTCGCGACCCGCCGGCCGCGGCGAGCTGGCCACGGGGCCCGACGGGGACGACGACCGACCCGCGATCGTGGTCCTGGGTGCGGGCCGCGTGGGCCGGGTCGTCGTGGGGGCCGTCCGCGCGCGCGGGTTCCGGTGCGTGGTCGTGGACCGCGACCAGCGCAACCTCGACGAGGTCGCCGGGCTCGGCGCGGGGACGCTGTTCGGCGACGCGGCCAGCTCGGCCATCCTCGCTCGCTGCGGGCTGGATCGCACCCGGCTGCTGGTCGTCGCGATCGGCGATCCGCTGTCGGCGCGGCTGGCCGTGGAGCGGGCGCGCGCCATCAACCCGGGGCTCACGATCGTGTCGCGGGCGCGCGGGAGGCGCGAGATCGAGCCCCTGTTCGCGATCGGGGTGACCCGCGTGGCCGATCCCGAGGTCGAGGCCGCGCTCGAGCTCGCCCGGGCCGCCCTCCACCGGATGGGCGTGTCGGGTCCGGAGCAGGCGGCGGTCCTGCTGGGGCTCCGGCGGCGCGTCTATGGACGCAGCCAGCCGGCCGTGTCCCCGACCTCGGGCGGGATCCCGGCCAACGATTGGGGGCCGCTCCCGGGCGCCGTCCCGCCCGAGGACTGAAACGTCCCGGCAGACCTGGGCGTCGGAGGGGCCGTGACCGATACGCTCGATACCGACCTCGCGCCCCTGGTCCTCCCCGCCGCGCCGTCCCGGGTTCGGCTGCGGGCACGGGCCGCGGCGGCCGATGCCGAGGCCGTCGTGCTCGCCGCGTACGAGGCCCACGCCCGGGACCTCAATGCCTTCGCCCGCTCGCTGGTCCGCGAACGCGAGGCCGCCGAGGACATCGTCGCGGACGCCTTCCTCCGGCTCGTCCGCGAGGTGCACGCCGGCCGGATGCCGGACGACCTGCGGCCGTGGCTGTACCGGGTCACGGCCAACCTCGTCCTGTCGCGCGGCCGCCGGATGAGCGTCGCGCGGCGGTTCGTGGAGCGGCTCGTGGACCGTCGGACCGCCGAGTCCCCGGAGGCCCGCCACCTGCGCCTGGACATCCCCGAGGACCTGCGCGAGGCGCTGCTGGCGCTGCCGGCCGACGCCCGGATCGCGGTCGTCATGGCGGCGCGTGGCGCCTCGGGGCGGGAGATCGCCGCGGCCATCGGCCGCAGCGAGGCCGCCACGCGGACGCTCCTGACCCGTGCCCGCCAGCGGGTCCGGGCGAGGCTGGAGGGATCCCGATGACCGCCGCCCACGCCCGGTTCCTTGACCTCGCGGCCGGGGCGCCGGCGTTCCCCCTCGAGCCGGCCGAGGCCCGCGAGCTGCGGGCCCACCTCCGCGCCTGCCCGGACTGCGCCGGGCGGGCCGCCCGCCTCCGGGCCGACAGCGCGGCGATCGGCCGCGCCGATCCCGCCGTCTCGCCCCGGCTCCACGACCGAATCCGGGAGGTCGCCGTGACTCCGCCCCGCTCCGGCCCGAGCGCGCTCGGCCTCGTCGTCATCCTCGTCCTGCTCGCCGTCGCCACCGTGGGCGCCTCGATCGGCGTCGGGGCGTTCCTCGCCGCCCGGCCCGGGCCGGCCACGCCCGCCCTCCCCGACCGGCCGGGCGACGTGGTCCGCTGGCACACCGACATCGTGGACCTGGCGGCAACCGGCCTCTCGATCGACGCCAACGACCTGCGGTTCACGGGCGTGTCGTCCCCGACCCTCCAATCCGATGCCGTCTCCCTGACCGACTGGACGCTCGAGGCCTCGTGGACCGAGCTGGGCCGGGAGCAGCGGCTGTACCTGTACTTCGAGGCCGACCAGGCGTCGTGGTGGATCCGCGAGGTCCGGGTCTACGACGGGCGGCCGTTGCGCGACGCGGACTGGGCGACCCTCCCCGCCGGCCCGTACGCCAAGACGCCGCTGGGCGCCGTGTTCGAGGGCGACCTCGACCTGGCGGGGACCTCCGCCACCGGACCCGTGCGCCTGCGGCTCGACGGCCTGCGGATCGCCGTCCGGCCCGACGACAAGGTCACCGAGCCCATCATCGGCGACGGGATCGTGCTCCGGGAGAACGCCGACCCGGCGGTGGACGGCAACCCGTTCGAGGCGCGGGGGCCGCTGTACTGCTCGGGCATCCTGCAGCTGGCGCCACAGGCCGCGGAGGTCCGCCTCCTGACCCTCGGCTACCGCCTGTCCTGGCGCTGGGAGTATTCGACCGGGTACAACACCGGCTACGCCGAGGCGCACGAGCGGGCGCCCGCGACCGGCTGGATCTCGCACACGGCCATCGGCTCGAGCGGCGAGCTGATCGTGTTCGTGGAGGACCCGGCCAACCCCTCCTGGCCGGATGGCCCGCCCGGCCTGCCGGCCGACTGCCCGACGCCCGCCCCGTAGCGCGCGGGCCATCCGGCCCGTCCCTCCGCGCGGCGCCGCGCCGTACCATCGCGGCCATGGACACCGAGACTGCCGCCACCCCTTCGACCCGGATCGAGCGGGACTCCATGGGCGAGATGGAGGTCCCCGCCGACGCCCTGTATGGCGCCTCCACGCAGCGCGCCGTGCTCAACTTCCCGATCTCCGGCACGCGCATGCCGCGCCGCTTCCTGCGGGCGCTGGCGCTCGTGAAGCAGGCCGCCGCCGAGACCAACGCGGGCCTCGGCCTGCTGGACGCCGCCAAGGCCGGGGCGATCGTGGCCGCGGCGCGCGACGTCGCCGACGGACGCCACGACGAGCACTTCCCGATCGACGTCTACCAGACCGGCTCGGGCACCTCGACCAACACCAACATGAACGAGGTGATCGCCCACCTCGCGTCGGCGCGCCTCGGGGGCGCGAAGGTGCACCCCAACGACGACGTCAACAAGTGCCAGTCCAGCAACGACGACATCCCGACGGCGCTCCAGCTGTCCGGCGCCGTCGCCATCGAGGAGGAGCTGATCCCGGCGCTCATCGACCTCCAGGGCGCACTGGCCGCCAAGGCCGACGAGTTCTGGGGCGTCGTCAAGACCGGCCGCACCCACCTCCAGGACGCGACGCCGATCCGGCTCGGCCAGGAGTTCGCGGGCTACGCGGGCCAGGTCGAGGAGGCGATCCGCCGCGCACAGGCCGCCCGCGACGAGCTGCTGGTCGTGCCCCTCGGCGGCACGGCGGTGGGGACCGGGATCAACGCCCACCCGGAGTACGCCGCCCGCGCCTGCATGCACCTGTCCGAGCTCACCGGGCTCCAGGTCCGCGAGGCGCCCAACCACTTCCACGCCCAGGCGTCGCTCGACGCGGTGATCGCCGCCCACGGCGGGCTGCGGGCGATCGCCCTCGGGCTGTGGAAGATCGCGTCCGACATCCGGCTGATGGGCATGGGGCCGCGCGCCGGTCTCGCCGAGCTCGCGCTGCCCGAGACGCAGCCCGGCTCGTCGATCATGCCGGGCAAGGTGAACCCGGTCATCGTCGAGAGCCTGACGATGGTCGTCGCCCGGGTCGTGGGCAACGACGCGACCGTCGCCTTCGGCCAGACGGGCTCGTTCCTCGAGCTCAACGTGATGATGCCGGTGACCTCGCTCGCGCTGCTGGAGTCGATCTCGCTCCTGGCGGCGTCCGCGCGCAACTTCCGGGTGAAGCTGGTCGAGGACCTCAAGGCGACGGAGCGCGGCCCGCAGCTCGTCCAGCAGGGGCTGATGCTGGCCACGGCGCTGGCGCCCGAGATCGGCTACGACGCCGCGGCGGCGCTGGCCAAGGAGGCGTTCAAGACCGGGCGCACGATCCGCGACCTGGCCGAGGAGAAGGGGATCGCGCCGGACCGGCTGGACGAGCTGCTGGACCCGGCGAAGATGACCGAGCCGGGCCTGGGCGGACCCGGCGGAGGCTGACCCTGCGGCCCGGGCCGCCCCGGCGGATCCCGGCGGCTACGGCGGTTTGCCGGCGGCTACGGCGGCTTGCCGGCGGCTACGGCGCCTTGATCGACACCGGCTTGCCGATGTTCGAGAACCTGAGCTTGAGATCGATCTCCACCGCCTGGAGCTGACCCGAGACGCGGCCCGTGCCGCGAAACGCCCAGGTGCCCGACACCGGGCGGCCGGTCGCGTCCGTGACGAGCCGCAGGGTCGTCGTGAGGACCTGCTCGGCGGTGAGGTTGACGGCCGGGATCAGGACCGGGTGGAGGACCATCCCGTCGAGCTCCACCGTGAACCGGTCCGGCTTGCCGGTCACGGGGCCCAGGAACTGGAGCTTGCCGCCCTCGCGCGCACCGGCCAGCGGGTCCACGACGTCGGCCGCGGCCACGCCCCGCAGCGCCCGCCAGGCGCCCCGGTCCACCCGGATCCAGTGCTTCGCGCCCACCCGGCGATAGTCGGTCCGGCCGGTGCCCTGCCCCGGGAACCGGAAGCTCGCCGTGATCGCGGCGTCCTCCCCCGACACGTCCAGCGTGCCGTCGACCGCGAGGATGTCGGTGGTGTGCCGCGAATCGCCGGTGATGGTCACCCGGTAGGTCCGCCCCTCGTCCGCGGCGAAGGCGCGCAGCCCGTCGATCACGGCCTGGGCGGCGGCGGCCACCGAGGTGGGGGTCGGGGCGGCCGAGGTGGCCGGACCGGACCCGCCCGGGCCGGACGTGGCGGCCGGGCTGGACGTGGCGGCCGGGGGGGACGCCGCCTGACCGGGCGTGCCCTGGCACGCGGCGACCGCCGCCAGGATGGCCGTCACGAGCAGCGGTGCGAGCACGGATCTTCGCATTCCCCGAACCTCCCGGGTGGAGGGTAGCCGCTAGGGCGTCACGACGAGCGTGCCGATCATGCTCGGGTGCACGTCGCACGCGAACTGGTAGCGGGCCGGCTCCAGGGGCCCGAAGCGGACCTCGGTGCGGGCGAAGCCGGTCACGGTCGGGCTCCTCCCCAGCTCCAGCTCGCCCTGGAACACGCGCACGTTGTGGGGGATCCCCTCGTCCGTGTTGTCGAGGACGATCCGCAGCGCGACCCCGGCCGGCAGGGTGAGCTCCGCGGGCTCGAACGCGACGTTCTCGGCCCGCAGCTGGGCCGTCGCGCCGGTGAACGGCCCGCCGATCGGGTCGCCCGACCCGCAGCCGCCGACGAGCGCCCCGAGGAGCACCGCCGCCAGCGCCGCGACGACCGGACGGCGCCGCCGCCGGGTGCGATCGGGGCCCTCAGGGCGGGTCACCGGGCGGGTCATCGGGCGGTCAGCCGGCCGTGCATCCGCGCACCGTACGCCACCCGCGGATGGCGCGCGCGGCCGAGGGGCGCCGCGGGGCGCCGCGGGACGACGCGACGGCTCGTCGCACCGAGACCGGCACACGGTCGCCCGCTACAATCCCCGCGATGTCCACCACCCCCGCCTGGGACCGTGCAGGTCTCGTCCCCGTCCCCGTCGCCGGCCGCCTCCGGCCCGAGATCGTCACGCTGCGCGACGAGCTGCCGTCGGTGGACGACCTGTTCACGTTCATGCGCGACGCCGAGCTCCGGTTCGAGACGCTGCGGATGCGGATCGAGGAGCACGCCTGGAACACCCGCGGCGAGGAGCTGACGGTGATCGAGGTGGCGGTCCGCCACCCGGGCGAGGTCAAGGTGCTGTCGTCGGTCCCGGCGCACGGGACGACTGGCAGCCACGACGTCTGGGTGTCGGACGGGACCACCGTCCGGACGTTCGTCGCCTCGCGCCGGGTGGGGACGCAGCGCCCGATGCGGCCCCTGGTTCGCGGCGTCGCCGACGCGGCAGACCTCCCCGGCCGGTCCCGCGTGTACGTCCCGGTCACGATCCTGCCCGCGGAGTCGCTGCCGGACCTGTTCATCCACCCGGGCGGGTACTGTCAGAACGTCCTCGCGACCGGTGCCTGCGCGGTGACCGGCACCACGGTCGTCGCGGGCCGCGAGGCGATCGTCCTCGAATCGGATCATCCGCGCGCGATCGAGGTCGTCGCGGACCGCCCGGACTTCCGGGTGCGGATCGCCGTCGACCGTGCGGACGGCGTGATCCTGCGGCTGGAGGAGTCGATCGGCGGACGGGTGACCCGGGACGCGATCGTCACCAGCTACGCCCCCAACGCGCCGCTGCCCCCGTCGGCGTTCGCGTTCACGTTCCCGCCGGACACCACGCTCATCTACTAGCCCGCGCCCGCCCCGTCGCGCCTGACGGGCGACCCGGCACAAGGGGGTATCGGCCGCGCGCATCGTTCCCGTATAGTCCGGGCCATTCCGGGGCCCTGGACGGATGCCACCGGCCTGACCCGGCCCCGCGCGCGAGGCGGCGCCCTGTGCGCCGGAGGAGGAGCAGCAGCGAGGGAGTGGCTCCGGCCGCCCAGCCGGGTGCCGATCGGCGCGCATCGCGCCGTCCTGACGAGCCGCCCTGCCCCGACGCGGAGCGCGGCTCACCCGGTCGCGGTGGAGGGCGCGGCACGGGAGGAGGAGGGTTGGCCCGCCGCCGCCGAGGAGCGCTCGCGGCCGGGTCCGAGGGAGGTACTGATGACGCAAGGCCGTTCCCGCGAGGACGTCATCAAGCAGGACGTCCACGATCTCCACCGACTCGGCTACGCGCAGGAGCTGTTCCGCAACATGGGCGGGTTCAGCAACTTCGCGATCAGCTTCTCGATCATCTCGATCCTGACCGGCGCGGTCATCCTGTACGACTACGGCCTGGCCTGGGCGGGCACCGCCGCGGTCGTCATGGGGTGGCCGCTGGTCACCGTGTTCGTGCTCACGATCGCCGCCTCCATGTCCGAGGTCGCGTCCGCCTACCCCACCGCGGGGGGCCTGTACTACTGGGCCTCCAAGATGCGCAACAAGGACTGGGGCTGGTGGACCGCCTGGTTCAACCTGATCGGCCAGTTCGCGATCGTCGCCGGCATCAACTACGCGGCCGCCGCGTTCCTCAACGGCACGATCGTCAACCGGGTCATCGGCACGGACTTCAACACGACCGAGATCGTCCCCGGCATCCTCAACGGCCAGCTGGTCACGATGGGCGTGCTGATGCTGGTCCAGCTGGCGATGAACATCGCGGGCATCAACCTGGTCGCCATCCTCAACCAGGTCAGCGTGTGGTGGCACATCGTCATCGTGGCGGCCGTGGTCGTGCTGGTCCTGGTGACCGGCAAGCCCAACGAGTCCGGGCTGACCCTGGGCGCGATCCAGCCGCTGGACACCGGTGGCAGCTGGGACAACAACCTCGGCTTCATCCACCTGACCTACGGACCGGCGATCAGCTACCCGGTCGTCCTCGCGTTCTTCTTCTCGCTGCTCCAGGCGAACTGGACATACACGGGATACGACGCCTCGGCGCACGTGGCGGAGGAGACGGTCGGCGCCCGGATGGCATCGGCGTGGGGCATCTTCCTGTCGGTCGCCGTGTCGGCGGTGGTCGGGTTCCTGTTCCTGATGGCCCTCACGCTCCACCTGCCCGACCTGAGCACCCTGTTCCCAGCCGATCTCGCCAACGCGGACGCCGCCGGGTACAGCCAGTACTACTTCGGCGGCGGTGTCGCCGTGATCGAGATCCTCAACTACAACCTCGGCCAGCTGGGCGACGTGCTGTCGGCTGGGATCGCGATCGCGATGGCGTTCTGCGGCCTGTCCTCGGTTGCCTCCGCCGGCCGGATGCTGTTCGCGTTCAGCCGCGATGACGGCGTCCCCGCCAGCGGCTGGCTCAAGAAGGTCTCGCACCGCTATCGCACGCCGGCCAACGCCCTGATCGGCATGGTCGTCGTGAGCTGGCTGTTCACCGTGGCGGCGTTCATCGTCGGCACCGGCACGGCGATCGTCATCATCACCGCGATCAGCACGATCTTCCTGTACGCCGCGTACGGGATCTGCATCTTCCTCGGGGCGACGACCGCCGAGTGGCGGGCGCACCGCGTGTGGAGCCTCGGCCGGTGGTCGAAGCCGATCGCATGGATCGCGGTGTTCTGGGTCATCGTGCTGATGATCCTGTTCAGCTTCCCGACCAGCGGCAACATCTCGTGGCCGTTCATGATCGGGACCGTCGTGCTGCTGGTCGTCTACTACTTCGCCTGGGCGAGGCGCCGGTTCGCCGGCCCGCGGGTCATGGGCGCGGAGGCCGAGCTGACCGAGCTCGAGAAGGAGTTCGAGCACGCCGCAGCGGACCTCTCGGGAGCGTAGGCAGCACGCCCCGGCCTGACAGGTCACGACAACCGAACCACCGAGGGTCGGCCGGTCCCCGGCCGACCCTCCGCGTCCCCGGCCCGGACCCCGGCGGTCCCTCATCCATCGCTGACACCAGAGGACGACACGGATGGCCAAGCAGAGCGCCCACCACCGGGGCCACGCGCCGCAGCACAAGCACCCTCGGCTCGAGGAGCTCGAAGGCCTGGTGCGCGGCGGCGAGGTGGACACGCTGATCGTCGCCATCACCGACATGCAGGGCCGCCTCGTGGGCAAGCGCGTCCAGGCCCAGGCGTTCCTCAACGGGGTCATCGACCACGGCGCCCACTTCTGCACCTACCTGCTGGGCACCGACATGGAGATGAACACGCCCGACGGGTTCGCCCTCATGAACTGGGAGACCGGGTACGGCGACTGGATCGCGCAGCCCGTGTGGGACAGCCTGCGGGTCCTGCCCTGGCTGGAGAAGACCGCGCTCGTGCTCGCGGACGCGACCGACGAGGAGTCGGGCGACGAGATCCCGGTCAGCCCCCGGACGATCCTCAAGCGCCAGGTCGAGCGGGCCGCCTCCCTGGGACTCGCGATCAAGGCCGGCTCCGAGCTCGAGTACTACGTGCTCAAGGACTCGTGGGACAGCCTCGCCGAGCGGGGCTGGCCCGTCCCCCGCCCGTTCGGCTACTACAACGAGGACTACCACCTGCTCCAGGCGACCAAGGCGGAGCCGCTCCACCGGCTGCTGCGCAACCAGATGACCGAGGCCCGGATCCCGATCGAGTTCAGCAAGGGCGAGGCGGCCGCCGGCCAGCACGAGGTCAACATCCGCTACGACCACGTGCTCGAGTCCGCGGACCGGACCGTGATCTTCAAGCACGGCGCCAAGGAGATCGCGTACCTCAACGGCTGGGGCATCACGTTCATGGCCAAGCCGGACCATCGCTGGACCGGCTCGTCGGGCCACCTGCACATGAGCATCTGGGGCATCGACGACGACCGGCCGCTGATGCACGCCGGGTCCGGCGAGCCGGCCGGACCGTACGGGCTGTCGGAGCGGGGGGCGCAGTTCGTGGCCGGGATGATGGCCCTGTCCCGCGAGCTGTCGCCGTTCGTGGCGCCGTTCGTCAACAGCTACAAGCGGTTCGCGGCCCTGTCGTGGGCGCCGGTCAACGTCGTGTGGGGCCGCGACAACCGGACCACGGGCTTCCGGCTGGTGGGCCACGGCGCCGGGCTGCACGTCGAGAACCGGTTCCCGGGCGGGGACATGAACGCGTACCTGACGTACGCGGCGATGATCGGCGCCGGGCTGTACGGCATCGAGCACCAGCTGGAGCTGCCACCCGAGTTCAAGGGCAACGGCTATGTCGCCACCGGCGTGCCGCGGATGCCGCGCGCGCTATGGGAAGCGATCGGCGAGCTCGAGCGCTCCGAGGCCGCGCGCGAGATCTTCGGCGAGGCCGTGGTCGCGCACTACCTCAACGCGGCGCGGGTCGAGCAGGACCAGTACGACGCGGTGGTCCACAACTGGGATCGCGAGCGGTACCTCGAGCGTGGCTGACGCGGGCTGATCCGCCACCGGACTGCCGACCACCGGCCCGTCCGCCGCGGGCCGGTTCGTCCTACGCTCTGTGGCGATGCGTGACGAGCGGCGCGAGAAGGACCGCTACCAGCATGCGAGCCTGTGGGAGCAGGCGCGCGACGAGCTGCTGAACCTGCGGCGGCAGCCGAAGGTGCTGCTGGTCATCGCGATCATCGTGGGTGGCTGGCTGGTGCTCCAACTGACCACGCCCGCGGTCGTCAAGCTCGAGGAGCTCGCGGTCGGCGACTGCATCTACGTCCCCACGTCGAGCAGCGGCGAGGTCGACGCGATCCGGCCGATCGGCTCCGGCATCGACGTGGTGGCCGGCCTGTACCGGGCCGGGGCCGAGCGGGCGCCGTGTGACGGGTCACACGGTCACGAGGTGGCGGCGGTGTTCCTGCTCGAGGAGCCGGCCGGCGCGCCGTTCCCGGGCGTGACGGCGCTCGAGCAGCGGCAACGGCCGGCGTGCGAGGCGGCCTTCGAGGCGTTCGTCGGGCGCCCGGTGGCCGGCTCCGCGCTCCAGGTGACGCTGGCCGTGCCCGGCGAGGCGGCCTGGAACGACGGGCGGCGGGTCGGCGCCTGCCTGGTCAACAACGCGGACGGATCGTTCCTGTCCGGCCGGGCGGCCGGCAGCCGACGGTAGCCGGGACCCGCGGCTCGGGCGGGCGTCGGCGAGGTCGGGATCCGGCGCCCTAGGCCGGCGTCGGCGCGGCGGTGCGCCCGGCCTCGTCCGCGGGCGCCGGCGGGAACGCCAGCCTCGCGAGGTCGAGCGGCCTCGCGTCGAGCGCCGGGCCGGGCCGGTGGAGCAGGTAGCCCTGGGCGGCCTCGAACCCGAGCTCGATCACGGCCAGCAGCTGGTCCGGGGTCTCGACGCCCTCGGCCACGACCGTCTGCCCGCGCTGGCGGGCGAGCTCCCGGAGCGCGCGGAGGACGGCCTCGGCGGGGTCGTCGGCGGCCCCGGCCTGGACCAGCGACAGGTCGATCTTGATGATGTCGAACTGGAGCTCCCGGAGCAGGCGCAGGCCGGCGTTCCCGGCGCCCACGTCGTCCGCGGCGATCCGGACGCCGTGGCTGCGCAACAGATCGAGCGATGCGCGCAGCCGGGACAGGTCCTCGACGGCCTCGCGCTCGGTGAGCTCGAGGACGATCCGCGACGCGTCGATGTCGCGTCGCCGGGCCATCGCGAGCAGCTCGCGCGGCTTGAAGGCGTCCGACTCGAGCGACCGCGGTGACAGGTTGACCGAGAGGTAATGCGAGGGGTCCAGGTGCCGCGCACCGGCCAGGACCGCGTCGAGGCTGGCCATGTCCAGCTCCACCGTGTGGCCGGTGGCTTCGGCGGCGACGAACAGGGCGCTGGCGTTCGCGAACCCGGCGTCGGCCCGCGGCCGGACCAGGCCCTCGTAGCCCAGGATCCGGCCGGTCTTCATCGAGTAGATCGGCTGGAACACGGGGGTGAGCAGCCGGTCCGACGCCACGCGCGCCACCGCGGCGGCGAGCTCGTCCAGCGGCCGCCAGTCGTCGGCGATGCCGTGGCGCGCCGGGTCGAACACCTGCACGTCGGTCCGCCCGTGACGCTTGCCCCACGCGAGGGCCGCCTCCGCCTGGTGGACCAGCTGCTTGCGGTCGTGCGCGAGGCCGGGCAGCGCGGAGACGCCGATGGTCAGCGAGAACGGGGCGACGCCGTACGTGCCGGAGCCCCCGCTGAGCGCGTCGGACAGGATCCGCCAGGCGATCGCGACGGCTTCGTCCGCCCTGCAGTCCGGGAGCAGCACGGCGAACTCGTCGCCGCCGATCCGGTAGCCCCGGTCGGACCGTCGCAGCTTGGATCCGATGACTCGAGCGGTGGCCCGCAGGAGCTCGTCACCGGCCCCGTGGCCCTGCGTCGAGTTGACCGTCTTGAGGTCGTCGACGTCCACGATCAGCAGCGCGAGCGACCGGTCCTCGCCGCGCGCCTCGGTCACCTGGACCTCCAGGTCCTCCTGGAACGCCCGGTGGTTGAGGAGGCCGGTGAGGGCGTCACGCAGGGCATCGACCCGGACCCGGTCGTAGGCCTCGCGCAGGTCGTCCCGCTCCTCGTCGAGGCGCGCGAGCTGGCCCAGGATCCGGCGCACGATCGCGGCCGACAGGGCGAGGAACGCCACGCCCACCGACAGCCACAGCACGTTGGCGGGCGAGACCTGGCCGCCGGTCGCCCACACGATGAGGATCGCGGACGCGGCCCCGAGAACCGCGAGCGCGAGGTACCAGCGCACGATGGTCGTGCGCAGGCCGCGGGTGCTGGAGGCATGCAACTCGCCCATTGCCCGGGGCCGTCCACCTCGATGATCAGCGATCGCCGGATCGCATCGGCTGTTGTACGCCCGCACCGCCATTGTTGGCCCCGGTACGGATGTACTCCCCGCGGGCGGCCGAGGCCGTCGGCCGGGCTCGCACCCGCTGGCGGGCCGCGACGCGCGCGCCCGGTCCGGCTAGTCTGGTCGCCACACCCCCACCCCGGGCACCACGGAGCCTGCGATGCGACTTGACGGCAAGGTCTCGATCATCACCGGCGGCGGCAGCGGCATGGGTCGAACCGCGGCGGAGCTGTTTGCGAACGAGGGATCGCGGGTCGTCGTCGCCGACTTCAGCGAGGCCGCCGGCGAGGAGACCGTCGCCCGGGTCGTCGCCGCCGGCGGCCAGGCCACCTTCGTGCGGGCCGACGTCTCGTCCGAGGACGACGCCCGCGCCATGGTCCGCCACGCGGTCTCGACCTACGGCCGCGTGGACGCGCTGTACAACAACGCGGGGATCATGCCCGAGGCGGACCACTCGGTCATCGACACCGACGTGGACACCTGGAACCGGGTCATGGCCGTCAACGTGCGGGGCGTGTTCCTGGGCTGCAAGTACGCGATCCCGCAGATGCTCGAGCAGGGGTCGGGCTCGATCATCAACATCGCCAGCTTCGTCGCCATCCTGGGCTGCTCCGTGCCGCAGGACGCGTACACGGCCTCCAAGGGGGCCGTCCTCGCGCTCACCCGCTCGCTGGCCGTGCAGTTCGCGGGTCGCGGGGTCCGCTCCAACGCGATCAGCCCCGGGCCGATCGAGACCCCGCTGCTGATGGACTGGCTGCTCAAGGACGAGGCCGCCAAGCAGCTCCGGCTCGCCCGCAACCCGAGCGGCCGGTTCGGCAAGCCCGAGGAGATCGTCAACGTGGGGGTCTACCTCGCCTCGGACGAGTCGCGCTGGACCAACGGCGCCAACTTCGTCATCGACGGCGGGATCACCGTCAACTACTTCTAGGCCAGCCGACCGCCCGGCTGCCCGCCCCGCGAGGACCCGGATCGTGGACACCGACGACCAGCCACCGCCCGACGACGAGACTCCCGGCGCGACCGCCGACCAGGGGCCCGACGCGGTCGGCGACCAGGGGCCCGACGCGGTCGGCGACCAGGCGCCCGACGCGGGTGCCGACCGGGCGCCCGACGCGACCGCCGACGTCCCCAAGCGGGTCGCCAGGATCGCCGCCCAGGCCGCCGCGCTCGCCGAGGCCGAGGTCGAGGACGACCAGGACAAGGCCGGCGAGCCGACCGGTGAGATCATCGATCCCGGGGCGCGGCGCATCGCCATCGGCGTGGACGTGGGCGGCAGCGGCATCAAGGCCGCCGCCGTGGACCTGGACACGGGCGAGCTCGTCTCGCCCCGCCACCGGGTGCCGACGCCCCAGCCCTCCGCGCCGGCGGCCGTGGTCGCATCGATCGCACGCCTGGTGAGGAAGATCTCCACCGAGGTCAAGCTCGCGCCGGACGTCCCGGTGGGCGTCGGGTTCCCGGCCGTCGTCGTGGGCGGGGTCACCAAGAGCGCCGCCAACGTGGATCCCGGCTGGATGGACTTCGACGCCGACACCGCGATGGAGCGCGTCCTCCGGCGGCCCGTCCACCTGGTCAACGACGCGGACGCCGCGGGCGTGGCCGAGATGCGTCTCGGGGCCGGCGTCGGGCAGCGCGGCACGGTGTTCCTGATCACCCTCGGGACGGGGACGGGGTCGGCGCTGTTCTACAACGGGATGCTGGTCCCGAACCTGGAGCTCGGGCACATGGAGATCCGCGGCCGCGACGCCGAGCGGCGGTCCGCGGCGGCGGCGAGGATCCGGCGCGGGCTGTCGTGGAAGGCCTGGGCGGCGGACCTCGACGAGCACCTGCTGGCGATCGAGAAGCTGTTCTCGCCCCGGCTGTTCATCATCGGCGGCGGCGTGTCCAAGCGGGCCGACCAGTTCATCCCCCGGCTGACGGTCCGGGCGCAGGTCGTCCCCGCCAGGATGCGCAACGACGCCGGGATCGTGGGTGCGGCGATGGCCGCCGCTGAGCAGGAGGCTGCCGCGACCGCGGCGGCCGGCTGACGGAGGAGACGAGGGTCATGAGCACGGACCAGGCCGCGGTGGCCGTCACCTCCACCCGCATGGTCATCGGCGGGGACCTGGCCGAGGCCGCCCAGGGGCGCACGTTCGAGGTCGTGGAGCCGCACCGCGGCACGCTCGTCGCGACGGTGCCGGCGGGCGGCGCCGAGGACGTGGATCGCGCGGTGGTCGCCGCGCAGGGCGCATTCGACGGCGAGTGGTCACGCCTGTCCGCCGCGGACCGGGGCCGGCTCATGCTCCGCTTCGCCCAGGTCGTCCGTGACCACGAGGAGGGGCTCTCGCAGCTCGAGTCGCGCCAGATCGGCAAGCCGATCAGCGGCGCCCGCTGGGAGGTGGGCCAGGTCGCGAAGGTGCTGGAGTTCTACGCCGGCGCCACGACCAAGATCCACGGGGCCACGATCCCGGTCGCCCGCCCCGGCTTCGACTTCACCCTCCGGGAGCCGATCGGCGTGGTGGGCCTGATCGTGCCCTGGAACTTCCCGATCATGATGGCGGCCTGGAAGGTGGGCCCCGCGCTGGCGGCCGGCAACACCGCGATCCTCAAGCCCGCCTCGTACTCGCCGCTCACGGCGCTGCGCTTGGGCGAGCTGGCGCTCGAGGCCGGCCTGCCGGCCGGCGTGCTCAACGTGGTGACGGGGCCCGGGCCCGTCGTGGGCGGGGCGATCGCGGCCCACCCCGGCATCGGCAAGGTCGCGTTCACCGGCGAGACGGCGACCGGCCAGGAGATCATGCGGGCCGCGGCCGGCAACGTGAAGAAGGTGTCGCTGGAGCTGGGCGGCAAGAGCCCCAACATCGTGTTCGCGGACGCGGACATCGAGGCGTTCGCCGCGTCATCGCCGTACTCGGTGTTCGACAACTGCGGCCAGGACTGCTGTGCCCGCAGCCGGATCATCGTCGAGCGCTCGGTCCACGAGAAGGTCGTGGAGCTGTTCGCCGCGGCGACCGAGAAGGTGAAGGTCGGCGACCCGTCGGACCCCGCGACCGAGGTGGGACCGCTCGTCTCGTTCCGGCAGCGCGAGCGGGTCGAGGCGTACGTCCGGTCCGGTCGCGAGGAGGGCGCCCAGCTCGTCACCGGCGGCGTGCGGCCATCCGACCCGGCCCTGGCCCAGGGCGCATACCTGATGCCGGCCGTGTTCGACAACATGGCCCCGGACATGACCATCGCGCGCGAGGAGATCTTCGGCCCCGTGGTCGGGGTCATCCCGTTCGACACCGAGGAGGAGGCGCTGCGCCTGGCCAACGCCTCGCCGTACGGCCTGTCGGGCTCGATCTGGAGCCGCGACATCGGGCGGGCGCTGCGGGCGGCGAAGGCGCTCAAGTCCGGCGTGATCTCGGTCAACTGCAACAACAGCGTCCATGTCGAGGCCCCGTTCGGCGGCTACAAGCAGTCCGGCATCGGGCGCGAGCTGGGCATGGAGGCGCTGGAGCTGTACACCGAGGTCAAGAACGTGTTCGTGGACCTCGGCTGAGGCCGGGGCGGGACGCGTCGACAACCGCGACCGACGCCCCGAGCTTGGCTAGAACCCCACCTCGCCCCGGAACCGCTCCGGGACGGCGACCCCCGGGTGGCGCGACGTGACCCAGTCGCGGAGCGCCCAGAACGTCGTCTTGAACGCGATCCCGTCCCACGGGATGTGGCCGGCGGCGAAGGCCCGGATCTCGAGCGCCTCGGGGTTCGGCCGGAACGCCCCGCCCAGGATCCGGGCCACGAAGGCGACGACCACGACCCCCGCCTCGAGCCGGGAGTACAGGCCGACGATCTCGCCCGGCTCCACGACCAGGCCGGTCTCCTCGAGCGTCTCGCGAACGGCGGCCTCCCACACCGTCTCGTCGACCTCGAGGAAGCCGCCGGGCTGCGCCCACGACCCGTAGCCGGGCTCGATCCCCCGCCGCAGCAGCACCAGCTCGCCCGCGTCCGTCACCGGCAGCGTGGTGACGACCAGGCGCGGATTGACGTACGCGATGAACCCGCAGGCCGCGCAGGCGAGGCGGTCGCGGTGCTCCTGTGCCAGGGGGCCGAACACCAGCTCCTCGCCGCACCGCGAGCAGAAGCCGAGCGAGGCGGCGATCCAGGCCGGCGTGCCTCGGCCGGACGGGATGTCGGTCGAGCGCGCGTCGGGGCCCCGCCCGAGCGCCGCCAGCGCCTGGAGCTCGTCGGGGTCGAGGTGGCGCTCGATGGGGCCCGCGGGGCGCTGTCCCGGCGGCCAAGCCCGATCCTGCGGCCAGGCCGACTCCTGCGGACCCTGCGGCCCGGCCGGATCCTGCGGCTCAGGCACCGAGCACCAGCACGAGCGCGACCAGGATCAGGGCCAGGAACACGACGCTGGCGAGCACCCAGCACAGCCGGAACAACCCGCGCCCGCGGTCCACCGGCATCCACGCCCACGCCGAGCGCCAGATCCGGAGCGTCGCGTCCGCGGTCGTGATCAGCAGCAGCGGCGCGGCGACGAGCACGCACGCCTTGACCAGCCAGCTGCCGAACCCGGCGCCCATCTCGAGCGCCGTGATCGCGATGGCGCCGGCCACGAGCGCCGGGGCGGACAGCAGGACGTACTGCCGCTGCAGCGGCGTCGGGGCGACCTCCGGGACGCTGCGGGGCGGCAGGCCGCGGAGGCTGGGCGGCAGGGCGGCATCGGCGCCGGCCGGTCCGCGCGCGCCGCCCACGGCACCGGCACCCGCACCGGCTCCGGCAGACACTGGCTGCCGGTCCAGCACGGGCATCCCGGGTTCCCAGCGCTCGTCGTCCATGACCGGGCAGTCTAGCCCGGCGCCGCGGATCGCCCTCCCGGCACCGCCGATCGCCCGTTCGGCAGCTTCGAACGCGCCCGGCGTCACCCGGGCAGCGGCTCCGCGTTGGAGGGATCGGCCAGGACGGCGTCCGTCTGGGTCGCGCGGAGCTCGGCCAGCCGCGCGGCGAGCGCGGGATCGGACAGGGCGAGGATCGCGGCCGCCAGCAGCGCCGCGTTCTCCGCGTTGCCGATGGCGACGGTCGCGACCGGAATCCCGCGCGGCATCTGCACGATCGAGAGCAGGGAGTCCAGGCCGCCCAGGTGCTGCGTGGGCACGGGCACCCCGATCACCGGCAGCATCGTCTTGGCGGCCAGCATGCCCGGCAGGTGGGCCGCGCCGCCGGCGCCCGCGATGATCACGCGCAGTCCCCGGGCGGCCGCGGTCTCCGCGTAGCGGAACAGGTGATCGGGCGTCCGGTGCGCCGACACGACCCGCAGCTCGCAGGGAACGCCCAGCTGCTCGAGCGTCATGACCGCCTTCTCGAGCACCGGGAAGTCCGACCGGCTGCCGCCGACGATCCCGACCACCGGCGCCGTCTCGCCCACCACGTCAGTCCTCCCAGTGCAGCGCCGCGCGCGCCCGGCGCGCCCGTTCGAGCGCCTCGTCCGCGTCCCGCCCGACGACCGTCACGTGGCCCATCTTGCGCCGCTCGAACACCCGCCGCTTGCCGTACACGTGGACGTGGACGCCGGGGTCCTCGAGCGCCCGTTCGACACCCGCCAGCCGCGCCGGGCGGTCCGGCCCGGCCCCCAGCACGTTGACCATCGCCGCCACGCCGTGCGGCGCCACGGAGCCCAGCGGCAGCCCGAGGATCGCCCGCAGGTGCTGCTCGAACTGTGACGTCGTCGCGCCCTCGATCGTCCAGTGCCCGGAGTTGTGGACCCGCGGCGCCAGCTCGTTGACCATCAGGCCCCCGCCGCGGAGCTGGAACAGCTCCACCGTCATCACGCCCACGAGATCCAGCCCGCGGGCGATCGAGTCCGCGACCTCGCGCGCGTCGTTGGCGACCAGCGGATGGACCGGGGCCGGGGCCACGCTCTCGACCAGGATCCCGCCGTCGTGCACGTTGCGCGAGACCGGGTACGCGAGCGTCCGGCCCTCGCGGTCGCGCGCGCACACGACGGACAGCTCGGCCTCGAACTCGATCTCGCGCTCCAGCAGCAGCGGCCGGCCGTCGGTGCCACCGAGCGCGGCAACCCCGCTCGCGACCTCGTCGCGCGCTGTGATCCGGACCTGGTTGCGGCCGTCGTAGCCGCCCAGCGGGAGCTTGAGGCGCAGCGGGTAGCCGAGCGCCTCGGCGGCAGCCTCTGCCTCGGCCACGTCGCGGACCTCGCGCCACGGCGCCGTCCACTCCCCGATGTCCCGGACGAACCGGCGCTCGGCCAGCCGGTCCTGGGTGGCGCGCAGCGCCGCCAGCCCGGGCCGCAGCGGCGCGTTCCCGCCGGCGGCCGCGGCCGCCTCGAGGCCCACGTGCTCCAGCTCGTACGTGACCACGTCCGACATCGACCCCAGTCGCGCCGCCGCGCCGGTGTCGTCGTAGGCGCCGACCACGATCTCGTCCGCGACCGCCGACGTGGGACAGGCCGGGTCCGGGTCCAGGGAGACGATCCGATAGCCCATCGCGCGCGCCGCGACGCCCAGCATCCGGCCCAGCTGCCCCCCGCCCATGACCCCGATCGTCGCGCCCGGCGCGAGCGGCGACGGGGCGTCGGCGGGCCCGCGCCGGATCCCCAGCCGGTACAGCGCCTCCTGCACGAAGTCGCCCTTGTGGACCGTGTACAGCTGGTTTGCCTCGCCGTCGGGGGCCGCCTCAACGATCCGCTGCTTGGCCGCCGCGTAGGCGTCGCGCAGCGCGCCGTCCGCGCGGAGCGCGTCGCGGAAGGCTCGCAGCTCGGCCAGCTCGCGCCGCGCCGGCGGCATCACGTGGAGGTGGATGCGGAACGTCTCGCCGCCCTCCTCGACCGCCCCGATCAGCATCGGCCGGGTCGGCGGGAAGGGCGCCATCCCCCGCTGCCGCCCGAAGCCCAGCGAGAGGAGCGCGCCGGTCAGGCCCGGGATGTCGTCCGGGTCCGCCTCGATCCCGAGGTCCACGACGTTCTTGCCCGGCAGCCCCGGCACGGCCGAGCTCCCGACGTGCTCCGCCACCGCGCCCGGCCACGCGGACGCGACCAGCGCGGCCACCCGGCGGGCGACGTCCCGGGTCCGCGGGTCCCATGCGTGGACGGCGGCGGGCCGGGATTCGTACGGGCGGATGGGCAGGTCCGACATCGCCCGAGAGTGTAGGTGAGGTCGGTTGCCATGCTACCCGCGCTGTCGTAGCCTCCCGCCATGCGCATCGTGAACGGCCGGCGCGTCACCGAGGTGGACGTCGGCTAACTCGCCGAACGGGCCGCCCTCGCGGGCGGCGTCATCGTGGACCTCGGCACGGGTGACGGCCGGTACGTCCTCGCGACCGCGGCCGCGGACCCGGACCGCCTCGTCGTGGGCATCGACCCGGTGGCGGCCGCCATGGCCGAGGCATCGCGCCGGGCCGCCCTGCCCGCCCGGCGCGGCGGTCTGCCCAACGCCCTGTTCGTCGCCGCGGCCGCCGAGGCGCTGCCCGCGGAGCTGGCCGGGATCGCCGGCCGGGTGACCATCACCCTGCCCTGGGGCTCGCTGCTGCGCGCGGCATTGGCGCGGGACGCCGCCGGCGCCGCGGGGATCGTCGGGCTGCTCGCCGCGGGCGGCGAGGTGGAGCTGCTGCTCGCGCCGGCGGCCCGCGACGGCCTCGACCCTGCGCTGGACGTCCGGCGGAGGCTCGACGACGGGCTCGCGGCCGACTGGGCGGCGTTCGGCCTCGAGCTGGTCGAGGCCCGACCCGCCAGCGCCGCGGACATCGAGGCGACCCGCAGCACGTGGGCCCGCCGGCTGGGGCTGCGGGCGGACGACCCCGACCGGACGCCCTTCCGACTGCGGCTGGCGAGGGCCGGCGACCGGCCACCGCGGGTCCGGGCCGCCCGCGCCCGGACATGACCCTGGGTCATCTTCGGTTGGCTCGCGTCGCGCCGCGAGCACGGCCGTTGCCACGCGCTATCCTCGCCGCATGCTGCACGGTGGACCCGGCCCGTACGGCGTCGCATCGCCGCGGATCCTCATCGTGGACGACGACCCCAACCTCCTCGTCATCCTGGCGGACCAGCTGACGGCGGACGGCTACGAGGTCCAGACCGCGCGCGACGGGGAGGAGGCGTTGCGCCGGCTCGGGCACGCCTGGCCGGACCTGCTGGTCATCGACATGCTGATGCCGCGGATGGACGGGCTCACGCTCGCGCGCGAGGTCAAGGCCCGCGCCGACCTGCCGATCATCGTGCTGTCCGCCATCGACACCGCGGACTCGAAGGCGGACCTGCTCGACGAGGTCGCCGAGGACTACGTCACCAAGCCCTACCACTACCCGGAGCTGCGGGCCCGGATCCAGCGGGTCCTGCGGCGGCTCGGCGACCGCGTCCCCCGCCAGCGGCTGGAGCTGGGGCCGAACCTCGCCCTCGAGCTCCACCGCCGCGAGGCGATCGTCGGCGGCAGCACGGTCTCCCTGACCCCCACCGAGTCACGCCTGCTGTATGCCCTCGCCGCGAACCTCGGCCAGACCGTCACCACGGAGACCCTGCTCGCCCGCGGCTGGGCCGACACCGAGGACGCGGACCCGAGCTACGTGTGGGTCACGATGCGCCGCCTCCGCCAGAAGGTGGAGGTGGACCCCAACCGGCCGGCGCACCTGCTCACGGTCCGCGGCATCGGCTACCGCCTCGTCGGCGCCCAGGAAGCCGGCGGCCAGTGACGCCCGAGCCGGGGGTCGGGGCCGGGCGCGAGCCGATCGGCGACCCCGCGGTCGGGGCCGGGGCGGTCGGGGCCGGGCGCGAGCCGATCGGTGACCCGCGCGCCATCGACAGCCCGGCCCCCGACGACCTGGGGGACGGGCAGGCGCCCTACCAGCGCACCGGCCCTGGGTTCCGCGCCCGCCTGACGCTCGGCCTCGTCGCGGCCGCGGTCCTGCCCGTGGCGGGCTTCGGCATCGTCGTCCTGGTCGTCACCGGCGGCGCGGGCGCGGACAACACGCTGGCCCGCGTCCTGCTGCTCGCGATCGCGGTCGCGGTCGTGCTCGCGGTGCTCCTGGCGGCCCTCCTGGCCGCGGACCTCAGCGCGCCCCTGCGTGAGATCGCGCGGGCGGTGGAGCGGGTGTCGTCCGGGGACCTCGCCACGGCCCTCGAGCTGCCCGGCGACGACGAGTTCAGCCGCCTCGCCGAGAGCCACAACCGGCTCGCCCGCGTGCTGGAGCGGCGGAACCGCGAGCTGCGGCGGATCCTCGACGCGCTCGAGGAGACGACCATCCACGAGCGGCCCGAGATCCTCGTCGCGCGCGCGGGCGAGCAGGCGACCGCGGCCTTCGGCATGATCGACTGCGAGGTCCTGCTGGTCGACCCGGTGGAGATCCCCGAGGAGGAGGTCGTCCCGGGCGAGCCGCGGCCCGTCCGCGCGCCGCTGACGGCCGCAGGCGAGATCCTCGGCGTGCTCACCGGGCACGTGCCGGCGACGCGGACCTGGGAGCGCGCGGACCAGGACCTGTTCGAGCTGTTCGCGATCGCCGTCGCGGCCGCGATCCGCAACGCCCAGCTGTACGCGCGCGTGGAGCACCAGAACACGCGCCTGCGGTCGCTCGACGAGGCGAAGGACGACTTCCTGCGCGGCGTCTCGCACAACCTCCAGACGCCGCTGGCGAGCATCCGCGGCTACGCCCAGCAGCTGTCCGCGGAGACCGACGACCGGCGGCTGGGGATCATCGTGGAGCAGGCGGACCGCCTGTCGCGGATGGTGCGCCAGCTGCTCACGGTCAGCCGGATCGAGTCCGGGGCGCTGCGGCCGAGGCTGGAGGTGTTCTCGCTCGCGCCCCGCGTCCGGCGCACCTGGGAGGCGCTGGGCGCCGCCGACGTCCCGTTCCGGATCGAGGACCGTTCCGAGGGCTGGCTCGCGCTGGCGGATCCCGACCAGCTCGACCAGGTGCTGTGGGCCATCCTGGACAACGCCGTGGGGTACGGCGGCCGTACGCCGATCGACGTGGCGATCGAGATCGATCCCGTCGCGTCCGATCTCGCCGTCACGATCGCGGACCACGGCCCCGGCGTCCCCGACGCGGATCGCGACCGGCTGTTCCAGCGCTTCGAGCGGGGCCGCGGCCGGCCCGCCGCCGAGGGATCGGGCCTCGGACTGTACGTGTCGCGCGAGCTGTGCCGGGCGATGAGCGGCGACCTGCTGCTCGAGCCCGCCGCGCCCGGTCGCGGCGCCGCCCTGACGGTCCACCTCCCCGCCGAGGCGCCCGACGAGAGCTGACCCCATCGTCACGGGTGGGTCATGGGACCCGCCGATGGACGTGTGGCAGCCCGGCACCACGGCAAGGTGCCCTGCAAGGTGGCGATAGGATCTTCCCCCTGCCAACTGCATCACTGCATCGCCGGGGGAAACGTCGATGTCGTCCACGTGGCCCGGATGGGCCCATGTTCCCGTGCGTCGCCGCGCACGCGTCCAGCCGCGCCTTCTCCGCGCCGCGCCGCCGGGGAGGGCAAGGGGCGCGCCCGCGCGAAGCGCCGGCGAGCACCGCTCGCGCGGCCAGGCCCTGGTCGAGCTCGCGCTGGTCACGCCGATCCTGCTCCTGCTGCTCCTGGGCGCCATCGATCTCGGCCGCCTGTTCTACGCACAGATCACGGTCACCAACGCCGCCCGCGAGGGCGCCATGGTGGCGGCCGTCACGCCCGGCTCGTTCTCGGCCGGGGCGGCCTGCAACACGAGCACCAACGCGGTCACCTGCGCGGCGACGCGGGAGGGCCAGGGCGGCTTCGTGACGGTCGCCGCGACGGACGTGGCGATGAGCTGCGACCCGTCGTGCTCCCGGACCTACGGCAACACGGTCACGGTCACCGTCACCGGCCACTTCCAGCTGCTCACGCCGCTGATGTGGGTCTTCACCGGCGGCCCCAACGTGACCTTCGACCGCTCGGCGACCGCGGACATCATCGTGACCCCCGGTGCGGCCGGCGTGCCGCCGACGCCCACGCCGTCTCCCAGCCCCACGCCGACACCGACCCCCGACCCCTCGGCCTCCCCGACCGAATCGCCATCGGCATCGCCCACGCCGACTCCGTCGCCCACGTGTCCGCCCCCGTTCGTGGGCTTCACGACGACCCAGCAGAACAAGAACAAGCCGGTCAACTTCAGCAGCACCTCATCGCCTACCTCAGGCGGCTGCGCCATCAGCTTCTGGCGCTGGGATTTCGGCGACGACACGACGGCCGCCGGCGCCGTCAGCACGACGTCCCACGACTACGGCAGCGCCAACCAGGGCCAGACCTTCAACGTGACGCTCACCGTGACGACGCCGTCCGGCACGCACTCGTACGTCGCGACGGTGACGACGAAGTGAGCGGGCCGCGGTATCCCCAGCCGGGCGAGCGCGGCCAGGCCCTCGTCGAGTTCTCGCTGGCGATCATCGTGTTCGTCGTGATGGTCGTCGCGCTGTTCGACGTCGGGCGCGGCGTGTACATGTACAACGGCGTGTCCGAGGCGGCCCGCGAGATCGCCCGCGCGACCGCCGTCCACCCGGGCGTGGTGCTCGGGGCCAGCAACGAGACCCTCGACCGGATCGCCGTCCAGCGCAAGCTCGTCCCGGACATGGGCACGCCCACGTTCCAGTGCGTGCGGGTCGATGGCACGGCGAGCCCCAACAACCCGTGCGCGAGCGACGACTACGTCCGGGTCACGGTCACCGCCACCTACCGGCCGATCTCGATGCTCGGCCTCGGCGGCCCGATCACCCTCTCCGCCTCCAGCAGCATCCGACTCCCATGAGCACGAGGCCAGCCATGCCCATCCAGCCGACCGCCCCCGCCCGCCGCGAGCGCGGGCAGATCCTGGTCCTGTTCGCGCTCGGCGTCGTCGCGATGATCGCGATGGTCGGGCTCGTGCTCGACGGCGGCGACACGTTCGCCCAGCGGCGCGACGAGCAGAACGGCGCGGACCTCGCCGCCCTCGCCGGCGCCAACGCGTATCTCAACACCTACACCTCGGGCGGAACCGTCGCCTCGGCGTCGACCGCCGCCCGCAACGCCGCCATCGCCACCGCGACCCAGAACGGCTACACGGCCGGCGGCGGCACCACCGTGACGGCGACCGTCTCGCTGCTCTCGGCCGGTGCCGAGGTGAAGGTCGACATCACGAAGCCGCACCAGAACAGCTTCGCCCGGGTCATGGGCTTCGAGCGCTGGGACGTGTCGGTGACGGCGACGGCCCAGACGGGCGCCATCGACACCGGCGTCGGGGCGGCACCGTGGACCATGAACATCGGTGCCTTCAACGCCAACGGCACGCCCAAGTACACCGCGTCGAACCCGTTCGCCTTCGGCGAGGCGAACGGCGACTACCCGATCAGCGGCGAGGACCTCGCCTGGACCGACTACAACGGCAACGACAACGTCAACACCAACGAGGTCCGCCGGATCATCACCGGCGACAACATCATCACCGCCACGATCGGCTTCGAGCAGTACATCGGCCAGCACAACCAGGGCAACCACACGGCGCTCTACGGGGACGTGAACAGCTACCTGGCGGGCAAGGACGTCCCGATCCCGATCGTCGGCCCCGGCACGCCCGACTGCGCACCGCCGCAGCAGGCCCACCAGGACGGCTGCTTCAAGGGCTGGGCGATGTTCCACGTGATCAGCGCGGCCGGCGGCAGCAGCAAGACCATCACCGGCTACTTCCTGACCAACTTCATCCGCCAGCCGCTCACCGTGGGCGAGTGCACGGCGGCCATGCAGGCCGCCGGCACGTGCGGGAGGATCCCGGACGACAGCGCGTTCGGGGCCTACGCGGTGCGCCTGTCCGACTGAGGTCTCGGGGCCCGGCGCCCGCCGTGCGTGCACGGGCATGGCGGGCGACCGGCGATGCCGGCGCCGCCGGACAGCATCAAGCCCGCTCGACCACGGGTCGGGCGGGCTTCTTGCGTGGACGGCGCGGAGGATCAGGCGGGGTCGGGGACCGCCGTGCGCGCCGCGGCCACCGGCCGGGTCCGGCGAGCGCCCCAGATGCGCCCGGACGGGTCGCCCGCGAACAGCATCGCGAGGGCGGCGCCGAGCACCGGGCCGACCAGCGTCGGGGCTCCGACGAAGGCGGCGATGACGCTCCACGCGTACCACGTCGCGTAGAACCACAGCAGACCGGCGAGAACGCGCTTTTTCATGGGGGCAGCGTCTGCGTTCCCATGCGCCGGCGCAATGGCATGTTGGTACCGGGACCCGGAACGTGGTGCGCGCCCGCCGCGCTGCAAGGCAGTCCGCAAGGTCCTACCCCGATAGTCCTGCCTGCCGTCGGGGGACGTGTCACCGGGGAGTGCCATCTTGCCTTACCTGGACATCGGACGGCGCCTTCGATCGCTCGCGAGCGGCCGCAGGGATCGATCCCGCGGTCAGTCGCTCGTCGAGTTCGCGCTGCTGTTCCCGATCCTCCTCCTGTTCGTCGTGGTGGTGATCGATTTCGGCCGGGTCTACCTCGGCTACGTGAACCTCCAGAACCTGGCCCGGATCGCCGCCAACTACGCGGCGAACAACCCCACCGCCGCGTGGGGCAACGATTCCGACAGCAAGGTCGTGATCTACAACCGGATCATCACGGACGACGCCCGGGCCACGAACTGCGAGCTGCAGCCCGATTCGGGCAACAACAACCCGCCCCGGCCCAGCTTCCCGGGCGGCACCGACTTGGGTGACACCGCACAGGTCGACATGACCTGTGAGTTCGGGCTCATCACGCCGATGATCGAGGCCGTCTTCGGCTCGAACACCCTCTCGGTGTCGGCCTCGGCGATCTTCCCGATCAAGAGCGGGGGCGTCGCCGGGATCGGCGTCGTGCCCGGGCCGCCGGGTGTCCTGACCGCAGCCTTCGTCGGGGCACCGGTGTCGGGGACCGCGCCGCTGGACGTCACCTTCACGGACCTGTCCGTGAACGGGCCGGTCAGCTGGACATGGAACTTCGGCGACGGCAACGGCTCCAACGACCAGAGCCCCACGCACACCTACGCCGCGACCGGGACCTACACCGTGTCGCTGACCGTGGCGAACGGCGCCGGCGACGTGGACACGGAGACCAAGTCCGCCTACATCGTGGTCGCCGACCCGAGCGTCGCGGAGTTCAGCGCCACCCCGACGACGGGGACGGCGCCGCTGCAGGTCTCGTTCCAGGACCTGTCGGGGGGCACGCCGACGAGCTGGCAGTGGACGTTCGGCGACGGCGGGACGTCCTCGGCCCAGAACCCGTCCCATACCTACACCACGCCGGGCACCTACGACGTCACGCTGACCATCGACGGCCCCGGCGGCACGGCGACCCAGACCAAGGCCGGGTACATCTCGGTCGGCACGCCCCTGTGCGTGGTGCCCAACGTCAGCGACGGGTCCACGCGCAAGATCCAGGCGACCAGCACCCTCGTGGGACAGGGCTTCGCCGTCGACCAGGTCGGCGACCAGACCAACTGGCGAGTCCGCGTGCAGAGCCCGCAGGGCGGGCTGTCGGTGCCATGCGGCAGCACCGTGACGATCTTCCAGTAGGGGCCCGACGATGCTGCCGTTCCGTCACCGACACCGCGATGAGGGCCAGACGCTGGCCGAGTTCGCGCTCGTCCTGCCCATCGTCGTCCTCCTGCTCCTCGCCCTGTTCGACGTGGGCCGGGCCATCTACTCCTACAACGCGATCACCAACGCCGCGCGCGAGGGCGCCCGGCTCGCGATCGTCAACCAGGACGAGACGACCATCCAGGCCCGCACCGTGTCCCAGGGCGGCGGTGCCATCGCCGACGTCGCGGACGTGACCGTCCAGTTCCTGGACTCCGCGTCCGGGGACCCGTGCGACGGGTCGGGCTCCAACCCGGAGCTGTCGATCGGCTGCACGGCACAGGTCGATGCGCTGACGCGCTGGGAGGCGATCACGCCCGTGATCGGGACCATCCTCGGACCGATCGACCTCACCGCGTCGTCATCCCTCTCGGTCGAGTTCGTGTGCGGCGTCCCCTCGGCGCCGATCACCGATCCGACCGCCTGTCCCAAGAAGCCGTGAGCCAGGGCGGCCGTCGGCCCTCCCTCAACGAACCGGAACCTGAGGCCACACGCATGAACACCCCCTCCGCCACCGAGGCGCGCCACCCCCGCGAGGCGGGGCAGGTGATGGTCATCTTCGCGCTTGCCCTCACCCTCTCGATCGTGTTCGGCGTCGCGTTCGTGATCGAGCTCGGCAACGCCTTCGCGCAGCAGCGCATCGCCCAGAACGGGGCCGACGCCGCCGCCAACGCCGGCGCCGTCGTCCTCGGCGAGCGGCTCGGCGGCGCGACGCGCACCGACGCCGACGTCCTCGGCGCCGTCACCACGGTGGCCGCGGCCAACGGGCTGGCCAACCCCGCGGCGGTGTACACCGACATCGACGGCAACGACCTGTCCGGGCCGGTCGCCGTCGGTGGCGGCAGCATCCCGGCCGACGCGGCGGGCGTTCACGTCGGGGGCGATCGCGACTTCGGCACGTCGTTCGCCCGCGTGTTCGGGCTCAACCAGCTGCGCGCCAGCGCCGACGCGGCAGCCGTGGCCGGGCTCCTTAACGGGGTCTGCCCGGCGGAGGCGGGATGCGGGGTCCTGCCGGTGACCTTCCCGGTGCTGATCTCGACCTGCGAGTTCCCCCACACGACGACGTCCATCGGCGAGGGACCGTACACCCTGGTGTCGATCGACAACCGGACGACCGCCAACGAGTCGATCGTGCCGCTCTGCACGACCGGCCCCGGCTCCGTCGGCTGGCTGGATCTCGGCCCCGGCAACCTCGCCCAGGAGATCGTGACGCCGTCCAACCGGGCCTTCGACCTGCCGGTGTGGCTCCAGACCCAGCCCGGCAACAACAACGCGGTCGAGGACGCGATCAACGACAACTACGCGGGCACCGTCGTGCTGATCCCGATGTTCGACGGGACCTGCAAGATCCAGCCCGCGGGCACCAACCTGTCCGACTGCCCGGCCGGGCAGGAGGGCACCGGCAACAACACCTGGTACCACATCCCCAAGTTCACGGGCTTCTTCATCGACGAGGCGTTCATCGCGGGCAACAACGCGCCCGACTGCTCCAGCCCGCCGGGCAGCCCGCTGATGGGCGGCAACGGCTCGATGTCGTGCATGAAGGGCTGGTTCATCAGGTTCATCACGCAGGGACCGGTCGTGCCCGGGAGCGGCTTCGACTCCACGTCCGCGATCGGGATCCAGCTCAAGCGCTGACCCCCGTCCACGTCGCCACATTGGGCCGAGGGCAACCGCCCTCGGCCCTTCGATTCCCGTGGCGGTACTTCTTCGCCCCCGTCGCCCGGACCGTGGGGCTATGCGCACGCGCACCATTTCAAGCCACGCTGCAAGCCATGGCGCGGAGCATCCCGTTCCGTCACCTCCGCAACGTGTGGTCACATGCGCAACCCCCTGCCGTCCCTGTCGCGATCCATCTGGCGCCGAGCCGGCGGTCGTGATGGCGCGCGCGGCCAGTCACTCGTCGAGCTGGCGCTGGCGCTGCCCGTCATCCTGCTGCTGACCCTGATCGCGCTCGACTTCGGGCGCGTCTATCTCGGCTACATCAACCTCCAGAACATGGCCCGGATCGGGGCCAACTACGCGGCCAACGACCCCGACGCCTGGGGCACGCCCGCGGACACCGACGCCCAGACGCAGTACCGGAACCAGATCCTCGCGGACGCGGCGGCCACCAACTGCCAGCTGCCCCAGTCCGGTGGCCAGCCGGTCGTCCCCGCCCCGATCTTCACGGACGTCACGGGCGACGGCAACCCGACCGGGCTGGGCGACACCGGCACGGTGCGCATCACGTGCACCTTCGGGGTCATCACGCCGTTCATCTCCAACATCCTCGGCGGCTCGGTCCAGGTGACCGCGGAGTCGAACTTCGCCGTCAAGACGGGCGTCAGCGCCATCGCGACCGGCGGCGGCACCCCGGGCGGCGGGTCCCCGCCCAACGCGGCCTTCAGCGGCAACGGCACGATCACGCCCAACTCGATCACCGTCATCGGGCCGGTCGTGGACGTCGAGTTCCGAGACACCTCGGGCGGCAACCCGACCGAGTGGGCGTGGAACTTCGCGGACGGCACGACCTCCAACGCCCAGGACCCGCTCCAGCACACGTTCACGTGCGCGTTCTCCAGCTGCCAGTACGTCGTGACGATGACGGCCACGAACATCCTGGGCTCCAGCTCGGCGAGCATGACCGTCACGGTGGTCGGCGCGTCGGTCGTGAACTTCACCTCCGACACGCAGGCGGGCAACGCGCCGCTCACGGTGCAGTTCACCGATGCGTCCACGGCCGGTGGGACCGCCTGGGACTGGGAGTTCGGTGATGGCCAGACCGGGAGCGGCACCACGGTGTCGCATACCTACAGCTCGCCGGGAACGTACGACGTGACGTTGACGGTGACCTACCCCGTACCCGTGGGGCAGGCGTCGATCACGAAGACCGGCTACATCACGGTCACGGTTGGCATGTGCACGGTGCCCAGCCTCACGGGCGTCCGGTTCAACGACGCCCTCGCGCGCTGGCGCGCCGCCCCGTACAACTTCACGGGGATCGTGATCCGCGCCTCCGGCGCCCCGAGCGGCAACTTCATCATCACGGCCCAGGACCTCACGGCAACGGACCTGGCCCCGTGCAACAGCAACGTCACGGTGAGCCGGCCATGAGCCTCTTCTCCCTCCTCCCCCGCCGCCGGCCGGGCGTGATGCCGGCCTCGCGCGGCCAGGCGCTCGTCGAGTTCGCGCTGGTGATCCCGGTCTTCCTGCTCGTGCTCGTCGCCCTGTTCGACGTCGGGCGGGCGGTGTTCGCCTGGAACACGCTGACCAACGCCGCCCGCGAGGGCGCGCGGATGGCGATCGTGAACCAGGACGTGGACACCATCAAGGCGCGCGCCCGGAGCCAGACCGCGATCGTGGAGCTCGACGACCCGACGGTCGCCGTCGGCTTCTACCAGGTCGCCGACGATGGCACGCCCGACCTCTCCGACACGTGCAGCCCGGTGGCGGTCGGCTGCCTGGCCGTCGTGACCTTCGAGGCCACCTACCAGCCGATCACGCCGCTGATCGGCAACATCATGTTCAAGAGCGGAGTCACGTTCACGGCCAAGTCCGTGCTGAGCGTGGAGTACTCCTGCCCCAACGCGACCTTCACGGCCGCCACCTGCCCCAAGCAGCCATGACCGCCCGACGCTGGCTGCGGCCGACCACGAAGGAAGCCACCATGCGCGACCCCATCGCCCGCCGACCCGCCCGCCGCGGGGAAGCCGGCCAGATCATCGTCATCGCCGCCCTGGTCATGATCGCGATGATCGCCGGCGTGTCCCTGGTCCTCGAGGGCGGCAATGCGTACGCCCACCAGCGGATGACCCAGAACGCCGCGGATTCGGTCGCCAACGCGGGCGCCACCGTCCTCGCCGAGCGCCTCGGGGGCGCGACCAGGACCGATGCCGACGTGCTCGCCGCGATGAACCGGATGGCGACCCAGAACGACCTCGACACGTTCACGGCGTACTACACCAACGTCACGGGTGGCCTGCTGTCGCCGGCCGGCGTGGCCGTCGGGTCGACGAACGCCGCCGCCCAGGTCGGGCCGGCCGACGGCGACGAGACGATCCCGCCCGGGACCCAGGGCGTCCGCGTGGGTGGCAGCCAGACCTTCGGCACGACCTTCGCGCGCGTGCTCGGGATCAACCAGTTCACGGCATCCGCGGACGCCACTGCGGTGACCGGGATGCTCACCGGCGGCCAGTTCATGCCCGTGGTGTTCCCGGTCAGCATGGCCGACTGCGACGGCTCCGGGAACACGGTCGTCATCGACGAGCCGTGGCGGATGAGCAACCCCGGCGACCCGCACCCGGTCGGGCAGGAGTACGTCGTGCCCCTGTGCAAGACGGGTGGCGGCTCGTTCATGATCCTCGACCTCGACGCGGACAAGGACTGCTACGAGGAGGTCATGAACCCGTCCTCGATCCAGTTCAACGACTTCCCGGTCGACGTGGCCACGGACACCGGCAACGACTGCGCCAAGAAGATCGAGGAGGCGATCGACGACAAGGGCCTCCAGGGCGAGGTGGTGCTGATCCCGATCTGCGACGACCAGTGCTCGACGCAGTCCGGCAACAACGGCACCTACCACGTCATCCGGATCGCCGCGTTCTTCGTGGACTACCTCTCGTACTCGAACCACCCGACGAACTCGGCCTGCGAGCAGACGACGTCGCCGACATACGGCACCTCGATGGTCAACATCACCGGCGGCAATGGCAGCTCCAGCTGCATGGCGGGCTGGTTCGTCCGCTACGTGACGTCGGGCCCGGTGGGGGGCGGCGCCATCAACAACGGCGAGGCGATCGGGGTCCAGCTGATCCGGTAGCGCACGGCCGCGCCGCCGGCGGCCGCGACCGCGGGGGGCGGCCGCGCGTCAGCGGATGCCGGTGTCGTAGGCCACGTCGAGGAACGTCTCGCTGCCGTCCGTGACGCTGAACGGCACCGGCGAGGCCGTGCCCATCAGCCCCTCGACGGGCTGCGGCTCCAGGGTGTAGTCGCCCGGCTGGAGCCCGATCCGGAACAGGCCCGTGGCGTCGGTGGTGAAGCGCGCGACCTCGGCGCCGCCCGCGCCCCTCACCACCAGCACCGCGCCGGCCACCGGCCGGGGGTTGCAGGTCGGGTCGTTCGGGTTCTCCACCGGGCAGGTGGGTCCGGCGACGACGCGCCCGGCCACGCCGGTCACGCTCGCGGCCGCGCGGAGCTGGTCCACGACCTCCGTCGGAACGGCCGTCCCGCGCTCCTCGACCAGGGTCAGCGTGCCGTCACGGGTCACGTCGTACGTCCACGTGTGCTCGTCGATGCACCCCGCGGGGCAGTCGCCCCAGCCCACCCGGAAGGTGACGCGCCAGCCGTCGGCGAGCGGGCCGGCCTCCCACCAGTGTGCCTGGCCGATGAGGTCCGGGTCCCTGGGGCCGATCCCCTCGAACAGGGGCGATCTTGCGGCGACGAGCCTCGCCGCCGCCTCGGGCGAATCCACCGTGACCGGGCTGGGCGTGGGCGAGGCGGTCGTGGGGCTGCCGCAGGCGGCCAGGACGAGCGCGACGGCCAGGAACAGGAGCCGGGCGGCGGAGCGCGGACGGGCGTGCATGGCCCGTGGACGGGGCACGGTCGGCGGTGGTTCCATGCGCGTCAGGCTACGACGCCGAGGGCAGGTGCGACCGGGGACGCGGGCTCGCGGTCCGGCCGATGCTCCCGTCGGCCGGTGGATCCCGCACATCCGGTGCCTCGTGGGCTGTCCGGATCGGTGGTCGGCCAGTCGGAGCCGGCGGTCGGTCTGCTCGTCCCATCGGACCGCGAGTCTCGCGTGGACCTACCATCGCACCGGGAACCACCGCCCCTGAGGGCCCAAGGTCCCGAAACAACGGGCCGCGCACACGAACGGAGGAGCTGGGAGCGCGATGGGCGTCGAGGCGCGCGCACGTCGCGACGGCAGGGTCGTCGCCGGTCCGGCGCAGCTGGCCGGCTACACGGCCGGGTGGTTCCGCGCCGACGTGCTGGCCGGCATCACCGTCACCGCGTACCTCGTGCCCCAGTGCCTGGCCTACGCGGAGCTGGCCGGTGCCCCGCCGCTCAGCGGCCTGTGGGTCGCCGTCATCGGGATGCTGGTCTACGCGCTGCTCGGAACGTCGCGGCTCCTGTCCGTGGGCCCCGAGTCGGCGACCGCGATCATGGTCGCGGCCGCCGTGGCGCCGCTCGCGGCCGGCGACCCGGCCCGCTACCTGGCGCTCTCGGCCGGGCTGGCGCTGCTGGTCGGGGTGGTGTGCCTCGGGGCGTTCGCGCTGCGCCTCGGGTTCGTCTCGGACCTGCTGTCGATGCCGATCCTCGTCGGCTACATGGCGGGCGTGGCGGTGATCATGGTCGCCTCGCAGCTCGGCACCCTCGCGGGGGTGGACCTCACGGCGGGCGGCACGGTGGGCAGGATCGCGGAGCTCGCCGGGCGGCTCGACGAGGTCCGGCCGGTCGCGCTGGCGCTGGGTGGCGGGGTGGTCCTGTTCCTGTTCGTCCTGCGCTGGCGCTGGCCACTGGCGCCCGGATCGCTGCTCGCCGTGATCGGATCTGGCGTGCTGGTCGCGGTGCTCGGGCTCGAGGACCAGGGGATCGCGCTGGTCGGCCCGGTGCCCAGCGGGCTGCCGTCGCCGGGGTTGCCGGCGCTGGCCCTCGAGGACGTGACGGCGCTGATCGGGTCGGCGGCGGCGATCACGTTCGTGGGCTACTCGGACGTCGCGCTCACCGGGCGCGCCTTCGCGGCCCGCAACGGCGAGACCATCGACCCCAACCGGGAGTTCCTGGCCCTCGGGGCGGCGAACGTGGCGGCCGGCCTCACCGGCGGCTTCGCGCTCAGCGCCTCGGGGTCGCGCACGGCGATCGTGGACGCGATGCACGCCCGGAGCCAGGTGGCGGGCGTGGTCGCGGCCGCGGCGACCGTCGTGGTGGTGCTGGCCGTGCCCGGGCTCATCGCGCTGATCCCCAAGGCGACCCTCGGCGGCATCGTCGTCTACGCGGCGTGGCGGCTGATCGACGTCCGCGGGCTGCGCCGGCTGTGGCGGTTCCGCAGCACGGAGCTGGGGCTGGCCGTGGCCGCCGTCGCGGGCGTGCTGCTGTTCGACGTCCTGGCCGGGATCCTGTTCGCGATCGCGCTGTCGGTCGCCGAGCTGTTCCTCCGGGTGGCCCGGCCGCCGGCCGCGGTGCTCGGGCGGGTGCCGGGGCTGGCCGGCCTCCACAACATCGAGGACTACCCGGACGCGGAGCAGATCCCGGGGCTGCTCGTGTTCCGCTACGACGCCCCCCTGTGCTTCGCCAACGCGCAGGACTTCCGCTCCCACGCGCTGGCCGCCGTGGACGAGCAGCCGGTCCCGGTCCAGTGGTTCCTGCTCAACAGCGAGGCGATCGTGGAGCTGGACCTCACCGCGGCGGACGCGCTCCGCGACCTGACCGAGGACCTCGCGGGTCGCGGGATCGTGTTCGCGATGGCCCGCGTCAAGCAGGACCTGCGGGCGCAGCTGGCGCGGGGCGGCCTGCTGGGCATCATCGACGAGGAGCGGATGTACCCGACCCTGCCGACGGCCGTCGATGCGTTTGAGGCGTGGCGCGACCACCGGTAGGTCCCGCGAGGCGCGACCCGGCGGCAGAGCGCGACCCGGCCGCCGACCTACTCCGGGCCCAGGTCGTACCCCATCGCCCGCGGCAGCCGGACCAGCCAGCGGAGCGGCGGCGGGACGAAGCCGCCGTCGTCGTCACGCTGCTCGTTGGCCACGATCGCCTCGCGGATCACGCGCGCGCCCAGGAACCGGAACGGCTCCGGCGGGAAGCGCCGCGCCCGGTGGCCAACCATCGGCAGCCCGGCGACCGGGTCGTCGAGCCGGTCCAGCGCGAGCGCCGCGAGGATCCGGCCGCCCAGCCACGACGGGCCGACGCCCGTGCCGCTGTACCCGTGGCCCCAGTGGATGCGGCCCGGCGCCCCGTGCCCGCCACCCAGCGTCCCGAACGAGGGCAGGTGGTTGGGCGCGATGTCGATGGGCCCGCCCCAGGCGTCGGTCAGCGCGACGTCGTCGAGCATCGGGAACAGCCGCCGGAAGCCGCGGGCGGCGAGCGCGACGGAGCCCCGGTCCTCGGTGACCCAGCGGCCCAGCCGGCCGCCGTACCCCGCCCGTCCGCCGCCCCCGCCGAACGCGATCCGCCCGTCCGCCGTGGTCCGGAAGTAGTGGTTCGTGAAGCGGCAGTCGGTCAGCGCCTCGCCACCCGTCCATCCGAGGTCGCGGATCCGGTCCGGGATCGGCTCGGTGAGGACCATGTACGACGACCAGGTGATCATCCGGGCGCCGAAGCCACCTCGCGGCCAGCCGGCCGCCCAGGCGTTGACGGCCAGCACGGCGCGCGAGGCGCGGATCACCGCGCCGGTGTCCGTCGTGGCGCGCACACCGGCGCCCGCCTCGCGGAGGTCAGTCACGCGGCTGCCCTCGTGGATCGTCACGCCCCGCTCGAGGAGGACGCGCCGGAGGCCCCGCGCCAGCCGCGCCGGCTGGACCTGGGCGTCCGAGGGGACGAGCATCCCGCCGCGCAGCAACGGGGCGTCGCAGCGGGCGCGGACCTCGTCCCCGGTGAGCGGCCGGTACCGGTCCTCGACGCCCAGCTCCCGGGCCAGCCCGAGGATCCCCGACCACGCCTCGTCCTGGACGGGCGAGGTGCTCACGACGAGCGTGCCGCCGGGCACGAACCACGGGTCCACGCCGTGGGCCGCCGCCCACCTGCCGACCCAGGCGGGGGCGCCGTCGAGCGCCATGGCCGCGGCCAGCCCCGGCTCGCGGCCGAAGTTGCGCACCAGCGCCGGCAGGTAGTCCCACCAGCCGGTCAGGAAGCCGCCGTTGCGCCCGGACGGGCCGCCGCCCACGATGTCCGCCTCGAGGACCGTGACCCGGGTCCCGGGCGCCCCGTCGAGGATCCACCACGCGGTCCACAGGCCGGTGAACCCGCCGCCCACGACGACGACGTCGGCCGTGGCGTCGCCGGCGGGCGGCGGACAGGGGACGCCCGGATCGTGCGCCAGCGCCTCGCGCACCCACCAGGCGCGCTGCGCGCCGGGCGCGAGCCGGGCGAGGTCCGCATGCACTAGGCGGCGGACGCGGGCACGGTCGCCGGGTCGTGCCGCGGCGGGGTCGCGCCCCGCCGGACGGTGGGGCGAGGCGGCGGTCGGCATGGCGGTGGTCCTCCGAGGCGGGCGCGAGGACATGATCGCCGTTCGACGGGGTTGGGGGGGGTGCCCGCGACGGGCGCCCCGCTGATCGTGCCGTGACGTGGAGGACCGGGCGCGCCGGCGGCGCGCCCGGGCCACAGGCC
>JBFMAT010000038.1:0-39692 GCA_040755495.1 Chloroflexota bacterium
GCGGCCGGAGGTCGTGCCGGTGGGCCCGGTGCTGCGCCTGGCGTTCGGGGCCGTCCGGGGCGTGCTGGGCGACCCGGCCGTGCGCCGGCTGTTCGCCGTGTACGGCGTGGTGTTCCTCGCCAACCAGATGTCGCGGCCGTACACGCCGGTGCTGGTGGAGGACCTCGTGGGGACGGGGCCCGGGCTGGCGTCGGGGATCGCGCTCGTGATGGGCGTGGCGTCGCTGGTCGGCGCGGTCACGGCCCCGGGCGCCGGCTGGCTGGGCGACCGGATCGGGTTCCGGCCGGTGCTGGTGACGGCGCTCGTGGGCGGCGGCGCGGCGAGCCTGCTGATGCCCGCGATGCCGGCGCTCGGCGCGCTCGCGGGGGCGGCGGTGCTGCTGGGGGCCGCGGTCGCGATCGTGGGCGCGATGGTGTTCTCGCTCCTGGCCACGGAGGTCCCCGCGGAGCGGCGGTCGGCCACGCTCAACCTCGTCTACCTGCCGCTGTACGTGGCGGGGATCGTGGGGCCGGCGATGGGTGGCGCGGTCGCGGCGGTCGCGGGCGCGGGCGGGCCGTTCATCGCCGGCGGCCTCGTGTTCCTGCTGGGCGCGGCCGCCGTGGCGCTTCGGCGGCCCGCGAGGCCGGCGGGCGCGGAGGCGTCCGATCGAGTGGCGGTGCCCCTCGACTAGCCCGGCGGCGCGGGCGAATCGCCCTGGCCAGCGGCGCACGGCGCCCGTGCCAGCCCGCGGCCAGTGTCGCCCGGCGCAGACCCGTGCCAGGACGCGCACGCATCGATGCCCGTGCGCCCGCCCGACCGCGTGCGCTAGGATCGCCCCATGCGGACCGGAGTGCCTCCAAGTGCCGAACCTGCTGCTTCGCCCGCGGCTGCGTGCGAGTCGGCCGGGTGGAGCGCTGCCCGGCGCCGGGTCGGCCGCTGAGGTCCCCGAGCCGGACATCATCGAGGCGGCCGGCGTCCGCTGGGTGAACCTCGAGCGGCCGCGCGAGGCGGACCGCGAGTGGCTGGAGCGGGAGTTCGGGTTCCACCCGCTGGCGATCGAGGACGTCGCGTCGCGCAACCAGCGCCCCAAGCTGGACGCGTACGACGACTACCTGTTCATCGTCCTCCACTTCCCCGTGTTCGACAAGCCGTCCGGGCGCCTGCTGACGGCCGAGCTGGACCTGTTCGTGGGGCCTGACTTCCTGATCACCCTGCCGGACCAGTACATCCCGCCGCTGGCCGCGATGTTCGAGCGCCACCGGGAGCGCGACGAGGTCCGGGAGTCGATCTTCTCGAAGGGCACCGGGTACCTGCTGTACAAGATCGTGGACACCTGCGTGGACGCCTCGTTCCCGATGCTGCGCAAGATGGGCGCCAAGCTGGACGAGCTCGAGGACGACATCTTCGAGGGCCGGTCCGAGCAGATCGTGCGCGATATCTCGAACGCGAAGCAGGAGATCATCAACTTCCGCCGCGTCGTCCGGCCGATGCGGGCGGTCCTCCGGGACCTCGAGCGCACCAAGCAGCGCTACCTGGCCGAAGAGCTCGACATCTACTTCGACGACATCACCGACGCCGCCGAGCGGATCTGGGACGTGCTGGAGAACTACAAGGAGGTCGCGGAAGCGCTCGAGGACTCCAACGAGTCCGTGCTCTCGCACCGCCTGAATGCGTCGCTGCGCGTCCTCACCGCGTTCAGCGTCGCGATGCTGCCGCTGACACTGCTGGCGTCGATCTTCGGCATGAACGTGACGCTGCCCGGCCAGTCCGGGAGCGTGGTCGAGTTCCTGCTGATCATCGGGCTGATGGCCGTGATCCTGGGCGGCGTGCTGCTGTTCTTCCGCCGGCGCGGGTTCCTGTAGGCCGAGCGGCGCTACGCCCCGGGCAGCGACCGCTCGGCGGCGCCCACGTAGCGCACGTCGGGGCGGATCAGCCGGTTCGCCGCGCCCTGCTCGATGGCGTGGGCCGTCCAGCCGGCGTGGCGTGCCAGCGCGAAGGTCGCGGGGAACAGGTCCGGCGTCAGGCCCACGCCCATCAGCACCGGGGCGGCGTAGAACTCCACGTTCGTCTTGAGCGGACGGTCCGGGTGCTTCTCGGCCAGCACGCGGAGCGCCACGTCCTCGACCGCGATCGCCAGCTCCAGCCAGTCCGGGCGGTGCTCCATGGACTCGGCGACCTCGCGCAGCGCCGCGGCCCGCGGGTCGTAGGCGCGGTACACGCGGTGCCCGAAGCCCATCAGCCGGTCGCCCCGGGCGAGTGCCTCCCGGACCCAGGCCTCGGCGCGCTCGGGGGTGCCGACCTCGTGGATCTGCTCCACCACCTCGGACGGGGCGCCGCCGTGGAGCGGGCCCTTCATCGCGCCGATCGCGCCGGCCACCGCGGAGGCGATGTCCGAGCGGGTCGACGTGATCACGCGGGCCGCGAACGTGGAGGCGTTGAACCCGTGCTCGGCGCCGACGATGAAGTAGGCATCCAGCGCGCGGGCCGTCGCCGCGTCCGGCCGCTCGCCGTTGATCTGGTACAGGTAGCCGGCGACGAGGTCCAGCTCGGGATCGGGCGCCACCGGGTCCAGGCCGCGGCGGATGCGGGCGAAGGCGGCCAGCGCGGATGGTGAGAAGGCGGTGAGGGCCCGGGCCTGGTCGGCCGTGGGCGGGAACGACGGGTCCGTGACGGCGCCCCACGCGGAGACCGCGGTGCGCAGCGCGTCCATCGGCCGGGCCGTTGCGGGCAGCGCACGCAGCGCCGCCATGACCGCGTCCGGGACCGGGCGGCAGGGGAGCGTCGCGTCCGGCCGCCACTCGCCGGTCCACAGCAGCTCCGCGACCGCGGCGTACGAGCCGGCCCGCACCAGCTCGCCGATCGGGTAGCCCCGGTACAGCAGCCGGCCGGCCGCGCCGTCGATGCTGGACAGGGCGGACTCGCCGGCGATGACGCCCTCGAGGCCGGGGGAGTAGGGGCGGGTGTCGGCGACGGGCGCCGCGGGGTCGGTCATGTCCCGATGGTAGCCCCCGACGCGGTCGACGGGCGGGTCAGCGCTGCCCCTCAATCGCCCGCAGGACGATGCGGATGACGATGGCGCCGAGGGTGGCGAACACCAGCGCGCCGATGAAGCCCTGGACCTGGCCGAGACCCATCTGCTCGCTCAGCCACCCCCCGACGAAGCCGCCGATGATGCCGACGACGATGGTCGGCAGGCAGCCCTGCGCGCTCCGGACGCCGACGAACCAGCCCGAGATCGAGCCGGCGAGGAAGCCGATGACCAGCCAGCCGATGACGCTCATGTCCATGGCGTGGAGTTTGGCATGCCGCGCGTCAACTCGCGAGGAACGCCTCGACGGCCGCGATGAGCGCGTCGGGGTGGCTGTGGTGGGCCGCGTGCCCGGCGCCCTCGATGACGACCAGGCGTCCGGCCGCGAGTCGGGCGTCGAGGGCCACCGCGCCGTCGCGGAACGCGGGCGGAGACGCGGTGCCCACGACCTGGAGGACCGGCACGGCGGCGCGGGCGAGGGCGTCGGGCGAGACCGCGGGAGCCTCGTCCGCCGCCTCGAGCTCGCGGACGATCGTCGGGGCGGCGGCCACGCGGAGCGGCCAGACGGGGTCCGCCCGGAACCGGGCGAGATCGGCCTCGGTCATCCCCGTGACCGCGGTCATGAACCGCGCGAGGAGCGTCTCGAGGTCCCCGGCCGCGAGGTCCGCGCGCAGCGCGGCGAGCAGCGCGCCAGTGTGCCGGCCCGACCGCGGCGTCGGGGCGCCCTCGCAGGCGACGACGCGCCGGATGGCCGCCGTGCGGAGCGACGCCCCCAGCGCGATCCGCCCGCCCAACGAGTGCCCGAGCACGTCGACGGGGCCGCCCGACTCCGCGGCCAGCGCCTCGGCCACGGCGGCCACGTCGTCCAGCTCCCGCTCGATCGAGTAGGCGGCCCCGTCGCCGGAGTCGCCGCGGCCGCGCCGGTCGATCGCGTGGAGCCGGTGCCGCTCCGCGAGGCGCGGCCAGACGACGCGCCAGGTGCGGTGGTCGCCCGTGGTCCCGTGCACCAGCACCAGCGGCGGCCCGTCGCCGGCGCCCCCGGAGAACACCGCGATCCGCGTCCCGTCCGGCGATCGGATGAACTGCGACGGGGCCTCCGGCAACGGGTCGGTCACCGGCGGGCGCCGTCCCCGCCCGGCAGGTTCGCGGCCGCCGCCTCGTCGAGCAGCCAGGTCGCGTTGGGCAGGAACGTCGCCCGCACCGGCAGCTCGCGCACGTCGCCGCCGGCCCAGGCCCGCCCCAGCACGTCCGCCTTGGATGCTCCCGTGGACACGACCAGCACGCGCCCGGCCGCCCCCAGCAGCCGCGGGTGGATCGTGACGCGCGCCACGTGCGGCTCCACGTGGGTGGGGGCAGGGACGGCCGCACACGTCGACGGGTCGTCCCAGACCGCGGACCCCGGGAACACCGACAGCACGTGCCCGTCCGGGCCCACGCCCAGCACGATCACGTCGAACGCCGGCACGCCGCCCGCGGAGCCGTCCGCGGCCGGGACCATCGAGACCAGTGCCTCCGCGTACGCCGCCGCCGCCCAGGCCGGCCCGCCGCCACGCCCGATGGCCGCGCTCACCGGCACCGGGTGGAGGTTCGCGGCCGGGAGATGGACGCCCGCGCCGGCCGCCGCCACGTCCACACCGGTCGCCCCGGACCCGGCCTCGTCGCCGCCGTCGAGCAGGAGCTGCGTGAGCGGCAGGACGTTGGACAGCGGATGGTCGGCCGGGACGAACCGGTCGTCGCCCCACCAGACGTGCACCCGGCCCCAGTCCACCGCGTCCCGCAGCGGCGGCACGCGGAGCACCCGGTAGATCCCGGGTGCAGCGGAGCCGCCGGTCGTCGCCCAGTGCGCGATGCCCCGCTCGTCGATCGCCGTCGCGAGGCCGCGCACGATCTCCTCGGCCGCGGCGGCGGCCACGTCCTCGGGCGAGGGCAGGGTGCGGATCGTGGGACGGGTGGTGGCGTCGGCGGGCATCGGAACCTCGTGCTCGGGGAGGGCTCAGGCCGGCCGTGACGCCGCGCCCGGGTCGGGCCCGACCAGCCGCGCCGCCATCCGGATCGCCTCGACGGCCAGGGGGTCGCGGCCGCCGACCTCGACCGCCTCGCCCAGCAGGTCCACGTCCGTCCGGCGCGGGGTGCGGAACGTCCGGTCCATGGCCTCCACGCCGTCCAGCCAGGCGTGGACGCGCACGTTCTCGGCCTCCGCGGTGACGTCCGCGCGCAGCTCGGCGCCGCGCCGCTCCGCGAGGATCTCGACCCGCAGCGTGGTCCCGGGTGGCATCGGCGACGCGACCGGCCGGATCACGACCGCCACGTCCGCGGCGCCGGACCGGAGCTTCGCGTGCAGCCCCAGGTGGAGCGCCGCGTGCTCGCCGGGCCGTGGACGCGCGGCGACCGGCCGGCCCTTCGCCTCGGCCGGCGCCAGCGGCGAGGTCACGGTCATGCCCAGCCGCGACGCCAGCCACGCGACGTGGTACAGCGGCTTGACGACGTTGGTCGTGCCGGGCGCGCCGGTCGCATCGCGGGTCGCGTAGGTGACCGCGATCCGGCGCACGTGCCACAGGAACGGCAGGAACTCGGGCAGGTCGAACACGGCTGCGATCGCGTCCCGCCAGCGCGACTGGCGGACCAGCGCGAAGTCCCGGATCGACAGTCGCTCGAACCGCTCGTACATCACCGCGAGCTGGCGGAGTCGACGGAGCCCGTCGCCGCTCCACGACGAGCCGTCCACGACCAGCCGGTCGGTCGCCGCCAGCAGGTCCTCGGCCGGCCGGCCGTCCAGGGGCGGCTCGCCGGGCCACCACACGGTCACCGGCAGGTCGTGGATCAGCAGCGGGGCGACCAGCGCGGACAGGTGGCGCCCGGTCTCGCCACCGGCGGTCAGGAACAGCACCTCCGAGCACGTCTCGGGCGCATCGGCTCGGGGGAGCACGCAGTGCGCCTGGATCCGTGCGTCCAGCCAGGGCGGGCCATCGGGGTCTGCAGACACGACGATGATCGTGCGGCTGGGATGGCGCCCGGTGAGGCGGCTGATGATCGCCGCGGTGCGCTCGGCGACCTCCGGCTGGCGCGCCACGACGACCAGGTTGAGCACGCTGGTCCGGGCCGCGACGTGGCGCATCCGCCCGCCGCCCTCGTCGCCCACGGTGAGGTCCGGCTGGGCCCAGATCCGCGCCAGCTCCTGCTCGATCTGCTCGATGGTGTGCGCGTGCGACAGCCAGCGCAGCGCGGGCTCGCCGGGGCGCGGCGGCTCGGCGGCGACGACGAGGCCACCCGCGCCGCCCGCGGCCGTCAGATCCTGCGCCACCGTCGGCCCTCGCGCGCGAGCAGGTCGTCGGCGGCCTCGGGGCCCCAGGTGCCCGCCTCGTAGTTCGGGAAGTCGGGCGCCGGCATCTCCGACCAGGCGGCGAGGATCGGGTCCACGATCGACCACGCCTGCTCCACCTCGTCCGCGCGGGTGAACAGCGAGGCGTCGCCCAGGAGCGCGTCGAGGATCAGCGTCTCGTACGCGTCGGGGCTGTCGCTCTGGAACGCCGAGCCGTAGGTGAAGTCCATCGTCACGTTGCGGACGTCGATGCCCAGGCCCGGCACCTTGGCGCCGAAGCGGAGCATGATCCCCTCGTCGGGCTGGATCCGCATCGCGAGCAGGTTCGGCTCCGGCTCCGTCGTGCTGTCGCGGAACAGCTGGTGGGGGACCTCCTTGAACTGGATCGCGATCTCGGTCGCCCGCTTCGGCAGGCGCTTGCCCATCCGGAGGTAGAACGGGACGCCCGACCAGCGCCAGTCGTCGATGGTGAGCCGCGCCGCGATGAACGTCTCGGTCTCCGACCGGGGGTCCACCTCGGGCTCCTCGCGGTAGGCCACGACCGGTTGCGCCGAGACCCAGCCGGGCCCGTACTGGCCGCGCACGACGTCGCGTCGCACCTGCTCGGGGGTCCAATCCGTGATCGCGCGGACGACCTTCACCTTCTCGTCGCGCAGCGCGTCGGCCTCGAACGTCGTCGGCGGCTCCATCGCGACCAGGGCGAGCAGCTGGAGCAGATGGTTCTGGAGGAAGTCGCGGCTGGCGCCGGTCTCCTCGTAGAACGAGCCGCGGTTCTCCACCCCGATCGATTCCGCCACCGTGATCTGCACGTGGTCGATGTGACGCCGGTTCCAGATGGGCTCGAAGATGCCGTTGCCGAACCGGAACACCAGCAGGTTGCGGACGGTCTCCTTGCCCAGGTAGTGGTCGATGCGGTAGACCTGCCGCTCGCGGAAGACCTTGCCCACCTCGCGGTTGAGCCGGACGGCCGTGTCGAGGTCGCGGCCGAACGGCTTCTCGATGACGACCCGCCGCCAGCCGCCGTCGTGCCGTTCGTGGTCCAGCCCCACGCGGCCCAGCTGGGCGACGACCTCCGAGAACGCGGACGGCTGCGTCGCGAGGTAGTAGAGCCGGTTGCCGCGGGTGCGCCGGTCCTCGTCGAGGCGGTCCAGCCGCTCGGCCAGGGCCGCGAACGCCGTCGGGTCGCCAAAGTCACCGCGGTGGTAGAGGATCCGGGACGCCAGCTCGTCCCACTCGTCGCGATCCACGGGCAGGACGCGCGCGTAGCGGTCGAGCGACGACTTGAGCTCCTGGCGGAACGCCTCGTCCGAGTACGGCCGGCGCCCGACGGCGATGACCGTGAACTCGTGCGGCAGCAGGTGCGTCCGCCACAGCTGGTACAGCGCCGGGATGACCTTGCGATGGGCGAGGTCGCCGGTCGCGCCGAACAGGACGAAGGCTGCCGGGTCCGGGACGCGCTCGAGGCGCAGGCCCTCGCGGAGCGGGTTCTCGGCCGGCCGCGGGGCGGGCGCGCGACGGCGGGTCTCGGCGGCGAGTCGGAGCTCGCGCATCGTGCGCGCGACGTCCTTCTTCGCGGGCGGCGCCTGGGGGGCCTTGGCGGGCGCCTCGCCCGGGGCGGTTCTCGCCGCCGACTCGGCCTTCGCGGGCGAGTCGGCCGTCGCCGCCGACACGGCCTTCGCGGGCGAGTCGGCCGTCGCGGCGGACTTGGCCGTTGCGCGCGCCACCGGGCCGGCCTTAGCCCGCGCCACCGGCCACCCCCGCCTTCGCGACCCGGCGGTCCCAGGCCTTCGCGATGTACGGGACCGCGGCCGGGGTCACGCACCCGGTCTGCCCGTGGTCCACGACCACCGGCCCGATCCGCGCCGCCGTCGCCTCCGCGGCCGCGCGCAGGGCCTCGTTGCGGATCCCGATCGCGATCAGCGCCCCGTTCATGCTGTGCCGCGTGCGGTTGCCGGCCGTGGCGATCCCGGCCTCGATCCGCCGCAGCAGCCCGAGGAACCACGCGTCGTCGAGCGTCGCGTCGCGGATCGCCAGCTGCGCGTACAGGTCCCAGCCCGCCTGCGCCGTCCAGTCGCGGCCCGCGGCGGACCACCGGCTGGCGCGCTCGCGCACGCCCGGCACCTGCGCGGCCAGCGAGCCTACGAACGTGTCCACCAGCACGTACACGTCGATCGCCGCGAGCCACGCGTCGAGGTCCGTCTCACTGGCCGTGGTCGGGTCCGCGACCATGCACGCCAGCAGCCGGGCGTCGTAGTTGCCGGTCGCCCACAGCCCGAGCGCAAGCGGCTGGTCCCGCTTCGCCTCCTTCGCCAGCGCGTGGAGCGTCGCGAAGCTCACGCCGAACAGCGGGTCCTTCGCGCCGTGGCGCCGGTAGATCTTCCGGTTCTGCTCCGTGCCGGCGGCCTCGAGGCGCGCCATCGCCGTCGCCAGGTCCATCGTCGCGCCTCCCACGCGTCCGTCCCGCGCCAGACCGTCCCGGCCCTAGCCGGTCTTCACCGCGTGGCCGCCGAACTCGTTGCGCAGGGCCGCCAGCACCTTGGCGCCGTAGGAGTCGTCCTGGCGGGACCGGAACCGGTTGAGCAGCGCGAGCGTGATCACCGGCGCCGGGACGTCGCGGTCGATCGCCTCCTGGACCGTCCAGCGGCCCTCGCCGGAGTCCGCGACCCAGCCCTTGAGATGCACTAGGTCGTTGCCCTGGGCGGCGAAGGCGCGGACGGCCAGCTCCAGCAGCCACGAGCGGACCACCGAGCCGTGGTTCCACAGGTCGGCGATCCCGCGCAGGTCCAGGTCGTAGTCCGAGGCGTGCATGATCTCGAAGCCCTCGGCATACGCCTGCATCATCCCGTACTCGATCCCGTTGTGGATCATCTTCACGTAGTGCCCGGCGCCCGGCCCGCCGACGTGCAGGTAGCCGTCCTCGGGGGCGAGCGAGCGGAACACGGGCTCCAGCGGCGTGACGGCAGCGGCGTCCCCGCCGACCATCAGGCAGTAGCCCACCTGCAGGCCCCAGATCCCGCCCGACACCCCGGCGTCGACGTAGCGGATGCCCTTCGCCTCGAGCGCCGCGTGGCGGCGGACGTCGTCGTGGAAGTTGGTGTTGCCGCCGTCGATGATCGTGTCGCCGGACTCGAGGTGCTCGAGCAGCTCCTCGATCTGCGCCTCGGTCGCGTCACCGGCCGGGACCATGATCCAGACCGCGCGCGGCCGCTCGAGCGTCGCGACCAGCTCCTCGATCGTGAAGGCGGCCGTGGCCCCCTCCTTCGCGATCTCCTGCGTCTTCTCGGGCGTCCGGTTGTAGGCGACGATCTCGTGGCCGTCGCGGAGCAGGCGGCGAACCATGTTCGCGCCCATCCGCCCGAGTCCGATGAAGCCGATACGCATGGGTGGGTCTCCGCAGGGCGCCGGGGTGGTCGGGGATGATCGGGGTAGAGCATAGGGCCGGGTGTCGAGGATCGCCTCATCGCCGCTCGGCCGTTCGCCCGGCGACCGTACCGCCGTTCGCTCACCCGCCGCTCGGCCGTTCGCCCGGCGACCGTACCGGCGCATCGTGTTCGGCTGCCGCCGCCCGGCGGCGCGTCCCGAGCGCGCCGGCGGCGGCCCACGCGCCAGCTCAACCGCGCAGCGGCCGGGATCGCGCGTGGTGCGCTCGTTCAACCGCCCAGCGGCGGACATGCGGATGGGGCGACGGCAGACGCGGCCGTCAGCCGCCCTCGCCCATCGACTCGGCCTCGATCGCGAGCACCTTGCCCAGGCGCCGGACGTGGCGCGGCTCGCCCGAGAACGTCGCGTCCAGGAACGCGAGCGAGATCTCGACCGCCGGCTCGATCCCGATCACCCGCGCCCCGAGCGTGAGCACGTTCATGTCGTCGTGCTCCACCCCCTGGTGCGCGGAGTAGGTGTCGTGGCAGATCGCGGCCCGGATGCCGCGCAGCTTGTTGGCGGCGATCGACGCGCCCACGCCGGAGCCGCAGACGAGGATGCCCCGGTCGGCCTCGCCCGCCCGGATCGCCTCGCCCAGCGCCCGGGCGAAGTCCGGGTAGTCGTCCTGGGGGTCGGAGCCGTCGCCGCCCAGGTCCACCAGGGCGTGCTCGCCGTCGAGCGCCGCCGCCAGCCTCGAGATCAGCTCGCGCTTGAAGGCGGCCCCGGCATGGTCGGCGGCGAGGGCGATGCGCATCGTCGGGTCTCCTCAGTCGTGCCCGGGATCGCTGGACGGGGTGCGATCCACGCCGGGATCGCCGCGCTCCAGGGTCGGGTGCGCCCCGTGGGGGTCGTGCAGCCTGGCGAGCCGGCCGCGGAGCCCGTCGCGCACGACGCGCCGCCCCACGTCCGCCACGCGATCCACCGTGAACCCGAACTCCTTGAAGATCGTGCCCGCGGGCGCGCTGGCGCCGAAGTGGTCGATGCCGATGATCGCGCCCTCGTCGCCCGCGTACCGCTCCCACCCGAACGGGACGCCGGCCTCCACGGTGACGCGCCGGCGAACCGACGGCGGCAGGACCGCATCGCGGTAGCCCGCGTCCTGGGCCTCGAACCGCTCCCAGCACGGCAGGCTCACGACCCGGGTCGGGATGCCGTCGGCCTCGAGGCTCTCGGCAGCCCCGAGGCATAGCTGCAGCTCCGAGCCCGTCCCGACGAGGATCAGCTGCGGTGACCCGCCGGCGGCCTCGCGGAGCACGTATCCGCCGCGCCGGACGCCCTCGCGCGCCTGCTCGGGGGTCCCGGGCAGCGTGGGCAGCTTCTGGCGCGTGAATGCCAGGGCGACCGGGCCCGGTTGCGCGCCCGCGAGCGTCGGTCGCTCGACGGCCAGCGCCCACGCCGCCGCCGCCTCGTTGGCGTCCCCGGGCCGGATGAACCACAGGTTGGGAATCGCCCGCAGCGCCGCGTAGTGCTCCACGGGCTGGTGCGTGGGCCCGTCCTCGCCCAGGCCGACCGAGTCGTGGGTCCAGACATAGGTGACGTGGAGCCCGGACAGGGCGGCGATCCGGACCGCGCCCCGCATGTAGTCGCTGAAGGTCAGGAACGTGGCCGCGTAGGGCAGGAAGCCGCCGTGGTACGCGATGCCGTTGGCGATGCCGCCCATCGCGTGCTCCCGGACGCCGAACCGGAGGTTGCGACCGGCGTGATCGGCGGCGAAGTGGTCATGGCCGTCCGCCTTGACGTCGGTGAGGTTGGACTCCGACAGGTCCGCGGAGCCGCCGAACAACTCCGGCAGGGCGGCCCCCAGCGCCTGGATCGCCTCCTGGCTGGCGTTCCGCGTCGCGACCTCGGTCCCGGTCTCGTAGGCGGGGAGCCCGGCGTCCCAGCCCGTGGGGAGCGTGCCCGCGAGGCGCCGGCGGAGCTCCGCGGCCTCCGCGGGATGGGCGGCGGCGTAGCGGTCGAGGCGCGCTTCCCACGCGGCGACGCGGTCGCGACCCTCGCCGACGGCCCGGCGGAACAGCTCGCCGGCCTCCCCGGGAACGTAGAAGGTGCGGTCGGGGTCCCAGCCGTAGGCCGCCTTGGTGAGGCGGACCTCGTCGGGGCCGAGCGGCGCGCCGTGCGCCTTCTGGCTGTCCTGCTTGTTCGGGCTGCCGTAGCCGATGTGGGTGCGGACGGCGATGATCGACGGCCGGTCGTCGCCCTTGGCGGCCTCGATGGCGGCGTCGATGGCCGCGATGTCGTTGCCGTCGTCGACGCGCTGGACGTGCCAGCCGTAGGCGGCGAAGCGGCCCAGGACGTCCTCGCTGAACGCCCAGGCCGTCGGCCCGTCGAGCTGGATCCGGTTGTCGTCGTACAGCGCGATCAGCTTGCCCAGGCGCAGGTGGCCGGCCAGCGAGCAGGCCTCGGACGCGATGCCCTCCTGGAGGTCGCCGTCGGAGCAGATGGCGTACGTCCGGTGGTCGATGATCTCGTGGCCGTCGCGGTTGAACTCCGCGGCGAGGCGCCGCTCCGCGATCGCCATGCCGACCGCGTTGGCGAGGCCCTGGCCCAGCGGCCCCGTCGTCGCTTCGACGCCCGGCGTCAGCCCGTACTCCGGGTGACCGGGGGTGATCGAGCCCCACTGGCGGAAGGCCTTGAGGTCGTCGAGCGTGACCGCGTACCCGGTGAGGTGGAGCAGCGAGTACAGGAGCATCGACGCGTGGCCCGCCGACAGGACGAAGCGGTCGCGGTCCGGCCACTGCGGCTGGGTGGGCGAGTGCCGCAGGTGGCGGGTCCACAGCGCGTAGGCCATCGGCGCCATGCCCATCGGCGCCCCCGGGTGCCCGGAGTTCGCCTGCTGGACGCCGTCGATCGCGAGGGTGCGGATGGTGTCGACGGCGAGCTGGTCGAGGCGGTCCGTGGCGAGGGTCATCGCGGTCTCCGGGGCTGGGCGGGTCGGCGGGTGGTGCCGCCCGGCCATCGTACCCCGCGGGGCGCGAGCCGCCCGATCCGCACCGTCCGCCCGCGCTACCCTCGACCCATGGCGAAGACCCCGCCGCCTCCCCGCGTCGTCGTCCTCGGCGACCTCACGCTGGACGTCGTCCTGGCACCGGCCCGGCCGCTCGAGCGAGGCACGGACGTCCCGGGGCGCGCCATGCTCCGCCAGGGTGGCTCGGCGGCCAGCACCGCTCGCTGGCTCGGCCGCCTGGGGGCACGCACCACCCTGATCTGCGCTGTCGGCCGTGACGCCGCCGGCCGGTCCCTCGTCGCGGCGCTCCGCTCGGATGGGGTCAGGGTTCGCGCCCAGCGCATCGGCGGCAGCCGCACCGGACGGATCGGCGTGCTCGTCGAGCCCGGCGGCGAGCGCTCGTTCGTCGCGGACCGGGCCGCCGCGGACCAGCTCGGGCCCCGGGACCTCGATCCCGCCTGGTTCACCGGCCTCGACGCCCTCCACCTCCCCGCGTACTCGCTGCTCGGCAGGCCGCTGGGCGAGGCCGGCCTGGCCGCCACCCGCCTCGCCCGTGCCGCGGGCGGGCTCGTGACCGTCGACCTCGCCTCGGTTGGCCCGCTGCTCGAACGCGGCCGCCGGGCGGCGCTGGCGTTGATCGGCGAGGCCGCGCCGGACCTGCTGTTCGCGACGGCGGGCGAGGCCGAAGCCCTGGTGCATGCCCGGCGCGCCGACGGCCTGCTCGACCTCGCCCCGATCGCGGTCATCAAGCGCGGTCAGCACGGGGCCACCGTCCTGGCGCGTGCCGACGGCGGCAACTTCATCCGCCTCGAGATCGCGACGACCCCGCTCAGCGCCGCCGACACGACCGGGGCGGGAGACGCCTTCGACGCCGGCTTCCTGGCCGCGTGGCTGGCCGCCCGCCGCCGGGGTCTCGCCCAGGCGGCCGCGTTGCGCCGGGGCGCGGTCGCCGGCAACCGTACGGCGCTGCGCCACCTGTCCCACCCACCGGGCGAGCTGCAGCTGGGCTGACGAGCCGCGCGGCAGCGCGGTGAGGGCCACGGAAGCCGCCCTCCGCGAGGGCGCGCCGGCGTCAGCGCGGGATGTGCCGGTCGAACCAGTCGAGGACCCGGGTCATGCGGTCGATCCGCCGGTCGGGGCGCCCCGTGGCCTGGACCACGTGGAACTCCTCGGGGTACAGCACGTACTCCACCTCGCGGCCGAGCCACCGCAGCGCGACGAAGTACTGCTCGTTATCGGCGGGCGGGCAGCGGCGATCGGCCTCCGCCTGGAGGAGCAGCAGCGGCGTCCGCACGGCGGCCACGTTGCGCAGCGGCGACTGGCGCCACAGCAGCTCCACGCCGTCCGGCGTCGTCGGGTCGCCCATCCGCGCGGCGCGGCAGTACTCGGGGCCCTCGTCGCTGTGCGCCCAGGCCGACACCTGGTTCGTCACGCCGTTCTCGGACACGGCCGCCCGGAAGCGGTCGGTCGTCCCGACGAGCCAGTTGACCATGAACCCGCCGTACGACAGGCCGAGGGCGCCCAGCCGCCCGGGATCCGCCAGCCCCATGCCGACGACGTGGTCCAGCGCCGCGTGCACGTCCGCCGCGTCCACGCCGCCCCAGTCGCCCAGCTGCGGCCGGATCCAATCCCGGCCGTAGGTCGCGGAGCCGCGGATGTTGGGCAGCACCACGCGGTAGCCGCTTGCGCACAGGAGCACGACCTCCAGCGACGGGGCCGGCGACCACGCGCCGAGCGGCCCACCGTGGACGTCGACGACCGTCGGCCGCGGGTCGTCGCCGGCGCCGGCGGGGGAGGCGATCCAGGTCTCGATCGGGCCACCTGGACCGGGCGCCTCCACGACCCGCATCTCGGGCCAGGCGAGGCCGTCCATCCAGGACGAGCCCATCGTCGTGAGCGGGCGGATCGCGCCATCCTCGACCAGCGCGAGCTCCGGCGGCCGGGCGCCGATCGTCGCGGTGACGGTGACCCGCCCGCCGCCCAGCGCGACGGTGGTGGCCATGGCGTCGCCGCCGGCCAGCGGCGCCGGGGCGCCGGTCGATCGGCCGGTCGCCGGGTCGACGCCGAACCGCCACGGGTGGCACCGGCCGCGGTCGGACACGAGGGCCACGATCGAGGTCGCCCCGTCCCAGGCGGGCCCGGGCCGCGATTCCGCCTGCCAGCCCGTCAGGTCGGTGTCGGCCCAGTTGCCGACCGGGCGGTCAAGGCCGGGCGCCAGCGGCACGGCCGGCGCGGAGCCGTCCGCCGGGCCCACGAACAGCGTCGGGGCGAGGTCGTCGAAGTGGTCCGCGTCGTCCACGCCGATCGCGGCGAGCCACCGGCCGTCCGGCGAGTACGCCGGCGCCCGCACCGGTCCGGCCAGGGCCAGGACCTCGCGTGGCTCGGGGATCGCGCCGCGTCCCCGCCCGTCGAAGGCGGCCTCCCAGATCGAGCTCCGCGGGTGGCGGTCGGCGTCCTCGCGCGGGTCGGCGACAAACGCGATGGCACGCCCGTCGGGGCGCCACGCGATGCCCGTCACGCCGCTGGCCACCCCGCTCAGCCGCCGCGCCGCCCCGTCGCCGGATGCCGGCACCACGTGGAGCTGGCTCCTCCGGTCGAGGTAGCCGGCCTCGTCGTACCGCCAGTCGAGGCGCGTCACGTGCCGGGCCCTCGGCTCGTGGCCCGCCTTGGGCACGGGTCCGACGATGAGCCGCTGGGGGTCCACCTCGGCCGTGAACGCGAGCCAGCGGCCATCGGGCGACCACGCGATCTCGCCCACGCCGAGCCCGCGCGTCCGGCGGTCCGCCTCGCCCCCGTCGAGGTCGAGGACCAGCAGCGAGGCGTCGTCCGCCCCCGTGTCCCGGCGCGTGAACGCCACGCGCCGGCCGTCGGGCGAGATCGCCGGGCGCATGTCGCGCCCCGGGCCGCGCGTCAGCCGCCGGGGCCTCGGCCTGCGCGACGACCCGCGAACGCCCAGGGGGACCAGCCACAGGTGCGACGCATACCCGTTCCCGTCCACGACCCGCCGGCTGACGATCGCGAACGTGCCGTCGGGGGCGAGGTCGTGCTCCTCGAGGACCACCTGGCGGCGGACGATGTCGGGGCCGGGGAGGCGTGGCGCACGGCCGGCTCGGGCAGGCATGGGGGCAGGCATGCGGGCAGGGTAGCCCGCGCCCGCGCGCGCGTGGGCCCGGATGCGCGCGGTGCATCGTCCCGGCGTACCCTCACGACGATGATCCCCGCCGCCCGCCTCGCCGTCGAGCCCGAGGTTGCCGTCGCCATCCGCGAGGGCCGTCCCGTCGTCGCCCTCGAATCGACGCTCATCAGCCACGGCCTGCCGTACCCCCAGAACCTGGAGGTCGCCGCGGCCTCGGAGCTCGCCGTGCGCGCGTCGGGCGCGGTGCCGGCCACGGTCGCCCTCCACGACGGCCAGCTGCTGGTCGGCCTGTCCGCCGGCGACCTCGAGGCGCTGGCGACGGCACCCCTCGGCTCCGTGCGCAAGGTCTCGCGTCCCAGCCTGGGGGCGGCGATCGCCGCCGGGGGCTGGGGGGCGACCACGGTGTCCGCGACGATGATCGCCGCCCACGCCGCCGGGATCGGGGTGTTCGCGACCGGCGGCATCGGCGGCGTCCATCGCGGTGCCATCGGCGGGGCGCGGCCGTCGCTCGACATCTCCGCCGACCTCGAGGAGCTGGCCCGGACGCCGGTCGCGGTCGTGTGCGCCGGCCCGAAGGCGATCCTCGACGTGCCGCTCACGCTCGAGTACCTCGAGACGCGCGGGGTGCCGGTGGTGGCCGTCGGGACGGACGAGCTGCCGGGGTTCTACGCGCGCGGCAGCGGCATCCCGGCGCCGATCAGCGTCCCGGACATCGCGGCGGTCGCGGCCCTCGTCCGGGCGCACGGCGCGCTGGGCCTGGGGTCGGGCGTGCTCGTGTGCACCCCGGTGCCCGAGGCGGACGCGCTGCCGGACGACGTCACCCGCGACGCTGTCGAGCAGGCCGTCCGCGAGGCGGAGCACACGGGGGTCTCGGGTCCCGCGCTGACCCCCTGGCTGCTGGCGCGGATCGCCGCGCTGACCGACGGCGCCTCGATCGCGGCCAACACCGCGCTGATCGTGAACGACGCCCGGGTGGCGGGCGAGCTGGCCGTGGCGCTGGCCGGCTGACCCGGACGCGGATGCGCCGGCCCGGGCGAGCCGGGCCGGCGCGAAGCTGGTGGCGCGGCGCCGAACTAGTCGAGCGCCACGACGATCCCGGGCGGCGTCCCCAGGCCGGGGGCAAGGCGGAACTCGCCGGGCAGAGGTCCGGTCTCGATGCGGCCCACGTTCGGGTCGACGGGCGAGGTGCCGCCGGCCGCGTGGCCGGCGCCGAAGCCGGCGATGGCGGCCGCGAGGACGAGGCCCGCGACGGTCAGGACGTGCCCGCGCTGCGTGCGGTACGAGGCCGCGGCCGGGGCGGTGGCGACGCGCCGGACGGGCACGGACGGGCCGGGCGTACCGATGAAGCGGATGGGGGACAGGGTCGGGTCGACCGGGTTGGCAACGATCATGGGTCAGGTCTCCGGTGGGTGCGATGTGGGGCTGCTGGGCCAGCGACCGGACTTAGTACGACCGGTCGTGCTGTATCTGACGTGATGGACAGTACGATCGGTCGTGCTAACTTGGGCAGCGACACCGGACGATGACGCAGGGAGACAAACGACGTATGCCGGGCGCGACGACACGGGCCACGCGCAGCGACGGCGAACGCAGCCGGCGCGCGATCCTCCACGCCGCCGCGCGCCTGGCCACGACCCACGGGCTCGACCGGCTCTCGATCGCCGACCTGGCGTCCCACGCGGGCATGAGCAAGAGCGGCCTGTACGCCCACTTCGGGTCCAAGGAGGAGCTGCAGCTCGCGACGATCGACACGGCCGAGGAGATGTTCGAGGCCGCGGTGCTCGCGCCCGCGCGCCGCGTGGCGCCCGGTCGGGACGGCCTGGTCGCCCTCTCGGACGCGTTCATCGCCCACCTGCGCAACCGCGTGTTCCCCGGCGGCTGCTTCTTCGACAGCGTGGCGGCGGAGCTCCAGTCGCGCCCGGGCCCGGTCCGGGACCGGATCGCGGCCTTCCAGGCGGGCTGGCAGGCGCTGATCCACGACCACCTGGCGGCCGCCCGTGACGCGGGCGACCTGCCATCGGACGCCGACCTCGACCAGCTCACCTTCGACGTGAACGCCTACCTCGCGATGGCGCACTCGCTGTTCACGTTCACCGGTGACGAGCGCGCGCTCGAGTGGGCGGCGCGCGCGGTCAGGACGCGGCTGGGCGCCTCCTGAGGGTCCCCGGCGGGCGTCGTCGAGGCCCCCGGTCCCGCTCCCGCGGCCGTCAGTGCGGGCGCCACGCGTCCTCGTCGCGGGTGCGGGCGACGACGGACTCGGGCAGGGCCCCGTCGGCGAGGTCGCGGATCGACACCCGCTCCAGCACGTCGCGCAGGCTGCTGCGCGCGGCGATCCAGACCAGCTGGAGGCCACGCGCCGACTCCTTGTAGCTGACCGCCTCGGGCCGGATTCCGTACACGTTAACCAGCGGGCCGTCCACCGCCCGGATGACGTCGGCGACCGTGACGTCCTCGGGCTGGCGGTTCATGAGCCAGCCACCCGCCTGGCCGCGCTGGCTGCGGACGAGGCCGGCGCGCCGGAGCTCGGCCAGGATCGCCTGCAGAAACCCGTGCGGGATCTCCTGGCGGCGGCCCAGCTCCTCGGCGGTGACCGCGACGCCGGCCGGGCGGCTGGCGAGCTCGATCAGGGCCCGCAACGCGTAATCGGACTTCGCGGACACTCGCATGGCGCAGAGTCTCGCAGATGGGCCGGGGCCCCGGAGCGCCAGGAGCTCCCGGAGCGCCCGGCGCTTGCCACGGCGTGCCGCCGGCCGCGGCGCGCGGCCTCGACGACCCGTGCGACGGCGTCAGGCCGCGGCGGGCTCGAGCGCCTCGGCCTCCGCCCGCTCGATCGCGCGCGCCAGGCGCTCCTGGGCCACGGCCCGGGCGAGCAGCGCGCCCCACACGACGACCACGCCCGCGATCGCGCTGAGCACGACGCTGCCGTCGGCGTCCGCCGCCAACAGGATCGTCCGCGTGTTGGTGAGCACGATCACGCCCCCCGCCGCGGTCCCGAGCACGCGGGCCGGGATGTGCCGCACGGTCCAGGCCGCGAACGGCGCGGCGATCACGCCGCCGGCCAGGAGGGCGATCACGTAGCCGAAGTCGATGCCCGCGCTGCCGAGGGCGAGCAGGAAGCCGATCGAGCCGGCCACGGCCACGATGAACTCGGAGGCGTCGATCGAGCCCACGACCTTGCGCGGCTCCAGGCGCCCGGTCGACAGCAGGGTCGTCGTGCCCACGGGGCCCCAGCCGCCGCCGCCGATGGCGTCCATCAGCCCGGCCACGAGACCCAGCGGCGCGAGGAACAGGCCCGAGACCAGGCCCTTGAACTGCGGCCGGCGGCCGCCCAGGACGAGGAACCGGAACGAGACGTACAGGCCGAGGCCCAGCAGGAGTGCCGCCACCCACGGCTTGGCGGTGTCGCCGTCGATCGAGGACAGGACGGTCGCGCCCGCGAAGGCGCCGATGCCGCCCGGGATCGCGATGATCCGGACGGTCCGCCAGTCCACGTTGCCCAGCTTGTGGTGCGAGAAGCCTGACACGAGCGTCGTGCCGATCTCGGACAGGTGGACGGCCGCGGAGGCCGAGGCCGGGGCGACCCCGGCGGCGATCAGCAGGGTCGACGACGTCACGCCGTACGCCATGCCGAGCGCGCCGTCGACCAGCTGCGCGAAGAAGCCGACGATCGCGAGGATGATCAGGCTCTGCATGGCGGCGTCCTCCGGCTGGGCACGGCCGCGGGGCACCGCGCGGTCCGTAGCTCGATGATGTCAGGTGACTTAGGCGACTTAGGCGACCGGAAGTGTTGCACGCCCTGGTCACAAAAGTCAAGTGACTAACTAGTGTTAGATCCCGGGGCGGCGGCTGCACGTTCGATGGCGGTCTCGCCCATGTAAGACCGGCGTCTTCCAGTCGGGGGACGCGGCGTGGTAGCATCCGCGTCCCCGCAACGCCGCCCCCGAGGCCTGCCCATGTCCATCGAGCGACCGAGCTCGACCCTGCCGCCCGCGATCTCCGTGGCCGGGCTTCGGCGCGTCTACGACGTGAAGCCGGAGCCCGTCGTCGCGCTGGCGGGCGTTGACCTAGAGGTCGCCCCCGGCGAGTTCTTCGGCCTGCTCGGCCCCAACGGCGCGGGCAAGACGACGCTGATCAAGATCCTCACCACGCTCCTGCTCCCGACCGCGGGCGAGGCGCGGATCTTCGGCTTCGACGTGGCCACCGACACGCGCCGGATCCGCCGGATCATGAACATGGTCGCGGGCGGCGAGCAGTCGGGCTACGGCATCCTCACCGTCCGCGAGCAGCTGTGGATGTTCAGCCAGTTCTACGGCCTGGGCACCCGCGAGGGCTGGCGGCGAGTGGACGAGCTGATCGAGGCGGTCGGCCTGTCCGAGCAGCGGCTGCAGCGGGTCAGCACGCTGTCCACCGGCCAGCGCCAGAAGATGAACATGGCCCGGGGCCTGCTCAACGATCCCTGGATCCTGTTCCTCGACGAGCCCACCCTGGGCCTCGACGTCGCCGCGGCGCGCGGGGTCCGGGAGCTGGTGCTCGACTGGAAGGCCGCGGTGCCCGGCCGGACGGTCCTGCTCACGACCCACTACATGGCCGAGGCGGACGAGCTGTGCGAGCGGATCGCGATCGTGGACCGCGGCCGGATCCTGGCCATCGGCTCGCCCGAGGAGCTCAAGCGGCGGGTCCAGCGGGAGTCGATCTTCCGGCTCGAGCTGGACCACCTCGACGGCGGCACGGCGCGGCTGGCCCGGCTGCCGGGCGTGGTCTCGGCGGCCCACGCCGCGGACTCGGATGCCGAGGCGCAGCGCGTCGTCGTAAACCTCGTCCTGACCGAGGACGGGGCGCTGGGCGGCGTGGTCACGGCGCTCGGCGGCCTGGGCAGCCAGATCCTCGCGCTGCGCAAGTCGGAGCCCACGCTCGAGGACGTGTTCGTCGAGCTGGTGGGACGCGGGTTCGCGGACGAGGCGGAGGACGCGAGCACCCCCGACCACGGGCGTCCCGGCGCCGATGACGACGCCGCCGGCGGGACCGGATCCCGAGCGGCCAGCCCCAGCGCCGAGGAGGCCGAGGAGGCGCACCCGATCGAGGCGGGCCGCTGACGTGCGGGACGGATCGCGCGCTGCGCATCGGTCGTCGCCCGGAACCGGGTCTGTGATACTCGCCGCATGAGCGAGGCGACTTCGGAGCGATCGGCGGCGCGGCGTCGTCGCCGGCGTGACCGCCTCGCGATCCCGATCACGCTGCTCATCCTGCTGGTCGTGGTGCTGGCCGGCGCCTGGTCGGTGGGGGCGTTCGCCGCCGACGATGCCCCGGGGCCGGTGGTCGCGCGCGCCGATCCGCTGCTGCCCGACCTGGCCATGGGCCCGATCGAGGACATCGCGGTCGGCCGCACGCCGCTCGGGGAGCAGCGCCTCCGGTTCGCCGCCACGATCGTGAACATCGGCGAGGGTCCGCTGGTCGTGCGCGCCAGCCGCCCATGGGTGGGCAACGAGGACTGGCGGGTGGAGCAGTGGATCGCCGAGCGATCGGGTGGTTTCTCGGTTTCGGCGACGGGGGCCAGCCTGATCTACGGTGGCGACGGACACAATCACTGGCACGTCAAGCAGGTCGAGGTGCACCAGATCGAGACGCTCGACGGCGAGGTCCTCGGCCAGCTGGTCAAGCAGGGGTTCTGCTTCTTCGACACCGACGCCTACCGGGCGGACCTCGGCGACGCCCCCGAACGCGCGCACTGGGGCGCGCGCGGCTGTGCCGACACGCTCGACACGCGGGTCAGGATGGGCCTCTCCGTCGGGTGGGGGGACAAGTACCCCTGGCACCTCCTCGACGAGCGCATCGACGTGACGGGCCTCCCGGACGGCGTGTACCGGATCCGCCAGATCGCCGACCCGAACCACGAGTTCGAGGAGAGCGACGAGGGCAACAACGAGACCTGGGTCGACGTGCGGCTGACGACCACGGCCGACGGGCTGCGGGCCACCGAGGTCATCGAGGCCGGGCCGGCGCCCTGACCCGTCGGCCACGACGAATCCGTTGCTGCCACGCACCACCCGTCGCCAGGACAGTACGAAAGTCCTGTACAGGACAGGCCGTTTGGCACATGATCGCGGACGAGGCACGGGGGCCTCGCATCCACACAGCAGCTCCGGGGGTGGAGGGCTACTCGCGCATGAAGCGGCGTCTCACAGCATCGATGGCGGTCCTCACGCTCCTCGGCGCGCTCAGCGCGCAGATGGTGACCGCCACCCACGTGGCCCCGGGCGAGACGATGCCGGGCAACTACCAGTGCCCCGCGGACTCGACGAAGATCGACCCCGTCGGGGACGGGACCTACGCCCTCGTCGGCGGCGGCTCGATCACCATCGACGTCCGGAGCACGGGCGCGGGCACCGTGTTCGACTTCTGGACCAGCGGTGCCACCATCGGCGCCATCGTCGTCAAGGGCGGGCCGAACTACCACACGTACATCTACTCGCCCGAGGTGAGCGGCGACACGGGCCTGCACGCGCCCCTGAACCTCAACAACGGCAAGTGGTACGGCCTCAGCCACCTGTGCATCGAGAGCACCAAGAAGTCCGCACCCCCCAAGAAGTAGCCCGGTTCGCATAGACCGAGGACCTTCCGAAGAGGGCGACCGAAGGGTCGCCCTCTTCGCTGTCATGCCGTATCGTCCCGGCGGAAGGCTGGCCATGAGCTGACAGGAGTGGTTCACGCTCTCGTGGTGATGCATCGATCACGGCCCACCGCCCGGGCCCCCCGACCCACGGACGACGCGTGACCGGCTCGCGGTCCGCGGCGGTCGACCCTGCGCGGCCGGTGTCGCCCGGGGGCACCCGCGAGGCGTCCGTGTTCGCCGGCCGCCGGCACGACGCGGACCCGCGCGTGGACGCGGACTGGACACGCCGCCGAGTCCTGGCCACCAACCTCCGGGCGCTCGTGGGCCGTGCCTACCCGCGGATCCGGGGGATGGCCCGCGAGCCGTCGTGGGTCCTGTTCGAGATCCTGCTCCCGTTCCTCACCACGTCCGCCTTCGTCCTCGTCTACCGGGCGCTCGCGGCCCCGGAGGCCTACGTCGGCTTCGTCGTGCTGGGCGGCGCGCTGTCGGCGTTCTGGCTCAACGTCGTGTGGATGATGGCCAGCCAGCTGTACTGGGAGAAGAGCCAGGGCAACCTCGAGCTCTACTTCGCCGCCCCGATGAACCTGATGTCGGTGCTCCTGGGCATGGCGATCGGGGGGCTGGTCATGAGCTCGACCCGCGCGATCGCGGTCCTGGTCGTGGCGAGCCTCGTGTACGGCGTCGCCTTCGACGTGCAGCAGTGGCTGCTGCTGGGGGTCGTGTTCCTGCTCACGATGACGGCCCTGTACGGGCTGGGCATGATGCTGGCCAGCCTGTTCCTGCTCTGGAGCCGCGAGGCGTGGAACCTCGCGAACCTGATGATCGAGCCGATCTGGTTCGTGTCCGGGCTCAACTTCCCGGTCGGGCGGCTGGGGATGCTGGGCGCGCTCGCGATCGCGACCATCCCGTTCGCCGTGGGCCTGGACGCGATGCGCCAGCTCGTGTTCGCGGACCAGGCGTCGCTGCTGGGGACGCCCGCGCCCGAGGTCGAGGCGCTGATCCTGGTCGCGATGACCGCCGTGTTCGTGGCCCTGGCCCGCTGGATGATGCGCACGATCGAGCGCATGGCCCGCGGGCGCGGCAGCCTGTCGATCCGCTGGCAGTGAGCGCGTTCCGGCGCGCCGGCGACGATGCCGGCACGACCCCGTTCGCCCCCTCGGCCGTGGCGGAGGCCGGGGCCGGTGACACGCTGCGTGCGTTCCGTACGGCCGCGCTGCTGGGCTGGCGCGTGGAGTCGAACTGGACCGATCCGGCGCTGTTCTTCATCTACACCGTGGCCCGGCCGATCGCGTCGCTGCTGCTGTTCGTGGTCATGATCCAGATCGTCGGCGGGGGCGCGAACGAGGAGATCCGCACGTTCGTGATCCTGGGCAGCGCGCTGTGGGCCTCGCTGGTGGCCGGGATCGCGGGGCCGGCCTGGTCCGTCCTCGAGGACCGCGAGCGGTACCGGATGCTCAAGTACCTGTACGTGAGCCCGGCGTCGTTCCTCGTGCTGCTGGTCGGGCGGGGCCTGGCGCGGCTCGCCGCGGGGGCGATCGGGACGGTCATCGCGCTCGTGTTCGCCATCGTGGTGCTGGGCCTGCGGGTGGACCTCGGTCGCGTGGACGTGCCGCTGCTGCTGGCGACCCTGGCCCTGGGCATCCCGCCGATCATCGCGATCGGCGTCCTGCTGGGCGCCGTGTGCCTCCAGACGCGCCAGGAGAGCTGGTCGTACCCGGACGCGTTTGCCGGCTCGATGTTCCTGGTCACCGGCGTCGTGTTCCCGCTCGCCGTGTTGCCGGACCCGGTCGAGGTGGTGGGCATCCTCAACCCGATCACCTGGTGGGTCGCAGGGGTGCGTCACGCCGTGCTCCCGGACGGCCCGACCTCGATCGGCGGGGCCGGATCGGTGTGGACCGCGGTCACCGGTTCCGCGGTGCCGGACGCCGCCACGATCGTCCTCGCCTTGTTTGTCACCGGTGCGCTCACTACACTCGCCGCAACGGCCGTCTTCCGGGCAAGCGAACGACGCGCGAGGGACCTGGGCCTCCTGGACCGGACGACCGGCTCATAGCCGCCGGAGCGCCGGCCGGGGGCGGCGGGCGCCGATATCGAGGGAGCAGCCATGCGCATCTACGACGGCAGCCCGCGCCAGGACTTCGAGGAGGTCTTCCGTTCGATCGGCGCGTTCCTCGACACGCGCGGCACCCGCGACATCCTCCTGCTCGAGGTCCCGGACGGGTTCATCGTCCAGGGGCTGGTCGCGGCCGGGGTCGGTGGCGGCGTGTGGTCGGAAGCGGTGGGGACGATGTCCAAGGAGACGCTCACGTTCCTGGACGACGACATCGCGAAGTTCATGGAGGAGGCCGCGGCGCGGCGCGGCGAGGGGGGACCCGGGGACAACCCGAACCCCGGTGCCTACGAGCAGGCGCTGCGGGTCATCGGCCGCTGGATGGACGAGCAGAAGCCCAAGGACGTGTTCCTGCTCGAGCAGGAGGGCGCGTACGTCATCCGGCTCCTCGTCGGCGGCCAGGCTGGCGTCCATCACCAGCTGGCCGAGTTCACCCGGGACGACGTGGCGGCGTTCGTCGCCCAGGGCCCCACGCTGCGGGCACCCATCGGCAGCACCGCCACGCCCGGCCCCGCGGGGAGCGCAAGTGCCGCGGCCGCGCCGGGCCCCGCCGACGCATGACCCCAGCGGCGTCCGTGACAGCCCGGGTCACACCGGGCACAATCAGCAGCCGAAGCAGTAGCGAAGGAGGTCCCACCTGATGAAGGCCCTTCGAACGGTCGCTGTCGCCCTCGGCGTGACCCTCGGTGCCCTGATCGTGATCCCGCTCGTCGTGCTGGCCGGGCTGTTCGTCTGGCTCAAGCTCACCGAGGAGGACGACGAGGAGGCGCTGGAGCTCGAGCAGGAAGGCGCCTGATCGACGCGCCCTTGCCGGACGCCGCGTCCGGCGAACCCCGCCCCCTGCGTCCGACGCCCGCCGATCCGGCGGGCGTCTCCGCGCCTGCGCCACGCGATGCCCGGGCGCGGACGCGAGCCCGGCGCCTGGCGGAGGTGGGGGTCCTCGCCACGGTCGTGATCTGGTCGGCCAACTTCGTCGTCGTCAAGGCCGCGATCGGAGTCATGGGGCCGCTCACGTTCACCGGGGCGCGCTACGTGGTCGCGTCGCTCACGCTGCTCGCGATCCTGCGCTGGCGCACCGGGACGATCCGGCCGCCGGCCGGACGCGGGCTGGTCCTGGTGGGCCTCGGGGTGCTCGGGTTCGGCATGTACCAGGTGCTGTGGACGATCGGCCTGACCCAGATCGGCGCCGGGGACTCGGCGCTCATCGTCGCCGCCTCGCCGGTGCTGGTCGCGCTGCTCGCCGGCGCCGTGGGCATGGACGTCCTGAGCGCACCCAAGCTCGTGGGGGCGCTGGTCGCGTTCGCCGGGGTGGCCGTGGTCATCACCGGCGGCCAGGGCGTGTCGCTCGGATCGTCGCTGGTGGGCGACGGGCTGACCCTCGGCGCCGCGACCCTGTGGGCCGTGTACACCGTCGGCGGGACGCGGATCCTGCGCCACGTGGACCCGCTGCAGGCGACGACGTGGACGGTGATCGGTGGCTCGCTGGTCCTCGTGCCGATCGGACTCGCGGAGGCCGCGGCGCAGGGCGGCGGGGGGTTCGCGCCGGCCACGGCGGCCGCGATCGTGTACTCGGGGGCGCTCGCGGCCGGCATCGCGAACGTGCTGGTGTTCAACGCGATCCGGTTCGTGGGACCCACCCGGGCGACGGCGATGCAGTTCCTGGTGCCGGCGGGGGCGGTGGCGCTGGGGGCGCTGGTGCTGGGCGAGGCCGTGGGGCTGCCGCAGGTCGCGGGCGGGGTCGTGATCGTCCTCGGCGTGTGGCTCACGAGGCGCCCGACGATCGTGTCCTCCGCCGTCCGCGCCCGGCTACCCTTGGCCCGATGACGCGCCCGCTGCCCGATCCGCCGGGCGCCGCCGGCGGCGGAGCCCGGCCGGTCCCGCCGGTCCCCCCGGTCCCGCCGCTCGTGCAAGGGCAGCCGCCGCTCGCGATCCTCGTGGACTACGACGGGACGATCGCGCGCACGGACGTCTCCGATTCGCTGCTGGCCCAGTTCGTCACCGCCGACTGGGAGGCGCACGTCGCCGAGTACGATGCCGGCCTGGTGGGCTCGCGCCGGCTGATGACCTGGGAGGTGGGGCTGATCCGGGCGGACCCGGCCTCGCTCCATGCGCTGGCCGCGGCGCAGCCCCACGACGAGACGTTCCGGCCGTTCGCAGAGGCGGCCCGCGAGGCGGGCATCCCCGTCGAGGTGGTATCGGACGGGTTCGGGTTCTTCATCGAGCCGGCGCTGCGGTCGCTGGGCGTGGACTGGGTCCCGGTGGTCACGGCATCGACGACGTTCGGCCCCGACGGCACGCGGATCGAGTTCCCCAACGGCGCCCCGGACTGCTTCGTGTGCGGGACCTGCAAGCGGAACCGGGTCCTGGCGCACCAGGCGGCGGGGCGGGCGGTCGTGTTCATCGGAGACGGGCCGTCCGACCGGTACGCGGCCGGCTACTCGGACGTGGTGTTCGCGAAGCACGCGCTGGTGCAGATCTGCCTGGACAACGGCTGGCCGTTCGAGCGCTTCGCCGCGTTCTCCGAGATCCATGCCTGGCTGGACCGCCGCCTCGCGGCGTTCGCGGCCGACCTTTCGTCGTTGCCGGCCCCGCGTCCGCGGCCGCTGTTCTGCGGCGCCGAGGTGTGGGGGCCCGGCCGGTTTGATCCCGCGCCGCCCGGTCGCTGACCACCGGACGCTGAGGACCTCGCGGCCCAACCGGCGCTCCCGCTCCGCCGCGCCCCCGGCGGGCCTGTCAGGCCCGCGATCGGGCCCGAAGCCCACCTGATCCCGGTCCACCCGCAGGTAACGGGCCTGGTAGACCCGGTCCTGGCGGCAGGGAGGCCGGATCGTCGGCTTCGGGGGGATTCGCGGGCCTGACAGGCCCGCGGTCGCCTTCAACGTCCGAGCCAAACGCCGCGAGGCGGTCCGTCGAGCACGACGGCGGACGCGCCTTCCACCCGCACCCACACGATGCCGGCGCCCGGCCATCGCCGCGTGCCGGTCGTCAGTGCGTCGAGCACGTCGGCGGCCTTCGCGCCGCAGGGACAGGTCGGCGCCGAGGACCGTGGCGATCGCCGTCAGCGCGGCGAGGCTCGCGCTCCGCTCGCCCCGCTCGACCTTGCCGAGGAACGAACGATCGATCCCCGCCGCGCCCGCCACGGCGGTCCGGGTGAGGGCGCGGTCTTCCCGAAGCTCGAGCAGGGCACGGCCGATGGACCGACGCATCTCGATCTCGCGCCGGCGTGCATCGCGCTGCGCCTGCGTCTCGCCCAGGGTCACCTCCGTCACGCGGCGCGGCCCCGGCGGGACGGGCGCGCGAGCAGCCAATCACGCCGGCCTCACCTGTCGCGTACCTGGATCCGCGGCGACGGGCGACCCCAGGGGATTGGACCTCCGTCGATGCACGCGGCGGCCCCGCGCACGCCCGTGACGGTCCACCGGCGAGGTGAATCGGCCGATCGGTCTAGGATGTGCGCCTTCATGGACGACATCCGCGCCCCCGGTGTCCTCGACTCGCCGGACGCCCTCGTCGCACTGGCCCTGGCCGGCGACGAGGCCGCGTTCGCGAGGATCGTCCGGCTGCACCGCGCCGCGATGGTCCGCGCCTGCTTCGTCGTCGCGCTCGACACCGACCTCGCCGCGGAGGCGGTGGCCGCGGCGTGGCCGGTCGCGTGGGACCGCCTCGGCAGCCTCACCGACCCGGCGCGGCTCGAGCCGTGGCTGTGCACGATCGCCGTGGGCGAGGCGCGCGAGATCGTCCGCCACGGGTCCAGCCGCCTCGACTTCGTCCGGACCGCCGCTGGCGCCGGGTCGCGAGCGGCGGCCGCCCGGGCCGCCGTCGACGCGGACGCCGACCTCGCCCGGCGGCTGCGCGAGATCCACGTCGAGGACCGGGTGTTCCTCGCGCTGGCGTACGTCGCGGGCCTCGCGCCGGCCGAGCTCGAGCAGGCGACCGGGCCGGCGTCCGCACGGGCCGGCGCCCTCCACGAGCGCCTGGCCGCCGGGTCGGAGACGCGCCTCGAGCGGCGGATCCGCGCCTTCGCCGACGTCACCGTCGCGCACGTGAACATCGACGCCGTGGCCCATGCCGCCAAGGTCACCCGTGGCGACCGGCGGGCCTGGCTCGCGTCGCTGGCCATCGCGGCGGTCGTGGCCATCGCGGTCCTGGCCGTGCCCTACCTCGGGGAATCGGGGCCGTGGCCGGCATTCGCGGCCGGCATGAGCTCGCCCTGGCCCTCGCCGTCGCCCTCGTCGGAGATCGCGCCGGGGGCCGTCGAGAGCCCACGCTGATTCGGCCGGACGCGTCCGGCCGACGCCCGCGCGGGCCGAAGGGATTCGACTCCGGGGGGCGAGTTGGATAGCATTCGAGAAACCCCCGGAGGACCGCGACCCATGGCGAAGTATGTCTTTGTGACCGGAGGCGTGACCTCCTCGCTCGGCAAAGGCATCACCGCCGCCAGCATCGGCCGGCTCCTCAAGGCCCGAGGCCTCAAGGTCTCCATCCTCAAGCTCGACCCGTACATCAACGTGGACCCGGGCACCATGTCGCCCTACCAGCACGGCGAGGTGTTCGTCACCGACGACGGCGCCGAGACGGACCTGGACCTCGGCCATTACGAGCGGTTCATCGACGAGAACCTGTCCCAGGCGTCCAACGTCACGACCGGCCGCATCTACCAGGCCGTGATCGCCAAGGAGCGCCGCGGGGACTACCTCGGCGGCACCGTGCAGGTCATCCCGCACATCACCAACGAGATCAAGGAGCGGATCACCCGGGTGGGGCGGGCGGGGGACCCGGACGTCGTGATCGTCGAGGTCGGCGGGACGGTCGGCGACATCGAGAGCCTGCCGTTCCTGGAAGCCATCCGCCAGATGCGCAAGGACGTCGGGCGCCACAACGTGATGTACGTCCACGTGACGCTGCTGCCGGCGCTGGCGGCCACCGGGGAGCTCAAGACCAAGCCCACCCAGCACTCGGTCAAGGAGCTGCGGGGGATCGGCATCCAGCCGGACGTGATCGTGCTCCGGTCGGACACCGAGGTCCCCCACGAGATCCGCGAGAAGATCGCGCTGTTCACGGACGTCGACGTCGATGCGGTCATCCCGGCCCCGACGGCCGAGACCATCTACGAGGTCCCGCTCCAGTTCGAGCACTACGGCCTGGGGCGACTGGTGGTCAGCGACCTCGGCCTGGGCGACCCGGAGCAGGTGCCGGATCTCGCCTCCTGGGCGGCCCTGGTGGCGCGCATCAAGGCGCCCAAGCCGACGCTCGAGATCGCGCTGGTCGGCAAGTACATCGAACTGCCCGATGCCTACCTCTCCGTCACCGAATCGCTCAAGCACGCGGCGTGGGCGAACGGCGTGGATGCCAAGGTCCGCTGGGTCAACTCCGAGACGCTCACACCCGAGAACGTGGACGCGGAGCTCGACGGCGCCGCGGGCGTGCTCGTGCCCGGCGGCTTCGGCCACCGGGGGATCGAGGGCAAGGTCCTCGCCGCCCGCCACGCCCGCGAGCGCGGCATCCCGTACCTCGGCCTGTGCCTCGGCCTGCAATGCGCGGTGATCGAGTTCGCGCGCGACGTCCTCGGCTCCGCCGACGTCAACTCGACCGAGTTCGACATGTTCACCGCGAACCCGGTCATCGACTTCATGCCCGACCAGCGCGACCTCGAGGACAAGGGCGGCACGATGCGCCTCGGGCTGTACCCGGCGAAGCTCCTGCCCGGGTCCAAGGCGCGCGCGGTGTACGGCACCGAGGTCGTGTACGAGCGGCACCGCCACCGGTTCGAGGTCAACAACCGGTACCGCGCGGCGCTCGAGGCGGCCGGCATGCTGCTGTCCGGCATCTCGCCCGACAGCCGGCTGGTCGAGATCGTGGAGCTGCGCGACCACCCCTGGTTCGTGGCCAGCCAGTTCCACCCCGAGTTCAAGTCCCGGCCCGAGCGCCCGCACCCGCTGTTCCACGGGTTCGTGGCCACGGCGCTCGCGCTGCGCGAGGGCCGCGAGCCGCGGCTGGCCGCCGTGGGCCCGGGGCCCGAGCTCGACGCGCAGGCGGGCGCCGGCGAGGTCGCGAGCGAGGCGACGCCCGCCTCCTGAGCTCCGGCCGCCCGGTGACCGCCCGGGCCCTCCGCGTGCACGATCGTTGACGGGGCAAGGTGCCGCGCGATATGCTCCGCTCATCCCCACCGGCCGCGCGCGACGGCACCCCGATTCCGCGCGACAACGGCTCGTGGCGCGACCGATCGTTCCCCGCCGGTGCCCAATCGGCGCGGGAGCCACACCCTCCCGAGGTTCGCCGATCCCCATGCCGAACGGCCCCGACCAGCGCCCGAGCCGCAATCGTCGGCCGCGCCGTCGACCCCAGACCAGCCGCCTGCCCGTCACCGAGCAGGACGAGGTCGCCGAGCTCGAGGCCGCGCGCGAGCGCAACGACCTCGACATCCGCGACCTGCAGGAGATGTCCGTCAAGGAGCTGCGCGAGGTCAGCGCGCGCCTGGACATCTCCGCCGCCGCGGCCGAGCGTCGCGACGACGTCATCGACCGGATCCTCCAGGCCCAGACCGAGCGCGCGGGGCTGGATTACGCCTTCGGCATCCTCGACATCGTCGATGAGGGCTACGGCTTCATGCGCCGTCACGGCCTGCTGCCCAGCCCCGACGACGTGTACGTCAGCTCCAGCCAGGTGCGCCGCTTCGGCCTGCGGGTCGGCGATCGGGTCACCGGCGCGGTCCGCGCCCCGCGCGAGGGCGAGAAGTACTGGGGCCTGATCCGCGTCGACAGCGTCAACGGCGTGGACACCGAGGCCGCCCGCCAGCGCCCGTACTTCAACGACCTGACGCCGATCCACCCGATCGAGCTGATCAACCTCGAGTCCGACCCGAAGAACCTCAGCCAGCGCCTGGTCAACCTCGTCAACCCGCTGGGCAAGGGCCAGCGCGCGCTGATCGTGTCACCGCCCAAGGCCGGCAAGACGATGCTCCTCAAGAGCATCGCCAACGGGATCACCGCGAACTACCCGGACATCCTGCTCATGGTCGCCCTCATCGGGGAGCGGCCGGAGGAGGTGACCGACATGCGCCGGTCCGTCCACGGCGAGGTCATCAGCTCCACCTTCGACGAGCCGACCGAGAACCACACCCACGTCGCGGAGATGGCGCTCGAGATCGCCAAGCGCCAGGTGGAGACCGGCCGCGACGTCGTCATCCTGCTGGACTCGATCACCCGCCTCGCGCGCGCGTACAACCTCGCGCTGCCGCCCAGCGGCCGCACCCTGTCGGGTGGCATTGACCCGATCGCGCTCTACCCGCCCAAGCGGTTCTTCGGCGCCGCGCGGAAGATCGAGGAGGGCGGCTCGCTCACGATCATCGCGACCTGCCTCGTGGACACCGGCTCACGCATGGACGACGTGATCTACGAGGAGTTCAAGGGCACCGGCAACTCGGAGCTGATCCTCGACCGGAAGCTCGCCGAGAAGCGGATCTTCCCCTCGATCGACGTGCAGCGCTCGGGCACCCGCCGCGAGGAGCTGCTGCTCGAGGAGGGCACCCTCAAGATGGTCTGGACGATGCGCCGGATGCTGTCCGCCGTGGGTGCCAACGAGGGCATCGAGATCCTGCTCAACCGCCTGTCGAAGACGCAGACCAACACCGAGTTCCTCGCCTCGCTGACCAAGAACCTGGAGTGACCTCGCGGCGCCCCACGTCTCCGGGGGCGCGCCCGTCACGTCGCCGGCGGCGCCCGTCACGGCGTCGCGGCCTGCGGTCCGGGCGTCTGAGATTCACCGAGACTCGCGCCCTTTGGCCCGCGCCTTCCCTCCTTCCGGCCCCCAGCGGAACGGGACACGGGTTTGCGCGATCTGTTGCAGTTCTGTTACGGTTCCAGGCGACTTGACGGTCGCTCCGGGAGGGTTTGGAGCGGCCACGGGGGTTGTACGCAACGCACATCGCGAATCCCCGGACGAGCGGGCCGCCCCCCCAACGGGCACGTCCCCGGACCGATCGTCGCCCAGGAGACCGTATTGCAGAAGCCAACGGACGGCGCGCAGCGCCTCACTGACCGCCTGCGCCCCGACCGCACTCGAGCATCCTCGGCCTCGCGACTGAACGGCCGCAGCATCCGCACCGCCCGCGCGATTCGATCGCGGCTCCGGGCCGGTTCGATCAACGCCCTGCCGTTGCGCGCCATGCTCGCGGCCGCGTTCCGGCCGTTCGCGACCGCGGAGCGCGCCCTCCCGATCGCCGTGGCGGCGATCGTCGCCGTGGCGTCGCTGCTGGCCCTCCTCCCCAGCACGCCGCAGGGGGCCGTCGGCGGCACGACGGGCAGCGGCTCCAGCGTCCGGATCGCCGTGGGCGGGATGAGCTCCGAGCGGCTCGAGATCCTGGACAACAGCTTCTCCGCCGGCCTGCCGGACGAGGGCGTCAGCTTCCAACCCGTCACCCTGCCGGGCGACGTCATCACGGAGCCCGATGCGGCCGTGGAGCCGATCGCGGCCGGAGCCATCCTGGACGACGGGACCCTGCTCACCGGCTACGCGCCCGAGACCACGGTCGAGGACGGCGCCGACCTGATCCAGCGCTACAAGGTCAAGTCCGGCGACACGCTCGTGACGATCGCGCGCAAGTTCGACGTCTCGATGATGACGCTGTGGTGGGCGAACAAGCTCAAGGCCAAGGACGAGCTCCACGTCGGCCAGGTCCTGCGCATCCCGCCGGTCAGCGGCCTGATCGTGACGGTCGACGAGACCGACACGCTCGACTCGCTGGCCGCGGAGCACAAGGTGGCCGCGTCGCGGATCGTCGAGCTCAACGGCCTCGACGATCCCACGCTCGTCGTCGGCCAGGTCCTCGTGCTGCCGGGCGCCAAGGGCGAGCCGATCCCGACCCCCAAGCCCACGCCCAAGCCCGTCGTAAAGCCGCGGTCCGGCGGCGGCGGTGGTGGCGGCGGCGGGGGAGGCGGCGGCGTCGGTGGCCACTACTCCGGCGGCGCCATGCGCTGGCCCGTGGTGGGCGGCGGCAACTACATCAGCCAGTACTTCCACTACGGCCACTACGGCCTCGACATCGCGGCCGACTACGGCAGCAAGGTCGTCGCGGCGGCCGGCGGCCGGGTGACGTTCGCCGGCTGGAAGTCGAACGGCGGCGGCTACCAGGTCTGGATCTCGCACGGCGGCGGCATCTACACCACGTACAACCACATGGCCGGGGTCTCGGTCGGCGCCGGCCAGTACGTGGGCCGGGGCCAGCAGGTCGGCCGGGTGGGCACCAGCGGCTATGCCACCGGGCCCCACCTCCACTTCGAGGTGTGGCGCGGGCCGATCTGGGACGGCGGCACGCGCGTCAACCCGCTGCGCTACCTGTAGCCGGTCCACGCCCGGGCGCGGACCGGATCGCCGCGGCGGCGCGGCCGCGGGCCCGTGCGACAATGCGCCCGATGTTCCTCGACGAGGTCCACATCTCCGTGCGCGCCGGCGCGGGCGGCGATGGGGCGGCCACCTTCCGGCGCGAGGCCCACGTCCCCCGCGGCGGCCCCGATGGTGGCGACGGCGGGCGAGGCGGGTCCGTGTACCTGCGCGTGGATCCCGGCCAGACGACGCTGCGCGACTTCCGCTACCGGCACCACTTCAACGCCACCCCTGGCGGCCGGGGCGAGCGCGCGAGACGGCACGGCAAGGCCGGCGAGGACCTGTACCTGACCGTCCCTCCCGGCACCGCGGTCCAGGACGGGGAGTCCGGGGCGCTGATCGCCGACCTCGTCGCCGTCGGCCAGGAGGTCATGGTCGCGCGCGGCGGGCGCGGCGGCCTGGGCAACACCCACTTCGCCACCGCCACCCACCAGGCGCCCCGGCATGCCCAGAAGGGCGAGCCGGGCGAGGAGCGCACGCTGCGCCTCGAGCTTCGGCTGATCGCGGACGTGGGCCTCGTGGGGCTGCCCAACGCCGGCAAGTCCACGCTCCTCGCGGCGCTCACGGCCGCGCGCCCCAAGATCGCCGCCTACCCGTTCACGACCCTCGAGCCCAACCTCGGGGTCATGGACCTCGGGGCGGAGGACGGCCGCCGCCCGACGATCGCGGACGTGCCGGGCCTGATCGAGGGTGCGTCGTCCGGGGCCGGCCTGGGCCACGCGTTCCTGCGCCACGTCGAGCGGACGCGGATCCTGCTCCACGTCGTCGACGGCTCCGCCCGCGATCCGCGCTGGGACCACGACGTGATCCGCGACGAGCTCCAAGCCCACGACGAGGCGCTGCTGGCCAAGCCCCTGCTCGTGGTGTTCAACAAGCTGGATCTCGCGGCCGCGCGCGACGCCTGGCCGGGCTTCCGGGCCGCGATGCGCGAGGCGGGCATCCCGGCGCTCGCGATCTCGGCGGACAGCGGCGAGGGCCTCGACGCGCTGCGCGCCGCCGTGGCCGAGCGGCTGCCGGACGTCGCGGGGCTGGCGGAGCCGCCGGAGCCGGCGGGCGTCGTCGTGCACCGGATCGAGGCGGCCGGCGACGGGTTCACGCTGGAGCGCGAGGACGAGGCCTTCCGCGTCCGGGGCAAGCGGATCGAGCGGCTGGTGGTCCAGACCAACTTCGACAACGAGGAGTCCGCCGAGCGCTTCCAGCGCGAGCTGGTGCGGCTGGGCATCGACGCGGCGCTGCGCAAGGCCGGGATCCGGCCCGGCGACGACGTCCGGATCGCGGGCGCGGAGCTCGAGTGGGAGCCGCTCGAGGACGACCGGTGACCGAGGTCGTCGCGCCGCCGTCCGCGGTGGTGCCGGGATCGCTGGGCATCCTGGGCGGCACGTTCGATCCCGTCCATCACGGGCATCTCGTGATCGCCGAGGAGGCCCGCGAGGCGCTCGGGCTGGAACGGGTCCTGCTCGTCCCGGCCGCGACGCCGCCGCACAAGCCGGATCGCCCCGTCACGCCGGCCGTGCACCGGCTGGCGATGGTGGAGCTCGCGATCGCCGGCAACCCGGCGTTCGCGCTGAGCCGGATCGAGCTGGACCGGGGCGGCCGCTCGTACACCGTGGACACGCTGGAGGCGCTCCGCGACGCGCGCGGCCCGGGCGCGGCGGAGCCATGGTTCATCCTGTCGGCGGAGGCGCTCGCGGAGTTCCCGACCTGGCGCCGGCCCGACCGGATCCTCGAGCTGTGCCGGCTGGCCGTCGTGCCGCGCGCCGGGTCGGAGCCGCTCGACGCCGCCTGGGTGGCGGCCAGCTTCCCGGGCCGCGAGTCGCGCGTCCGGTTCCTCCCCGGGCCCCTCTTGCCCATCTCGGGTAGCGTGGTGCGACGCCGGGCCGCGGCCGGACGCTCCGTCCGCTACCTGGTCCCGGACGCCGTGGCCAGCTACATCGCCGAGCATCGCCTGTACGCTCAACCCGCCTGGAGGACGCAGACCCCGTGACCGACCCCGTCCACGCCGCCGCCGCCCCGCGCCCGGACGGCCTGCCGCACCGCGACACCGCGGCGCCCTCGACGGACCGCGCGCCGCTCGACCTCGCGCGTCGAATCGTCGAGCTCGCGGAGGACAAGAAGGCGGCCGACATCGTGCTGCTCGACCTGGGCGAGCTCACGACGCTGGCGGACGCGTTCGTCATCTGCTCCGGCGGCTCCGAGCGACAGATCGCCGCCATCGCGGATGGCGTCCTCGAGGGCCTGCGGGACGAGGGGACCAAGCCGATCGGGCGCGAGGGGACGCCCGAGTCGCACTGGGTGCTGCTCGACTATGGCTCGGTGATCGTGCACGTGTTCACGCCCCCGGAACGGGACTACTACCAGCTGGAGCGGCACTGGGCGGGCGCCCGGACGGTCCTGCGCGTCCAGTAGCCGCGGCCGGGTACCCGGACCCGGGGGTACCGCTGGGTCATGTCCCGAGGGCCCTGGCCTTCCTAGCATCCGTCGCACGAGGTCGGCCACCGTGGCCCACCCGCCTCCGGAGACGGACCCTGTGTCGGGCCTTCGCGATCGCTGCCCTGGCTGCACCCGGCGCCTCATCATCACGAGGTTCGACACCACGTTCCGGCTGCCCGACCGCACCGAGCGCCTGTGCTTCGGGATCCCCGGCGGGCTGTGCGAGGACTGCCACCAGCTGTACATCGATCCCGAGCTGATCGAGCTGCTCGACCTCGGGGCGGGCCGGTGCGTGTTCGCGATCGAGAGCGACGTGGTCCTCCAGGAAGAGGCCTGGTCCTCGGCAGACTGAGGCGTCACGCCCCCGCCGCCACCCGCTCCCGCACCCAGAGCGCGAACGCCAGCCGCCGCTGGCTGTCGGTCCCGAACGCGTCTGGCGCGCCCTTGACCATCGCGTCGAGCTCCAGCACGCCCTCGAGCGCGGCCTCGAGCTCGGCCGGCGTCCACGCCCGCGCCTGGCGCGCGAGGATCTCCACCCGGTAGGGGTTCATCCGGAGCGCCCGGACCAGGGCGCCCGGTGCGACGCCGGAGGCAAGCTGGTCGGCGACCTCGAGCAGCTCGCGCAGTCGCCGGTGGAGCTGGACGAGGATGACGGGCTCCGGCATGGACTCGAGCAGGCGGTCGAGCAGCTGTCCGGCGGTGGCGGCGCGGCGCTCGGCGACGGCGTCGAGGAACGCCCAGGTGGAGCCCGGGACGACCTCGGGCACCAGCGCCTGCACGTCTTCCACGGCAATCGCGCCGTCGGGGCGGTAGAGCGCGAGCTTCTCGAGCTCCGCGACCGCGAGCGCCCCCTGCCGCTGGCGGTCCACGTCGCCCTCGCGGACGAACCCGCCGACCCGCCGCGCCAGCTCCTTCGCGGCCCCCTGGCCGAGCCGCAGCCCCCGTTCCGTGGCGCGCGCGGTGATCCAGCCGCCCAGGGCGTCCGCGGTGGGCGCCTTGAACAGCCTCGCCTCTCCGCCCGCCCGCTGGACGACCGCCTCCAGGCCGCCGAGGGCAGCGGACCGACGGTTGCCCGCGTCGCCCTGCTCGACGAACACGAGCGCGTTGCCCGGCGCCACGCTGCGGACCGCGCCCTCGAGCGCCTCCCGGGCGTCCTTCGAGCGCAGCAGCGGCGCCGGGTCCGTGACGACCGCCAGGGTGCCGCCGCCGAACATCGGGGCCGTGGCGACGCGCTCGGTGATCGCCGCCGCGGTCGTCTCCGCGCCCGCCGCCCGCCAGCGCTCCGGCCGCATCCCGGTGCCGTGCTCCAACCGATCGGCGACGTTGGCCACGGCGCGGTCGATGAGGTAGCCGTCGTCGCCCCGGTAGTACGCGAGGACCGGGACGTCGCCGCTCACCGGGCGACCTCGCGGGCGGTCTCGCGGGCGGCCTCGCGGATGGTGCGGCGGGACCAGCGGAGCCGCCGGACGCCGTCCGGCCGGAGACCCGCCGCCTCGCACACCACGCGCTCGAGCGCCGCGGCGCGCGCCTCCACGATGCCCATCGTCGCCTCGTCCCACGCCGTCCCGCCGGTGCGCTTCACGCGCACGCCGGAGCCCGGCGGATAGCGCCGCCGCCACGAGGCGAACCGCGCGCGCATCGGCTCCAGGCGCTGGCCCGCCCGCTTGTCCGCGTAGGCGACGATCTTCGTCTCGAGCGAGGCGCCGGCCAGCCACGCGTCGTGGTCCGGCTCCGCCAGCCGGGTCACCGGGTGGTCGCGCACGACCGGGCCCAGCTCCGGCCAGCCCCGGGCCGCGAGCCAGGCCGCCGAGCCGTCGCCGTGCCGGGGGCGGCCCGGGACCTCGACCGAGGGCAGCTTGTCCACGTCGTGCAGCAGCGCCGCCGCCTCCACGAGCACCGGGTCCACGGCCCGGCCGTTGGCGGCGGCGCGCCGCGCCAGCGAGCCCGCGACGTCCGCCACGGCGCACGAATGCCGGAGGAACCACTCGGGCGGGTCGAGGGAGATCAGCAGCCGGGCGGCCTCGCGACGCGCGGGGATGGTCATGCGAGGGATCGTAGCCGAGGGACGTGGCCCAGGCGGTGACCCGGCCGCCGGCGACGCTCGCCGGCGTGGCGACGGGCGCGCGGGCGTCGCCGTCCCCGGGGCCGGCGGCAAGCGGCCATCCGGGTCCCGAGCCCGCCGCAACCGAGGCCGGGGACCCGGCGGGCGGCACGATGCCGCACAGGAACGGGTTGCGCGGCGCGACCGCCAGAGCCAGTGCCGCGGTCACCGGTGCGGGGACCGGCGCCGTTGCTGCTGAGCGCCGCGCGCCGGTGGTGGTCACCCGCAGCCCGTCGCCGCGCAGCTCGATCTCGACGCTCCCGTCCCGGTCCGTCCGGTACACGCGCGCGCCGGAGTCCCGCAGGCGCGCGAGCGTCGAGCCCGCGGGGTGGCCGTACGGGTTCCCCGTCCCCGCCGAGGCGATCGCCACGCGCGGGCGCACGGCATCGAGGAACGGCCGGGTCGTCGCGGTCGCGCTCCCGTGATGGGCCACCTTGAGGACGTCGAGCCGCGGCAGCCGCGTCGCGAGGAGGCGCGGGTCGATGTCCTGCTCCGCATCCCCGGACAGCAGGAAGCGACGTCCGTTGGCCTCGCCGAGGAGCACGATCGAGACGTTGTTGATGCCCGTCCCGCCGTCGGGCGGTTCGAGGGGGACCGTGCCGGGATCGGGCCACAGCACCGTCAGCGCGAACTCGGCCAGCCGGATCCGGGCGCCCGTCGCAAGCAGGCCGCGGGGCGGCCCGTCGGCGAGCCGCGCGTTCCACGCCTGCCAGCCGGGCCCGGGTCCGCGCATGCCGGGCTCGTAGACGGTGCCAACCGCGTACCGGTCGAGCAGGGCCGCGAGGCCCGCGACGTGGTCCTCGTGCGGGTGGGTGAGCAGGACGATGTCGATCCGGCGGTCCCAGGGTGGGACGCGGGCGTCGAGCTCGACGAGGAGCCGAGCGGGGTCCGGCCCGCCGTCGACCAGCATCCGGGCGCCCGTTCGGCTCTGGAGCAGGATCGCGTCGCCCTGGCCCACGTCGAGCACGGTCAGCCGGGTGGTCCGGGTCGCCGCCTCGGCGACCGCCGCCGATCCGATCGCGGCGACGATGACGGCCGCGCACAGGACCGCGCGCGCCCCCCGGCCGAGGCGCGGGGGCGCAGGTCGTCCGTGGCTCCGCGCCGGCGCCGGTCCGGGTCGCCGGCGGGCCCGGGACGCGCGTCGCCGCCAGCCGATCGCCCCGCCCAGCGCCAGCGCGGCCGCGAGCCCGGCCGGCGCCGCGAGCTGCGGCGGGACCCCGATGGCCGCGAACGG
>JBFMAT010000039.1:0-37935 GCA_040755495.1 Chloroflexota bacterium
CAGTCCAGGATGACCGGGCGTGCCGTCCCGGCCGGCGGGGCCCCGGGCAGGGCGGCGAGGGCAGCGGCGCGGGCGTCGTCGCCCGGGCCGGCGTCCCCGCCCGGGGTCACGTCCCCGGCCGCGGCGGCGTCCCCGCTCACTCCTTCTCGTACGGCCGGCCGTCGGCGGCGGGGGCCCGGGACCGCCCGACGAGCCCGGCCACCACGAAGATCGTGACGATGTACGGGACCATCAGGAGGATCTCGGACGGGACCGGCACGTTGAGCACGGACAGCCGCGCCTGCAGCGAATCCGCGAAGCCGAACACGAGGCTGGCCAGGAACGACCCGATCGGCGTCCAGGCGCCGAAGATCATCGCGGCCAGGCCGATGAACCCGCGGCCCGCGGTCATGTCGCGGTCGAACCGGCCGGTCGCGCCGATGACCAGGAACGCGCCGCCGACGCCGGCGACCATGCCGCCCATGATCACGTTGAGGTACCGCGTCCGGAGGACGTCGATGCCCATCGTGTCGGCCGCCTTGGGGTGCTCGCCCACGGCGCGGACCCGGAGGCCCCAGCGCGTCTTGAACAGCCCCACGTGGAGCACGCACACGAGGAAGAACATCCCGTACACGAAGATGTTGTTGCTGAACAGGATGGGCCCGACGATCGGGATATCGTTGAGCACCGGGATCGCGATCGCCGACACGCGTTGGGGCGCGTTGAGGCTGGGCACCTCGGTCAGGACGCGCGCGGACAGGAAGGCCGTCATGCCGGCGGCGAAGATGTTGATGATCGTGCCGGCGATGATCTGGTCCACCTTGTACCGGATCGCGAGCACCGCGAGCACCCAGGCGAGCACGCCGCCCGCGAGCGCCGCGCCCAGGATGCCCGGCAACGGCCCGAACGCCGAGCCCACCACCGCCGACACGAAGGCGCCCGTGAGCAGCATGCCCTCGATGGCGATGTTGACCACCCCGGCCCGCTCGCACAGCACGCCCGACATGGCCGCGAAGGTGAGCGGCGTCGCCTTGACCACCGTCGCCTGGATCACGCCGACGAGGTTCATCGAACGACCGGACGCGGCCCACACGAGGAACGTCACGACCACGATCAGGATCACGCTCGCGAGCACGAGCCCCCGCCGGGCCCCGAAGCCGCGCGTGAGCTGGATCGCGCCCAGGAACGCGCACACGCCCGCCAGACCCCAGATCACGGCGCCGGACGGCAGGACCAGCGGCGGCAGCGTCATCGCCACGCCCGACGCGTTGAGGTCGAAGCGCGACTCGGACCCCGGCTCGACGGTCCCCCACATGACGGCGATCAGGGCCGCGACCAGGATGTACACGAGCCCCGACACGCGGTGGCGGGCGATCGCCACGCCGCCGATCTGGTAGGGCCGCGCGGCCACGACGCTCATGCGCCCCACCCCTTCATGAACACCTCGGTCCCGGTGACCTTGGCGGTCCGGATCCGGTAGATGCCGCGGACCAGCGCCGGGGCCGCGATGAACATGATCACGAACGACTGGACGACGACCACGAGGTCGATCGGGATCTGGGTCGACGCCTGCATCGTCGTGGCGCCGGCGCGCAGGACGCCGAACAGGAGCGCCGCGGCGACGACGCCCGATGGCCGCGATCGGCCGAGCAACGCGATCGCGATGGCGTCGAAGCCGTAGCCGGGCGAGAAGCCCGGCGTGAGCGTGCCGCGCTGGACGAGCATCACCGACGCGCCGGCGAGCCCCGCCAGCCCACCCGAGACGATCATCGTGAGCGCGGTGGTCAGGCCCACCGAGATGCCCGCGTACTTCGCCGCGCCCGGGTTGAGGCCGACGGCGCGGAACTCGAAGCCCTTGGTGGATTTGAACAGCAGCCACGACACGGCGAAGGCCGTGAGCAGGGCGACCGGGAACCACCACGTGACGCGCAGGCCCTCGATCAGCGGTGGCATCGCGGCCGAGTCGGGCACGATCTTGGAGATCGGGTTGGTGGACCCCTCGCGCTGGAACGGCGGGTTCTTGAGCAGGATGTCCAGCAGCCGGTAGGCCACGTAGTTGAGCATGATCGTGACGATGACTTCGTGGGCGCCGGTGCGTGCCTTGAGCACGCCGGGGATCGCGCCCCACACCGCGCCGCCCAGGAACCCGAACACGACCGCCAGCGGCAGGTGGACGATCATCGGCAGGCCCGTGAACGCGAACGACGCGAACACCCCGAAGATCGCGCCCAGGTACAGCTGGCCCTCGCCGCCGATGTTGAACAGGCCGGACCGGAACCCGAGCGCGACCGCGAGGCCGGCGAAGATCAGCGGCGTGGCGGACAGCAGGCTCTCGGAGATCGGGCGGAAGGCGCGGATGAGCTGCGCGTTGTCCCCGCTGCCGATGGCCGTGAGCATCCGGCCCGGGTCACCGAGCGAGCCCGCGAACAGCGCCCCATAAGCGTCGATCGCGCGGCCCACGCCCAGCCCCAGCGCGCCCAGCGGGTCGCTGGCCAGCCCGCCCACGACCTCGTGGTCCGAGAAGATCACGATCACCGCCCCGACCAGGAGGCCGGTCACGATCGCGAGGGCCGGGATCAGGAGGCTGCCCAGCAGGCGCCCGATCCTCGTTGCCAGCGTCGTCCGCTCCGCCGCCTCGGGCGTGGGCCCGGCCGGGGCGGGCGCCGGCGCGCTCGCGGGCGCCGGCGCCGGTTCCGGGGTCGCCGCGGCCGGCGGGATCGTCCGGGGATCCTGGTCGCTCATGACGGCTGCCCCGCGTCCGGCGTGCCCCCGCCGCCGGCCGTCGTGCCGGACGTCGCGCCGGCGGCCACGGCGGCCGCCACCACCTCGTCGATGGACACCTGGCCCGCCAGCGCGCCGCCCATCAGCAGGCCCAGCTGCTGCGGCGTCGCGGTCGCGGCCTCCACCACGTCCACGATCTTGCCCTGGTACATGACGGCGATGCGGTCGCCCAGGGTCATGACCTCATCGAGCTCGGTCGACACGATCAGCACCGCGGTGCCCTCGTCGCGCTTCTGGACGACCCGCTTGTGGATGTACTCGATGGAGCCCACGTCGAGGCCGCGCGTGGGCTGCGCGCCGACGAGGAGCCGGATCGGACGGCTGAACTCCCGCGCGACGATGACCTTCTGCTGGTTGCCGCCGGACAGGTTGCCGACGTCGTTGAAGATCGACGGCGTCCGCACGTCGTACTGCTCGACCTGCTCGTCCGCGAGCTTCTCGATCGCGTCCTGGTGGAGCCGGATGCCGTCCGAGTACGGAGCCCGGAAGTAGGCGTTGAGCATCAGGTTCTCGGCCACGTTGAAGCCCGGGACCAGGCCCTCCTCGAGGCGGTCCTCGGGAACGTGCGCCACCCCTTCGAGGTACACGCGTCGCGGGCTCGGCTGGACCACGTGGCCCCCGATCCGGATCTCGCCGGCCTCGATCTGGCGCAACCCCGTGATCGCCTCGACGAGCTCCGTCTGGCCGTTGCCTTGGACGCCCGCGACCGAGACGATCTCGCCCGCCCGCACGGTCAGGTCGACGCCATCGACCGCGAGGTGGCCGCGGTCGTCGCGGACCTTGAGGCCCTGGATCTCGAGGACCGGCTCCTTGGGCGCCGACGGTCCCTTGCTCACCTCGAGCTGGACGGCCCGCCCGACCATCATGTCGGCGAGCTCCTCCTGGGTGGCGGTCTTCGGGTCCGCGGAGCCCACGACCCGCCCGCGGCGCAGGACGGTGATCGTGTCCGAGATCTCCAGCACCTCGTTGAGCTTGTGGGTGATGAAGATGATCGAGGTGCCGTTCGCCGCCAGCGAGCGCATGACCTCGAACAGCTCCTCGTCCTCCTGGGGCGTCAGGACCGCGGTCGGCTCGTCCAGGATCAGCACCGACGAGTGGCGGTACAGCGCCTTGACGATCTCCACCCGCTGGCGCACGCCGACGGGCAGGTCCTCCACCGTCGCGTCGGGGTCCACGTGGAGGCCGTGCCGCTCGCTGACCTCCACGATCCGGCGGCGCGCCTCCTTGAGGTCCAGCAGCCCGCCGAAGCCAACGGACTCCATGCCCAGCATGATGTTCTCGGTTACGGTGAACACCGGCACGAGCATGAAGTGCTGGTGGACCATGCCGATGCCGGCCTTGATCGCGTCGCCCGGGTCGTGGAACGTGACCGGCGAGCCGTCGATCAGGATCTCGCCCTCGTCCGCCTTGTACAGGCCGTAGAGGACGTTCATCAGCGTCGACTTGCCGGCGCCGTTCTCGCCCAGCAGCGCATGGATCTGGCCCGGTTCGACGACGAGGTCGATCCCCTGGTTGGCGATGACGCCCGGGAATCGCTTCGTGATGCCACGGAGCTCCAGCTTCACGCTGACTCCTTGTCTGGTCGCGGCATGGACTGGCGGAACGCGGCGCGTGGGACGCGATGACGTGCTGGCGAGGCCGCCTGACGGGGCTGCCCCCGAGTATGCCGAGCCCCGCGGGTGGCCGCAACGCGTTCCCGCACGGCGGGGGGCGTTAACGGCGAGGGACGGCGCCCCTGCGGGCGCCGTCCCTCGTGACGTGACGGGTTCGAGGCGGCGTCAGCCGGCCGCGAAGTAGTCCTTGACCACGATCGAGCCGTCGATGATGCCGGCCTTGATCGCGTCGAGCTCGGCCTTCAGCTCCGCCGGGACCGCGCTGTCGAAGTTGTGGAACTCGGCGAGGCCCGTGCCCTCGTTGGCCAGGTTGTTGGCCAGCACGCCGCCCGCGAACGAGCCGTCGACGGCCGCGCCGATGGCGGCCTTGACGCCGTTGTCGATCCGCTTGAGGACGGAGGACAGCATGATGTCCTCGTACTCCGGAGCGGACACGAACTGGTCGACGTCGACGCCGATGAACTTGACGTCGGCGCCGCCGGCGTTGGCGTCCTGGACGGCGGCCATCGCGCCGAGGCCGACCGGGCCGGCGACGGCGAAGATGACGTCAGCGCCTTCCTGGATGAACGCGGCCGCCTGGGCGTTGCCCTTGGCCGTGTCCGAGAAGTCGCCCGTGAACGAGCCCTGCTGCGCGACGGGATCCCAGCCGAGCGCCCGGACACTGGTGCCCTTCTGCTTGTTGTAGTAGTTCACGCCGGCCACGAAGCCGTCCATGAACACCGCAACCGGCGGGATGTTGATGCCGCCGAAGGTGCCGACGGCGCCGGTCTTCGACATGCCCGCGGCCAGGTAGCCGGCCATGAACGACGGCTCGTCCATCGCGAACACGATGCCGAGCACGTTCGGGATCGTCGGGTCGTACGCGTAGTCGACGATGGCGAACTTCTGGTCCGTGTTGGCCTCGGCCGCGATCTTCGTGTCGTCGCCGAGCAGGAAGCCGACGGTCACGATGATGTCGCAGCCTTCGTCGATGAAGGTCTGGATGTTCTTGGCGTAGTCGGTCTGCGCGGCCGACTCGAGGAACTTCGGCTCGCTGAGGTTGAACTCCTCAGTCGCCAGCTGGACGCCTTCCCACGCGTTCTGGTTGAAGCCCTTGTCGTCGATGCCGCCGGTGTCGCTGACCTCGCACGCCTTGAAGGCGAGCGGGGTCGCCTCGGGCGTGGGCTCGGGGGTCGGCTCGACGGAGGCCGGCGGGGCCTCGGTCGGGGCGGTGGTCGGTGCGGTGGTGGCGCCCCCGCCGCCACAGGCGGCGAAGACGAACGACGCGGCGCCCAGAAGGGCGACGAGCCGGGTGCTGGTCCGCAAGGTTTGCTCCTCCTCGTGCTGCGGCGGCGAGCCGAACTGGTCTCGCAGCGCCGAGTTCCACGGGGCGCGATGGGTGCGCCCTCTGCCGGTCACGGGTCGCGGCTCCCTGCGGCCTGTGACGACCGGGACCCGCGCGGCTGTGGTCCAGTATGCATGGGTCCGGTGCGCGCGTGCAATGATCCGGGCGTCTCGACGGGCCGTGCCGCACGGCCCCCTGCACACGACCGAGGAAGGGCAGCGTGGACGACGCGGACCGGGCACCGCGCCCCGACGACGAGGCCGCCGAGCGCGCCCGCCGGCGCGCGGACCGCGAGCGCGTGCGGGCGCTCATGGACCTGCACGAGGGCCGGGGGCCAGTCCCGGTGCTCGACGACGCGGCGATTGCGGACGTGCTCGGCCGGGCCCGCCGGATCGCGGTCGTGGGCGCGTCCTCGCGGCCGTTCCGGCCCTCGCACGGCGTGATGGCGGAGCTCCTCCGCCACGGGTACGACGTCGTGCCCGTCAGCCCGCGCGAGACCGAGGTGCTGGGTCGTCGCTGTTACCCGGACCTCGCCGCCGCGGTGGCGGCGGAGGGGCCCGTGGACATCGTGGACGTGTTCCGCAACGCGGCGGCCTGCCCGGCGCACGCGCGCGAATCGGTCGAGGTCGGGGCCGGCTGCCTGTGGCTGCAGCTGGGGATCGTGAGCTGGGAGGCCGCCCGGATCGCCGCCGAGGCCGGGATCCCCGTGGTCATGGACCGCTGCACGTCGATCGAGCTGGGCCGGCTGCGGCCCGGTCGTTCGCCTCAGCCGCCCCCGGGCTGAGCAGGCGCCCCCCCGCCGTCGTCAGCGGATCGCGAAGCCCAGGAACACCAGCACCACGCCGGCGATCAGGATGGCGCCGCCCACCTGGGCCTGGCGGCGGAACAGCTGCATCGCGACCGAGGCGCCGGTCTTGCCGTCGGGTCGCGGGCCGCCACGCCAGGCCTCGTAGCGGGCGACGTTGGCGTCCTGCTCGCGCAGCGCCATGTAGCGCCGGTACGGGCCCTTTGCCCGCAGGTAGCCGACCGCGATCAGCACGACGCCGGCCGCGATGAGCCCGAGGTTGAGCAGGCCCACGGCTACGCCCCGCCGTCGAGGCGCTCGCGGACGAGCGTCGTCACCCGCGCGGCGTCCGCCGCGCCGCCGGTAGCCTTCATCACCTGGCCCACGAAGAACCCGATCACCGGCCGGCCGGCGCGGTAGTCCGCCACGGCCTTCGGGTTCCCGGCGATGACCGCGTCGACGTGTCCCAGCAGCGCCGCGTCGTCCGAGATCGGCCCCGGGCCCGCGCCCGCGAGCAGCTCGGCCGCCGGCGTGCCGTCCGCCAGGTGGCGGTCCAGCAGCTCGCGGCCCTTGGGCCGCGATACGGCGCCGTCCCCGATGGCGGCCAGCAGGGCGGCGATCCCTGCCGGCGTCGAGGCGCCAGCCGTGCCCGCGGCATTGAGCCCGGTGGCCTTGGCCGCCCGGGCGTGGGCGCCGGTCACGAAGTTCGAGACCTCCTTCGCCGGCAGCGCGGGTCCGGCCGCGGAGATCGCCTCGAACGCCCCGGTCATGCCGGGATCGGCCACGATGACGGCGGCGTCATAGCCCGTGATCCCGAGCGCGGCGTAGCGCTCGCGGCGGGCCGCCGGCAGCTCCGGCAGGGCCGCCCGGACCCGCTCGATCCACGCCCCGTCCACGTGGAGCGGCGGCAGGTCCGGCTCCGGGAAGTAGCGATAGTCCTCCGACGTCTCCTTGGACCGCATCCGGTACGTCGCCTGGCGGCCGTCGTCCCAGCCACGGGTCTCCATCGACAGTGGCTCGCCCGCGTCCAGGGCCCGCGCCTGGCGCTCGATCTCGAACGCGATCGCCCGCTCAACCGCCCGGAACGAGTTCATGTTCTTGACCTCGACCCGCGTCCCGAACGCCTCGGTCCCGCGCGGCCGGAGCGAGACGTTGGCCTCGACGCGCATCTGGCCGCGCTCCATGTCGGCGTCGCTGGCCCCGATCGCGCGCAGCAGCAGCTGGAGCTCCTCCGCGTACCGCCGCGCCTGCTCCGCCGTCCGGATGTCCGGCTCGGTGACGATCTCCATCAGCGGCGCGCCAGACCGGTTGAAGTCCACCAGCGACGATCGGCCGCCGGCTCCGCTGCCGGCCCGCACCGCGTCCCCGTGGACGAGCTTGGCCGTGTCCTCCTCGAGGTGCGCCCGCGTGATCCGGACGGTGAACGGTCCCTCGGACGTCTCGATCGCCAGGCGCCCGTTCGCCGCCAGCGGGATCGCGTACTGGCTGATCTGGTAGCCCTTGGGCAGGTCCGGGTAGAAGTAGTTCTTGCGCTCCCACTGGGTGCGCTCGGGGATCGTGGCCTCGATCGCGAGCCCGGCCGCCAGCACGTGCTCCACGGCCCGGCGGTTGATGACCGGCAGCGTGCCGGGCAGCCCGAGGCACACCGGGCAGGTGTGGGTGTTGGGCGCCGCGTCCGCATACGCGTTGGAGCAGCCGCAGAACATCTTGGACGCGGTGCGCAGCTGGCAGTGGACCTCGATGCCGATGACGGCCTCGTACCGGACCATGACGCCGGCGACGCGCTCCGCGGCGGCGGTCATGCGGGCACCGCCAGCCCGACGATCAGCAGGTACAGCCCGTACATCGAGACGCCCAGCCAGAGCGTGGCCCGCAGGACGTGGCGGGCGGCGAGGCGGACGCGTGACCGTGCGTGGAGCGGCTGGGACGCCTCGATCAGGGTGCGGGTGGGGTCTCCATCGCGGACGAGCGGCGCCAGCGCCGAGCGGGCGGCACCGTAGCCGCGCCACGAGCCCCACGCGGCGGTGACCAGACCGGACAGGACGAGGACGGCACCGACCATGGCCCAGAGTGTGGCATAGACGCGTGCCGGCGGGCCCGCTGGCCCGATCAGGTCGAGCTCGCCTCCCCGCGGCGGACGCCCTCCATCGCGCGCTGGATGGCTTCGTGGAGGCGGGCGCCGGTCGGCTGGCCCTGGAGCTCCACGACCCCCGGGTCCTCCGCCGGCTCCCACGCGTAGCCGATGCCGGGCGTGGTGAGCACGATCGGCACGCTGGGGTGGACGCGCCGGAGGCCCGCGATCAGCTCCGCGGAGCCGTCGATGTCGCCGCTGGCCCAGGCGTCGTAGACCATGACGTCGGCCTCCTCCGCGAGGGCGCATTCGCCGCCGTTGAGGATCGGGCACGTGTTCGCCGTGGGCCCGCTGCACTGCTCCACCTCGTAGCCCAGGCGGCGCAGCGACTCGACCTCCTGGTCGGCGAGATCGATGTCGTGGTGGACGACGAGCGCTCGGGTCATGGCGCACCTCCGCCGGGGGGACGCGGCCACTCAGGTCACGATCCGGTGGAAGGAGCGTGCGCGCCCGGTCGGGTCGGAGATAAGGGACCTCTGTCACCGGGATGGCGGGCCGTTCGATCCTCAGCGGATCGACGGCCCGCCCGTCACCCGGCGCAACCTCAGGGCGCGAGTCGCTGCCACGAGCAGGCGGCAACGCCGACGATCCCCGGGGCCGCGATCTCCGCGCGGGGCACGGCGTCCACCAGCGGCAGGACCACGTATCGCGCGCTCGCCTGATTCTCGATCGCGTTCGTGACGTCCCCGGTCAGGGCGACGATGGCCCGGTCGTCCGGCATCCAGCAGGGAGGAGCGACCCCGACGGGCTCGTCACTGACGCGCTCGAGCCCGCTGCCGTCGGTCCCCACGACGTAGACGTCACTGCCGGCACCGACGCACTCCTGGACGCGGCACCGGAGAAACGCGATCTGCGTCCCGTCGTTCGAGAACCTCGCCATCCAGCTCGGCGACCGCTCGACCACGACCCGTTCCGTCCACGACGAGCCGTCGAGCGTGGCGACGATGATCTCCCCGGACTCGTCGGCGCCGAGCGGTGCGTCGTAGACAGCGTCGTAGAGCAGCGAGGCGCCGTCCGGTGACCAATCGGGATTGAGCATGGCGTTGACGCCGCCCGAGAAGCCGCTGACCCGCGTCTCCCCGGTGCCGTCGGGGCGGATGACGTATACGGCCGGCGGCTCGAACGGACCCGACCGCAGGCCACGAAACGCGATCCAGTCGCCCGTTGGCGACCAGGCCGGGCTGGAGCGCAAGAGCCCAGGCTCGCCGATCCTCCGGGCCGGCGTGGACCCGTCGGTTGCGATGACGTACAGATCGCCGAGGCCCGACGAGAACGCCAGCCGCGTGCCGTCCGGCGACCAACTGCCGGCGGGCATGAACGTGTCGGCCGAGAGCGCCATGTCGCCAGTGAGGTTCAGGTCGGTTGCGCCGTTCGCGTCGACCAGCCGCAGCTGCGGCGACCCGCCAACCGGCCGCGACCAGTAGGCGAGCCGCGTCCCGTCGCGCGAGAACGTCGCCCCGTGCTCCGTGGCGGGCGTGGCGACGAACGCGCGCACCCCCGTCCCGTCGGCGTTGGCGACATGGATGTCGCCGTTCGTGTCGAACGCGATCAAGCCGGTCGCCGCCCGGCCGAACGGCTGAGGCAGGCGTCGCTGCGAGCCGGCCAGTGCAACGGCCAGCAGCGCGACGACGAGCAGCAGCGCGAGAAGCGCGAAGTACGGGATGGCGCGCGGGACCGCCACGCGCCGCATGGTCAGCTGCATGGGGAGCCACCTCCAGGGGCTCAGCCACGCCGGTCGCTGCCGGAGCCGGCCGATCGCCGTGAGCGTCTCGTCGAGGTACTCGGGAGTGCCCGCACCCGCGCTCTCGTCGAGCCAGATCGCCAGCAGCCGGTCGAAGTCGTCGCGCGCGGTCATGCGGGACGGCCCTCCAGCAGCTCCCGGCTCGCCCGGGAGTCGGCATCGAGGGCCGCGCGCAACGCGTCACGAGCCCGTGAGATGCGCGACTTCGCGGTCCCGGCTGGGACATTCAAGGCGTCGGCCGCCTCGGCCAGCGACAGGCCGAGGTAGTAGTACAGGACGATCAGCGACCGCTGCTCGGGATCGAGCCGGCGAAAGCCGCGTTCGAGTGCGTCGCGGTCGGCGAGCGCGACCGCCGAGTCGGCGACCGCGGGGTGGTGGAGCTCAGTCAGCTCGATCTCGATCGCGTGGCGTCGGGCGCGGCGGAGCTCGTCGATGCAGGCACGGACGAGCAGCCGTCGCAACCAGGCGTCGAAGCGGTCGGGATCGCGCAGCCCCGGCAGGTCCCGCCAGGCGCGGGCCAGCGCCTCCTGGACGGCGTCCTTGGCCCGCTCGGGATCGCGGGTGATGAGTCGGGCGGCGGCATCGAGTCTCGAGATCGCGGCGGCCGCCAGGCGCGCGAAGGCGTCGCGATCGCCCCCTCGTGCCCGCACCACCAGGTCCCGGTCCATCGCCCCGTCCGATGCGGCCCGGCCGTCCGGCCGCGCTCACAAGGTACGGCGTGCGTCGAGCGCAGCCGGTTCCGGATTCGAGTTTCCGAGCCGGGTCGGCGAGGCCGAGCGCCTCAGGCGGGGTGGACCCGTTCCACGAACCGCCCGATCCGGACCAACGCCTCCTCGAGCTGCTGGTGCGAGGTCGCGTAGCACATCCGGACGTGCCCGGCGCCGGACGGGCCGAAGGCGTCGCCCGGCACCACCGCCACCCGCTCCTCGCGCAGCAGGCGCTCGGTGAACTCGTCGGCGGTCAGGCCCGTGGACGTGATCTTCGGGAAGGCATAGAACGCGCCCCGGGGCTCGAACGTCGGCAGGCCGATCCGGTTCAGCCCGTCCACCAGCAGGCGCCGCCGCCGGTCGTACTCCGCGACCATCGACTGGACGGCCGGCTCGCCGCCCTGGAGCGCGACCAGCGCGGCATCCTGGGCCACCGTGGGCGCGGACATGATCCCGTACTGGTGGACCTTGACGATCCCCTCGAGGATCGGCGCCGGGGCGCACAGCCAGCCGACGCGCCAGCCGGTCATGGCATAGGCCTTGGAGAAGCCGCCCATCAGCACCGTCCGCTCGCGCATCCCGGGCAGCGAGCTGAACGCCCGGTGGCGGTAGTTGCCGTAGGCGAGGCGGTCGTAGATCTCGTCGCTGTACACGAGCAGGTCGTGGCGCCCGGCGATCCGGGCCAGCTCGTCCTGGACGGCGTCGTCGAGCACCGCGCCGGTGGGGTTCGCCGGGTAGCCCAGGAACAGCGCCTTGGTCCGCGGCGTGACGGCCGCCTCGACCAGCGCCGGGTCGAGGGCGAAGTCGTCCTCGAACCGGGTGGGCACGTGGCGCACGACGCCGCCGGCGAACACGATGGCGGGCACGTAGGAGACGTAGCTGGGCTCGTGGAGGATCACCTCGTCGCCCGGGTCGCAGGTCGCACGCAGCGCGAGGTCCACGGCCTCGGACGCCCCGACGGTGACGAGGATCTCCGTCGCCGGGTCGTAGTGGACGCCGTACCGGCGCTCGAGATGCTCGGACAGCGCGCGCCGGAGCTCGATGGTGCCGAAGTTCGAGGTGTAGTGCGTGCGGCCCTCGCGGAGGCTCTCGACACCGGCCTCGACGATCTCGCGCGGGGTGTCGAAGTCCGGCTCCCCCACCCCCAGGCTGATGACGTCGTCCATGGTCGCCAGGATGTCGAAGAAGCGCCGGATCCCGGACGGCGGCACCTGGCGCACGCGCTGCGCGAGCGCGCGGTCGGCGAGCGGCGGGCGGATGGAAGGCTGGGTCGTCATGGTGTCGAAGAGTACGCGATGGCCACGTGGAGCTCCGCCCTGCGGCGAGTCGACTACCGGGACGCGATGTCAAGCGTGACGAACAGGTGCAGCAGCCCGGGCTCGTTGACGCCGATGAGCCGGGCCGTGCCCGTGACGAACTCGCCCCGGAGGCTCCAGTCCGTCGCGATCGGGTCCTCGGCGCCGGCCGCCTCGCGACCCGAGCCCGTGACGGTGATGCCGGCGCGCTCGAGCTCGGCCGCGTAGGCCTCCTCGAACAGGAAGTAGACCGTCCGGTCGTTGCCGAAGCGCTGGCACACGAGATCCGTGGTCCGGACGATCGCGTCGTCGCTCGCGTGGCCGCCCGTGATCGTGCCCGGCTGGCAGGCGGCTCCGCCCTCGACGCCCCGGAGCACGGTGAGCGGGTCGATCGCCGCCAGAGCCGTGACGACCGGGTCTGCACCGAGGACCGGACGGAACGCGACCGGGGACGCGGCCGGCGTGGCGGGAGGCGGCGAGACCACGTCACACGACGCGGCGACGAGCGCGGCGACCATGACGCCGACGGCGAGACCCGAGGTCGATCGCCGCCCCATCCCGGTACCCACGCTGCACGCTCCGCCCGGCTCAGCCGGGCGCGGGCACGGTCGCAGCGAGCTCGGGGGCGTGGCCGTTCCCCGACGGGGCGCCGGCCGGGGTCACCGGGATCGAGGTCAGCCGCTCCACGCGCCACTTGAGGCCCAGCATCTGGCGCTGGGTCATGACGAAGATGCCGAAGCCAAGCAGCGGACCCAGCGCCCGGCTGCCCGCCGTGGCCTCGCCGAACGAGCCACGCATCCGCTCCACCAGCCGCGTCCGGCCGCCGTCGAGCGGGCGGAGGACGAACGCCCAGGAGATGGCGAACCGCGGCGGCATCGACGCCTGCATGAACCGGCCGGAGGCCTCGATGCCCGCGGTCGTCGCCTCGCCGCCGTCCTCGGCCGGCGGTCGGCGGCGCGCCACCAGCTCGTCGTCGACCATGAGCACCAGCGCCCGCTCCGGGTCGAGCACCTTCACCTCGAAGCCGCCGCCCGGGTCGGTGGGCACGATGTCCCCGACCGCCAGCGACTGGTGCTCGGGCAGGATCACGTCGGCGCTCCGGCCCTTCATGTCCAGCTGGTCGTAGCTGTACCAGCCGCCGCGCCCGTAGCCCAGCTGGAGGAGCCACGGCCACACCGCCGCCGGCGGCGCGTCGATCGTGATCCCCCGCGTGTCGCTCACCGTGGGCTCCGGCACGAGCTCGTCGCCGGGCAGCGATCCCTCGGTCTCCGCCGGGTCGACGCCCCACGTCGCCCGCCAGCGCGTCACCCGGTAGAACGCGTACCAGCTCGCCGCCGCGATCGCGGAGCCCACCACCACCCGCTTGAGCATCACCGTCACCTCCAGGCGCCCATCCTGCCCGGCGCGGCGCCGGCCCGGCGAGGGCCGGTCCGCCCTATGTGGCGCTGCCGGCCGCCACCCGTTCGGCGGGCGTCGGCGTCGCGGGGTCCTCGAGCGCCGCCAGGTCGTGCGGCGGGATCGAGCGCCAGGCCGCGGTTGCCGTCGCGCCCTCGTACGCGCGAGCGGCGCGGAACAGCGCACCCTCGGACCAGGCGGCCCCGATGAGCTGGAGGCCCACCGGCAGCCCTTCGGACAGGCCGCACGGGACCGAGATCCCGGGCAGGCCCGCGATGTTGACCGGCAGCGTGCAGGCATCGGACAGGTACATCTGGACCGGGTCCGCCATCCGGGCGCCGAACGGGAAGGCGACCGACGGCGACGTGGGCGCGACGAGGGCGTCGAAGCCCGCCTCCCACAGCCGGTCGAAGTCGCGCTTGATCAGCGTCCGCGTCTTCTGCGCCTTGACGTAGAACGCGTCGTAGTAGCCGGCCGACAGCGCGTAGGTGCCGAGCATCACCCGCCGCTTGACCTCGGCGCCGAACCCCTGGCCGCGGGTCGCGAGGTAGTTCGCCAGGTAGTCGTCGCCACCCCGCACGCTGTAGCCGAACCGGACGCCGTCGTAGCGGGCGAGGTTGGCCGAAGCCTCGGCGGGGGCGACGATGTAGTACGTCGCGAGGCCGTAGTCCGTGTGCGGGAGGCTGACCTCCTCGACGTGCGCGCCGGCCGCCTCGAGCACCGCGACGGCCTCGCGGACGCGGGCCTCCACGCCCGGCTCCATGCCCGCCACGAAGTACTCCCTGGGCAGCCCGATGCGCCTGCCGCGCAGCCAGGACGCCGCCTCGTCGTCATCGTGCGGGAGCTCGAGCAGGTCGTCCGGGACCGGCTCCGGGGCCGAGGTCGAGTCGCGCTCGTCGCGGCCGGACACCGCGTGGAGCAGGGCGCCGGCGTCGCGGACGTTGCGCCCGAACGGCCCGATCTGGTCCAGGCTGCTCGCGAAGGCCACGATCCCGTAGCGGCTCACCCGGCCGTAGGTGGGCTTCATGCCCACGATCCCGCACAGGGCGGCGGGCTGGCGGATCGAGCCGCCGGTGTCGGTGCCGATGCCCAGCGGGACGTGGAACGCGGCCACCGCCGCGGCGCTCCCGCCGCTGGACCCGCCGGGGACGCGCCCCAGGTCCCACGGGTTCGACGTCGGCCCGAAGGCGGAGTGCTCCGTGGACGAGCCCATCGCGAACTCGTCCATGTTGGTCTTGCCCAGGATCACCGCCCCGGCGCCGCGCAGGCGCTCGGTGATGTGGGCGTCGAACGGGGCGCGATACCCCTCGAGGATCCGCGAGCCCGCGGTCGCCTGCCCGCCCGCGAGCGAGACCAGGTCCTTGAGCGCGACCGGGATGCCCAGCAGCGGGTGGAGGGCCTCGACGGCGGCCGGGCTCTCGGCGCGGGCGGCGGCCAGGCGGGCGTCGGCGGCGTCGGCCTCGGCCAGCGCGCGCTCGTCGTCGAGGGTCAGCCAGGCGTGGAGCCCGTGGTCCGTGGCGTGCCCACGGGCGAGGCAGGCCGCGGTGATCTCGCGCGACGTTGTCTCGCCCGCACGGAGGCGCGCGGCGAGCTCGTGCGCGGTCAGGCGCGTGAGGTCGTCGGTCATCGGTCCCGGCCTACTCGCCGCCGCCGAGGATCGCGGGCACGACGAAGAAGTCGCCGTCGCGCTCCGGGGCGTTGGCCAGGACGGCCTCTGCCGGCAGCGACGGGGTCACCACGTCCTCGCGCAGGATGTTCTCGAGCTCGATCGTCTGGGCCGTCGGCGGGATCGCGTCCGTGTCCAGCTCGGCGAGCTTCGCGTACTGGTCGAGGATGTGGTTGAGCTGGCCCTCGAGCCGGGCGAGCTCCGCCTCGGTCAGCCCGAGGCGGGCGAGATACGCGACGTGCTCGACATCGGCGCTGGTGAGCGAGGCCATGGCCCGATGATACGTGCCGGGCGCGCGACGCCGCTCCTACATGGTCGTGCCGCCGCTGGCCGGCTCTCCGACGACCTTCGTCAGGGGACGGGCGGTGCCGGATCAACCGGGATCACCGGCGCGTCGTCGCCGGACGGCGGCTTGGTGGCGCCGGGGTTCGGATCGATGTCCAGGTTCTCGCCGAGCGCCGGGTCGGGGATGTAGTCGACCGGCGCGATCGAGTAGCTGGTCACGAACCAGGCGTTGCCGTTGCCGCGGCGCTCGAGCGTCATCGCGAAGCTGTTTGTGTAGATGCCGCCGTCCTTGACCGTGACGCCCGTCGTCGTATCCCAGGCCGACTGTGCGCGCACGTCATACGTGCCGCTCACCGTCACGGTGTCACCCGAGACGAGCGGCACATCGTCGAACCGGACGGCTGTGATCTCGGACCACAGGACCCGCGACTCCGTGCCGTCCATTGCGACCCGGTCCGCCCAGGCGAGGAGGCCGTTAAGCCGGTTGGTGAAGGCTGGCCCCGCGAACACAGTTTCGTACCTGGTCCGGATGTTGGCACGGAGCGACGATCTCTCGACGTCCGTAAGGTGCCCGGCCTTGGCCCCGGCCGGCAGCTCGCTGATCCCCTCGTCAATCTCAATCGCGCGAACGACCACAACCTGGATGACCGCCGGATCCGGCTTCGCGGCCGACGGGGTCGCCTGGGCCACGAGGACCGTCAGCCCGGCACCGGCGGCGACCAGGCAGACGGCGAATGCCAGGACCGACATGGTTCTCTGCACACCGCGCATGACGATCCCTCTCAGCCGCTCGTCCCAGGGGACGTGCCGATGATCGGTGCCGTGACGGACCCGGCGGCCGGGCGGCGGCGCGGCGGTCCCGCCGCCGCGTTCAGCCGTGCGGGTGGAGCGTGCCGGCGTCGGCCTTGAACTGGGCGACGGCCTCCTCCTCGGGCAGCGGGGCCGCCGGCCCGCCCACGCCGGGGGCGCCGTGCGCCGCACCCAGGAACCGGGCCAGGAACAGGCGGGTCCGCTCCTCCCGCGGCTGGTCGATCACCTGCTCGGGCGGACCGATCTCGAGGAAGATCCCCTCGTCCATGTAGTAGACGCGGTCGGCCGCCTCCTTCGCGAACTGCATCTCGTGGGTGACCACGATCATCGTCCGGCCCTCGTGGGCGAGGCTTTCCATGACCTTGAGCACCTCGCCGACCAGGGACGGGTCGAGCGCGGAGGTGGGCTCGTCGAACAGCAGGACCTTGGGCTCCATCGTCAGCGCCCGGGCGATCGCCACCCGCTGGCGCTGGCCACCGGACAGCCGGTTGGGGTACTCGTCGCGCTTGTCGATCAGGCCGACCTTCTCGAGGTAGCCCTCGGCGATGTCGGTCGCCTCCTTCACCGGGACGTGTTTGACGTGGACCGGGGCCTCGATCAGGTTGCCGATCACCGAGCGGTGCGGGAACAGGTTGAACTCCTGGAACACCATCGACGCCCGGAGCCGCAGCTGGCGGACGCGCTCGGCGGCTGCCCGGTCGCGCCGCCGGAGCGGCGACGCGTCGACGACCACGTTGTCGATGTCCACGACGCCGGCGCTGGGCTCCTCGAGGAAGTTGAGGCAGCGCAGGAACGTGCTCTTGCCCGAGCCAGACCGGCCGAGGATCGTGATCGTCTCCTTCGGGTAGACGGTCATCGAGCAGCCGCGCAGGACGTAGTTGGTGCCGAAGAACTTCTCGATCGCCGTCGCCCGCACGATCGGCTCGGCGCCGGCAGGGACGAGCGAGCCCGGCCGCTCCGCGGGGTGGATCTCGTGCGCGGGCCGCCCGGCCTTGGCAGACGGCGCGGTCACTGGATGGACCTGGCGCGATCGCCGATCGACATGCGGCCCTCCAGCTTGTTCTGCAGGACGGAGAACAGGATCGTCATGATCCAGTACACGAGCGCCGCGACGAGCAGCGTCTGCATCGACTGGAAGGTCGGCCGGCCGGCCGCCTGGGCGCGCCACAGGAGCTCCTGGACGCCCACGGTGTAGGCGAGCGCCGAGTCCTTGAGCATCGCGATGAAGTCGTTGCCGATCGCCGGGATGACGATCCGGAACGCCTGCGGCAGGACGACCCGGATGAACGCCGTCCGGCCGTCCATGCCCAACGAATGGGCGGCCTCGACCTGGCCGTGGGGAACCGCCTGGATCCCGGCCCGGAAGATCTCGGTCATGTACGCGCCGTAGTTCATGCCCAGCGCGAGGACGGCGGTGGGCAGCGGGTCGAGCACGATGCCGGCCTGGGGCAGCGCCAGGAACAGGAACAGGATCTGCAGGATCAGCGGCGTGCCGCGGAAGAACGAGACGTAGAAGCTGGCCGCGCCGTTGACGAACGGGTTCCGCGACAGGCGCCCCAGGGCGCCGAGGGTCGCCAGCACGATGGCCAGCGCGATCGACACGGCCGAGATGAACAGGGTGACCGGGACGCCGGCCAGGATGAACGGGGCCCAGCCGTTGATGAAGTCCGCGTCGACACGGACGGTGAGGGCGACGAACGCGACGAGGCCGGCCACGATGGCCAGCCACATCGCGATGAACCGGACGCGCCACGAGCGGCTGCGCTGCTGCTCGACGCGCAGGATCTCGTCGCCCAGCTGCTGGTTCGCCGCACGCGCGGCCAGCGAGGACCCGTACCCGAAACCCATGGGCGGCTCCCGGATGTGAGAGCGCCCGGGTCTCGCGACCCGGGCGCTCCGGAGTTCAGGTCAGGACGGCTTGGTCGTGACGTCCTCGCCGAGCCACTTCTCGGACAGCGCCTTGAGGGTGCCGTCCGCGTGCATGTCGGCGACGATCTCGTTGAACAGCTCGAGCAGCTCGCCCGTCGCCGGCCCGCTCTTGTCGAGCGCGAACGAGACCGAGACGGTGAACGTCGGCTGGTCGACCAGCAGCTTGATCGGCTGGCCCTTCTCGATGGCCGATTCGAGGCCGTTCTTGTTGGCCACGATCGCGTCGAACTTGCGCCCGGCGGCGACGGCCTGGATGCACTCGTTGTCGGTCGGCAGGGCGGTGACCTGCGGATCGGTGGGCGGCGGGATCATCGCCGGGTCGATGATCTCCAGGGTCTGGTTGAGCCACTGCTCGTAGGTCGTGGAGGCACCGACGCAGAACGTCTTGCCGCCGTTGAGCTCGTCGAGCGAGGTGAGGGTGGAGTCCTTCGGCACGGCGATGCCGCCACCGTCGAAGTAGTACGGGTCGGCGAAGTCGACGACCTTGGCGCGGGTCTCGGTCACGCTCATCGAGCCGATCGAGACGTCCCAGCGGCCACCCCAGCTGCCGGCCGTGATCAGGTCCCAGCCGGGGGTCTCCCACTGGATCGTGATGCTGGTGCCGAGCTTCTCGTTGAGGCGCTTGACGGTCTCCTCTGCGACCGCGGTGTCGAAGCCCTCGTAGGTGCCGTCCGGCTTGACTGACGAGAACGGGGCGTAGTTGGGATCGGTCGAGATCCGGATCTTGCCCGCGGCGAGGATCTTGCCCAGCAGCGAGTCGGGGTTGACGGTCGCCGGCGGGGCCTCGGTCGGTTCGGTCGAACCCGCGGCCTGGGTGGGCTCGGCCGAGGCCGGTGCCTGCGTTGCCCCGCCGCCGCCGCACGCGGCGACGAGGATGGCGATGGCGCCCAACAGGCTCAGGCGTGAACGCAGTGACATTCGCTCCTCCTTCGATCAGCGGACCCGGGCCATGTCACGGGACGCTGAACCGCGGCATTATGCCTCTATTGGCAGGCGTGCGGGGCAGGGCCGGATGGCCCGTCGTGGCGCGGGGCGCACCGCCGCACGCTCGCCGGCACCGCGCCGGGACCTTCCCTCACGCGGGCCCGACCATCTGCCAGAACGCGGCCGCGAGGCGGGTCTCCGCGGCAAGCCGGATCAGGTCGCTGATCGCCTCGATCGCCGAGTCGCCGTGCGCCTCGATCTCGCGCGACATCCCGTCGGCCAGGCAGGCGACGCGGATCGTCACCGGCCCCTCGCCCTCGATCTCGAGGTCTTCGATCAGGATTCCCGTCCCTAGGACCCGCTCCAGGTCCGCGGCCAGTCGCTCCGCGAGCCGCGTCTCGGCGTCGTTCATGGCGTCCCCTCCCCTTCGTCGCCCGTCTCCCCGGCGAGCAGCCGCCGGAACCCCTCGGCGTCGAGCACCGGGACGCCGAGCTCGGCGGCCTTCTGGAGCTTCGAGCCGGCGCCCGGGCCCGCGACCACGTAGTCCGTCTTCTTCGACACCGAGCCCGCGGGCTTGCCGCCGGCGGCGCGCACGGCGTCCTCGGCCTCCTCGCGGCTGAAGCCTTCGATCGTGCCGGTCACCACGACCGTCCTGCCGGCCAGCGGCCCATCGGCGGCCCCGGCGGCGGCCTCGCGCACGACCGGGCGCTCGGGCACCACGCCCGCGTCCACGAGCTCGCGCAGGACGTCGCGGGTCGCGGGGTCCGCGAACCAGCCGTGGACCGCGTCGGACACGGACGGGCCGATGCCGCTCACCTCCTGCAGCCCTTCGGGCTCCTCGTCCGCGATCCGCCGCAGCTCGGCCTCCACGGCGGCAAACCACGGGTCGCGGTCGATGCCCGTCGCGGGATCCGGCGCGGCCGGCGGGTACGCGTCGGGGCGGACGCGCGTGGCGAGCCAGCGGGCGAGGTCGACCGCCGTGGACTCCCCCACCTGCGGGATGCCCAGGCTGTTGAGCACCTTGGCCAGCGGCCGGCCCGTGCGCGCCCGCTGGATCGCCGCGTGGAGGTTCTCGGCGCTCTTGCGGGCGAAGCGCTCGAGGCCCTCGAGGTCGTCCACGGCCAGCGCGAAGAAGTCGGCCCGGCGGTGGACCATGCCCCGCTCCAGGAGCTGCGACAGGACCGCCCAGCCGGCGCCCTCGATGTCCATCCCGCCGCGGCCCACGAAATGGCCGTAGGCCTGGGCGAGCCGCGCCGGGCAGGCCGGGTTCGGGCAGTAGTGGCGGACGGCGCCCTCGTCGCGGACGACCGGCGTGCCGCACACCGGGCAGGTCTCGGGCATCACGAACTCGCGGGCGTCGGCGGGGCGCCGCTCGAGGATGGGCCGGACGACCTCGGGGATCACGTCGCCGGCCTTCTGGAGCACGATCGTGTCGCCGATCCGGATGTCCTTGCGCCGGACCTCGTCGAGGTTGTGGAGGGTGGCCCGGGCCACCGTGGAGCCCGCCACCTTCGCCGGCCGCAGGTGCGCGACGGGCGTGAGCGTCCCCGTCCGACCCACGTACGGGACGATGTCCTCGACGAGGGTCTCGGTCTGCTCCGGCGGGAACTTGTAGGCGATCGCCCAGCGCGGCGCCCGGCTGACCATGCCCAGCCGCGCCTGTGCCTCGAAGCGATCGACCTTGACCACCACCCCGTCCGTCTCGTACGGCAGGTGGTGGCGCTCGTCGCGCCAGCGCTCGGTGAACGCGATCACGCCCTCGATGTCGAGGCCTGCCTCGCGCTCCGGGTTGACCGGGAAGCCCAGCGCCTCGAGCCGGGCGAGCGCGGTGGACTGGCTGTCGACCGTCGGCTCATCCTCGACCAGCTGGTACAGCCACGTCGAGAGCAGGCGGCTCGCGGTCACCGCCGCGTCCTTCTGACGCAGCGACCCGGCGCCGCTGTTGCGCGGGTTCGCGTACAGCGGCAGGCCCGCCTCCTCGCGCTCGGCGTTGATGCGGGCGAACTCGGCCTTGGGCATGAACACCTCGCCCCGGGCCTCGAGCGTCGCGGGTTCCGGCAGGCGCTGCGGGATGGCCTTGATCGTGCGCAGGTTCTGGGTCACGTCCTCGCCGGTGGTGCCGTCGCCGCGCGTCGCACCCACCGTGAGCCGGCCGCGCTCGTACTGGAGCGAGATGGCGAGGCCGTCGATCTTGAGCTCCGCGACGTAGGCCAGCCCGTCCGCGGGCTCCGGGGCCGCCGGCAGGCCGAGGCCCTTGCGCACCCGGGCGTCGAAGGCGCGCAGCTCATCGTGGCTGAACGCGTTCGCGAGCGACAGCATCGGGCGACGGTGGCGGACCTCGGAGAACACGGCGCCGGTCGGGGCGCCGCCGACGCGCTGGGTGGGCGAGTCCGGCGTGACCAGGGCCGGGTACGCCGCCTCGAGCGCGACCAGCCGTCGGAACAGCTGGTCGTACTCGGCGTCGGAGATCTCCGGCGCGTCCTCCTCGTGGTACAGGCGATTGGCGCGCCGGACCTGGTCGGCGAGCTCCCCGTGGCGGGCCTCGGCCGCGGCCTCGTCGAGCGAGGCGGCCTCCTCGACCAGCGCGGGATCGACGGGGAGCGGCTCGGTCATCGTCCCGAGGATACCCGCGTGACGTGCTCCCGGCGCACGTCCGCCGGCCGGGCGGCGCCGAGGAGCGCCAGGGCGCGGGTCGTCTCCTCGTGGAGGATGGCCAGCGCCCGCGCGACGCCCGCCTCGCCCGCGCAGGCGAGCGCGTACAGCAGCGGCCGGGCCATGAACACGGCCCGGGCGCCCAGCGCGAGCGCCGTCACGACGTCCGTGCCGCGCCGCACGCCGCCGTCGAGGTAGACCTCGGCACGCCCGGCCACGGCCTCGACCACCGCCTCGAGCACGTCGATCGCGGCCGGCGAGCGGTCGAGCTGACGGCCGCCATGGTTCGAGACCCACACCGCCGCGGCCCCGTGCTCGACGGCCAGCCGCGCGTCCTCCGCGGTCAGGATCCCCTTGAGCACCAGCGGCATCGCCGACCACGAGGCGATCTCGGCCAGGCCGTCCCAGGTCAGGCCGGCGCTGCGCATGTCCAGCAGGTCGTCGAGGTGCGCGCCCTCGAGCGCCGCGCGGCCGGCCAGGTTGCCGTACGCCTGGTAGCCGGGGTCGAAGGCGAGGCGGATGACGTCGTCGCGGTAGCCCAGGACCGGCAGGTCCACCGTCAGCACCAGGGCGCGATACCCGGCGGCCTCGGCGCGCTGGACGAAGTCGCGGCTGAGGGCACGGTCGCGCTGGACGTACAGCTGGAACCAGCGCAGCCCATCGCCGGAGGCATCGGCCACGTCCTCGATCGTGCGCGACGCGACAGTGGACACGACCGTGGCCACCCCGGCCGCCGTGGCCGCCCTTGTGGTGGCCAGCTCGCCGTCCTCGTGCGCCAGCCCGTGGAGCGCGGCCGGGGCGATGCCGACGGGCATCGACACCGGCACGCCGAGGAGCGTCGTCGCCGGGTCCACGCCCGACACGTCCACGAGCACCCGCGGGCGGAACCGCCAGTGCCGCCACGCCTCGAGGTTGTCGCGGATCGTGAGGCCGTCCCAGCCGCCGCCTTCGTAGTACGCCCATGCGGCGGGATGGAGCCGTTCGCGGGCCGGGGCCTCGAAGTCGGCAACGGCGGCGATGCCCGCGAGGTCGATCGGGGGTGCGGACGGCGGCGGGTAGGCGTGGGCCGGGCGGACGTCGGTCATCGCCTGCAGGATAGGGCGCGGATCGGCGACCATGCGGGCGTGAGCACCATGCCCGAGAGTCCCGCGCCGCCCACCGTCCCGTGCCTCCGCACCGCCCGGCTCCTCCTGCGCGGGTGGCGCGAAGCGGACCGCGAGCCGTTCGCCGCCATCAACGCGGACCCCGAGGTCGCCCGCTGGCTGTCCGCGCCCCTGTCGCGCGCCGACAGCGACGCGTTCATGAACCGGATCATGGCCCACTGGGCCAGCGACGGGTACGCGCTGTGGGCTGTGGAGCGCACGGAGGACGGGGCGCTGCTGGGGTTCACCGGGCTGTCCGTCCCGGCCTGGGCGCCCGAGCCCACGGTGGAGGTGGGCTGGCGGTTCGCGCGGTCCGCCTGGGGCCACGGCTACGCGACCGAGGCGGCGCGGGCCGCCGTCCGGTTCGCGTTCGAGGACCTCGGGCTGCCGGCGCTGGTGTCCTACACAACGGCCTCGAACGAGCGCTCACGACGGGTGATGGAGCGGATCGGCATGTCGCGTGACCCGGCGGCGGACTTCCTCCACCCCCGCCTGGCCGAGGACCATCCGCTCCGGCCGCACGTCACCTACCGCTTGGCGCGCGAGACGTGGCGTAGCCTGTCGGGCATGGACAAGCGCACGCTGCTCGCCGACATCCGCGCCCATCACGACACCCTCGAGGCGGCCGCCGCCGCGCTCGATGCCGACGCCTTCGCGGCGGAGGTGCCGGGCATGGACGGCTGGACGCGCAAGGACGTGCTCGCCCACGTCGAGTGGTGGAGCGACCACTCCGCGCGCGTCGTGGACGCGCTCGTCGCCGGGCGCGAGCCGTACCCGCGCGACGGCGAGCCGTTCGACATCGACGTCCACAACGCGCGGGTCCTGGCCGAGGGCCGGGCGCGGTCGCTGGACGACGTCAGGCGCGGCGAGGCCGAGGCGTATCGCCGCGTGGTGGCCGCGGTCGAGGCGGCGCCCGACGCCGATCTGCTCGAGACCGGCCGCTTCGCCTGGCTGGGCGACGAGCCGCTGTACCGGACGGTCGCGGCCGACACGTCCGAGCACTACGCCGAGCACCTGCCGCACCTCGCCGCCGGCTGAGCCGGGCACGCGGCGCGGGCCGGGGGGCGCAGCCGAGAGGAGGCCCAGCCGCCCGTGGGCCCGGGGGCGGGTTGCGGGCCCGGAGCGAGGGGCCCCGGCGGGACGCGAGCTCGGGGCCAAGGGTCAGGGCGAGCGCGCCGTGCGGGACGCGGGCCCGGGCCCGGTGCGTCGGGCCCTACCCGATGAGCTCGAGGTTCGCGAGGCTGGCCAGCATCGTCTTGCGGCCCACCAGCGGGTCCTTGAACGCGACCTGGACCTCCTCGTCGTCGCGGGTGAGCCGGGACGAGATCACGATCCCGTCGCCCCAGCGGGCGTGCCGGATCCGGTCGCCGTCGCGGTAGCGGCGCTCGCCCGGGACGATGGGCCGCGCGGGCACCACGCCCCGGCCCGCCGGTGCCGCCGGCACGCCGGGCTCGGAGAACCCGCCCCCCAGCCGCCCCAGCGAGCCCGACGGCGCCCCCGCCGCGAACGCCTCGCGCTTCGCCCCGAGGTCTCGGGTGGGCCGGAACGGCTCGCCGTCCGCGGGCGCGCCCGGGCGCCCGCTCCCCTGCCGGTAGGCGCCGCCACCCGCCCGGATCCCCGCTCCGAACCGCGAGCCGCGCTCGCGGAACACGAGGTCCGGGTCCAGGTCGCCGCCCACGTCCGCCCCGGCCTGCAGCCGCGGGCCCGCCATCAGGTCGGGCGGGATCTCGAGCAGGAACCGGCTCGGGATGCTCATCCCGCCGCCGCCCCAGGTCGCGCGCCGCCAGGCGTGCGACAGGAACAGGCGCCGCTTCGCGCGCGTGATGCCCACGTACGCGAGCCGCCGTTCCTCCTCCAGCTCCTTCTCGTCGTCGAGCGCCCGGTTGTGCGGGAGCAGCCCCTCCTCCAGGCCCGCGATGAACACGACCGGGAATTCCAGGCCCTTCGCCGCGTGGAGCGTGATCAGCGTCACGGCGTCCGCCTCGCCCTCGTAGGAGTCCTGGTCCGCGACCAGCGCCGTCTCCTCCAGCAGCCGGTCCAGCGCGTCATCGGGCGACAGGTCGTCGTAGCGGGTGGTCACCGCGCGCAGCTCCAGCAGGTTCGCCCAGCGGTCCTCGCCCTCCTCCGAGCCGTCCGCGAGCATCGCCCGGTAGCCGGACGCCTCGAGCACCTCGTCCAGCAGCTCCGGCAGGGGCAGCACCCCGATCCGCTTGCGCAGGCGTCGCACGAGCGCCGCAAACTCGCCGATCGAGCCCCGGATCCGCGGCCCGATCCCGTCGACTTCGCCGGCCGCGGCCGCCTGGACCGCCGCCCACTGGTCGTCGCCGTGGGCGACCGCCCAGCGACGCATCGCCTCCACCGACTTGTCGCCGATCCCCCGGGCCGGCACGTTGATCACGCGCTCGAACGAGACGAGGTCCGTGTCCGAGCGCAGCACCCGGAGGTACGCGAGCGCGTCCTTGACCTCGCGCCGCTGGTAGAACCGCGTCCCGCCGACCAGCTGGTAGCGGATGCCATAGCGCAGGAACGCCTCCTCGATCGCCCGGGACTGGGCGTTCATCCGGTACATCACGGCAACGTCCCGGGCCCGGAACCGGGTCGACTCGTCGTCGTCCGCCCGGCGGGTCAGCCACGACCCGCGGCCCGTCGCCCCCACCAGGCCCTCGACCTGGCGGGCGATCCACTCGGCCTCCTCCTCCTCGTTGAACGCCTCGAAGCGCTGGATCGGGACGCCGCCCTGGTTCCGCGTCCACAGCTTCTTGTCGGTCCGGCGCTCGTTGCGGGACACGACGGCGTGGGCCGCGTCGAGGATCAGCTGGGTCGAGCGGTAGTTCTGCTCCAGCTTGACCACGGTCGCCTCGGGGTAGTCGCGCTCGAAGTCGAGGATGTTCTGGACGTTGGCGCCGCGCCAGCCGTAGATCGACTGGTCGTCGTCCCCCACCACGCACAGGTTCCGATGGGCCGAGGCCAGGGCTCGGACCCACAGGTACTGCGGCCGGTTCGTGTCCTGGTACTCGTCCACGTGGAGGTACTGCCAGCGCGACTGGTAGGCCGCCAGCACCTGCGGCGCCTGCTCGAACAGGTCCACGGCGCGGAGCAGGAGGTCGTCGAAGTCGAGGGCGTTGGCGGCGCGCAGCCGGTCGCGGTACCGGGCGGCCAGGCGGGCGATCACGCGCTCGCGGTGGTTCACGGCGTGCTCGGCGAGGAACGTCTCGTCCAGCATCTCGTTCTTCGCCCGGCTGATGGCGCCCAGGATCGCGGCCGGCCGGAACTCGCCGGTGGCGGGCAGGTCCTCCTCGGCCAGGATCCGCTTCATCAGCTGCTGCTGGTCGTCCGTGTCGTAGATCACGAACCGGCGGTCGAGCCCGATCGCCTCGCCGTCGCGCCGGAGCACGCGCGCGCACAGGGCATGGAACGTGCCCGCTTCGACGTCCTTGCCGGAATCGCCGGTCAGCGCCGCGATCCGCTCGCGCAGCTCGCCGGCCGCCCGGTTGGTGAACGTGACGGCCAGGATCCGCCGGGGCGCGACGGCCTTCACCCCGATGAGGTACGCGATCCGGTGGGCGACGACCCGGGTCTTGCCCGAGCCGGCACCGGCGAGGATCAGCAGCGGGCCGTCGGTCGTCGTGACGGCGCGGGCCTGCTCCGGGTTCAGGCGACTGACGATCTCGTCCGCGCGGGCGGCGCGCCGGGCCTCGATCGCCGCCGCGACCTCCTCGGGCGTGAGGGCCGGGCCCGTGGCCTCGGTCAGGGCTGGGTCCGGCGGCGCGTCGCGGAGCCAGTCGGGCTCCTCGAGTGCGGCGGGGGCCGGCGGTGCCGGCTCCGCGGCCAGCCAGGTGCCCTGGCCGTCCGGCTCCACGAGGCGGGTTCGGCGGCGCTTCGCGGGCTTGTCGGCAGGGGTGGGACTCACCCTGCCATTCTAGGTTGGGCTGCTCTCCCGGGCGCCGCGGGCGCCGCGGGCGCCGGCGATGGTCCGGGCGTCCCGGGCCGGCCGCGATGGCGCCTCCAGCCGCGCGCCGGGTCCGTCATCCGGCGGCGGCGGGTGGCTCCTCGATCACCAGGTCCTCGTCCCAGCGGGCGGTGTCCAGCTCGACGTGGATCACGACCGACCCGTCCACGCTCGTCGCGTCCAGCTCGACGTGGGCCGGACGGAGCGTCAGGGCGTCGGTCTGGAGGGTGATCACGACGTCGACCGGCGGCAGCTGGTCCGCTCGCTCCCGCGGCAGCAGCAGCGCCAGGATCATCGCGGGGTCCGAGCCGGCGTCGAGGCGCACCTGGTGGCAGCGCCCCGAGGCGCTCGCGCAGGGCACGTCCACCGTCGTGGGGCGCAAGCCGGGCGTCGCCAGGTAGGAGCGCAGCCGGTCGACCAGCGTGAGGGGGTTGATGTCGATTCCGGCGTCGGATGAGGCGTCGCCCAGCGACGCCTTCAGCCACGGGTCGTCGTCGTCCAGGCGATACCAGGCGCTGTCCCAGACCGTGACGGTGTCCAGCTCCACCTCGAGGCCCGGACTGGCGACGTGCGTCCGCGTCTTGCCGTCGTGGGGCCGCACGTCGGCCGAGAGCACGGTGCCGTCGAGCGACACGACGGCCTCCGGCCGGTCCACGAAGCGCCCCGGGATCGAGCCGCTCACGGTCCCGTCGAGGTGGACGGCCGAGGCATCGATCGTCGCCTGCAGCGAGCGGGCCAGCATCTCCTTCGGATCGGTGACCTCGTCCGGCGGCAGGCTGGGCGCCAGCGGCCCCACGCCGAGCACGGTCCCGCCACCGACGACGGCGACGACCGCCACCGCGATCACCGCGATGATCGCGCCGACGGCGCCGCCTCCCCGCTCCCTGGTTCCCATCCTCACCCCCGCGGCCGCGTGCGGCTGCTTCGATTCGTTGAAGCCACAAGGGTCGCCCCTGGGCCGGAATTGGTCAAACGCCCCGCCCGCAGGGCACCCCTTTGGCTCTTCACCGCGGGCCGGAACGGCGGGAGGCTGGCGCCGGACCGGTCAGCAGGCGCGTGGCGACCGCCTCGCCGGGTCCGGCACACGGAGGGAGACGTGGGATCCAATCGCAGGCCGCCGCTCGCCGGCCCCCTGGCAATGTCGGTCGTGGCGGCCCTGCTGGCGGCCCTGGTCGGGAGCTGCAGCAGCGCGCCGTCGGCGGCGTTCGCCGTCAGTGACCTCTCGATCGAGGGCGCCGCGACCGGGGTCGCGGCCGGCGACGAGGTCGTCGTCACCGCCCGGGTGCGCAACACGGGCGACGCCGCCGGCACGTACGAGGCCGACCTGACCGTCGACGGTTCGATCGAGGCCCAGGACGACGTCGACCTGTCGCCCGGCCAGTCGGCGGATCTCCGGTTCGTCCTCACCGCCGGCGCGCCCGGCGATCACGAGGTCCGGCTCGAAGCGGCGGTCGTGACGCTCCGGGTGACCGACGTCGCCCGGGCCGCGTTCCACGTCAGCGGCCTGGCCGTGGAGCCCGCCGGGGCCGAGATCCAGCCCGGGGACGAGGTCGTGATCACCGCCAGCGTGAAGAACACCGGCGATGTCGCCGGCACGTTCGCGGGCGAGCTCACGATCGACGGCGCCGTCGCGACGCAGCAGGACCTCGATCTCGCCGCGGGCGCGACCGAGGAGCTGAGCTTCCCGCTCGTCGCCGGCGAGCCCGGTGACTACGCCGTCCGGCTGGGCGACGCGACGGTCACCCTGCGGGTGCTGGGTCCGGCGGCCTTCGAGACGACCTCGCTCGTCGTGGAGCCCAACCCCGCCGAGACCGGCGCCCGGCTGAAGATTCTCGTCGGCGTCGCCAACGAGGGCGGCCTGACGGGCACGCATGCCGTGCGGCTGTCGATCGACGGCAAGGCGGCCGGCACCAAGGAGGCGACGCTCGCTGGCGGCGAGCGGACGACGCTCACGTTCTCGGTCAAGGCGCCCGGCGCCGGCAACCACACGATTGCCGCCGGCGGGATCGAGACCCGGCTCGTGGTGTGGCGGATCGAGCGTCCGGCCAACGGCAAGGTCCTGATCAACAAGCTGGGCGGCGGGATGGGCCGGCTCAAGATCACCAATGGCGGCGATCGCGACGGCGTGGTGATCCTGGCCAAGACCTCAGCGCCCAAGAAGTCGCTGCTCGCCGTCTACGTCCGGGCGGGCAAGTCCACCACGATCCGCGGCATCAGGGACGGCACCTACGTCGTCTACTTCACGCTCGGCCGGCGCTGGGACGCCTACTCGCGCCGGTTCACGGCCGACCAGGAGAAGCGCCGGTTCATCGACCCGATCCGGTTCAAGACGACCCGCATCTCGGGTGGCACCCGGTACACCATCTGGACGATCTCGCTCGAGGCGGTCCCCGGCGGCAACGCACCCACCGACCCGATCGGCGACCCCGACTTCCCCGGCGTGCCCTGACGCCTCGCGAATCGACGAGCCCGGGTCTCGCGACCCGGGCTCGGCTCGTTGCGGTGCGGGACGGACTAGAAGTCCATGCCCCCGCCGTGGTCGTGACCGCCACCGCCGGCCCCGCCCTTGTCCTTCTCCGGGATGTCGGTCACGAGCGTCTCCGTCGTGAGCACCATCGCCGCGATGGAGGCGGCGTTCTGGAGGGCCGAGCGGGTCACCTTGGCGGCGTCCACGATGCCCTTCTTGAACATGTCGCCGTACTCGCCCTTGAGGGCGTCGTAGCCCTCGCCGGACTTCATCGAGCGGACCTTGCTGACCACGACCTCGCCGGGGGCGCCGGCGTTGTCCGCGATCTGGCGGGCCGGTGACTCGAGGGCCTTGCGGACGATGTCCACGCCGACCTGCTCGTCACCGTCGAGCTTGAGCTTGTCGAGCGCCGGGATCGCCTGCAGCAGCGTGGTGCCGCCGCCCGCGACGAGGCCCTCCTCGACGGCCGCGCGGGTCGTCGAGAGCGCGTCCTCGATCCGGTGCTTCTTCTCCTTGAGCTCGACCTCGGTGGCCGCGCCGACCTTGATCACGGCGACGCCGCCGGCCAGCTTGGCGAGGCGCTCCTGGAGCTTCTCGCGGTCGTAGTCCGAGGTCGTCTCCTCGATCTGCGCCTTGATCTGGGTCATGCGCGCCTTGATCTGCTCGGGCGCGCCCTCGCCGTCCACGATCGTGGTGTCGTCCTTGGTGGCGACGACGCGGCGGGCCTTGCCCAGGTCCTCGAAGGCGACCGAGTCGAGCTTGCGGCCGATCTCCTCGGAGATCACGGTGCCGCCGGTGAGGATCGCGATGTCGCGCAGCATCTCCTTGCGGCGGTCGCCGAAGCCCGGCGCCTTGACCGCGAGGACCTGGAGGCGGCCCTGGAGCTTGTTGACGACCAGGGTGGCGAGCGCCTCACCGTCGACGTCCTCGGCGATGATCAGCATCGGCTTGCCCTGCTGGACCGTCTTCTCGAGCGCCGGCAGGAGGTCCGGCACCGCGCTGATCTTCTTGTCGGTGATCAGCACGAGCGGGTTCTCGAGGACGGTCTCCATCCGGTCCGGGTTGGTCACGAAGTACGCCGAGAGGTAGCCCCGGTCGAACTGCATGCCCTCGGTGTATTCCTTCTCGAGGCCGAGGCTCTGGCCCTCCTCGACGGTGATGACGCCGTCCTTGCCGACCTTGTCCATCACCTCGGCGATGATCTCGCCGACCTCGGGATCCGCCGCCGAGATGGCGGCCACGGCCGCGATCTGCTCGCGCGTCTCGACCGGGCGGGCGGTCTTCTTGATCTCCTCCACGATGGTCTCGACCGCGCGCTCGATGCCGCGCTTGACGACCATCGGGTTGGCGCCCGCGGTGACGACGCGGAGGCCTTCCTGGACCATCGCCTGGCCCAGGACCACGGCGGTCGTGGTGCCGTCGCCGGCGACGTCATCGGTCTTGGTCGCGACCTCCTTGAGGAGCTGCGCGCCCATGTTCTCGAACGGGTCCTCGAGCTCGATGTCGCGAGCGATGGTGACGCCGTCGTTGGTGATCGTCGGGGCGCCGAACTTCTTGTCCAGCACGACGTTGCGGCCCTTCGGACCGATCGTCACGCGGACCGCGTCGGCGAGGCGGTCGATGCCCCGCTTCAGCGAGCGACGAGCGGTCTCGTCGAAGATGAGCTGCTTGGCCAAGTCGTGGTCCTCCGGTAGTGTGCAGGTGGGTGGGCAACCTCAGCGGTGAGCCCTCGCGCCGATGGCTCGCAGGGGCGTCGCCTCGGCGCTCGGAGCGCGAGGATCTAGCCCTCGACGATCGCGAGGATGTCCTTCTGGCTGACGATGAGGAGCTCCTCACCCTCGACCTTGAACTCGGTCCCGGCGTACTTCGCGTACAGGACCTTGTCGCCGAGCGAGACGTCCATCGGCGTCCGCTTGCCGTCGCTGTCGAACCCGCCGGGTCCGACGGCGATGACCTCGCCCTCCTGGGGCTTCTCCTTCGCGGTGTCCGGCAGGACGATGCCCGACTTCGTCATCTCCTCACGCGGGGTGGGCTTGACGACGATCCGGTCGCCCAGCGGGCGGAGCTTCGTCGAAGAGGCGGTGGCCAACGTGCATTCCTCCTCTGACGGCCGCGGGCCGGCCGTCGGTGGCCTGATCTGGATCGAGACGGCCGAAGCGGGCAGGCTCCGGACGGCCCGTGGTACCTCCGTTCGAGCGCGTCGCCAGGGTCGCGAACCGGGCCGGGTGAGCCGTGGCGGCGGTCCTCGCAGGGGCCGGCCGGCCGGGCCGCAGGGGCCGCGTCCCGCTGGTTTAGCACTCTCGCTGTGAGAGTGCCAACAAACTACCGGAGTGGATGGCGACCTGTCAACCGTGGGGCGCGATTCGGGTCGCCGGCGCGAAGGTCGCGTCGTAGGTGGCCACCAGGGCTGCGCCCAGCGCGTCCGCCCCCACCCCGCGGCGCTCCGCGAGCCAGCGGGCGGTGATCGCCACGGACGCGGGCTCGTTGCGCGCGCGCGGCGCGCCCGGCGGCGACAGGAACGGCGCGTCGGTCTCGACCAGCAGGCGTTCCGCCGGCACGAGCGGCGCCACCTCGGCGCTGGCCTCCTCGCCGAGGCGGAACATGAGGCCCCCGAAGCTGACCACGAGCCCCATCGCGATCAGCTCGCGCGCGTAGTCCACCGGCCCCGAGAAGCTGTGGACCACCGCCGGCGGGCGGCCGCCGAAGGCGTCGCGGGCCGCGGGGCCGTCGAACCCGGCCGCCCGGAGCTCGGCGACCAGCGCATCCTGCGCGTCGCGCTCGCCCGCGCGGGAGCGGCAGTGGAGGATCGCCGGCTTGCCGGTCGCGAGCGCGAGGGCCAGGTTGCGGCGCAGGTTCTCCAGCTGTGCCGGCCAGGGCGAGAACATCCGGTCCGAATCCAGCCCGGTCTCCCCGATCGCGACGACGCGCTCGTCGCGAGCCCACGCCTCGACCGCCGCCCAGCCCGCGGCATCGGCCTTCGCCGCGTCGTGGGGGTGGATGCCGACCGCGGCGTCCAGCCACGGCCGGCCCGCCACCAGCTCCAGCGCGCGCTCCGACGAGCGCACGTTCCAGCCCGGCACGAGGATCCGCTCGAGCCCGGCCGCCCGGGCACGCTCGAGCACCGCGTCGAGGTCGACGTCGAACCGGTCGGCGTTGAGGTGGGCGTGCGAATCCACGAGGCGCATCACGCGATGGTACGGCGCTGCGCCCCCGGGCCCCGCGGCTCGGCCGGCCGACAGGCGCGTCAGGCGGCCGCGGGCGCCCGGTCCGTGCTCAGCCGGCGCCCTCGCCCGAGCTCTGCCACAGGCCGACCTCGCTGCCCTCCGTGTCGCGGACCACCGCGAAGCGGCCCATCCCGCCGCCGATGTCCGACGGCTGCTCGAGCACCGTGCCCCCGTTCGCCTCGGCGGCGGCGCACGCCTCCTCGAGCGAGTCGACCGTGATGTACAGCCGGATCACCTGGCCCGTGGACTGGCCGCGGCGTCCGATGGCACCGCCGCTGCGCTCGCCGTTGCGGAACAGGTGGTAGTCGGGGAACTCCGCCATGTCGCCGAACTCCCAGCCCGCGACCGCGCCGTAGAAGCGCTTCGCCCGCTCCGGGTCGTCGGCCGGGAACTCGACGTGCGTGATCTCGCCCTTGGCCATGCCGCAGTCCTCCTCGGTTGGGTGTTGCCTACCCTACCGACGATCAGGCCTCGGTGGTTTCGACAGCCTCGCTCTCGACGCGCGGGAACAGCGGCGTGGGCGTGGCGGTCACGCGTCCCGGCTCGTCGCGCAGGGCGCCCCAGGCCAGCCGCTCGAGGATCGCCGGGCCGCCGTTGCCGTCCGCGCCGTAGCCGTAGCCGAACCCCAGCTGCTCGAGGACCCGCGGCGCGACCGAGGGCATGTACGGCGCCACGGCCAGCCCCACCAGCCGGCACGCCTCCACGAGGTCGCCCAGGACGTCGCGCAGCCTCGTCGCCGCCTCGACGTCCCCCGTCCTGGCCGCCTTGTTGAGCGTCCACGGCTGCTCGGCATCGACGGTCTTGTTCGCCCCGCCGACGAACTCCCACAGCTCCGCCAGGGCGTCGTGGAGCAGGCACCGCTCGAGGCGGTCCGCGTACAGCCGGAGCGTGTCCGCCCAGCCCTCGCCCAGCGGCGAGTCCGCGCCGGGTCGCGGCCGGGGCCGCTCCCCGTCCAGGTAGCGGTTGACCATTGCCACCGTGCGGTTCACGAGGTTGCCGAAGTCGTTGGCGAGGTCCGCGTTGTAGCGCCGTACGAACGAGTCCCACGACACGTCCGTGTCCCGGTCGAAGGGCACCTCGCGCAGGGTCACGTACCGGGCCCCGTCCGCGCCGAAGGCGTCGACGACCGCGTGGGGGTCCAGGAAGTTGCCGCGGCTCTTGCTCATCCGCTCGCCCTGGACGAGCAGCCAGCCGTGGACCCAGACGTGGTTCGGGGCGTCGATGCCGGCGGACCACAGCATGGCCGGCCAGTAGATCGTGTGGAACCGGGCGATGTCCTTGCCGATGACGTGCAGGTCGGCGGGCCACCAATGCCGGAACGCGTCGAGGTCGTCCGGGAACCCCGCGCCGGTGATGTAGTTGATCAGGGCGTCGAACCAGACGTAGATCGTGCCCGCCTCCGGGTCCCACGACCCGTCCTCGCGCTGGGCGGTCTCGCCGTTCTCGGCGATCGGGAACGGGATCCCCCAGGCGGCGCCGGCCCGGCTGATCGAGAAGTCCTCGAGGCCCTGGCGGATGAACCCCAGCATCTCGTTGCGCCGGTAGTCGGGCTGGACGAAGTCCGGGTTGGCCTCGTACCAGGCGAGCAGCCGCTCCCCGTACGCGGACAGCCGGAAGAACCAGTTGCGCTCGGTCAGCCACTGCAGCTCGACGCTGGGGTGGTTGGGGCACTGCATGCCGCGCGCCGTCTCGAGCAGGTCCGACGGCGCCTTGAACCCCTCGGCCGGGCAGTACCAGCCCTCGTACGTGCCGAGGTAGATGTCGCCGTTGTCGTGGGCCCGGCGGACCATCTCCTGCGCCGACCGGTGGTGGTCCGGGTCCGTGGTCCGGATGAACCGGTCCGGGCTGATCAGGAGCGCGTCCTCGGCCGCCTTGTACAGCGCGACCTTCTCGTCCACGAACTCGCGCGGCGTGCGGCCCTGGGCCTGGGCGGCCTGGGCGATGTTCACGGAGTGCTCGTCGGTGCCGGTCAGGAACCGGGTGTCGTCGCCCAGCATCCGGTGCCAGCGCGCGATCACGTCCGCGCCGATGACCTCGTACACGGTGTGGAGCCCGGGGGCGTTGTTCGCGTACGCGATGGCGGTCGTGAGGTAGTACCGGCGACGATCGGACATGGCCCGGCCGATGGTAGCAGCGCGCCGTGCGCCGGACGGCGGTCAGCCGGCCATCCGGGCTCCCAGCAGGACCTGTTCCAGGGCGCGCCCTTCGGCCTCGCTGCCCTTGAGCCGGAGCCCGACGATGCCCGCCTCGTCCGCGGCGAACGGCCCGGCGACCCGGACCACGCGGCCGCGGGCCAGGAGCAGGTACAGGAGCCCGATCAGCGGGCTGAGCAGGATCGTGACCGCGCAGCCGAGGTTCCAGTCCCGTCCCACCTCCACGGCGCCCAGTGCCCGGGCCGGGAAGGTCGTCACGTGCACGACCCGGTAGCGCTCGACCCACAGGGCGCCGACGATCAGGGCGATGACCCAGGCCAGCACGACCGCGAGGAACCCCGCGACGGTGACGTTGGCCGGCCGGCCACCGTCGGGGATCGTGGCGGCGTAGCCGAAGAACGGCACCAGCCAGGCCAGCATCGACAGGAGGACGAAGGCGCGGAACTGCAGCCGCGCCTTGGGGTCCACGAGCTCCACGCGCGTCGTCACCCAGCCGCCCCCGACCCGGAACCACGCCCGCCCCCGGGCCCGGCCGTCCGCCGTGCGGATCGACAGCTCGACCGGGGCGGCGCCCGGCGTGGCCGCGAACGAGGGAGCGGCGAACGGGGCCGGTCCGGCGGCGGGAACGGTCCACGCCGGGCCCGGGGCGGGCGCGGCCGCCTGCGGGACGGTCCACGCCGGGGCGTCGGTCGCGGGCACGGCCCACGGCGCCGGGGACGGCGCGGCGGCGATCGTCGCGGCCGGTGTCGGGGGCACCGTCGCCGGCGCCGGCATCGGTGTCGTCGCCGGAGACGGCATCGGCGCCGGCGTGGCCGTCGCCGGTCGCGGCGTGGCGAGGCGCAGCACGACCCAGGCCGCCACCGTGACCGCGGTGAACCCGCCGACCATCCCGAGCATCACCTGGACGTTGCGGTTCGACAGCGCGACCGACGGATCGCCCATCGGGTTGAGCAGCGTGTGCCAGAACAGGAACGTCACCGCCAGCAGGGCCCCGGCCCAGGCGATCGGGCTCCAGCGCCGGGCGAGCGCGCCCATCGAGCCCGGCAGGCCGAGCAGGGCGACGAACAGGTTCTGGACCGTCGACGCGAACACGAGCAGGAGGAACGCGCCCAGGCCCTCGACGATCGCCGGCACGCTGCCCGAGCGGGAGGCCGCCGTGGTCGCGATCGTCGCCGCCCACGAGGCGCCGCCGATGGCCACCAGCGCGACGAACCCGATCGTCGTCAGCCGCTTCGCCCGCCCCTCGTCGAGCGCCGACTCGTCGAGCCGGAGGGCCTCCGGCGCCCCGAACATGAGGCCTGGCACGACCGCCGCGACCCGGGACACGCCGGTCGACGCCACGGCCAGCAGGGCCGTGGTCGGGCGGACCGAGAGCGCCGCCGGCAGGCCCCAGCCGCGTGCCACCCGCCACTGGACGAGGTCGTCGGCGATGCCCACGACGCCGCAGGCGATCGTGAACGAGATCAGCAGCCACATGCCGGCCGAGGTGAGTGGCTGCCAGCCGGGCTCCAGGAGCGAGAACACGAGCCCGTAGAACACGGCGATGCCGACCAGCCGCAGGAGGTCGAGCAGGCGATTGCTGTGGATCCGGCCGCCGAACGTCGACCCCAGCCGAGACTCCAGCCGGGCCACGAGGCGGACGACGGGCACCCGGCGGGCGAGCGACTCCTCGTGCTCGGCCAGCATCCGGGTGAGCAGCTTGGAGCTGATCGTGAGCAGGAGGGCGGCCAGCGCGGCGAATGCGAGGTTCGTGCCCACCACCGCCGGGTCGGTGGACACGTCGAGGGGCGTCGGGATGTGCGTGGTCAGCTCCGGGACCAGCGGGCCGGATGGTCGGAACACCGGGGCGCCCGTGCCCACGACGGCGGCCAGCCGCTGGTCGAGCACGCGTGCGATGTCCGAGACGCTGGCCGTCGCCTCGACGTCGCCCTGGAGCACCCGGCCCGCCACCGAGAGGACCGCCCCGCGGCGCGCCTCGACCAGCTCGATGGCGATCCCGAGGTCGGCGTCCACGATCCGGAAGCCGAGCCGGCTCTCGCCCACCCGGTAGCCCTCGAGCACGGTGATGTCCATGTCCGGGTACGCCTTGGCCAGCATCCGCCTGACGAGGTCGGTCGAGGTGAACGCGGCGTCGAGGCTCCGCTGGTCGGTCGGCGTCAGCGGCGCGATGAGGAAGGTGACGGCGTACTCCGTCCCGCCGTCGGTGACGCGGTGGTACGCCGCCACGCTGCGGATGTCGGCGTCGGGCGAGGTCGCGAAGGCACCCGCCAGCGACTCGAACATGGACACGATCCGTTCGCCGGACTCGCCGGCAAGGACGAAGCCGGTCGGCAGGTCGTCGGCCCGGACCACGACGCCGGACAGGTCGGGAAGGTCGTCCTCGGCGGCGGCGGCCGTGCCCGGGACGAGGAGCGCGAGGGCGAGGCCGGCGATCCCCCACAGCCCCGCCGCACGGCGCAGCCAGCCCCCGGACGCGGACCCTGCGGCACGCCGAGCGTTCAACGAGGCGGTCCCGTGCGCCGCCGGCATTCGGAGGCCGGCCGGTCACCGCGCATGGTCGGCTGCGCCGGCGCGTGCCGCCAGAGCCCAGTGGCCGGGTCGGCGCGAGCCGCACAGCACTGGAAGCGCCTCGGCGAGGCGCGGAGAATCCGCGCCGAGGTGGCGGTCCCGCCGCCCGTGGAGGTCGTGCCATGAGCGCGGTCCGGACTGCCGGGGCAGCGTTCTGTCCGCGATGCGGGGAGGGGCGCCCGCCGGGCGCGCACTTCTGCCCGCGCTGCGGTCTCGATCTCGTCGGCATCGAGCTCCCGGCCGGCGCGGCGCCGGCCCAGGCGCCGGCCGAGGCACCGGGCTCCCCACCGGTCGCGCCGCCGGCCGCACCACCGGTTGCGCCGCCGGTCGTGCCGCCGGTCGCACCTCCGGTCGCCGTGAGCTACGCCTCGGCCGTCCCGGCAGCCGCCGCGGCGCCGTTTTCCGGGGCGGCCGCC
>JBFMAT010000040.1:0-37871 GCA_040755495.1 Chloroflexota bacterium
GCGGACCCTCCAGACGTCGAACATCGGGCCGCCAGCCTCGGATCCGTCCACGTCCACGACGCCGTGGTGACGGGCGCGGAACCTGCAGCCGCGTCCGTGGAAGGTGTAGATGATCCCGGAGGACGACGTGCCGCGAGGTGGGATAGCTTCGGTGTGGCGCATTCGAAGGAGCGTCGCCAGGGCCCCGTCGAGCGGGACGTCGAAGTCCCGGGCAAAGCTGACCAGCACCTGATCAGCCACCCCGATGAACGTTGCGACTGATCCTGTCACAGTGGCGACGATACAGGGTCGTGCCGCGTGCGTGAGGGTTACCTCACCTGAGGCGCCGTCAGGCGCTGGGCGGAGTCTCGGTCAGCCGGCCGTCCTGGTCCGCGTAGTCCCAGGCGTCGATGGCCGGCGGCTCCACGCCCAGCGTCGTGAGGGCGGTGCAGATCTGGCTCCGGTGGTCGGTCCCGTGGTGCAGCGCCTGTGCGAGGCGGATGCCGAGCGGGGCGTGGCTCTCGGACCCGTCGTCGCGGTGGCGGACGACGATGGCATCGGCGTCGAGATCCCCGGCGACCAGCGACGCCCACGCGGGCCCGTTGGCCTCCATCGCCGCCCGAAGCTCGCGGAGGTCTATCTGGTCCTCCTCGATCTCGGCGGTGCGCCCGCCGGACAGCACGAACAGGTAGGAGGCATCCGCGCCGACCAGGTGGCGCATCGTGTCCAGGATCGAGCCGTACGTCCCCGGCACGCTCGTCGCCAGCTGCGCCGGCTCGAGGGCCAGGCAGGCATCGATCAACCGCAGCGTCGCCCACACGTGGTGGCCGAACGCATCCGCCAACAAGGGTCTGCTCATGGGTGCACCCTACCATCGGTCCTCGGGCCTCGCACCGTCGGCCAATCGGCACCGGTGGACGCGCTCGCCGCCTGGTCACACCTCGGGCCCTGACCGCGTCCCAAGCGGCGACGTTCCTGCCCGTCGCGAGATCGAGGGCATGTCAGCATCGGGAAGGCCACCATGCGAACGATCACCGCTCTGTTCCTTGCCGCGTCGCTGGCGCTGGGCGCCTGCGCCCCGGCCGCCACCCCCCCGCCGTCCACGGCCCCGACCCCAGCGTCCGCCGACCCGACGTCGTCTCCCTCCATGGCCCCCGCCGACCCGACGGCCGCGGAGCTCCAGCTGCTCGCGGGCATCCGCCTCGACCTGACGACGACCTGCGCGCCCCTGCGCGACGGGCTCGCCGAGGCGGCCGCGGCGGGCGTGGAGTGCCGGCCGACGAGCGACATCGTGGACCGCGTGCGGCTCCAGCTGTTCGACAACCGGGAGGCGCTCCTGGACGCCTACGAAGCGCTGCTGGACGCGAACGGGATTCCGCCGCGCAGCCACGAGGGACGCTGCCTCGCCGGCCAGCCATCCGAGGGCGGCTACGTCCCCGGTGATGACCACGGCATCGTCGTCGCGGAGCGCGGCGCTTGCTACCTGGACGCGACGGCGATGGCCCGCTACGTGGCGACCCTGCCGCCGTTCGTGCTCGTCGAGGTCGACGGCAAGGTCGCCGACGTCTCGGCCGTGGAGCGCTGGGCGTGGCTCGGCAGCCAGGGCCAGCCGGGCAGCCCGACGGTCTGGTCCGCCGGCGGCCCAATGAGCCCGGAGAAGTGACTGACGCTCGCGCGATCGGGCGAGGGCCGCGCCGGTTGAGCTCAGGCGCCGGCCACCAGGCGCAGCCGCTCCGGCGCGACGCTGACGGTCGCCTGCACGCCCCACCCGAAGCTGACCCGGTCGGACTCGATCCCGTCGCCGAACACCACGCCGCCTTCGTCGAGCTCGGACACGATCTCGAGGCGGTCGGCGGCGGTCAGGAGGCCCTCGGTGAGCGACACGCCATACGTCGGCGACGGCCACGCCTCGCGCACGAAGTACGCGAGCGTCGGCTCGCCGGGCGCGGGGAGCGAGAGCGTCGTCCGCCGTTCGAGGCTGATCGAGCGCCCCCATCCCGTCGCCCCGGTGCCCGTCGTCACGACGATGCCTGACGACGACTGGTGCTCGACGCCGCCCGGACAGCGGATGAGGTAGCGCGCCGACTGGTGCGACTGGTGGCCGATGAACACCTCGTTGAGGGCGAGCACCCGCTGGCCGTCGTCGAGCGTCGCCTGGACCATCGTGCGCTCGTCGATCGCCGCGGCACCCGCGGCGGCCGCCCGGATGAGCTCCCCCGCATCAGCCGGCTGGTGGTGCGCCAGGACCCCGCCGTCGCGAGCGGGGTCGGGGCTGATGCCGACGACCGGCTGCCGGTCGAGGTACTTCGCCACGTTGGCCACGAGCCCAGACGGCCCCACGGTCACGACGATGTCGCCGGGCTCGAACAGGAACCGGTCGAGATCGGACCGCTCGACCCGGGCGCGCCGCCAGTCGGCCGGGACGGCTGAGCCGATCCGGGCCACGGCGTCGCGCTGGGCCGCATCGCGCGCCTCGACTTCGTCGATCTCCCGGCCACGCGTCTCGATGAAGAACCGCGCCTGCTCGCGCGTCCCGTGGCGCGCGAGCAAGGCGGCGTACTCGGTCGACCGGGCGACCACGACGATCCGCGGGACCGACGTGCCGGCCATCGGTCACGCCTCCGCGGTCGCCGTCCCGGGCCGAGTTCCGGCACCGGTTCCAGCCTCGAGTCGGCGCGTGCCGGCCGACAGCAGGTCGGTGAGGACGGTCCCGAGCAGGTCGGGCGTGAGGTTGAGATGCTCGATCGTCTCGATCTTGCCGGCGAACTCGCGTGCGGCGAGCCCCATGAGCACCGCCGGGGCGAGGTCGCGGTACACGGCGATCCGGTCGTGCTCGGCGGCGTTGCGCTCGCCCTCGACGAGGCGGATTGACTCCGCCTCCGCCCCGGCGCCGATCTTCCGCGTCCGGGCGTTGCCCTCGGCGGTGATCCGGGACGCGGCCGCGATCTCGGCCGCCCTGCGGCGACCGTTCGCACCTTCCTGTTCGACGAGAGTCGCTTCCCGCCGCGCGAGCTCGATCTTGTTCGCCAGCTCGTTCTCGGCGATCGCCCGCTCCTTATCGACGGCGGCCGCCCGCCGGGCGAAGGCCGCCTCGTCCGCATCGGCCGCGATCCGCTCGCGGGTCGGCGCCGCGAGCGCCTTCTCCACCTCGGCGGAGGGCTGGACGGCGCTGACCCGCACGGACGCGATCGCGAGGCCCATCTCGGCCAGGCCCTCGTCGGCGACGAGGCCGGCCCCGATCCGCTCGCGCAACCGGCCGACGCCGTCGGCGACGAGCTCGCGCAGGGGGGTCGAGGCCATCACCGCCCAGGCCTGCTGCTGGGCGAGCCCGGTGAGGCGCCCCCCGATCTGGTCGAGCGGGGTCTTGGTGTGGACGCCGGTGGCGAGGTCGATGCCGAAGTCGATGCGGGCGGCGAGCGCGTCAGGGTCGGTGACCCGATAGGTCACGATCCCCTGGGCGACGACCTCCTGCAGGTCGGCGCTGCGGCCGTGGAACAGGAACGCCAGCTCCTGGTCGTCGAGCGGGACCTCGGCGATCGCCGTGTCGAGCGGACGGAACCAGAACGCGAGGCCGCGGCCGGAGCGCACGGCGTGGCCGTCCCGGTAGCGAATGGTGTGGGTCGATGCCTCCGACCGGAGGTGGCTCACGAACGGATACCTGGAGATGCGCGCCATGGCGACGCCTCCTTTCGGACGTCAGGTGGCCGACCGGTCCTCGAACCGGTACAGCTCGGGAGGCCGATGGCCGACGCCGGCCGCCCGCCGGCCCGTCGCCACGACGAGCCCGCGATCGAGGATCCGGCGCCGGAAGCTGTCCTTGTTGAGCGCGCGGCCGAGGATCGCCTCGTGCACGAGCCGGAGGTCACGCAGGGAGAAGGCGTCGGGCAGCAGCTCGAAGCCGATCGGCGCGTAGTCGAGCTTGCCGCGGATCCGCTTGACCGCCATGCCGAGGATCGCGGCATGGTCGAAGGCAAGCTGGAGGGGGGTGCCATCGTCGCCGCGGGCGCCCACCGGGCCGCCGGACTCGCCCGCCCACGGGACGTCGAGCGGCGCCAGCACCAGGCCGGCGTCGCCCCGGTCGGCCACCGCGCGCTCGAGCGTGGCGGGGTCTACGAGCGCGTAGTAGGCGACGGACAGGACGCGGGTGCGTGCGTCCCGGTCCGGCGCGCCGAACGTGTACAGCTGCTCGATGAACGCGCCTTCGAGGCCCGCCTTCGTGGCCACCACGCGCGCGGCCGCCGCGTCGAGCGACTCGTCGATCTGCAGGAAGCTGCCGGGCAGGGCCCAGTCGCCTCGGTGCGGGTGGTCGACCCGTCGCGCCAGCAGAGCGCGGATCGCGCCGTCGAGGACCGTGAGCAGCACGACATCCACGGCGACCGAAGGCCGCGGGTAGCGCGAGGCGTCGTATGTCGCCAGGAAGGCGAGCTCGTCGTCCGGTGCGGGCCTGTTCGTCACGGGTGGACTCCTTAGATGCTACATGCATTTATGCATAACGCATCTAACTTGTCAAGCCCCGTCGAGCACCAGCTCCAGCTCCACCTCGTCGCGCAGCGGGATCCCGTGATCACCGATCTCCGGGATCGACGGCTTGAGCAGGAGGCGGCTGCGAACGACCGCGCCCGGATGCAGCCGGGCCAGCCGGAAGCCGCGCCGCTGGTAGAACCGCAGCGCGTCGGTGTTGTCGTTGGTCGTGACCAGCCACACGCGCCGGCATTCGAGGGACGCTGCGAGCCGCCGCGCGCCCTCCAGCAGCGCCGTGCCGGTCCCGTGCCACGGCTCGGTGACGTGCAGCGTGAGCACCTCGAGCGAGTCGGCGTGCGCGATCCAGGTCAGCACCCCCACCAGCCGCTCGCCGTCCACGGCGATGAGCGCGGGCGGCAGCCGCGCGTCGACGAGCTCGCCCAGCCGCGCCACGACCGCCGTGTCGTGGAGCTCGAGGAACGCCACGACTGCGGCCTGGTCCTCGGCCAGCGCCTCGCGGACCATGAGCGTCATCACGATCCGGGTTCCCCGGCGGAGCCCGCGCCCACCCCCGCGGCCTCGAGCGCCGTCGCGCCCGCGTCTGCGACCGCGCCCGCGCCCACGGCGGCGACCAGCCGCGACACCACCGCCTGCGTCAGCGTCCAGCCACGCAGCGGATCCTTCGGCAGCCGGATCCGAACCTGGTTCGATGCGAACGTCATGTCGCCCGGCCGCACGCCTGGCAGCGGCGCCGCTCCACCCGCCGCGCCGGGCGCCAGCAGCTGCATCGCCGTCGCCCGCGACAGCCCGCCCCCGAACCGCACGACCAGCCAGCCCTCCTCGCGAGCCAGCGAGGCCACGCCCGCGGACTCCGCCGACAGCCGCAGCTCGGCGACCTCCGCCAGCCGGAGCACCGGTGGGGGCATCGGCCCGTAGCGGTCGGTGACCTCCTGGCGGAACGCGGCCACGTCGCCCATCGAGCGTGCCCGGGCCAGCCGCCGGTAGAGCTCCAGCTTCTGCGCCTCGTCCGGCACGTAGCCGTCGGGGAGGTGCGCGTCGACCGGCAGGTCCACCACCGCCTGGACGGCCTCGCGCACCGGCACGCGGTCCTCGCGCCGCGCCTTCGCCTCCTCGACCGCCTCGGCCAGGAGCCGGCTGTAGAGGTCGAAGCCCACGGCCGCCATGTGGCCGGACTGCTCGCCGCCGAGGATGTTGCCCGCCCCGCGGATCTCGAGGTCCGCCAGCGCGATCTGGAACCCGGCGCCCAGCTCCGAGGCGTTGAAGATCGCCTGGAGCCGCTTGCGCGCCTCCTCGCTCATCCGCTCCCGGCGCCGGTACAGCAGGTAGGCGTACGCCCGCCGCGACGATCGCCCCACCCGACCCCGGAGCTGGTACAGCTGCGCGAGGCCGAGGGTGTCCGCGCGGTCGATGACGATCGTGTTCGCGTTGGGGATGTCCAGGCCGGATTCGATGATCGTCGTGCACACCAGCACGTCGGCGGCACCGTCGGCGAAGGTGAGCATCACACGCTCCAGGGCGCCCTCGGCCATCTGCCCGTGACCCACGACGATCCGGGCATCGGGCAGCAGCCGGCGCAGCTGCTCCGCCTGGGCCTCGATCGTCTCGACCCGGTTGTGGACGTAGAACACCTGGCCGCCCCGGTCCAGCTCGCGCAGGATCGCGTCCCGGACCAGCCCGGCGGACGCCTCGGCCACCCGGGTCTGGATCGGCAGCCGGTCCTCGGGCGGCGTCTCGATCACCGACAGGTCGCGGATCCCCGCCAGCGCGAGGTTGAGGGTGCGGGGGATCGGCGTGGCCGACAGCGTGAGCACGTCCACGGCGGACCGCAGCTGCTTGAGCCGTTCCTTGGCCGCGACGCCGAACCGCTGCTCCTCGTCCACGACGACCAGGCCGAGGTCCCGGAACGCGACGTCCCTCGACAACAGCCGGTGCGTCCCGATGACGATGTCCACCATGCCGGCGGCGAGGCCCCTGACCGTGGCCTCCTGCTCGCGCTGGCCCACGAACCTCGACAGCAGCCGGACGGTGATGGGGAACGCGCCGAAGCGCTGGGTGAAGGTCGCGAAGTGCTGGCCCGCCAGCACCGTCGTGGGCACCAGCACGGCGACCTGCTTGCCGTCCTGAGTCGCCTTGAACGCGGCCCGCAGCGCCACCTCGGTCTTGCCGTAGCCCACGTCGCCCACGACCAGGCGGTCCATCGGCCGGCGCGTCTCCATGTCCGCCTTGACCTCGGCGGCGGCGCGCAGCTGGTCCGGCGTCTCCTCGTACGGGAACGAGGCCTCCATCTCCATCTGCCACGGCGAGTCGCCGGCGTAGGCGAACCCCTCCGCCGCCTCGCGCTTCGCGTACAGGTTGAGCAGCGCCTCCGCGAGGTCGCCCACGGCCTTGCGCACGCGCTGCTTGGTCCGCAGCCAGTCCGTGCCGCCGAGGCGCGACAGCGTCGGGCGCTCGCCCCCCGAGTACCGCGACACGCGGTTGATCTGCTCAACCGGCACGAAGATCCGGTCCCCGGCGGCGAAGCTGAGCTCGAGGTAGTCGCGCTCCGTGCCCTCGTCCCCGCGCCGGAGCATCTGCTCGTAGCGGGCGATGCCGTGGTCGATGTGGACGACCAGGTCGCCGGGCGTGAGCCGTTCGAGGATGTCCCGGGGCACGATCCGGCGCATCGCCTTGGGCCGGCGGACGCGGACGCTGCCGAACAGCTCTCGGTCGGTGACCAGGGCGAGACCGTCCGGCCCGCCCACGAAACCGCCGTTGAGGCTCCGCTCCACGAGGGCGATCGCGCCCGGCGGCGGCGCCTCGGTCACCCGGTGGACGATCCCGACGGCGTGGCCGGCCTCACCCAGCAGCTCCGCCAGGCGCGGGGCCTGGTCGGTCGCCAGGACGACCCGCGCGTCCTCGGCCAGCCAGTGTTCCACCCCGTCCACGAGCCGTTCGGTGCGACCCGGCGGCAGGACCGGCTCGCGCCAGCCGAACACGTCGCCGGACGTCAGCCCCTTGGACGCGAACGCCATCCCCTCCGCCGAGCCCGCCTCGGACTGCCAGGTCAGCTCCAGGGTCCGAGCGCCGTGGAGGCGCGCCTTCCAGTCCCGCGGCGGCAGGTAGGCGGCCGGCCACTCCCGGGGCAGGTCGCCGGCCTCGACCATCTCCCCGTGCCGCTCCTCCGCCTGGCGCCACAGGAAGTCGGCGGCGTCCGCGAGGTCGCCGGGCTCGTCGAGGATCAGCAGCGTCGAGGCATCGAGGTGGTCGAGGCCCGTGGACGGGGCGACGAGGCGTGCCCAGACCTCGGCCGCGTCGCCCACGGCCAGCGCCCGGCCCGCGGAGACCCGGGCGGCGCCCTCGGAGACCGCTTCGCCCGCGAACCGCGCCAGGTCCGCGGCCAGCCGCTCGGGCAGGCGCGTCGCGGACCGACCCAGCCGGGCGCGGATCGCGTCGCCGCCGTCGGGCGGCAGCAGGAACTCGGTCGCGGGCAGCAGCGTGACCTCGCGGACCGCCTCGACGCTCCGCTGGTCGGTGGGATCGAACGCGCGCAGGGAGTCGATCTCGTCGCCGAAGAACTCGATCCGGACCGGGAGCGCGGCCGATGGCGGGAACACGTCGACGATGCCGCCCCGTCGGGCGAACTCGCCGTGGCCGGCCACCTCGACGACCGGGGTGTAGCCGCGCTCGAACAGCTCCGCGAGCAGCGCCTCCACGGTGATGCGGGTGCCCGCCCGCAGGGTGCGCGGCTGGGCCGGCAGGTCGCCCGGGGCGAGCGTCGCCTGGAGCAGCGCCTGGACGCTCGCGACGAGCACGCGCGCGCTGCCCGTCCGCCAGGCCGCGAGCGCCGCGACCCTGGCGGCCGTCTCGTCGGGCACCAGCTCGCTCCGCTCGTACGCCAGCGACGTCCGCGGCTCCAGCACGGCGACCAGCTCGGGGCCGCCAAGCCACGCCCCGAGCTCCTCGGCCACCCGGTCGCCGATCTCGGCGTCGCGCGCGACCCAGCAGATCCGCTCCCCCGCGGGCGCCAGCGCGAGCGCGGCCGCGAGGTACGTCTTGGCGCCGTGCGGGACGGCGGTCAGCCCGGCGTGGCGGCCGTGGATCCCGGGCGGCGAGCCGGCCGGGCCGAGGCGCTCGCGAAGCGAGGCGAAGGCCCCGGTCGGGTGCAGCAGCCGGGGCAGCACGCCGAGGTCCGGCACCCGGCGCCCGGCGCCACGGGACGAGGTGCCGGCACGGTCGGCCGATGAGCGATGCGCGGCGTGCCGTGCCCGCCTCGACGCCGCCGGGGTCGCGGACTCCGCGCCGCCGGCCGAGGACGCAGGCCTGCGCGCCGCCGGATCGAGCAGCTCCACCTCGGCCTCCGCGGACGCCCGGTCCAGGTCGAGCTGCTGCTCGCGCGCCTCGGCGGCCGCGCGCCGCTCTGCCCACTCGCGCGCGACCTTCTCGGCGAGCTTCCGTTCGCGCGTCGTCCGGCCGCGGTACCGGTCGCTCACGGCGAGGCCGGCGTATCGGGCAGCAGGAACCGACCGAGGTGCGCCGCCAGCAGCCGCAGGTCCTCGGGCCCGGGGAGGTGTGCGCCGGGCAGGGTCTCGGCAGCGACGAGTGTCGGGAACAGCTCCCGGGCCCGGGGCAGCACTCGCGCGGCCGGGAACAGCGGGTCGCGCGCGCCCGCGAGCACGAGCACCGGCGCCCGCAGGCCCGCGACGCGATCGCTCGTGGCCAGCGGTGGCATCGAGGTCTCGAGCTCGGTTCCACCGAACGAGAGTGAGGTCGCCCGAACCATCAGCTCGTCCGGCTCTCGGCCGCCAGTGAGGATGCGCAAGGTGGACCGGCTCCGGCCGTCACCGGGGCGCAACCGGTAGGCGAAGTACCCCGCCGCCAGCAGGAGCGTCGCACGCAGCGGCGTGGCAACCATCCCGGATGGCACGACCAGCGCCGCCCTGCGGATCCGCTCCGGTGCGAGCGCCACCAGCTCCAGGAGCGGGCCGACGCCCTGCGACGCCGCCACGAACGCCGGTTGCCGGAGGTCGAGGCCGTCGAGGACGTCGACGAGCCAGGGCCCGAACGCGGCGTCGCGTACGGGCCGGACCCCGGCGCTCCGGCCGGGCTGTCCGAGCGTCGCCGGGCCCCAGATCCGCAGCCGTGAGGTGAGCGGCGCCAGCCAGGCGAGCGTGAGGGGGCTGACGACGTTGCCGCCCTGGAGCATGACGACGTCCGGGGCGCCCTCAGGCCCGGCCACGAGGACGTGGGTCGCCCCGAGGCGCGTCTCGATCGTCCGCTCCTCGGTCGCGAACGGCAGCGCCGCCCGGGCCTCGTCGTACAGCGCGTGCGCCTCAGCCTCCGCCGCGGGCGTCCGGTAGAACGGCCGGGTCTCGAACGGCGTCCCGGTCGTCACGAGCGTTCATCTCCGTCGTGGCCCAGGATCCGCCGCCAGCCCGTCTTCGTCCGCCGGATCCCGGCGTCGTCGGCCGGCCCGCCGACCTCGCCGGCCTTCGGCGAGGCGTCGTCCTGCGCGGCCGCCGGAGCCTGGAGCTCGAACGCGTTGAACCGGTTGGCCGCCTTCGACGTCCCCTCGCGTGCCCACGCCTCGACCGCATCCGCCGCGGCATCGAGCAGGATCGGCAGCCGCGCCTGCTCGTCGAACGAGAACCTCGACAGCACGTGGTCCACGGCACCCCGCCCCGGCTCGCCGATCCCCACCCGCAGGCGGGCGATCTTCTCCGTGCCCAGCTCCTCGATGATCGACCGGAGCCCGTTGTGCCCGCCGTGCGACCCGCCCTCGCGGAACCGGAGCTTGCCGAACGGCAGCGCGAAGTCGTCCGCGACCACCAGCAGGTCCAGGAGCGGCACCCGCTCACGGGCCAGCAGCTTCCGGACCGCCGTCCCCGAATCGTTCATGTACGTCAACGGCTTGGCGAGCACGAGCTCCAGGCCCTGGTAGCGGACCTGGATGCTCTCTGCGGCGTCACGCTGGCGACCACGGCCGGACCGCCCGGCCCGGTCCGCGATCCGGTCCAGGATCATCCAGCCGATGTTGTGGCGCGTCTGCGCGTACTGGCCGCCGGGGTTCCCCAGGCCGATGACGAGCTTCACCGAGCACCTCGAACGGCCCCGGCAGGATCTGCACGGGGCCCAGCGGGATGGTACCTGCCGCAGCGACGGCAGGCGACGACGCCTGGTCCGACACGGGGTGTCCGGGGAGGTGGTCGCCGTGCGCATCGGGCCATTCGCATCTGGCGTGCGACCATCGCGTGCTCGATGGTTCACGCGCGGCGGGACGATCCACCGCGTGTAACGCTCCTGGTCGTGGCGCGTCAGTGCGGGGACGGGGGGCGTAGACGCGCGGTCGTGCAACGGTCGCCCGGACCGCGCCGAGCCACTGGCGAGACCGACCCGGACCGGATCGCGTCCCAGGAGGTTCCAGCCATGAGACGTGTGATGCGTCTCGCCCTGTCGATTGCCGTCGCGACGGCGCTGATCTTCCCGGCCTCGGCCGCCGCGTTCAACCCCGACGCGCGCTGCTATGGCCTGATGGTCTCGCAGTGGACGGTCGAGGTCGACCCGGGGACGTTCGAGGAGGGCCAGTACGCGTTCTGGTGGAAGTTCACCGGCCCGGCCGCCGGCGGCGTCGACTACATCGGGCCCCTGACGTTCACCGTGTCGGACGCGGTCCCGGTCCTGCACGGCAACCTGTTCATCCATCACACGCGCACGATCAATCCGGCCCAGGACGGGTACTTCTGGGCGGGCTTCCAGTGGGACATGACCGGGGAGATCTTCGGCCCGCCGGCTTCCACCATGCCCCAGGTCCACGCCGAGCTTGACGCGTCTGCCATCTACTTCAACGTCGCGCCCGGCACGGGCGGGGCGGTCCCGACCGAGTGGGTGCTGGCCCGCGGAGGGCCGGCCGGAAGCGCGTGCGCGAACAGCGGCCCGGCGTCGTTCGACCACCGCACCTACCCCTCGAACTAGGGTGGAGAGGAGCGCGTGATGTCCAACGAGATGCGATCCAGGCGATCCATCCTCGTGACCGCCCTCGGCGCTGCCGGGGCGGCGACGGCGGCGGCCATCGCGGCACCCGCCACGGCACTGGCCGCCAACGGGGATGCGGTCAAGGTCGGCGAGGCACACACGGCGACCACGTACACCCTGATCGAGAACACCACCCCGGGCGACCAGGAGGCGGGGTTCATCGGCAAGGCTTCGGGCGTCGGCGTCCTTGGCGAGAGCACGACCGGACAGGGGGTCATCGGGCGATCGACCTCCGGCACCGGCGTGCAGGGCTACAGCGTCGACGGTGCCGGGCTCAACGGCTTCGGAGGTCCCTACGGCCTGTGGGCCGACGGCGGAACCATCGGGGCGCAGGGCAGGTCATGGGAGGGCATCGGCGTCCGCGGCGAGGCAACGTCCGGCGTCGGTGTCTACGCGACCGCCACCTCCGGGGCAGCGCTGGAGGTCGCCGGCAAGGCAAGGTTCTCGCGCAGCGGCAGGGCGACGGTCCTCCCGGGCAGGAAGTCCGTCGACATCACGGTCGCCGGCGGCCTGGCTGCCAACAGCGTGGTTCATGCCACGCTCCAGACCTATCGACCGGGTGTGTCCGTCGCGGCCGTGCGAACGAGGTATCCGACGCCGGGCAAGGCGCGGATCTACCTCACCAAGGTCGCGTCGAACACCGCCCGGACCTACGTCGGCTGGTTCGTCACGGAGTCCTGAGCTCCGGCGAGCGGCACCCGCACGCGGCCGGCGGTGCGCACCGCCGGCCGCCGGCCGCTGGCCGCTGGGTGTAACGCGCCACCACCCCGGGGCGTCACACCGACGGCCGCCGGCCCAACCTCTGCCATTCGGCGGCCGGGAGCATGGACATGAGCGGCGTCATCCTTCGGCGTCCAGCATCGATCCCCCCGAGGAGCGACCGGAGGCTCGGCGCCCTGCCCGTCCTCCTCGTGATCGCGTCGCTGGTCGCGACGTGCGCCTCGCCGGCACCCACGGCGCCGCCCGCCTCGCCGAGCGCCACCCACGTCCAGTCACCGGCCGCCTCGTCCCAGGCCACGCCGGGGATCACGCCGCTGCCCACGAGCTCCCCCGGGACCGCCGGCTGGACCCGGCTTGACCTGCCGGTCCTGGCGCGGGTCGCCACCCTCGTGGCCACGAATACGGGACCGGCCAGCGTCAACCCGAAGACGGCCTTCCGCCTGACGAGCCTCGCCGGGACGCCGGTGCGCCAGCTCGCGAAGCGCCTGGTCGCCACGCCCGCCCTCGAGCTCCGCGTGGCCGACGTGAGCGGCGACACGGCCCTCCTGCGACCCGCCGCACCGCTCCGCCGAGGCCAGGTCTACCGCTTCGAGCTGCTCCGGGCGGACGGGACGACCGAGGCGGCGTGGGCCGTCCAGGCCGCCTGGCCGCTGCGGGTCGCGTCCACCCTGCCCGGTGATGCCACGTCCGACGTCCCGCGGGACACCGGGATCGAGATCACCTTCGACCAGCCCGGCGTCGAGCTCACGGAGCTCCGGTCCCACCTCACCATCTCGCCGGACGTGGCCGGCCGCATCGAGCAGCACGGCCTCACCTTCGTGTTCGTGCCCGCCCGCCCGCTGGCCCGCAACACGCTGTACACGGTGACCGTCCGGCACGGCCTGCCGCTGCCCGGGACGGGCATGACCCTCGCCGAGGACGAGGTGATCCGGTTCGAGACCACGGGCGCGAAGGTCTCACGCGTCCATATGACCGCCGCCCGGTCGCTGTTCGACGCCGCGACCGGTGAGCGGCCGATCGTCAGCGTCCGCCTCGATGCGGAGGACGATGACGAGCAGCAGGGACCGGCTGAGAAGGTCACCCAGCTCGCCGTCCGGGTGCATCGCCTGCCCGGCCTCAGCGCGGCCATCGACGCCTACCGCCGCCTCCGCGCGGCCCCCGACTGGACGGTCCGCACGAGCACGACCCCGGTGCGCACGGCATCGCTCGGCCTCGTCGTCCGCGGCACGCTCCGCCTCCACCCGTTCGAGGACGAGTCCGCCGCCTGGTTCCGCATCCCCAAGGCGCTACCCGCCGGCTGGTACGTCGTCACGATGACGCACGCGGGCATCTCGCGGCAGACGGTCCTCCAGGTGACCGACCTCGCTGCCATCTCGCTGGTGAGCGCGACCCGGAGCCTCGTGTGGGTGAACAGCCTGCGCACGAACCAGCCGGTGGCCGGCGCGCGGGTGTCGATCGCCGGCCGGTCATTCGGGCGCACCGACGCGGAGGGGCTGGTCGTCGGGCGGTCGCCCGCCTCGCTCGTCGCCGGCGGGGAGGAGGACGCGGCGGACGCGTTCGCGATCGTCCGGGCGGGCGCCCGGACCGTGTTCCTGCCCCTCGCGCCGACCCGGTCCTGCTACGACTGCGGCGGCGACGACGACGACGACTGGTGGCACCTGCTGACGCTCGACCGCGAGCGGTACCGCGTCTCGGACACGATCAACGTGTGGGGCGTCGTCCGCGATCGCGACACGCTCGACGTGCCGCGCGCGGTCAACGTGCGCCTGCTCGCCGATGACGACGGCGGCATGGCCGCGAAGCCGGCGATCGCATCGGCGACCGCGACGCCGGACGCGAGTGGCGCGTTCCTCGCCCGGCTGTCCTACGCCGACGTCCCGGCCGGCAGCTACACCGTGTCGGTGCGCGTCGGCGGGACCGTCGTCGCGACGTCGTGGCTGGACATCGGCCCGATCGCGAAGCCGGCCTGGCGGATCGCCCTGGCCACGCCGCACCGGGCCGTCCTCACCGGCACCAGCATCCCCGTGACGGCCACCGCCACGTTCTACGAGGGCACGCCCGTCGTGGGCGCCGACCTGCGGTTCCTGAGCTCGAGCGACGAGGACGACGACACGGGCGCCGTCCCGAACATCCGGGCGACCGACACGGCGGGCGAGGCGACCTCGTCGCTGGCGATGCGCCTGGGCGAGCCCGAGGACGACGACGTCCAGCAGTGGTCGGAGGTGGGCGCCTACGTCCGGGCCAACGAGCCCGAGGAGGGCGACGTGGCGGCGGACCTGCCGATCATGGTCTTCCGGTCCACCGCGGTGCTGGACTGCGACGGCACGCTGGCGGGCCGGCGCCTCGCCGTCCGGGGCGCCGTCCATGACGTCGTGTTCGATCGCTACGACGAGCCGGGCGCCGACCTGTGGGCCGTCGACCCGCGCGGCGACCCACGCGCCGGGGCGAGCGTGGTGCTGCAGGTGACCGAGGTCATCCCGATCGTCCGCCGGATCGGCACCCGGTACGACTTCATCGCGAAGCGGACGGTGCCCGTGTACGAGGTCAGCGAGCGCAAGGTCGACCTCGGCACCCGGCGGGTGACCACCCGCGCCGACGGGACGTTCGCGACGTCGATGACGGTGACCGGTGGCGATCGCTGGTACGAGGTCCGGGCCCGGTACACGGACGAGGGCGGGCGGCGGATCTCGAACCTGTCCCATGCGTGGGCCGAGCGCTCGTACGAGGCCACCATGCCGTACGTGGCCTCGACGTCGACGGGCGACGGCTTCGGCGAGTACCACGTGGGCGATACCATCAGCGTCCGGTTCCGGAACGGGATCGAGGACCCGCAGGTGAGCCGGTACCTGTTCGCCGTCATGGCGCGCGGGCTGCGGAGCGTGTCGGTCCAGGACAGCGCACGGTTCTCCACCAGGTTCACCCGGGCGCTCGTCCCCAACGCGCACATCGCCGGCATCCGGTTCACCGGCACCGGCTACGAGGTCGACCCGGGCAACTTCGACGCCACCCTGCACCTGGCGGACCGGTCGCTGGACGTCCGGCTGACCGCGGATCGCGGGCGCTACGAGCCGGGTGACGTGGCGACGATCTCGATCCGGACGCTCGACGCGTCCGGGCGGCCCGTGTCCGCCTCCGTGTTCGTGCGCGCGATCGACGAGAAGCTGTTCACGATCGGGGCGGCCCGCGTGGACGACCCCCTGGGCGAGCTGTACGCGTCGACGGGCAGCGGCCTGCGCGCGTCGGCCTGGTCGCACGCCAGCCCGGACCCGCGCTACGGCGGCGGCAAAGAGGGCGGGGACACCACGGGCGGCGGCGGCGATCGGACCGACTTCCGCGACTGGCTCCTGGCCCGGATCGTGACCACCGGGGCGGACGGGCGCGCGAGCGTCACGTTCGACCTCTCGGACGACCTCACCTCGTGGCGGGTCCTGGCCTCCGCCGTGACACCCGACCTGCTCGCGGGCCGCGGCGCGGTGTCCATCCCCGTCGGCCTGCCGTTCTTCGCCGAGGCCGTCGTCGCGCCCGAGTACCTAGCCGTGGACCGGCCGGTGATCCGGCTGCGCGCCTACGGGACCGCCCTCGCGGCGGGCGACCCGGTCACGTTCCTGGTCTCCTCCGACACCCTGCCGATGGCCGTCGCCACGGCCCAGGGCACGGCGTTCCAGCCGGTCGAGGTGACGCTGCCGAGACTGACGGTGGGGACGCACCGGCTGCGGATCGAGGCGTCCACGGGATCCGGGTCCAGTATCCGGTCCGACGCGCTGATCCGGTCGTTCGACGTCGTGGAGACGCGGGCGATCCGGTTGCACACGGCGTCCGTCGAGCTCGTTGCCGGGACCACGGTCGACGGGGGCTCGGGCCTCACCCGCGTGACGCTGGTGGACGCCGGCCGCGGTCGCGTGGTACCGCTCCTCCGCGAGCTCGCCGTCGCCGAGCCGTACCGGGCCGACCGGGCGCTCGCGGCGGCCATCGCCCGCGACCTGCTGGCGGACGAGTTCGGGATCCCCGACAGCCCGGGCCTGCCCGAGCCGGACCTGCTGCCGTTCCAGGCCGATCAGGGGGTCGCGCTGTTGCCCTACGCCGCACCCGACCTCGAGCTGTCGGCGATGGCGGCCTTCTCGGGCGACCCGCGTATCAACCGCGACGGCCTCCGCTGGTATCTCGAGGATCTCGGCGATGGCGGCGAGAGCGGCATGCCCGACGATCGCGTGCTGTACGCGCTGCTCATGCGGGCCGCGCTCGGTGACGCGTCCCTCGCCGAGGTCACGGCCGCGGCGGCACACGGGGCGCTCACGCCGACCCAGCGGACGACGGTCGCGCTGGCCGCGCTGGCCGTGGGCGACGACGCCCTCGCCCGCGAGATCTACCTCGACCTGCTCGGGCGCTTCGGCGAGCGGCTCGGGCCGTGGGTCCGGGTCAAGGTGGGCACCGCCGACGAGACGGCGATCGTTACGGCACGGCTGGCCGTCGTCGCGGCGGCCCTCGGCGACCCGATGGCGGCCGCCATGGACGCCGAGATCGCCGATCACCCGCCGGTCGATGCCCTGGTCGATCTCGAGCGGGCCATCGCGGCCCGCTACTGGGCGGACCGGATGCCCAAGGCCACGGCCGTGGCCGCGGTGACGATCGACGGCACGCGCACCGAGCGCACGATCACGGGCGACGACCCGGTCACGTTCGCGGTCACGCCCGCCCAGCGGGCCGGCCTGCGGATCGACCCGGTCAGCGGCTCGGTGCTCGTTCTCTCGGAGTGGGACGGCCCCGTCCAGGCCGGCGACCTCACCCCGCCGGCGGCCCAGACCGTGACCCGGACGGTGACGCCGTCCGGGACGATCGGCCCGACCCAGACCGTGGTCGTCACGTTCCAGGTGGCGCTCGGCCCCGAGGCGGACAAGGAGTGCTGGCGGCTGACGGACCTGGCGCCCTCGGGCCTCGTGCCGATCGGCACGTCCGGGCGCTGGGAGGAGGCCGAGGAGGACGAGGGGATCCCGAGCCGCTTCGCCGAGCGACCCTGGCGGGTGGTCGGCCAGCGGGTCGACTTCTGCGTGTACCGGAACCCGAAACGGCCGGTCCAGACGCTTCGCTACCTGGCCCGGGTGGTGACGCCGGGCGCCTACCGCTGGGAGCCCGCGGTGCTGCAGTCCTCGCTCGTGCCGACGCAGGGGACGGTCCTGCCCGCGTTCGAGGTGACGATCCAGGGGCTCGGGGGCTGAGCCCGGGTCCGTGGCGGCATCGGCGGCCACGGGTCGATCGGTTGCCCGGTCACCCCCGGGACGCAGCGAGCAGCGTCTGCTCCAGGGCGCGCATCGCGGCCTCCTCTCGCGGCTCGGCATGGTCCCAGCCGCAGACGTGGAGCGTGCCGTGGGTCACCAGCAGGCGCAGCTCGTCGCGCGCGTCCCAGCGCACGTCACCGGTCTGCCCGCCGCGCCCGGCGGCGGCCTGGTCGATCGCCCGCTCCACGGACACGACCACGTCGCCCAGGTGCCGGCGGGTGCCCGGCGGCAGCGCGAACGGCTCGTTGGGCGTGGCCGCGGCTGCCGCACCCACGACGGCGGACTTGCCGGGGTGCGGTGGGAACACATCCGGCGGCAGCAGCGGGAACGAGAGGACGTCGGTCGGGCCGTGCGTGCCCATGTGCTGCTCGTTGAGGCCGGCGAGCTCCGCGTCGTCGGCGAGGACCAGGCCCAGCGAGGCCGGGGGCGGGGCACCGGCCGCCTCGAGCGCCGCGACGATCGCCCGGGCGAGGGCGGTCGCGGGGAGCAGCCGCGGGACGCCGTCACGCCGCTCGACATCGATCCGCCACGGGCCGAGGTACAGGCTCTGCACGCCCCCACGGTACGCCCGCCCGGTCCGTCCGGCGCGGCGCGGGACGGGAGCCTACCGCTCCCCCGATGCGCGCCGCGATTCGAGCTCCACCACCTTGTTCTGCGGGTAGGCGATCCGCTGGTGGTACATGCCCAGCAGCTGGCCCACGAACGCCTCGCGGATGAGCTCGATGTCGCGCAGCGTGATGTCGCACTCGTCGAACTGGTCGTCCGAGATGCGCTCCTCGATGATCCGCGACACCATCGCCCGGATCGCCGGCTCGTCGCGCGACGCGAGCGAGCGGACGGACGCCTCCACCGAGTCGGCGAGCATGATGATCGCCGCCTCGCGCGTCTGCGGCTTCGGCCCGCCGTGGCGGAACTTCGCAGCGGCCACCGCGTCGGCCGCCTTGCGGCCTTCGGCCGTCTCGAGGCCTCCGTACGGCGCCGCCGCCTGCTCTCGCGCCCGGGCGTGGAAGTAGGACATCACCGCGGTCCCGTGGTGCTGCGGGATGAACGCGATCAGCGCCTTGGGCAGCCCCGACCGGTACGCGATCTCGATGCCCTCGCTCACGTGGCTCTTGAGCAGCTGCGCGGACGTCTCCGGGTCCAGCTCGTCGTGGATGTTGTCGCCGCCGGCCTGGTTCTCGATGAACGCGGGCGGGTTCGAGAGCTTGCCCACGTCGTGGTAATAGGCGGCGACCCGGGCGAGCAGGGTGTCGGCGCCGATCGCCTCCGCCGCCCGCTCCGCGAGGTTGCCCACCATCAGCGAGTGGTGGTAGGTGCCCGGCGTCTCGACCAGCAGCCGGCGCAGCAGCGGCTGGGACGGGTTCGCGAGCTCCAGCAGCTGGAACACGGTGAGGATGCCGAACACCGAGCCGATCACCGCGAAGCTGCCGACGGCCGCCACCGCCGCGCCGCCCGCCGACACCGCCGAGGCGCCCAGCAGCTGCAGCAGGCCCTGGACGTCCTGGTCGCCCAGCAGCGCGAACGTCGCCACCACCAGCACGTTGACGATGAACACGGCGAAGCCCGCCTGTACGAACACCGCGAGCCGCTCCCCGCGGCGGACGGTGACGATGCCGGCAATGCCGCCCATCAGCATGTACGCGGCGAGCTCCAGGCCGGCCCCGTTGACCGCAGCCGCGAGCACGGCGACCAGGGCGGTCAGCACCATCGCCGCCCCGGCGTCGAGGAGCACGGTGAGCAGCATCCCGACCGCCGCCAGCGGCAGCGCGTACGGGAGCCAGGCACGGTCCGCGGTGAGCTTGAGCGCGAACACGGCGACCAGCAGCAGCAGCGCCAACAGCAGCAGCACGTTGTTGCGGTGCCAGAACTCGCGGCGGAAGCGCCAGGTCCAGGTCAGCAGCAGGCCCACGACCAGGATCGACAGCACGACGAACCCGATCAGGCGGGCCACGTCGAGCCCGCCGGTGTTGAGCCCGAAGTAGTCGATCGCCTCGAGTGCCTCGTCGCTCACGCGCTCGCCGACGCGGACGATGACCTCGCCGTCCTCCCATTCCCGGATCACCGGCTCGACCGCGGATGCCGCCTGGTCGCGGCGGGTCTCGGTGAGCTCGGGGTCGTAGGACGAGTTGGCGACCACGAGATCCGCGAGCAGGGCCGCGGCGAGCTGCCGCTCGTCCACCGTGAGCTCGGTGGACATCCGGCCGGCCAGCCCGGCGCGGAGAACCGGAACCTGCGGCTCCTTGAGCTCCGTGCGCAGCAGCGTGTCCAGGACGCGGGCGGCCTCGGTCCGGAGCACGGTCCAGCGTTCCGGCTCGAGCGCGACGAGCGTGGCCCGCTGCTCGGCGGACAACCCTGGGATCGCGCGCTCGAGGAGCAGCACGCGGTCCTCCGGCGTCACCTCGTCGCCGAAGGCGGCATCGATGGGCTTGACCAGCCGCTCGAACTCGCGCGCCTGCTGGCCGGCGATCGCCTCCGCCTGCGCGGCCGTGAAGTCGTACTGGTCCGGGACGTCGTCGCGTGCCGCCTGGCGGGCGGCCTCCGTCAGGACGTCGCTCTCGTACTGCCCGGCCCGGGGCGTGAACACGATCGCGGGCGCCGGCTTGCCGACCTCGAGCTGGGTCTGGGCGGGCGGAAAGTCAAGGCCCAGGATCACCGACATGGCGGCGACCAGCAGCAGCGACGCGCCCAGCAGGCGCCAGGCGTCGCGGCGGGTGAAGCGGCCGGCGGGTTCGGATCGGGCGAGCATGGCGGGTCGCGGGCCTCAGTGGGCCCCGTCGTGCGCGACGAGGTCCGCGCGCGCCAGCGCCTGTGCCACGAGGCCGGACGCGACCTTGCCGTCCGCCCGGCCGCGGATCCGGGGCGACAGCCAGCCCATGACCTTGCCCAGGTCGCGCGCGCCGGCCGCCCCGGTGGCCGCGATGCCCTCGTCCACGAGGGCCCGCAGCTCGTCCTCGGTCAGCGGCTGGGGCAGGTAGCCCTGGAGGATCGCGATCTCCGCCTCCTCCTTGGTGGCGAGGTCCTCGCGCCCGCCGCCCCGGAACGCCTCCACGCTCTCGCGGCGCGTCTTCACCTCGCGCGAGACGATGCCCAGGACGTCGTCCTCGGAGAGGGTCGTCCGCTTCGCCTTCTCCACGTTGTAGATCGCGCTCTGCGCCATGCGCAGCACGTCGCGGCGCAGCACGTCACCCGACCGCATCGCTGCGATCGTGTCGTCGTGGAGTCGTTCGCGAAGGGTCACCGGATGGCTCCTCGGGTGTCACGGCTCCGTCGCTGTGCCCGACGGTTGGGCCGTGCCCGCGAGCTGCGCCGATGGTGGGGAACCGGGATCCCGGTCCCGGTCGACGCGTCGGGTATCACAGTCCCGGTCCGCAGCCCTGCCCCGTGGCGGGTCCGCGGTCCGGCGCTCAGCCCTGGCTCGCGCGTGCGTTCTTCTTGCGCTTCGCTTCCTTGCGCTTCCGCTTCACCGACGGCTTCTCGTAGTGCTCGCGCCGGCGAGCCTCCGCGAGGATGCCGCTCTGCTGGATCTTCTTGTTGAAGCGGCGGAGGGCGCTCTCGAACGTCTCGTTCTCACCCACTCGGACTTCGGCCAATCCCGGTTCACCTCCTCGGGCAGGAGTCTCGCACCCGCTCCCGCGCGCGATGCCCGACGGCGCAGGGGCGTCCCGGCAGGCACGCGCGCACGAGGCGCCCAGCCTGTCGGCAGGCCGCCGGAGTGTACGCGCGCACTGGACGGTGGTCAAACGCCGTTCGGCCTCGTGTGCGGAGGTGCTCCGGTCGGTCGCCAGGCGACCCAACGGGCGCACGGTGCGACGATCCGACCGCCGGCCGCCGGGTCTGATGCACGCGGGGCACGTCCGGCGCAATGAACGCGGCGCCGGGCGACGGATCCGTCTCGCCGCGCGCTCGTTCGGTCGCTGGCCGACCGGACGTACCTGACGTACCCGGACGACCGGCCCCGCGGCAGGTCGCGCCGGCCGGCCTGCCCGTGCGCGCCTCGGCGTCACCGGCCGCTCGCCGCGCGCGTCACGACAGCACGCGCGGGATGATGGAGGCCTGATGCTCACGACAGCGCGTCGGCAGCGGACCATGCTTGTGGCAGCCGCGATCCTCGTCGCCGTCGTCGCCGTCGTCGCCGCATGCAGCCCCGCAACCCCGGTCTCGCCGTCGTCTCCGTCGTCCCCGACCGAAACCCCCGAACCCGTTTCCCCCGAGATCGCGTACGCGATCCACCAGCGCGAGGTGTTCGGGCTCCGGTCGGACCGCGCGTGGGTGGAGCAGGTCGCCGCCGACCCGCGGGCGACCACGTTCACGCTCGACGTCCCAATGCTCCCCGAGGAGGACGCCGAGTTCACCAGGCGCCAGGTCGACCTCGGCACCGTGGCGGCAGCCGTCAAGGCCTACGCCCAGACCGTTCCCGAGGCGTACGGCGGCGTGTACATCGACCAGCCACGGCACGTCGTGGTCGCCCTGTGGACGGCCACGCCCGAGATGCACCGGGTCCGGGTCCTCGAGCGCCTCGGCGGCTGGGGCCCGCTCGAGGTCCGCCAGGTCCGCCACACCGAGCAGGAGCTCGACGACCTCGTCGACCGGATCGGCGCCGACTGGGACTGGATGAAGGGCGCGGGCGCGTTGCCCCTCAGCGCGGGCACCGAGATCATCGACAACCTCGTCTCGCTCCAGGTCTCGAGCGCCAATCCGGCGATCGGGGCCCAGATCCTGCTGCACTACGGGGTGGGCCCGGACATCCTGCGGGTCGACTCGGATGGGACGGGCATCTTCCTCCTCCCCCGCGGGACGATCGAGGGGACCGTGGTCATGGCGGGTGGCAAGCCCGTGCCCGGGCGCAACGACCTCATGCTCCAGTGGGAGGCGGATGGACCCGGCGAGTGCGGGGTCGGCGACATCGGCTACGGGGTTGGCACCGGCCGGTTCGAGCTCCCCTGCTCGCCCGGCGGCTGGACGATCCTCGTCATGACACCGGTCCCCGACGGCTGGGAGGAGGTCGGTCGGGGGCATGTCGTGGTGCCGCCCGGCGGCACGGTCCGGCTGCAGATCACGCTGGAGCCAGGGGCGCGGGTCCGGGGCTGAGCGGCCGTGCAACGCTCGCCCCGACCGGGCGTCATCGATGTGACGGGCCGGCCACGTGGGGGGCGCCCGGCCCGTACATCGCCCGCCTGCAGCGACTAGGATCAGCCGACCATGGAGACGCTCACCGAGCTCCTCGAGTCCTGCGCGCAGCGATACGCGGACCGGCCGGCGCTGGGGCTCCGCCGCGACGACGGCACGACGTGGCACTGGTCCTACCTCGAGCTCCTCCACCGCAGCCGGATCGCCGCCTGGCGCCTGCGCGCCATGGGACTCAACCCGGGCGACCGGATCCTGACCTGGTCGCCCTCGACGCCGGCGCTGCCCGCCGCCTACTTCGGCGCGATGTACGCGCGCCTGATCTTCGTCCCGCTTGATGCCCGTATGGCCGCGGACGCCGTGAGCCGCATCATCGAGCGATCGGGCGCGGTCCGGCTGATCCTCGGCAGCGGCCGCGATGCACCCGATCCGCGCGAGGTGCGCCTCGACCGCTTTCCCACGACGATCGTCGAGGACCTGACCGCGGACCCGGACGACACGTTCCCGGCGGACTGGGAGGCCCGGCTCGATGCCTGGGAGCGTCCCTCGCCGGACGAGGTCTTCGAGCTCGTGTTCACCTCGGGCACCACCGGCAACCCCAAGGGCGTGACGCTGACCCACGGCAACGTCCTCGCCGGCGCCCAGTCGTTCCACGGGATCATCAACCCGATGGACCACCGGATGGTCTCGATCCTGCCGCTCTCGCACCTGCTCGAGCAGGCGGTGACCCTGTACTACGCGCTCGGTGTCGGCGCCGACATCCTGTATGTCCGCAGCCGGAACCCGCGGGTCATCTTCGACGCCATCCGCGAGCACCGGGTCACGACGATGCTCCTCGTGCCACAGATCGTGGACGTGTTCTGGAGCGCGATCGAGCGCGAGGTCGACAAGCAGGGGCGGACCGCGGCGTTCAACCGGCTGCGGCGGATCGCGCGGCTGCTGCCGATGCGGGCTCGACGCTGGCTGTTCCGCAGCGTCCACGAGCAGTTCGGCGGCGGGCTACGGCTGTTCGCGACGGCGGGAGCCTTCCTGCCGCCGGCGCTGCAGCAGGCCTGGGAGGACCTCGGCGTCATCGTCCTCCAGGGGTACGGCGCCACCGAGACGGCGGCCGGATCGTGCACGACGATGGACGATCATCCGCTCGGCTGCGTGGGCTGGCCGCCAAAGCCCGTCGAGATGCGGATCGCCGACGACGGGGAGATCCAGTTCCGCGGCCCCACGCTGTTCAAGGGGTACTGGGAGGACCCCGAGGCGACGGCCGCCGCGATGACCGACGACGGCTGGTACCGGTCCGGCGACCTCGGCCAGCTGGACGAGAAGGGCCGGCTCCACCTGCATGGCCGCAAGAAGGACATCATCGTCCTGCCCAACGGCTTCAACGTGTTCCCGGAGGACATCGAGAACGCGCTGCGGGTGGCCGGGATCCGCGACTCGGTGGCGATCGAGACGCAGCCCGGGCGGATCGAGGCCGTGGTGCTCTCGCCGCGCACGCATGCCGTCCCGGGCGACCCGAAGGCGATCGCGGCGATCGACGTGGTCCCGCCGGAGGACCTGCGGCGCGAGATCGAGGCCGCGGTGAAGGCCGCCAACCAGACACTGGGCCCCAACCAGCGGATCGCCGGCTGGCGACTGTGGCCCGACGCGGACTTCCCGCGCACCCTCACGTTCAAGGTCAAGCGCGACCTCGTCCGCAGCTGGGCGGCGGTGGACACGCCGCTGCCAGTGGGCGACGCGGGGGGCTGAGGCTCAGGGGGCGGCGACCGGCTCAGGGGGCGGCGACCGGCTCAGGGGGCGGCGACCGGCTCCCCGATCGTGCCCAGCGTGGCCGCGAGGCGGGCCACCTCGGGGTCCGGCGAGACCGACGGCGACCACGGGCAGAACACGAGCGTCCGGCCCAGCCGCCGGAGCACGAACTGCGCGTCGCGCGGGTACTGGATGGCGCCCGTGCCCGACGCGAGGTAGGCGGCGAAGTCGCGCCCGACCGAGTCCGCCTCGCCGCTGGTCGGCAGCTCGTAGATCACGACGTACCCGGCGCCCGGATCGGCCGGCAGCACCGCCTGGAGCACGACGCGCGGCACGGCGACCAGGGCCGGGCTCTCGCCGGGACGGTAGGCGGTCTGCGGGTCCTGGACCTGGAACGCGGCGCCCTGGAGCGTCGCGAGGACCACGTCCCGCGTGTTCGCGGCCGCCTCACCGGCGGGTGCGAGGGTCGCGGGTGCGGTCGCGCCGCCGGTGCCGAGGCCCAGGACCTGGGCCGCGATCAGCAGCACCCCCGCGGCCAGCCCGCCGATGCCGAACAGCGCGAACCAGATCGGGGGTCCGCCGCGGCCGGGCCCGCTGTCCGGCGCGGCGTCCGGGCTCGGTGCGGCCGTCATCCGGGCGGCCAGCCGAGTGGGCGCCCGCCCAGGAGGTGGACGTGGAGGTGTGGCACGGACTGGCCGGCGTCCGGACCGACGTTGGACACCAGCCGCCAGCCCCCGTCGAGGCCCTCGGCGCGCGCGACCGCCGCGGCGACCTCGAACAGCCGCCCGAGCATCGGCCCGTCGGCCGTGGTGAGGTCAGCGGCCGAGGCGATGTGCGCCTTCGGGAGCAGGAGGACGTGGGTGGGGGCCCTGGGTCCGATGTCGCGGATGACCAGGATCTCGTCGTCCTCGTGGACCTTGGTGGCCGGGATCTCGCCGGCAATGATCCGGCAGAACAGGCAGTCAGCCGACATGGGCGCCTCCGATCGGTGCCGGCGAGCCGGCGAGCACGGGCAGCGGCACGCGCAGCGAGCGCGGCGCCGGGTCGACGGCCAGGACCTCGCCGGTGACGCGGTCGGCCGACTCGCCGTCGATCGCCGTCCGGCGCACCGTCAGGATCGCATTCTCCAGGTCCTCCGGGTCGCCCGCGCGCGGCGTCACCGCGACGAGCACGTGGTCCTCCGCGTGGCCCACCCAGCGGCCGTTCTCGAGCCGGCTCTCGACCAGCACCCGGGTCACGGTCCCGAGCCCCGCCCGCGCCCACGCCGCGCGCGCGTCCGCGCCCACCGCCAGCAGCTCGCCCGCGCGCGCCTTCTTCGTCCGCTCGTCCACCTGGCCCGCCATGCGGGTCGCCGGCGTGCCCGGCCGGGCCGAGTACCGGAACACGTGCAGCCCGGCCAGATGGAGCTCCCGCACGAGCGCCACCGTGCGCGCGAACGCGGCGCCATCCTCGGTCGGAAAGCCCGCGATCACGTCCGCGTGGACCGCGACGCCGGGGATCGCCGCCCGCGCCCGTGCCACGACGCGCGCGTAGTCCGCGGCCGCGTACCGGCGGCCCATCCGGCGGAGCACGCCGTCGTCGCCGGACTGGAGCGGCAGGTGGAGGTGGGGCAGCGTGCGCGGCGCGCCATCGACCCAGGCCTCGACCAGCTCGTCGTCCACGTGCTGGGGCTCGATGGAGCTGAGGCGGATCCGCTCCACGGGCGTCTCGGCGAGGATCCGGCGCACCAGGCCCGCCAGCGTCAGGGCGCTCCGGGCGTGGCTGCCGCGCGCCCCCCGCTCCGACCAACCGCCGTCGTAGGTGCCGATGTTGATGCCCGTGAGGACGATCTCCCGGTGCCCGGCCGCAAGCGCCCGGCGGACGTCGGCGAGCACGACGTCCGGCTCGAGGCTCCGCTCGGCGCCGCGGGCCCGGGGGATGATGCAGTACGTGCAGAAGAACGAGCAGCCGTCCTGGACCTTGACGAAGGCGCGGGTCCGTTCGACCGAGGCACGGTCGTCGGCGATGCCGTCGATCCCCGCGGCTCCGGCGGCCTCCACGCCCGACAGGGTGGGCAGCGCGGCGTCGAGCGGGCCGTGCGGCCGCTCGTCGGGCGCGCCCAGCGCGACCATGGCCTCGAGCTCGCGCAGGAGGCCGGCCTTCGCCTCGTTGGTCACGAGGCGGGCGGCGGGATCCATGGCCGCGAACGCCTCCGCGCCGACCTCGACCGAGCAGCCCGTGACGACGATCCGGGCGTCGGGGTTCGCCCGCCGGGCGCGTCGGACGGCGGCGCGCGACTTCTCGTCCGCGATCGACGTCACGGTGCAGGTATTGACGAGGTAGAGGTCCGCGGCGCGGTCGGGGTCCAGCAGCGGCACGCCGGCCTCGCGCAGGAGCCGGGCCGCCGCCTCCATCTCGGACTGGTTGACCTTGCAGCCGAGGTTGACGATGGCGGCCGAGCGTGGGCGCCCGGCGGGGGCCCCGCTCCGGATCGCGGCGGTGCGGGGGCGGCCGGCGGAGGCCCCGCTCCGCGCCGCGGCCGCGCGCGACGTCACCACAGCGCGGGCTTCGTGGACATCAGGAATGCGATGAACCCCACGGCGGACGTGATCGCGTAGGCGATGTACCGCTGCCGGCGGGCGCGCTCACGCCAGGCCGCGCGGTCCGCGTCGGTGACGATGCCGTCACGCGCCTGGAGCCGGCGCAGGGTGGGCCGCTGGACGACGAACGCGATGACGGCCGTGATCGCGTACATCGCGAGGCTGACCAGGAGCCAGGGCTGCTCCAGCATGCGCGGACCCAGCACCGCAATCATGGCGATCCCCGTGAGCGCCAGGCCGCCGCCGATGACCACGGTCCCGTGCGCCTGGACCCACAGCAGCCCGCTGACCAGGGCGCCAGGGGGCTCCGCCGCGGCGCCCGGCGCCACCGACCGGTTGCGGAGCGTGAACGGCAGCAGGAGGCTGGGCACGAACAGCGCGATCGCGAGCGTGATGTGCGTGGCGAGGATCGCGGGGAACAGCGAGGACAGGTCCGGCATCGGGCCGTGAATCCTAGCGCAGGGCTCCGGCGCGGCCCGTCGGCCCTCGCGGCTCGCCGGCTCTCGCGGCCCGTCGGCCCCGATCCCGAAATTCGGCGCCCGCGGCCCGCCCGGTCCGCGGCCCCTTGGCCGGGCCCAGCCGGCTCGGAATGTGCATCCAGTGCACATCCCAGGGTCCCGTGTGCATCTGGACGTACACCCGGGCGCCAGCGGGCAGGTTCTGTGCGTCCAGCCGTACAGGCTGGGCCAGCGACACGGTTGCGGCCGACCACCGTGTACCGCCTGATGCACAGGATTGTGCACGGCGGTCCCGTCGGGCTCCGACAGGGTCGCGAATGTACCTCCGGATGCACAGCCCTCGGGCGCCGAGGCGAAGCGCGGCGCGCGGGCGCCGGATCTCAGCCCGGGTGCCGGATCTCAGCCCGGGTGCCGGATCTCAGCCCGGGTGCCGGAGCTCAGCCCGGGCGCCGGAGCTCAGCCCGGGCGCCGGAGCTCAGCCCGGGCGCCGGAGCTCCAGCGCGACCCAGTCCCCCTCGGCGCTCCGGCCCGCGACCTCCAGGGCGCGCGCGTGGAAGGCGGCGACCACGTCCGCCTCGCGGTTCTCGAAGATCCCCGACGCCAGCAGCACGCCGCCCGGCCGCACGTCCGCGACCAGGCCGTCCGCGAGGCTGATTAGCAGCGAGGCGATGAGGTTCGCCAGCACCACGTCGAACGGCCCCTCGCCGCTCGGCGCGCTCCCCTCGCGCGCCCGCACGAGCCGCGCCAGCCGGTTGCGGCGGGCGTTGGCGGCCGTCGCGTCCACGGCGATGGGGTCCACGTCCACCGCCAGCACTTCGCGGGCGCCCAGGCGCGCCGCGGCGATCGAGAGGATCCCGGAGCCGGATCCCACGTCGAGGACGCGGGCCGGCGCGCCGCCCGGGCCACCCGCCGCGAGCACGCCACGGTCCGCCAGCGACTCGAGCGCCGCAAGGCACAGCCGGGTCGTCGGGTGGAGGCCGGTCCCGAACGCCATGCCGGGGTCCAGGGCGAGGACGACGTCGCCCGGCTGTCGCCGGTGGCGCCGCCAGGTCGGCCGGATCACGATCCGGCGCCCCACCCGGAGCACCGGGAAGTGCGCCTTCCACGCGTTCGCCCAGTCCGCCTCGAGCACGACGTGCGCCGCGAGGTCGCCGATCGGCCGCAGCCCGAAGGCCTGCAGGTGGCCGAGCTCGCGCTCTGCCTGGGTGACCGCCGCCCGGACGGCGGGCGGGTCGAGGATCGGCAGGTGCGCCCGAACGAGCGCGGGCCGGGCGAGGTCCACGCGCGCGGCCAGCCCCTCTTCCACGAGCTCGAACGCCGGCTCCACGCTGGTCCCGCCCGGTGCCGCGCGGGACAGGATCTCGGACACGGCCTCGACGGCCTCGTGGTCCGCGGCGACGGACAGCTCCAGCCAGGCGCCGGGCGTCGCGGCGGCCGCGTCGAGGTCGATGGCCGCGAGGGGCCCGTCGCTCAACCGCGGCCCTTCGCTCACCCCAGGCCCAGCTTCTCGCGCAGCCCGCCCGGCCCGGACACCGCCTCGCCGGACTCCTTCGCGTACGCCTCGAGCAGCTCGCGCTGCTTCTTCGACAGCTTCGTGGGGACGACGACGTTGACGATCACGTGGAGGTCGCCGCGCGACGCCTGCCGGCGGAGGTTCGGCACCCCGCGACCCCGGAGCCGGATCTCCGTGCCCGGCTGGGTGCCGGCCTTGATCTCGACCTCGGCGGGCTCGCCGTCCACCGTCGGCACCTCGATCCGGGTGCCCAGCGCCGCCTGGGCGATCGACAGGTTCGCCTCGTAGACGAGCTCGGTTCCCTCGCGCGTGAGCGACGGGTGGGGCGCCACGTGGACCGCCACGTACAGGCTGCCGGAGGCGCCGCCGCGCGGGCCGACCTCGCCCTCGCCCGAAAGCCGGATCTGGTGCCCCTCGTCGATGCCCGCGGGGATCGTCACCCGCAGCGTGCGCCGCCGTTCGGTTCGGCCATCGCCACGGCACGTCTCGCACGGGTCCTCGACGATCTTCCCCTCGCCCCGGCAGCGCGGGCAGGGCGACACGTTGACCATCTGGCCGAGCATCGTCTGGCGCACCGATCGGATCTCGCCGCGACCCTTGCACTGGGGGCACTCGACCGGCGTCGAGCCCGGCTTGGCGCCGGTGCCGCCGCACGTGTCGCAGCGCCCGAGCATCGGGAACTCGATCTCCTTCTCCGTGCCCAGGACGGCCTCCTCGAACGTGATCCGGAGGTCGTAGCGGAGATCCGAGCCCGTGGTCGGCCGCGCCCGGCGCGCCGTGCCGCCCATCGCCCCGCCGAAGAACGCGTCGAAGATGTCCGAGAAGCCGGAGAACCCGGCACCGAACCCGGCGTCGCCGCCAGCCCCGCTCACGCCCGCCCGGCCGAACATGTCGTACGCCTGCCGGCGCTGGGGATCGGACAGCACCTGGTAGGCCTCGTTGATCTCCTTGAACCGCTCCTGGGCCTCGGCGTCGGCGTTGACGTCCGGATGCCACTGCTGGGCGAGCCGGCGGAAGGCGCGCTTGATCTCCGCGTCGCCGGCGCCGCGCTCGACGCCGAGCACCTCGTAGAAGTCGCGTTCGGTGGTCATAGGGCGGTGCGAAGTGTACGGGACGTTCGGTCAGCGGTCCGCGATCAGCGATCCGCGATCGCGCGAGCCCGGGCGAGGACGGCCTCGAGCATCGGCGGCGTGAGCCGCCCCGTGAACGTGTTCTGCTGGCTGGGGTGGTAGGAGCCCAGCAGCGTGAACGGGCCGATCCGCACCTCCGCCCCGTGGCCGAAGCGAGGTCGCGGCGCCGGCGTCGGGTGGCCGAAGGCGGCGAGTGCACGGAGCGCGGCGTCCCAGCCGATGGCACCCAGGGCGACGATCACGCGCAGGTCCGGCAGCAGGGCGAGCTCGCGCACGAGATAGGGGCGGCACCGCTGCTGCTCCTCGGGCGTGGGCTTGTTGGCCGGGGGCGCGCAGCGGACGGCGGCGGCGACCCTCGTCCGATGGAGGCTGAGGCCGTCGTCCGCGCGCCGGCTGACCGGGCGATCCGCGAGGCCCGTGGCATGGAGCGCGGGCCACATGAAGTCGCCGGAGGCGTCGCCGGTGAACACGCGGCCCGTGCGATTGCCACCGTGCGCGGCCGGGGCGAGGCCCACGAGCAGGATGCGGGCATGCGTGTCGCCGTAGCCCGGGACGGGGCGTCCCCAGTACGGCTCGTCGCGATACCGGGCGACCTTCGTCCGCGCCTGCGCCTCCCGCCAGGCCACCAGCCGGGGGCAGGCGAAGCAGTCCACGATCGCCGCGTCGAGCGCGGGCAGGTCGCGGGCCGCGGTCACGGCGGCGACAGGATCCGTGTGGGGCACCCCGCGATCCTACCCGGCGCGGGTGCGGCTTCGAGCCCGTGCCCGCGTCGGTGCCGCTCGCCGCCGCCGAGCCGCTGCGCGCCCCCCGCCCGCCGCGGGTCCTGTCTGGCACGCCGCGATCTCGGGGTCGGATCCCGTGGGTGCTGCTTGCCAGGCAGCATTCGGCGCGGAATCCGCCTGTCCGCGCCTCGATTCCGGGTCGATCGCTGCTTCCGGTGCCGCAGTCGGGCGACCGGAGCCCGGAGTCTCTGCTTGGCAGGCAGCGGCGATGGCAGGCAGCGGCGATGGCAGGCAGCGCCGCGCACGCATGGGAGGGCCGTGCCGGCGAGCGCGACGCGCGCGGTCGCGCGGCACTACTTGAGCAGCAGCTTGTCCAGGCGCCGCGCGACGACGGCCAGGCCGATCAGCCCCATGACCGCGAGGTAGGCCACGTGCCAGGCGATCCCGGGGTCCACCGCGCCGGTGGTCAGCGCGCGGATCAGGTCCACGCCCTGGTACAGCGGCGTCACCTGGACGAGCAGCCGGAGCGGCTCCGGGTAGGCGCTGATCGGGTAGAACGTGCCCGAGAACAGGAACAGCGGCAGCACGACCAGCTGGATCAGGTCGAAGTCCTGCCACGAGCGCATGAACGTGGTCGCCGCCATCCCCACCGCCGCGAACGCGAACGCGAGCAGCGTCGCCGCCGGCACCGCGAGCAGCACCCAGGGCGACCGGACCAGCCCCAGCACGGCGATCACGACCACGAACCCGATCGCGTACAGCGTCGCCCGGATGACCGCCCAGCCGATCTCGCCCAGCGCGACGTCACCCGGCCCCAGGGGCGTGGCGAGCACCGCGTCGTACGTCTTCTGGAAGTTGAGCTTGAAGAACACGTTGAACGTGGACTCGGCGATCGCCCCGTTCATCGACGCCGTCGCCAGCAGCGCGGGCGCCACGAACAGCGCGTACGGGATCGCCTCGCCGGTGGGCCCCGGCACGTCGCCCACGATCCCGCCGATGCCGAGGCCGATCGAGAGCAGGTAGAACAGCGGCTCGAAGAAGCCCGAGAAGATCACCATCCAGCCGCGCCGGTAGATGAGGACGTTGCGCTCGATGAGCAGCAGCGAGCGGCGGCTGCCGATGCCGACGGGCAGGACGCGCAGGAGGGCGGTCGCCTGGGCCATCGCCTAGCGCTCCAGCTGGCGGCGGAACATGACGAACATCGCGACCACGCCGATCACGGCCGCCGCTCCCAGGATCCCGACGTGCGCGAGATGGCGCAGCGGGTCGTCGCCGATCGTGCCCAGGGTGAGCGCCCGGGCCAGGTCCACGCCGTGCCACAGGGGCAGGATCCAGGCGACGGGCTGGAGCTGCTCGGGCAGCGTCTCGATCGGGAAGAACGTGCCCGAGAACAGGAACAGCGGCGTGATGCCGAACCGCCAGATCGAGTTGAACGCGTTGGTGTCGTGCTGGGTGGACATGAAGGCGGCGATCGGGCCCGCGAACGCGAGCGCGGTCAGCGTGCCCACCGGGATCGCGAGCAGGATGCCGGCCGTGCGCGCGGCGCCGAACAGGACGATGACGATCGCGAACATCCCGCCCACCATCGTCGCCCGGGTCGCGACCCAGGCGATCTGGCCGAACGCGATCGCGAACGGCGTGAGCGGCGTCGCGTACATCGCGTGGTAGCGGCGGATCCAGCGGAAGCCGGCCATGACCGGGAACGTGGCCTCGAACGCGGACCCCTGCATGACCGTGGACGCGAGCAGGGCCGGCGCCAGCCACTGGAGGTACGACACGTCGCCCAGGGCACCGCTCCCGGACCGGTCCACGTACGAGCCGAGGCCCACGCCCATCGCCAGCAGGAACAGGACCGGCTGGGCGAAGCTGCCGAACACCGACCCCCGCCAGGTGCGCAGGTAGAGCAGCAGCTGGTGCTCGTACGCGACCAGCGCCGCCTGCAGGGCGCTCGGGCGGGGCAGCGCCTCGCCCCGCAGGTGGATCGGTGCGGGCGCGCGGCCCGGGGCCTCCGCGAGCGCCATCGGCTCAGTCCACCAGGCTGCGGCCGGTCAGCCGCAGGAACACGTCCTCGAGGCTGCTCCGCCGGACGAGCACGGTCTCGGGCTGGAGGCCGCGCTGGTGGGCGGCGACCGCGGCCGCCTCGCCGTCATCGGAGTAGACGAGGACGCGGTCCGGCAGCCGCTCCACGCGCTGGCCCAGGCCGTCCAGCTGCCCGTCGAGCGTCTCCTGGACGCCGACCGGGAACCGGAGCTCGGTCACCTCGCGCGTGGAGTAGCGCTCGATCAGCTCCCGCGGCGAGCCCTCGGCGGCGATCCGGGCCTTGTCCATCACGACCAGCCGGTCGCACAGCTGCTCGGCCTCGTCCATGTAGTGCGTCGTGAGCACGAGCGTCACGCCCCGTTGCTTGAGCCGGTACAGGCGCTCCCAGAGCAGGTGGCGGGCCTGCGGGTCGAGCCCGGTCGTCGGCTCGTCGAGCAGCAGGATCGACGGCTCGTTGATCAGCGCCCGGGCGATCGTCAGGCGACGCTTCATGCCGCCCGACAGCGGCTCCACCTTGTCCTGGGCACGCTCGGTGAGCTGGGCGAAGTCCAGCAGCTCGGCCGCCCGCCGCCCCGCCTCGGCGCGCGACAGCCCGAAGTACCGGCCGTAGATCACGAGGTTGTCGCGGACCGAGAGCTCCGTGTCCAGCGTGTCCTGCTGGGGCACCACGCCGAGCCGGGCGCGGATCCGGGCGCCGTTGGCCGCCGGATCCAGGTCGAGGATCCGGAGCGTGCCCTCGGTGACCGGCGAGACGCACGCGATCATGCGCATGGTCGAGGTCTTGCCGGCGCCGTTGGGACCCAGGAAGCCGAAGCTCTCGCCGGGCGCGACGTCGAAGTCGATCCCGTCGACGGCCGTGAACGCGCCGAACCGCTTGGTCAGGCCGCGGGCGGTGATGAGGGGCGAAGTCTGGGACGGATCGGGCATGGGCGGGCGATGGTACCGCAGGCCACCGGTCAGGGGCTGTCAGGAATGGGCGGCCCGGCTCCACCGTCGGGTCCCGCGACTGGTGCCGCGGGATGGTCCCCGGCGTGCACGATGTTGTCGAACTGGCGCCACAGGATCGCCACCAGCAGCGCCGAGCCGAGGAACCCGAACCAGAACGGCGCCGTGATGCCGAACGTCCGCGCCAGCAGCCCGCCGATCGGGGTCCCCACGACGATGCCGCCGAACACGCCGACCGTGTACACCCCGGTCACCCGGCCCAGCAGCGCGTCGGGCACCGCCCGCTGCCGGACCACGACCGACGTCGTGCCCCACACGAAGGCGTGCGCCCCGAACACCACCATCGTCGCCAGCGCGACCGAGGGCGAGGTGGTGAGCGCCAGCGACAGGTGGGTCAGGGTCTCGATCACGAGGCCCACCCGCATGATGTCGGCCAGCGAGAACCGCCGTTCGAGGCGGCCGTAGGACGCCGTGCCGACGATGCCGCCGATCGCGATCGCCGTGGTCAGCAGGCCGAAGCCCACCTCGTCCATCCCGAGGCGGTCGCCGGCATACAGGACCAGCACGGACCAGGCGGCGCCGTAGGTGACGTTGAAGGCCACGATCGTGAGCGCCAGCGTCCGCATCGGCGGGTGGGCGACCAGCCAGCGCAGGCCCTCCGCCATCTCCGCGCGAAGGCTGGACGGGCCGCGCGCCGGTGGCTCGCCGGCCGGTCCCAGGACGATGCGCCAGACGAGCAGCGCGCCCAGCGCGAAGCAGGCGGCGTTGGTCGCGAACGGCAGCGCCATGCCGGCCGCGAACAGGAACGCCCCGAACGGCGGCGCGAGCAGCTGGTTGGTGAGCAGGAACCCGCCCTGGAGGCGCGCGTTGGCGATCCCCAGGTCCTCGCGCCGCACCAGCCGCGGCAGCAGGCTGCCGCTGCCCACGTCGGCGAACGTCTCCGCGGTCCCGAGGATGAACAGGACCACGAGCACGACGGCGATGTTCACGGTTGACGTCACGATCGTCGCGGCGAGCGTGGCAAGCACGACGGCCCGGGCGAGGTTGACGCCGGCGACGAGCCGTCGCCGGTCGTGGCGGTCGGCGATGGCGCCGGCCGGGACGCCGAACAGCAGCTGCGGCAGGGTCTGGGCCAGCAGCGCCATCGAGACCAGCAGCGGGTCGCGGGTCTGCGAGGCGACCAGCAGCGGCCCCGCGGCCAGCGCCACGCCGTCGCCCACGTTGCTGATGACGGACGACGCCAGGAGCCAGCGGAAGCTGCGGCCGAGCCGCGCGGGCGCGACGGTCTCGACGGCGGCGGTGAACGGGTTGGGCACGCGGCCGAGGATACCGAGCGGGCTACCGGTCCGGCACGGTCCCCACGTGGAGCGTGACGATGCCGCCGGTCAGGCCCTGCCAGCGCACGTCCACGAGGCCGGCCTCGCCCATGATCTCGGCGATCCGCTCGGGAGACGGGTAGCCCTGGACGCTGCGTACGAGGTACGCGTACGCGCTCCCCTGCCCCGCCACCTTCCCGATCAGCGGCACGATCCGGTCGAACCACCAGCGCATGAACCGGGCGAGCCGGCTGCGGGGCCGGGCGATCTCGAGGCACAGCACGCGCCCGCCCGGCCGGACGGAGCGGGTCATCTCCGCGAAGCCCAGGCGGTAGTCGGGCAGGTTGCGCATGCCGAAGGCGATGGTCGCGGCATCGAAGGCGCCGTCGGTGGTCGGCAGGGCGAGCGCGTCGCCGACCACGAACTCGAGGCCCGGGCGGCCGGCGAACCGCCGCGTCGCCACGTCGATCATGCCGGGCGAGATGTCCACGCCCAGCACCCGCCCGAACTGCCCGACCCGCGCCTGGAGGTCGGCCGCCACCTTGCCCGTCCCCGACGCGACGTCCAGCGCCGACCCGCCCGGCGCCAGCCCCGCCCCGTCCACCAGCCGCCGGCGCCAGCGCGGCTCCTGGAACGCCGAGATCACGAGGTTCATCGGGTCGTAGACACGCGCGATGCGGTCGAACATCACCCGGACCTCGGGGGTCGGGGCGGCGTTGCCCGATTCGGTGGCGAGGCCGGACGGGGTGGTGTCGGGGTGCGGGTCGGTCATGGGCTGGGCTCCGGGGCGGTGACGAGGCCGGCCGAGGACAGCGCCGCGCGAACGGCGGCGGCCACCGGCTGCGGGTCGGTGATCGGGGCGGGGTGGGCGAGCCCCGCGAGGGTATCGCGGCGGGCGCCCGGGACGCGGGCGGCGAGTGTGTCGGCGATCGGCGCGTAGAACGGCTCGCTGACGGCGCCGGTGAGGATCGTGACCGGGGCGCTGATCGCGGCGAGATCCTCCGGCCGGAGCCCGGTGAGGCCGGCATCGGCGAGGGCACCGTCGCCCTCGCGGGCGAGGAACTCCCGGGCGCGCTCGTGCAGGCGCTCCCAGGCGGCGTCGCCCGCCACCGCCCGCAGGAAGGTCTCGGCCGCGACGGGGGCGCCGCCGGTCCGGTGGGCCTCGGCGGTGTCCGCGGCAAGGGATCGGAACCAGGCCAGCGTCCGAGTGTCCGCCACCGCGCCGTACGGCGGCTCGTACGCGACCACGGCGCCGACCCGACCCGGGTGGCGGGCCGCCAGCTCCAGCGCCAGCACCCCGCCGAAGCTGACGCCCACGACGGCGGCCCGTTCGATGCCACGGGCGTCGAGGTACGCGACGAGGTCGTCGAGGTGGACGGCGACGTCGAGGGGCCGCGGGGAGGCGAGCCGCCCCGTCCCGGTGCCCCGCCGGTCGATGGCGTGGACGGTCACGTCGCCGGGGGCGGCGAGCGCCACGGCGAGGCGGTCCAGCTGCGCGGCGTTCGACAGCGTGCCGGGCAGGAGGACCAGGGTTGCCGGGCCCCTGCCGGTCACCCGCCAGCCGATGGCGTCGCCGTCCGGTCGCGCCAGGATGCCGGACGGCTCGCCGGCGAGGAGCGCCCGGACCGCCTCGCGGCGCACCTTGCCGCCGCCGGTGCGGGGCAGCGCGTCGAGGCGCCGGAATGTCGCCGGGACCTTGAACCCGGCCAGCGTCGCGCGGCAGTGCGCGGCGACGGCCTCGTCGCCGGGGTCCGCCGCCCCGTCCCGGAGGACGATCGCGGCCACCGGGACCTGGCCCCACACCGGGTCCGGGCGGGCGACGACGGCGGCCTCGGCGATCGACGGGTGGGCGAGCAGCGCGGCCTCCACCTCGGCCGGGGCGATGTTCTCGCCGCCGCGGACGATGCGGTCGAGGCGCCGGTCGAGGACGTGGAGGCGGCCGGCCTCGTCCAGCCGGCCGAGGTCGCCGGTCCGGATCGGCTCGCACGGCGCGCGGGCGGGCTCGCCGGCGTAGCCCGAGAAGCCGGCGGGCGTCGTGACGGTGATCTCGCCCACGCCGTCGCCGTCCGGCTCCTCGATCGTGACCCGAACCCCGGGGAGCGGCCGGCCGGCGCTGCAGGGCGCGAGCCGCGCTTCGTCCGTCGGCAGCGCGGTGACGCCGGAGCCGGCCTCGGACAGGCCGTAGGTCGGGACGACGGGCCACCCGGCGTCGAGGGCCCGCGTGACCAGGGCCGGTGCGATGATCCCGCCGCCCAGCGGCACGGCGCGCAGCGTGGCGGGCGGGCGTCCACCGCCCACGGCGTCCAGGAGCCGCAGCAGCTGCGCCGGGACGAGCGAGACGTGGCTCACCGCCGGCGGCGCGGCGAGGCCGGCCCGCAGCGCCGCCGGGTCGCCCCCCGGCACGATCCGCACCGGCATGCGGGCGGCGATGGCGCGCCACAGAACGCCCAGGCCGGCCACGTGCGAGAGGCCCAGCGCCAGCAGCCAGCCCGTCGCGGGCGGCAGGACGGCGATCCACGCGTCCGCGCTCGCGGCCAGCGCGCCGCCCGAGAGGATCACGCCCTTCGGCCGCCCCGTGGTCCCGGACGTGAGCACGATCACGCCCGCCTCGGCGAGCTGGCGGCCGGGACGCCGCGGGCCACCGCCGCCGGCCTCGCGGCCGGGACGCCCCGGTCCGCCCCCACCGCCCTCACCGAGCACGTGGGCGGGCGCCAGCACGTCCAGCGCGGCGGCCCGCTCCGAGGCCGTCAGCCCGGCCGGCAGGGGCGCCGCGACCGCGCCCGCCCGCAGGACGCCGAGGATCCTCGCCACCGCCGCGACCGACGCCTCGCCCGGCACG
>JBFMAT010000041.1:0-36995 GCA_040755495.1 Chloroflexota bacterium
CAGCGCACGCCGACCAGCGTGCCAGCGCCCACGAGGCCGGCCAGGACGATCGCCAGCGACGCCACCTCCGGGTGGAGGAACGGCGTCGCGGCCAGCTCGCCCAGCCGGCGCGGCGGGAACTCGGTCGCCAGCAGCAGGCCCACGGCCATCGCGCCCGCGACCGCGCCGCCGAGCGAGGCCGACCAGCCGAAGGCGGTCCATTGGGTGACCGGCGCCAGCCCGACGTCGTCCGGCAGCCGCCGGAGCAGCCGGTCCAGGACGAGACCGGCCAGCGCGAGCAGCGTCAGCGTGGCGGCGAGGGCGGTGCCGATGAGCTCGAACGTCAGGGCGTGCGCGGCGAGCACGACGCCGCCCGCGGCGAGCAGCGAGCGCAGCCAGCGGACGGGGACCACGGCGACGCCGATCGCGATCGCGAGCAGCACCGCACCCAGCGAGGCCGCGGCGGGATGCAGGAACGCGGGATCGAAGGTGGACCGGGCCGGGATCCCGGCGTCGCGGAGCGGGTACTCGACGGCCAGGAGGTGTCCGATGACCAGGACGCCGAGCACGACGGCAACCGCCGCGGACCACCGGTGGCGGCGGCGCACGGCGAGCCAGGCCAGCGCGACGGCTTCGGCCGCCCAGGCCATCGGCACGGCCGGCGCCCCGAGCTGCACGAACGCGGCAATGGCCAGCAGCGCGGCGCCCGTCCCGGCGACGAGGTTGCCGAACAGGTGGTCCATCCCCTGCCGGGACAGGAACCAGCCGCCGACCAGCAGGTGTGCCAGCGACCCGGTGGCGATGAACGTCCCGCGCCACGGCTCCAGGTCGCCGGCGAGGACGACGAACCCGCCCCACAGCAGGAACACGCCGTTGGCGAGCACCAGCGTCGCGCTCGACGGGCGCAGGTCGTCGCGGCGGATGCGGACCTCCTCGCCGGCCGCGGCGATGATGTTGACGGCCCAGAAGCCGACGAGGGCGACCACGGCCTGTGCCGGGTCCGGGTCGCCGGTGAGCCAGCTCGCGAGCTGCGGCGCGGCCAGCACGAACGCGATGGCCGGCAGCCAGCGCCAGGAGCGGAACAGCGCGATCGCGGTCGTGCCCACCAGGGTCACGGCCACGAAGCCGAGCGTCAGGAGCGTCGGCGAGGCGCCGACGACCGGCGGCGCCACGAGCGCCGCGATCAGCCCGAACACGGCGACCTCGCGGGCGTCGAACCGGATCGCGAGGGCCGCGGCCGCGATGGCGGCGGCGAGCGCGCCCGCCAGCCCGACCTCGGGCGGTACGAGGCCGTACAGGCGCGTGGCGGCCAGGAGCGCGATCGAGAAGATGCCGAGACCGATGGCGGTCAGCACGTTGCCCAGCAGCCGGTTGGCGCGGGCGAGCAGGAACCCGCCGGCGCCGAACGCAGCCATGCCGACCGCGAGGCCGATCAGGACCCGCATCGGCTGGTTGATCCAGCCGCGGCTGAAGGCGAGGCTGAGGAAGAACACCGCGGCGGCCACGAGCGCGAAGCCGCCGACCCACGCCATCGCGCGGCCGGCGAACCGTTCCTCGAGGTCGCGCAGGGAGATCGCGGGGCGACCAGCCGCCCCTTCCGGGGGCGCCCAGGCCGGGCGGCCCGGGGCCGTCGCGGTCGTCGGGGTCGCGGACGGGGCCGTGTCGTCGGTCCAGGTCCGCGGCGTGCCCCAGCGCTGCGGCTCGGCGTGCCAGCCAGGAACGGCGCCTCTCGGCGAGGCCACGAGCCGGGGCCCCGCTGCCGCGGTGGGTCCGAGCCACGCGGCGGGAGCCGGCACCGGGGCGCCGGGCGGGGGTGCGACGGGCGGTGGCGCGGGCGGGGCCGCCGGCGCGGTGGGGGCCGCGGAGGCCGCGGTTGCGCGCGTGTCGTCGTCCGCCTCGAGCCGCCGGATCCGCCGCTCGAGGCCGTCGATCCGTCGCTCCAGCGACCGGATCCGGAGCTCCTCGCCACTCATCGCCACGCCCTCCGATCACGCCCCCAGCCCGGAGACGCCGGCGGACGCGAACCGTGACGGCGGCCCCGCGATCACGCGCATCGTCGCGCCCGCACCGGCGAGCGCAAGAGGCATCAGCCCTCGAGATGGGCCTTGATCCGCTCCGCCAGGGCGCGGCTGATGCCGGGCACCGCCGCGATCTGCTCGATCGGCGCTTCGCGGACCCGCTTCGCGGACCCGAACACCCGGAGCAGCTCCCGCCGGCGCTTCGGGCCCACGCCCGGCAGGTCGTCGAAGGCCGACCTCGTCGTCCGCTTGTTGCGCAGGCTGCGGTGGTAGGTGATCGCGAACCGGTGCGCCTCGTCGCGCAGCCGCTGGACGAGGTACAGCGCCTGCGACGTGACCGGGAGGACCACCGGCTCGGCCCGGTCCGGCAGCACCAGCTCCTCGCGCTCCTTGGCCAGGCCGGCCAGCGGCAGGTCATGCAGCCCCAGCTCGTCGAGCACGGCCTTGGCGGCGTTGACCTGCGCCCGGCCGCCGTCCACGATCACGAGGTCCGGCATCGCCCAGCGGCGCTCCTCCTCGGCCCCCTCCTGCCCCGCCCGCGTCCCACGAAACCGGCGGCGGAGCACCTCCTGGTGGCTGGCCACGTCGTTGGCGCCCTCCACCGTCCGGATCCGGAACCGCCGGTACTCGCCCGTGCGCGGCCGCCCCTCCTCGAACACGACCATGCTGCCGACCGACTCGCGCCCCTGGAAGTTGCTGATGTCGTAGCACTCGATCCGCATCGGCGGCACCGCCAGCCCGAGCGCCGTGGCCAGCTCCTCGAGCGCCCCGAGCGTCCGCCCCTCGTCCGCCAGCCAGCGTGCCGCCTCGCGCGCCAGCGTCTCCGCCGCGTTCCTGGCGGCCAGCTCCATCAGCGCCCGCTTCTCGCCACGCTGCGGCGTCCGCAGCCGCACGTTCGTCCCCCGCCTGGCGGTCAGGAATGCCTCGAGGTCCGCCGTATCGGCCAGCGCGCGCGGCACGAGGACCTCGCGTGGCACGCTCGTGGCGCGGGCGTAGTACTGCTCGAGGAAGCTGCCCAGCACCTCGTCGTCGGCGACGTCATGCGGCGCGTCGAGGAAGAACACGTCCCGCCCCAGCATCTTCCCGTTGCGGACCACGAACAGCTGGACCGCCGCCTGGTCGTCCTTGCGCGCGAGCGCCACGAGATCCAGCTCGGTCCGGGCGAAGGCGGCCATCTTCTGGCTCTCCATCGTCCGCTCGATCGCCCGGATCTTGTCCCGGACGACGGCCGCCTGCTCGTACTGCTGCCGCTCGGCCGCGAACGCCATCTCGTGACGCAGCCCGTCGACCAGGGCGTCGGCGTTGCCCTCCAGGAACAGCTCCACCTGGGCGATGTCGCGCCGGTACGCCTCCCGGCCGATCGCCTCGATGCACGGGCCCTGGCAGCGCTTGATGTGGTACAGCAGGCAGGGTCGCGGCAGGGCGCGGACACCCTCGCGGATGTCGATCGTGCAGGTCCGGAACGGGAACAGCCGGCGCACGAGGTTCATCGCCTCGTCCACCGAGCTCGCCGACGCGTACGGCCCGAAGTAGCGGCTGCCGTCCGCCGGCAGCTTCCGGGTGCGCTCGATGCGAGGGAAGTCATCGGCGAGCGTGATCTTGATGTACGGGTAGCTCTTGTCGTCCTTGAGCCGGACGTTGAACCGCGGCTTGAACCGCTTGATCAAGTTGGCTTCGAGGAGCAGCGCCTCGGACACGCTGTCCACCTCGGTGACCTCGATGTCGGTCACCCGGTCGATGGCCTGGCGGATCCGGTGGACGTCACCCGGGCCGCGGGCGGGCGCCTGGCGCTGCCAGTAGCTGCGGACCCGGTGGCGGAGGCTCTGCGCCTTGCCGACGTACAGCACCTCGCCGCGCGCGTCCTTCATCAGGTACACGCCCGGACGGTCGGGCAAGGTGGCGAGGGTGGCGGACAGCTCCGGGGTCACTCCCCGATTGTGGGGCAGGCCGCGGCCTCTTGCCGTCGAGCGGGCGGCGCGGCCCGCTCCGCCGTCAGCGGCGCCTCGCGGGCTCCTTCGCCGCGGCGTCGGGGACGAGCAGGACGACGGCCGTCGCGACCGGGACGCCGGCCCGCGTCGCCACCAGCCGCCAGCAGCCGGCCCCGAGATCACCGGTGCGGAGCTGCAGGCGCCACGCGCCATCGGTCCAGTCGAAGGTCCCGGCCGGACGGGTCTCCCGGGCCGGCGAATCCGCCGCGCAGGCCTCGAGTCGCTCGGCGACGAGCGACGGGGCCTCGCCGCCGGCCAGGCCGTGCAGCTTGAGCGGGACGGTGCGGCCCAGCTGCCCCACCAGCGCCGGCACGGCGCCGGTGTCGAGGGGGCTCCCCCACGTGGCGCCGGTCGGCAGCTGCCACACCGTGACCTGGAACGTGGCACTCGCCGCGTTGCCGGAGGCGTCGGTCGCGGTGCAGCGGACGGTGCTGGTCCCCAGCGGGAACGACGATCCGCTCGCCGGGTCGCACGCGACCACCGGGCTCGGGTCGGTGTCGTCGGTCGCGACGGGATCGGTCCAGGTCACGATCGCGCTCGAGCCGGCCGTGGACACCGTAACGTCGGCCGGCATGCCGGACAGCACCGGGGCCGTGGTGTCCGGATGGGGCGCCTCGACCACGTTCACGGTGGCCGTGAACACGATGTTGTTGGTGACGCCGGTTCCCGGATCGGCGAGGAACAGGAACACGAACTCGAGATCGGTGGCCACGGTGGTCGGCGCGGTGAGCACGAGGCGGGCCGGTGTGCCGGCCACGATCGAGAGGCCGCCGGCCGGGCAGTCCGTGCCGGGTGCCGGCCACGTCCCGGGCACGTCCACGCGGCCGTCCTCCACGGTCGCGGAGCCATCCGAGGGCTCGGTCTTGTCCAGCAGCGTGACGGCGATCGACGTCCCGGCCACGACGCGTGAGGCGCCCTCGCAGGTCAGCTCGAACGCGACGTCCAGCGGCACGACCTGGCCCGGGGCCACGTCGCCGAGGTGGACGGCGGGCTGCGCGCCGGACACGGCATCGCCGTCGGCCACGATGGTGTCGGCCGTCGCGATCGCGGACACGCTGAGCGCCAGCACCAGCCCGAGCGCTGCGGCTCGGCGGACCCCGACGGGTGACATGGCCACCTCCCTGCTCGCCCGTGCGGATGCGGCGCGGGCGATTCGTGCACAGGGTCCCGCGGATGGTCCCGGCGTGGTATGGGCCCCTCGTCCCGTTCGGTGCGCCCTCGCGCCCCCCTTCGGTACCGGTGCCGGGGCACCACGAGGAAGGGCCGGCCCGAGGGCCGGCCCTTTCCTGCCTCACGCGATGGCTCGCCGGGTCAGGGCCCGACGATCCGTCCCTCCACCACCGGTCCGACCGGCGAGTGGGCGGCCACGTAGTCGATCGTGACCTCGAGCAGGCCGTCGCCCGGCTGGAGCACGTTCGTGCCCAGCGAGAGGATGGGCGGGTAGCCGTCGCCACCGCTGCCTGCCGTGTACATGAAGTCGTTCGTGACGAGCCGCACGGTGTCGGCCGGCCCGATGGGCGTGGCCGGCCCGGCGATCCCCGCCGGTGTCTTCCACATGCCCGTGACGACCGGGGTCGTCCCGTTGCAGGCGAACGTCACCTTGAGACCCGAGACCTGGGGGAAGCGGCCGGTGCCGCCGCTGAACGCCACGTCGCAGAACGGGGTGAACCCGTTGAGGAACGCCTGCTCCAGCTGGGCTCCGGTCACGGTCTCGATGACCGTGCGGTTGCCGAACGGCAGCACCGAGAACATCTCGCCCCAGGTGATCTCGCACGGCGCCTCGCCTGCCGACGGCGGGGCGCAGTTGAGGTCGGCCCGAAGGCCGCCCGAGTTGGTGAGGGCCGCATCGACGCCCGGGTACTTCTCGCGCATCGCGTCGGCCACCATGTTGCCCATCGCCGACTCGAACAGCCGGGTCGGGGCGCGCTTGATGTCGAACTGCTGGGTGCCGATGACCTGGTTGCGGAGGATCGCCGTCTCGGCGTTGGCCGCATCCACGATCGCCTTCACGTCGGGCCGCGGCGCGACGCCGACGTTGTTGGCGACCCGCGTCGCGCCTCCGGCCCAGACGACGTCGCCGCCCTTGACCATCAGCTGCAGCACGGAGTAGCTGGCGCCGGCGTTCATCCCCTCGGTGATCAGGATGTCGCCGCGCATCAGGTTCGAGATGCGATGGGTGTGGCCCACGATCATCGCGTCGACCGTGGTGTCCTGGAGCTGGTCCGCGATCGCGAGGATCGGGCCCTCCCAGGTGGTGCCCGGCGTGTTGCCGATCGGGTTGGCGCCCACGTTCGTGCCCTGGTGGATCACGACGATCTGGACCCTGACCCCGAGCGCCCGGAGCCGGTTGGACTCCGCCTTGATGCGCGGCCCCTCGTCGAGGAACGAGAGCCCGGTCGTGGCGTTGGCGGAGACGAGCTGCGGGGTCTCCTCGAGCTCGGCGCCGATGACGCCGACCTTGACGCCGTTGATCTTGAACACCACGGACGGCTTCACCCAGCTGGGCAGCTTGCCGGTCGCGGTCTCCACGATGTTGGTGGCCAGGAACGGGAAGTCGGCGCGCGCCTGCTGCGCGAGCAGCCGGGCGACGCCGTAGTCGAACTCGTGGTTGCCGTACGAGGTCGCGTCGAGGCCCCAGGCGTTCTCGACGTCGATCGCCGGCATGTCCTGGAGCAGGCCCGAGTTCGCCGGCGAGGCGCCCACGTTGTCGCCTGCGGCAAGGATCAGCCCGGGCTTCGGCAGCCGCGCGAACTCCTCGTCGAACATGGTCGCCAGCTGCGCGGCCCCGCCCACCGACGAGTTGACCCCGTCGAAGGCCAGCGTCGTCGGGTCGAGCTGGCCGTGGAAGTCGGTCAGCCCCACGATCGAGATCGGCTTGTAGCTGTCGCCCCCCTTGAGCACCTCGAGCAGGACGCGGCCCTGGCTGTGCTGCGGCTCGGGGACGCCCAGGATGAACGCGAGGGTCGGCGCGAGGTCGATCGTCGACGCCTTGACGGGCCCCTTGTCGATGCCGGCGCCGCCGGCCAGGAACGACGCCCGCATGTTGATGTTGGCGCCGAGGTCCATGACATCGGGCACGTAGCCGTGCTGGCCGAAGAAGTGCGACGCGGAGATCAGCGTCCCCGGCGTCGCCGCGTCGAACTGGTAGGGCGGATACGAGAACACGACGAGGTCGCCGGTCCGGGTCGGGTGCGCCATGTCGCTGGTGCTGCCCGGGCCGTTGGGGATGTAGCGGGCCTCGGCCTTGGTGAACGCCCGGTCGATGACCTGCCAGCCCTCGGCATTGCCGTCGTGGGTCCAGTCGTTGGGATCGGTCAGGGCGAGGAACGCCGCCTTGATCTGGGCGACGGTCGCATCGACCTGGTTGGCGGGGATCTGCGTCGTGCCCGCCGCGAGCGGATCGCGCCCGGCCACGTTGAGGTAGACCTGGACCGTGCCGCCGGCCCAGCAGGCCTTCGCCTTGCCGAGCGTCTCGCCCGTGGCCAGCCGGCAGTTGGAGGTCTGCGGCGCGGACAGCAGGCCGAGGTCGACCAGCACCTTGCTGGCGTCGATCGCGAGGAACTGCGGCGCGAACCCGTGGTCGGAGGCCACGAAGGTGGTGGGGTTCCGCCCCATCAGCCTCCGGGCGAGCGTGAGCGTGGCGTCGGCCCCCTTGTAGGCGGCCTTGATGAAGCCCTCGCGGGCGGCGACGCGGCCGTCCGGGTTGCCGTCGAGGTCCACGTCGTCGTAGGCAGGGTTCGCGGCCCCGCCCGGGAGCTTGGGCGACACGAGGCCCAAGAACTGGTGCTGGAACTCGTCCGTGGCCGGGTAGCCCGCCAGGAGCAGGTCCGGCTGGTACGTGCGCACGACGTACCGGAGCATCGGCTGGTGGGCCGTCGCCCAGTAGAGCCCCTGCTCGACGTACGTCTCCTCGCTCGTGATCCCCGCCTCGAGGATCGCGAAGTCGGCAGCCGTGGAAGTGGGGAACTCGGCGGCCAGGAACTCGTCGAACGCGGTGTAGCCGGGCTCGCCGGGCCAGGTCGGCCAGCTGGCGATCGCGCGGGTCACCGAGGTGTGGAACAGCCGGACCCGGGACAGGTCGCCGGTGAGCTCCTCGACCTTGAGCAGCATGCCCGCCGTCTTGCCGGCCAGGCCGCCGCCCACGATCGTGACCTTGACGTCCGCCCACTGGCCCTTGCCCAGCGTGGCGACCGCATCCGCGCCGTTCTTGGTCGGCGAGAACAGGACCTTGTCGTAGTTGGTCGTGCCGTCGTTGGTGCTGTCGAAGATGTAGGCGTTCTGCCCGTACTTGTCGACGCCGAAGTCGATGACCCGCAGCCGCATCTCCTTGGCCGGGCTGTTCGACGCCGGCACGTTGGTCCAGCCGGCGGCGTCGACCGGCGCGGCGCCGGCGAACGGTGCCTGGCCCGCGTAGCCGGCCGGGTGGTCGAACTGGAGGCCGAACGAGGCGATGAACGGGGCGTCGTCGAACAGGACGTCGCCCGCGCCGCCGATGAAGTTGGTGGCCACGCCGCGACCCGACAGGAACGACCGGAAGTCGATCGTGGGGCCCTGCGTCGACGCGCCGCGACCGCCGGCCCACTCGACCTGGGCGACCTTGAGGCCGCCGCGCTCCGCGCTCTGGGCGAGCGACTCGGCCTGCAGGACGCCGGCGTCGAAGGCCGAGGTCCGGTTGGTGAACACGGTGCCGCTGCGGTGGAACGTGTTGTTGGTGGAGCCCGTGACGCCCGGCCATGCCCCGGTGGCGAGGCTGAACCAGCCCGCACCGGTGTTGGGCGGCGCCTGGCTCAGCAGGCCGTTGCCGGATGCGTAGGAGCCGTGCTTGAGGAACGAGGCCATCGTCGGCAGGAGGCCCTGCTTCGCGTACGTCGCGACGATGTCCTGGCGCAGGCCGTCGGCGGCGAAGAAGACCGCCGTGTCGGACGGCGCCCCCTTGCCACCATGGGCGGCGACGGTGGCCGGCGCCGCGACGAGCGAGGCCAGCAGCGCGACGACGGCCAGCAGCAACGTCGCACGCCTCAACGAGGAACGAACCACAGGGATACCTCCAAGGCCTACGGGGCACACGCGGCTGATTGGGGTGGCGGGACGGCCATGCTCGAGGCCGGGACCGTGCGGATCGTGCGGCAGCGCCGATAACGGCACGTCAACGCCCGGTCAACGTCACGGCGGACGGTCGCGGCGGGGCTCGTCGCGAAGCGGACTCCCGACCGCGCGACCACGCCGAACCGTGGGACGCGCGGGACGCACTCCTCCTCCTGCGATGGAACGGGGTGGTTCCGAGGGGTGCATGGTAGTCGCCCGCGCAACGGCTCGCGCGCCTCGTTTCGTGCCACCGGTGCGGGGACGCACCACTTGCGGGCCGGCTCGGCGGAGACCCGGTCGGGATGCACCGAGCCCGCCGGCGGAGCCGGCGGGCTCGGTGGTGCCAGGTGTGCGTTCGGGGTGCCGGCGTGGCCGGCCCGGTGGCTACTGGAGGCTGTCGATCAGGGAGTCCGCGTCCGCGATGAGCAACGCCGCGGCGGCCGGCGAGATGGTCTTCCCGGACTGGGCCCTGACCTGGGCGATGAACGCCGAGAGCTTGTTGATCGCGGCGCTGTCCCGGCCGACCATGATCAGCTTCTGCGCCGAGCTGAGCTTGGCGAGCAGGCTGGTCCGGATGCCGGCCCTGGTGATGTCGCCCGAGGCGTAGAGCTCGTTGACCAGGGCCTTGAGGCTGGTCGCGGTCGCCTTCACGGTGAAGGTGACGCTCCGGGTCCCCTCGTTCCAGGCCATGTCCACGGCCGTCACGCTGAGGGTGTGCTCGCCGAGGGCCAGGGTGAGCAGGTCGATGACCTGCCCGTCGACCACCGCCACCCCGTCGAGCTCGGCCTCGACGCTCCGAACACCGGAGGCGTCCGTGACGGCGAAGTCGATGAGCAGGTTGGCGGTGTGCGCGTACGCCTTCGCCGTGGGCGAGGTGACGGAGATCGCCGGCGCCGTGGTGTCGGAGACGAACACCAGGCGGCCCTCGATCGCCGGCGAGACCGGCGCCGTCTGGGCCTCGACGTACTCGATGACCGCGTCGCGCACGTAGTACTGCGTGTCGGCCACGATCTGGTCGAGCGGCCACAGGCTCACGCCGCCGTCGCTGAAGTTGCAGGCCCCGGCCGCCAGGTAGTTGACGGTCGAGACCCGGTAGTAGGTTGCTGCGTCGGCGAAGTCCACCGGGTCGCCGTCGATGGCGAGCGACATGACGTACTGCTTCGCCGGGTCGTAGGCCTCCGGGTACCGGTCGTTGTAGGTGATCGTCCCGATGGCGTCGGTGTCGAGCATGCAGGTCGTGTAGTACGAGTACCCGCCGTAGCCCGGCACGTGCTTGTAGTAGTAGAAGTTGCGGTAGGCCCGCTCGAGGACCGCCTTGAGCTGCGGCCCGTTCATCTCCAGGACGACCAGCGAGTTCTCGTACGGCATGGCCGCGAACATGTCGCTGACCTTGAGCTCGTACGGGGCGGCCGGCGTGGCCCCGTCCGCGATGCGCCGGTTGGTCATGGCGCCGGACAGGTGGACGTCGACCGGGATGCCTTCGCTCTCCAGCTTCCAGACCGCGGCATCGGCCTGGAGGTTGGCGCCGTTGGTCTCCTCGGTGAATGCCAGGTTGGTGTCGATCGGCACGGTGGTCTCGCCGATCACCGTGTTGTTGTAGGCGTTGATGAGGTCCTGGTACGGCTGCACCAGGGCGACGATCGCGGGATCCTCGACCGTGGCGATCGGGACCGGGATGTAGCGCCCGGCGCTGGACACGACCTCGTAGCCGCCGCCGGCCTTGGGCAGCAGGCCGAGCGAGACCTGGCCCAGGTTCGTGTTGTAGCGGTACGCCTGGGTGACGATCACCGGCTCGTTGTCGGGGTTGGACACGAACGTCGGCAGGAACTTGTAGTCGCCGTACCCGGAGACCGGGTTGGTGTGGCTGTGGCCGCCGATGATGGCGTCCACGTCCGGCACCTGGGAGGCGAAGTAGGTGTCGACGTTGTTGTCGACCTCGACGCTGCCGGGAACGGTCGTGAACCCGATGTGGGTCAGCGCGATGACGACGTCGTTTGACGCCTGGAGCGTCGTGGCGTGGTCCTTGCCGGCCTGGATCGGGTCGCTGAACGTGAGGCCGGCGATGTTGCTCGGCAGCTCGTAGCTCGGCACCCGGTGGTTGCCGATGCCCAGGATGGCGACGTCGATGCCCTCGGGGCCGACCGTCGTGGTCGTGTAGGGCTCCACGGGCACCGCCGCCAGGCCGTACGCGCCGCTGTCCGAGACGTTGGCCTGGAGGAGCGGCATGGTCGCCTGCCCGAGAGTCGAGAAGACGTCCTTGCCGAAGTTGAACTCGTGGTTGCCGAGCGTGAACGCGTCGTACCCGACCGCGTTGAACGCCTTGATCAGCGGGTTGATGCTCATCTCGGGGGACAGCACGGTGCCGTCCGCCGCATAGCCCAGGCCGGCGCTCTTGAAGTAGTACATCATCGAGTCGCCCTGGATGTTGTCGCCCGCGGTGACCAGCAGGGTGCGGTCGGGGTTGTGCGCCCGCTCCTGGTTGATCAGCGTGACCAGCTGGCTGTAGCCCTGGTAGGTCCCGGACTTGAGCAGCCGGCCGTGCGAGTCGTTGTGGTGCAGGATCGTCAGCGGGACGATCTCGTCGGCCTCGTAGGTGTCGTCGCCGTCGCCGTTGCGCGTGACGCGCCCGTCGAGGGTGCCGTCGCCGTCGGGTCCCTTGTAGGGGTTGAGTGCGGTGTAGGTGGCGCTCACGTACGCGTTGACCGCGTTGAGCATGTCGCCCCAGTACGTGACGTTCTTCAGGTACTTGAACGGCGTGTAGCCGTCCTGGCCGGCGGGGGCGAGGAACTCGTTGGTGCCGACCTTGTAGGTCTTGGCGGCGTCGAGCGGCTCCCACACGTGGGTCGCCCGGTTGTAGACCTCGACGTCATAGGCGCCCCAGGCGTACGGCTGCGGGCCGGGCTGGGCGTCGCTGTAGCGGAAGAACTTGAACCGCATCCCGGATGGCTGGATGGACCCCTTGAACAGGGTTGCCGACTGGTTGAGCAGGTCGTAGACCTGTGCCCCGGTCATCGTCCCGACCGCCGTCGCGTTGCCGAACGGCAGGATCTGGAACATCTGGCCGTAGGTGAGGAGCATCGGGTCGTGCGTCCACAGCCCCTGCGCCTGGCAGTCGGCCGCGGTGCTCGTCCAGACCCAGTTGCCGGAGCCCGCCGGGTCCTCCTTGTCGCACCAGTCGATGCGGATGCCGCCGGCGTTGTTGAAGAACATGTCGACGTCGTTCGTGGCCTCGGCGTCCGCGTTGAGGGCGCCGTAGATCGCGTCGTCCACGAAGTCGCCCATCATGTTGTCGCCGTTGTAGTCGCGCAGCAGGTCGACCTGGCTGTAGCCGACGGGCTGATTGATCAGGGCGACATAGGCGGGGTCGGTCGCGTAGTCACTGACCAACGCCTGGATCGTCGGATCCTGCGGGTCGGCCGTGCCCACGACGAGGCGCGACCAGTTGACGGTGACCGCGCCGGCCGGCGTCACGGTGATGTCTGCCCGGCCGACCTTGCGGCCAGCGTAGTGCGCCTGGACCACGGTCGTGCTGCCGACCATCTGGGCCGCGGTGACGTCCGTGTGGCTGTGGCCGCCGATGATCAGGTTCGCGGGCTTCCCCGCGTCGATCAGCTTCTGGGCGAGGGTCTTGTCGCCGTAGACCGTGAAGCCGTACCCGTAGCCGCCGTCATTGAGCCCGTTGTGGCTCAGGATGACGATCACGTCGGACTCGGCCTTGACGGCGTCGTAGTAGTGGAGGATCGACTCCGCAGGATCGCGGAAGCACAGGCCTTCCGTCGCCTCGGCGATCGTGATGTACGGCGTCTCGACCGACCCGACACCGATCACGCCGACCTTCACGGCGTTGGGGGCCGTGCCGACCGTGAACACCTCGTACGGCGTCACGCTGGCGTTGAGCGGCTCCCACGTGCAGGCCCCGCCGGCATCCTTCTTCGTGATGTTGGCCGAGATCATCTGGACCGGCGTTTCGTCGCCGGTCGCGGCCGCCTCGGCCTGCGTGATCCGGTCACCGAGGACGTCCTGGCCCCAGTCGAACTCGTGATTGCCGAACGTCGCCGCGTTGTAGCCGAGCGTCCGGTAGTAGTCGATCGTGGGCAGGCCGTCCTGGATGTTGGACAGCAGGCTGCCCTGCATGATGTCGCCGGCGTCGAACAGGAGCACCTTGTCGGCGCCGACCGTCGATCGCACGCCCTCGACCGTGTTGGCGACCCGCGCGGCCCCGGGGTTCGACCCGGCCGGCTCGAGGTTGCCATGGAAGTCGTTGGTGTGCAGGATCGTGAACGTCACGTCGCTGCTGGGAGCGGCGATCGCAGGCGCTGCACCGAGTGACGCCACGAGCGCCACGACGGCCAGCAGCAGGATCGGCCGGGATCGTCTCACCGGGGCACCTCCGCAATGAGGGCACGCGGGGACGCACCTGGCCCGCCCTCTCCGCGGACCAGCACAAGGGCACGCCGTGACGCTACTCCCCGCCGGGGTCGCCGCGCACGGCCGAACGGCCACCGAATCGCGCCCGATGGGCCCTTATCGTCGCCGTGGCGCCCGTCGTGGTGCCTGAGTGCACCGTGGCGCGTCCCACCGCATTCCCCGCCGCCGGCGTGCGTCAGGCGCACGGATCCCGGCCCCGAGCGTCATCGTCGTGCGTCGCGCGCACGTCCGCGGCGGGAATCGGCCCCGGGTCGAGCCCCACGGCGTCGTGGTCGTGCGTGGTACGCCCGCTCGAGGCTCCTGGTCACGGATTCCGTGCGTGGGACGCACGGCGAGCCCGGCGCCGGCGGGGCACGGCCGGCGCCGGCCGCAGGACAGGGCGGTCTCGGAATCGGGCCGGCCCGGGACTCGGCCGAGCGACCGGTGGGGGCGGAGTAAGGGCCGGTTGAGCGAGGCGAGGCAGCCTTCCCCGGCATGGACACCACGCGCCACCCGGCGGTCGCCGAGCGGCTGGCCGGGCTGGCCGCGGACCAGCGCGCGGCAGCGACCTCGCCGCCCGGCCCCGTGCTGTGCGTGGCACCCGCCGGCTCGGGCAAGACGACGACCCTGGTGGCCCGGGTGGCCTGGCTCGTGGACGGGGGGCGCAACCCCGGGACGATCACCGTGGTCGCGTTCAACAAGCGCGCGGCGGAGGAGCTGACCGCGCGCCTGGACGCGGCGCTTGCGCCGCTGGGCGTGGCCGCCGGTGCGGTCCGCGTCCGGACGTTTCACGCCCTGGGCCGCGAGCTGCTGGCCGAGGCGGGGGTCGCGGTGGAGCCCCTGGTCGACCGCGACGAGCTGCTGCGCGAGCTGTGGCCCGAGACGACCTCCGCGGATCGTGGCCGTCTCGACCTCGCCTTCTCGCGGCTCAAGCTGGACCTGCGGGTCACGGCGGACGAGGTCGCGACCGACCCGGCGCCCGGGCCCGTCGCGCGGGCGTTCATCGCGTACGAGCGGGCGGTAGCGGCCTCGGGCGGCGTGGACTTCGACGACCTCGTCGTGCGCGCGCTGCGCCTCCTGCACGCGGACGCGGCGGTGCTCGCCCGGTGGCGCCGCCGGTGCGCCGAGCTGCTCGTGGACGAGGCGCAGGACCTGGACCGGACCCAGCTCGAGCTCGCGCTGCTCCTCGCGGCGCCGGCGAACCAGGTGTTCCTCGTGGGCGACGACGACCAGACGATCTACGGCTGGCGGCTGGCGGACGTGCGGCGGGTGCTGGGGCTGGCCGGGTCGCTGCCCGGGCTGCGCCGGGTGGACCTGGTGACCAACTACCGCTGCCCGGCGCCGGTCGTGGCCCGGGCCGTCCGGTTGGTCGAGCACAACGCCGAGCGGTTTGCGAAGCGGATCGTCGCCCGTCCGGGCGCGGGCGGCCGGCTGGTGCTGGCCCCGGACGCGTCGGACGAGGTGCCGCGCATCCGGCGGGCGATGACCACCTGGCCGGCCGACGACGCTCCTCGCGCGATCCTGGCGAGAACGAACCGGGAGCTGCTCGCCGCGGTCATCGCGGCGCTCGAGCTCGGCCTGCCGTTCCGGGCGCCGGACCTGCCGCTGCCCGTCGAGGATCTGCGGCTCGACGGGCTCCTGGACCGGCTCGACGGCCTCGCCGGCGCGTGGCCCGGCGCGCCCCTGCTCCCGCTGCTGGGTCGCCTGCGCGACGACGTCGCGAGCGAGGTGCCGCCGGAGGGCGGGGCGACAGATGGGACCGCCCCCGCCGAGGACGGGCCCACGCCGGCGGACCTCGTCGCCGCGCTGCTCGGCTGGGCACCGGGCCTGGGCGACGGCGGCGTCGCCGCCCTCCGCGACGCCGTGATGGCGCGACGCGACCTGCTGGGCCGGCTGCGGCGCGAGGACGCCGCCCTGACCCTGGCCACCGCCCACGGGACGAAGGGCCTCGAGTGGGACCACGTCATCGTGCTCGCCGATGGCTTCCCGGGGCGCCGCTCGATCGCGGACGCCGCGGAGCCGGGGCGAGCGTTCGAGGAGGAGCGGCGCCTCGCCTACGTCGCCTGGACCCGGGCGCGACGCTCGCTCACGCTCCTGTTCGACCCAGCGGCCCCGTCCCCGTTCCTGCTCGAGGCCTTCGATCCTGACGAGCTCGGCGTGCCGGCCGACACGGCCGCGGCCGCGTAGACTGCCCGCGTCGAACGCCGCTCCCGACGGAGGCCCAATGCCCGCCCGCCGCGACGGGTCGGAACCCGTCATCGCCCACGGCTCGGTGTACCTGCGCGCGCCCGAGCGCGAGGACATCCCGGGCTTCGTCGCCTGGCTCAACGACTGGCGCACGTCGCGGACGCTCGCCCTCCGCGCCCCGCTGTCGATCCCGCTGGAGGAGGCCTGGTTCGAGCGGATGCTCGCGGACCAGGGCAAGGGCGGCTACCTGTTCGTGACCTGCCTGCTCGCCGACGACCGACCGGTCGGCAACATCGGCCTGTTCGACCTCGACCTCGTCAACGGCAGCGCCGGGCTCGGCGTCCTGATCGGCGAGGCGGGCGACCGGGGGCGGGGGCTGGGCACGGACGCGCTCAGGGCGATGCTCTCGTTCGCGTTTGGCTCGCTGCGCCTCGAGCGGGTCTGGCTCGACGTGTACGACTTCAACCCTGGCGCGCGCCGGGTGTACGAGCGGGTGGGGTTCGTCCACGAGGGCGTGCTGCGCCGCGCGGTGTTTCGCGAGGGCCGATACGTGGACATCCACCGGATGGCGATCCTCGCCGACGAGTGGCGCGCCGCGACCGGGACCGCCGGGACCGGGACCGCCGCGCCCGGCGATCGCCCCGCGCCCGGGGACCGCCCCGCGACATGACGCGCCTCCCGTCGCTCGGCCCGCGCGGCGAGGGCTGGGTCGTGATCCAGGTCCTGCTGTTCGGGCTCATCCTGCTCGCGGGCAGCGTCGGGCCGGCCTGGGACGGGGTTGCCCGGGTCGCCGCGACCGTCGCCGGCGTGGTCCTGCTGGGCGCGGGCGCGCTGCTGGTCGTGCGCGGGATCGTCGACCTGCGCGGCGGGCTGACGCCGTTCCCCCACCCGCGAGCCGGCGCGGAGTTGGTGGAGACGGGCGCCTACCGGCTCGCCCGCCATCCGATCTACGGCGGTGGCGTGCTGGGTGCGGCGGGGTTCGGGCTGATGACCGCGTCACCGCTCGCGCTCGGCGGCGCCCTCGTGCTGCTCGGGTTCTTCGGGCTCAAGTCCGGTCGCGAGGAGGCGTGGCTCGAGGCGCACTACCCCGGCTACGGCGCCTACCGCGCCCGCACGCGCCGGTTGATCCCGTTCATCTGGTAGGGCGTCGGGGGTCGCCGGGGCGCGGCTCGGGCACCGAGACGACGTGCACCTCCACGCCCGGCACGGCCGCCGCCAGCCGGTCGACCAGCACGCGGCCGCGGAGCCGGTCGAGCATGCCCGGGGGCCGGTAGGCCAAGACCAGGTGCGTGATCCGCCGGCGCCGGATCACCTCGATCAGTGAGCCGGCGAGGTCCCCCTCGTCCACCCGGATCGTCGTGGCGCCGAGGTCCGCGGCGACCTCGGTCTCCTCGCGGATGGCGCGTGCCCGGAGGTGGTCGCCCTCGCCCGCCGCCGACAGGTCCGGCACCAGCGCGAGGTACACCCCGTGGACGGCCGCGGCGAGGTCCGCCGCACGCCGGACCGCGTGGCCCGCGGCCGGTGCGCCGTCGATCAGCACCGCGACGCGCTCGACGACGGCGCCCAGCTGCCCGGGGCGGCCGGCGGCCACGTCCTCCAGCTCGTCCTCCACCCGCCGGGCGACGGCACGCAGCGCGAGCTCGCGGAGCGCGGTCAGGTTGGGCTCCGTGAAGAACCGGTCCAGCGCGATCGCCGTTCGCTCGGGCGGGTAGACGTTGCCGTGCCGCATCCGCTGGCGGAGCGCGTGCGGGCTCATGTCCACGAGCTCGATCTCGTCCGCGTCCGCGAGGACCGCGTCGGGCAGCCGTTCGTGCACCGGGGCGCCAGTGATCGTCTCGACCGCGGCTGCGAGCGACTCGAGGTGCTGGATGTTGAGCGTCGTGACCACGTGGATCCCGGCCTGCCGGATCAGCTCGACGTCCTGGTACCGCTTCACCCGGGGTGCGCCAGGCACGTTCGTGTGGGCCAGCTCGTCGATCAGGGCCACGGTGGGGTGTCGGCGGATCACCGCGTCGGTGTCCAGGTCCTCGATCACGACGCCGCGATGCTCCACCCGGAGCCGCGGCACGACCTCCAGGCCGACGGCCAGGGCCTCAGTCAGCGGGCGGCCATGGCTCTCGACGAAGCCCACCACGACGTCCGTCCCGCGGGCACGCCGCCGGTGGCCCTCCTCGAGCATCTTCCACGTCTTGCCCACGCCAGGCGCCATCCCCAGGTAGACGCGCAGCCGCCCCCGTCCACTCTCGGTCTCCTGCCGGATGCGAGCCAGCATCTCGTCCCCCGTCGGGCGGACGTCGAACGCGTCGCGCTCGGGATCGGTCATCGCAGGAGCCCGTCCAGGTCGAGGTTCAGCTCCAGCACGTTGACGCGCGCCTGGCCGAGGAACCCGAGCAGCGGCCCATCCGTGTGCCGGGCCACGACGGCGCGCACGTCGTCGACCGCCAGGCCGCGGGCCTCGGCGACGCGCGCCACCTGGTACTCGGCCGCGGCCGGGCTGATGTGCGGGTCGAGGCCCGATGCGGAGGTCGTCACGAGGTCGACCGGGATCGGCCCGTCGCCGTGCACGGCGCGCAGCCGGTCGACCTCGGCCGCGATCCGGTCGAGGAGGGCCTGGCTGGTCGGGCCGAGGTTCGAACCGGCGGAGCCGGCGGCGTCATAGCCGGCCGGGTTCTCGTCGCTCACCCCGGCGGCGGAGGGCCGCCCCCAGAAGTACGCCGGGTCCGAGAACGCCTGGCCGATCAGGCTCGAGCCGACGGTCCGCCCGTCGCCGGTCACCAGGATCGAGCCGTTCGCCGGGCCCGGGAGCACCAGTTGCGCGACGGCGGTGACGAGCGCCGGGTAGAGGGCCCCCGTGATCAGGGTCATGGCGACCAGGAGCGCGAACGCCGGCCACAGGACACGGCGGAGGAATGTGGTCATCGGTGATCCTACGCGAGGTGGAGGGCGGCCACGACGAGGTCGATCGCCTTGATCCCGATGAACGGGGCGACGATCCCGCCGAGGCCGTAGACGAGCAGGTTGCGCTGGAGCAGCACGCTGGCCGGGGCCGCCCGGAAGGCGACGCCCCGCAGGGCCAGCGGAATGAGCGCGACGATGACCAGGGCATTGAAGATCACCGCCGACAGGATCGCGCTGTGGGGCGTCGAGAGGCCCATCACGTTGAGCGCCCCCAGCTCCGGGTACACGCTCACGAACATCGCGGGCAGGATGGCGAAGTACTTCGCGATGTCGTTGGAGATCGAGAAGGTCGTGATCGATCCGCGCGTGATCAGCAGCTGCTTGCCGATCTCGATGACCTCCAGCAGCTTGGTCGGGTCGGAGTCGAGGTCGACCATGTTGGCCGCCTCCTTGCACGCGGACGTGCCGCTGTTCATCGCCAGCCCGACGTCCGCCTGGGCGACCGCAGGCGCGTCGTTCGTGCCGTCGCCGGTCATCGCCACCAGGTGGCCCTCGGCCTGTTGCGCGCGGATGAACGCGATCTTGTCCTCGGGCTTCGCCTCGGCGATGAAGTCGTCGACACCGGCCTCCCGGGCGATGGTGGCCGCGGTGCGTGGGTTGTCGCCCGTGATCATCACGGTCCGGATGCCCATCCTGCGGAACTCGGCGAACCGCTCGACGAGGCCCGCCTTGACCGTGTCCTTGAGCTCGATCAACCCGATGATCCGGCCGTCGGTGCGCATCGCGAGCGGTGTCGCGCCTGCGTCCGCGATCCGGTCGGTCTCGGCCAGCACCTCGGCCGGCACCGACCCGTCCAGGTCGCGGGTGATCGCGTCGACCGCGCCCTTGAGGAGCGTGCCGCCGTCCGTGGTCCGGACGCCGCTGGTGCGGGTCTCGGCCCGGAACGGGATCTCCTCGGCGATGGTCGCGGCCAGCGCCGTGTAGCCGGCGTCGTCGTCGGCGCCGGCCGGGTGGCCCAGCTCCGCCAGCCGCCGGCGGGCGAGCCCGACGATCGAGCGGCCCTCCGGGGTCTCGTCCCGGATCGAGGCCACCAGGGCGGCCGTGACGGCCTCGGCCTCCGGGACGCCCGGTGCGGGCGTGATCGACGCCGCCAGCCGGTTGCCGTACGTGATCGTGCCGGTCTTGTCGAGCAGGATGACATCGACGTCGCCCGACGCCTCCACGGCGCGGCCGCTCATCGCCAGGACGTTGAACCGCGCGACGCGGTCCATGCCGGCGATGCCGATCGCGGACAGCAGCCCGCCGATCGTGGTCGGGATGAGGCACACCAGCAGCGCGACGAGCGCGACCAGGTCCACGGTCGCGCCCGCGAAGGTCCCGAACGGCCGCAGCGTGACCGTCGCCATCAGGAACACGATCGTCAGGCCGGCCAGCAGGATCGCGAGCGCGATCTCGTTGGGCGTGCGCTGGCGTTTCGCGCCCTCGACCAGCGCGATCATCCGGTCGAGGAAGGTCTCGCCGGGATCGGTCGTGACGCGGATGACCAGCCGGTCGCTGACCAGCGTGGTGCCGCCGGTCACCGAGCTCCGGATGTCGGTGCCCGGCTCCTTGAGGACCGGGCCGGATTCGCCCGTGATGGCCGCCTCGTTGACGAAGCCGACGCCCTCGATGACGTCGCCGTCGCCGGGGATGATCTCACCCGCCTCGACGACGATCACGTCGCCCCGGCGGAGCTCGGACGAGCCCACCGCCTCGAGCGCCCCGTCGTCGCGTCGCCGGTGGGCGGTCGTCTCGGACCGGGTCCGGCGGAGGGTGGCCGCCTGGGCTCGCCCACGGGCCTCGGCGACCGCCTCGGCGTAGGTCGCGAACAGGACCGTGAACCACAGCCAGACCGCGACCTGGAGCTCGAAGCCGCGGCCCGACGCGCCGGCCGGCTCGACACCGGTCACGCGGGCCAGCCAGCTGAGGGTCACCAGGATGGCCGTGATCTCGACCACGAACATGACAGGGTTGCGGATCAGGAGCTGCGGATTGAGCTTGCGGACCGCGTGCGGGATCGCCGACCGGAGCAGGTCCGGGTCGAGGACGCCGCGCGATCGCGGCGGCTGCTGGCCGCTCGGCTTGGCGCCGCCCAGCGTCACGTAGCGCTGGAAGCGCCGGGTGCCGCGGGCGAGGTCGATGGACATGCGGGAACGTGTGATGCTCATGGGGTCAGGACGCTCGTCCGGCGTTCAGCATCAGCTGCTCGACGATCGGCCCCAGCGCCAGCGCCGGGAAGAACGTGAGCGCGCCGACGATGATCACGACGCCGATCAGGAGGACGATCCACAGGACGCCGGTGGTCGGGAACGTCCCCATCGACGGCGCCAGGCGCCGCTTGGCGGCCATCGAGCCCGCCAGCGCCAGGATCGGGATGATCGTCCCGTACCGGCCGATCAGCATCGCCAGGGCGCCGGTGACGTTGAAGAACAGCGTGTTGCCGGTCAGGCCCGCGAACGCCGACCCATTGTTGCCGGTCTGGCTCGAATAGGCGTACAGGATCTCCGAGAAGCCGTGCGGACCCGAGTTGAGCGGGCCGGCCTGCCCCTCCGGCAGGGCCGCTGCGAGCGCGGTGAAGCCGAGGATGCTCGCCCCCAGGACGAGGGCGACGAGCATCGCCATCTTGATCTCGAACGCCTCGACCTTCTTGCCCAGGTACTCGGGGGTGCGGCCGACCATCAGGCCCGCGATGAACACCGCGAGGATGGCGCCGATGACGAGCATCCCGTACATGCCGGCGCCGATGCCGCCCGGGGTGATCTCTCCGAGCTGCATGTTGAACAGGGGCACCAGGCCGGCGATGGGCTGGAAGCTGTCGTGCCAGGCGTTGATGGCCCCCGTGCTGGTCCCGGTGGTGACGGCCGCCCACAGGCCGCCCGCCGCGGCCCCGAACCGGACCTCCTTGCCCTCCATGCTGCCGGCGCCGACCTGGTCGACGCCGGCCGGGAACAGCGGGTTGCCCAGGGACTCGACGTGCATGGCGCCGACGGCCCCGACGACCAGGACGATCGCCATCGCGGCGAAGATCGTCCATCCCTGCCGCTGGTTGCCCGCGTAGCGGCCGAACGCGTAGGTCAGCGAGAACGGGAACGCGAGGATCGCGAGCATCTCGAGCCAGTTGGTGATCGCCGTCGGGTTCTCGAACGGGTGGGCGGAGTTCGCATTGAAGAAGCCGCCGCCGTTGTTGCCCAGCTCCTTGATCCACTCCTGGGAGGCGACGGGACCGAGCGCGATCGTCTGCTGCCCGCCCTGGAGCGTCGCGACGACCTGCGAGGGGTCCCAAGTCTGGGGCACGCCCTGCCAGACGAGGACGAGTGCGCCGACGATCGAGACCGGCAGCAGCAGGTACAGCACGCCGCGGGTCAGGTCGACCCAGTAGTTGCCGAGGGTCTTCGCGCTCCGGCGGGTCAGGCCGCGGAACAGCGCGATCGCGATCGCGAGCCCGGTCGCGGCCGACGTGAAGTTGCGCACCGCGAGCATGGCGGACTGCGTGAGGTAGGTCGCGCCGGTCTCGCCGGAGTAGTTCTGCCAGTTGGTGTTGGTCTCGAAGCTGACCGAGGTGTTCAGGGCGAGGTCGGGCGACATGGCCGCGATCCCGCCCTGGTTGAGGGGCAGGATGTCCTGGAGCCGGAGCATGACGTACCCCGCCACGATGGCGAGGGCCGCCATCACGAGCACCGCGACCGCGTATCCCTTCCAGGACTGCTCCGCGGTCTCGTCGATGCCGCCCGCGCGGTAGACGAGACGCTCGAGGGGCCGGATGACCGGGCTCAGGAACACCCGCTCGCCCTCCATCACCCGGTGGATGTACCGGCCCAGGAACGGGGTGACGAGCAGGATCGCCAGCGCGAGCGTGGCGAGCGTCAGGAGGTCACCGGCGGCCATGCTCAGAAGTCCTCGGGCCGGAGCAGGGCCCACAGCAGGTAGCCGAAGGTGAACGCCGCCGCGAGGGCGGTCAGGATCTCGAGCGCGTTCATCCGTGCACCCGCTCGCACAGGGCGAGGTCGCCGGTGAGCGCGAGGGCCGTGGCGGCCATGATCATGAGGATCTGCAGGTCGGTCATGTGGGCAGCTGGGCATCCTTGGGGTGGAGCAGCCGGTCGATCGTCGCGACCAGCGTCTCGAGCGGGAACGGCTTGGGGAGGTAGCCGGCGACGCGGTGCTCGACGAGCTGGCGCTGGCTGACCGGGATGGCGCTCACGATCACGACCGGGGGGCCCGTCGCGTCCGCGAGGGGGCCGTCGCGGACGAGCGTCCAGCCGGTGTCGCCGGGCAGGTTGAGGTCGAGCAGGACCACCGAGGGGCGGAGCCCGGCCGCGAGCAGCTCGCGGGCCTCCTCCGCGGAGGCGGCCTCGGCGACCTCGACGCCGCGCAGGCGAAGGTGGCGGGCGATGGTCACCCGGAGCGAGTCGTCGTCCTCGACGAACAGGACCGGCTCAGGCATCTGGCCCGGCGGCCGCATCGGGCCCGGCGGCATCGTCGGGCTCGGCGGCCTCCACCACGAGATCGACGGGGCCGTCGCCCATCGGCCACAGCGGCCGGACCCGAACACGGCGGTCCGCGGCGCGCCGCCGGGCCTCCGGCACGAGCGCAGCCCCGAACTGCAGTCCGGCCAGGGTCACCCGGGAGGCTGCCCCGGCGGCGACCAGCTCGATCGCCGCCGCGACGGAGCGGATCTCCTCGTCGACCGTCGCCGCGCCGAGCGTCCGAAGGGTGGCGGGTTCGTGCTTGCTCATGAGCCCAGCGTGCGCCGGGGCTCCAAGCGTGGAGCGCCACCGGACGGCCGGCAGGCCTCAAGTCCGAGTCAAGTCGCCTCGGGGTCCGTGGCGGAGACCCGGTACCCGACGCCGGGCTCGGTGACGATCAGCGAGCGCGCCGCGCCCGACGGGTCGAGCGCCGCGAGCTTGCGCCGCAGCAGGCTGACCTGGACGTGGACGTAGTGGCGTTCGCCCTGGTACGCCTCGCCCCACACCGCCCGGAGCAGCCGGCCGTGGGTGATCAGGCGGCCGGGGTTGGACATCAGCACCCGGAGGATCTCGAACTCGCGCGGCGTGAGGTCGGCGACGCGTCCGCCGACGGTGACCTCGTGGCGCAGGCCATCGAGGACGACCGGACCCGCCTGCAGGCGGCCCTCGTGGGCGCCGGCCGGGCCGGTGGCCCGCCGCAGGACCGCCCGGATCCGCGCCTGCAGCTCGCCCATCGCGAACGGCTTGGTGACGTAGTCATCGGCCCCCAGCTCGAGTGCCTCGATCTTGGCCGTCTCCTCGCCGCGCGCCGAGAGCACGATCACCGGCGTGGCGGCGTCCCGGCGGACGACCCGGATGACCCGCAGGCCGTCCATGTCCGGCAGGCCGAGGTCCACCAGGACCAGGTCCGGCCGGCGGAGCCCCCAGCGCTCGAGCGCCGTCCGGCCGTCCGGCGCCTCGTCGACGCGGAAGCCGCGCAGGGCGAGGTCCCGTGCCACCGAGGCCCGGGTCGAGTCGTCGTCCTCGACCAGCAGCACGAGCGGTCCCGCCGCGGTCGTCGGGCCCGGCGCCTGGGCAGGGTGCATCAGGGCATCCCGGGTACCGGCGTCACCGCGTCGGCCATGGTCGCCGCCACCGGCAGCTCCACGTCGACCGCGAGACCGCCCAGGCCGCTCCGCCGGGCCGACACCCGGCCGCCCATCGCCTCCGCGAACCCCCGGACCACCGCCAGGCCCACGCCGCTCCCACTCGAGGGGCGCCGGCCGCGCGCGGACACCCGGTAGAACTTCTCGAACAGGCGGGGCAGCGCGTCATCCGGCACGCCGCCCCCGGCGTCCTCCACGCTGAGGCGGACCATCCCCTCGCCGCTCGGCGGCCCGATCGACACCGCGAGCGCCGCGTCCGGACCCGCGTAGCGCACGACGTTCTCGAACAGGTTGTCCAGGATCTGGTCGAGGAACACCGGGTCCACGCGGACCGGCGGCGCCTCGCCCAGGTCGACCCGGATCTCCCGCATCCCGAGGCGCGGGCGTGCCCGGTCGAGCGCCGTCTCGACCAGGTCGCGGAGGTCGTATCCATCCAGCTCGGGGCGCAGGGCGCCACCCTCGACCCGGCTCAGGTCGAGGAGGTTGGTGACGATGCGGTTCAGGCGGTCGGCGTCGCGATCGATCGTCTCGGCGGTCGAGTAGCGGTCCTCCGGGTCGATGACGACCGACCGGTCCATCAGCGTCCCGGCCGCTGCCCGGATCGAGGCGAGCGGTGTCCGCAGGTCGTGCGAGACGGTCTCGAGCAGCGCGGTCTTGACCCGGTCCCCCTCCCGGGCGATGGTCGCGGTCCGGGCCTCGGACGCGAGCCGGTCCTGCTCGAGCGCCTGGGCGGCCTGGTCCGCGACGGCCGCGAGCAGCCGGGTGTCCGTCGGGCCGGGGCGCTCGTCGGACCGGGGCAGGACGGCCCACAGCGCCCCCACGCGGCGTCCGCCGGCCTCCATCAGCACCTTGTGGAGCGCGACCTGCGACCCGGCGCTTGGCCGGCCCTGGCCCCGCGTCGCCGTGTGCACCCGCGTCCACTCCGCCGGCGCATCGCCCTCGGTCCGCCGCAGCACGTAGACCGAGGTCGTCGTCGGACGCGGCCGGTCGGGGTCCGTGTCGACGACGACGCGGTCGAACCCGGCCGGGTCGGCGATCTCGATCCAGGCCCGGGTCGCGGCCGTGTCCGTCACGACGCCGTCGACGATCGATCTCGACGCGTCCAGGGTCGACGACCGGGTGGCCAGCGCGCGGCTGACGCGGAACAGGGCCCGAGCCTCGCGCTCGCGCTCGCGGGCGGTCTCCGTCTGGCGGCGCTGGGTCGCCGCCAGCTGGCCGACGAGGATCGCGACGAACAGGAGCAGGAGCACGTTCAGCCACTCCTCGGGGTCGCGGATCGTGAACGTGTAGCGGGGCTCGGTGAAGAAGAAGTCGTACAGCAGGAACGCCCCGATCGACGCCCCGATCGCCCCCGGCGTGCCGCCCAGCACCGCGGTCAGGGCCACGGCCACGACATACACGATCCCGGCGTTGCCGACGCTCGCCCACGTCTCGAGCGCCCACACGACGACCGTGGCGACGGCGAGGCTGACGGCCGCCAGCGCGGTGACCCGCAGGACCCGTGCCCCCGACGCCCGTCGCATGCGATGAGGCTACTCGGCGGCGTCCCGCCGGGCGAGCTCCTTGAGCAGCCGGTCGACGGCCGCGAGGAACGGCTCCGTCGCGTCGGGCGGGAGCACGTCCCGGACGGAGTCCTTGGGGCCGAACGCGGAGCGTGCCCGGAGCGCGGTCCGGCGCAGCTCGACGAGCTCGTCGTCGCGCAGCCGGTCGGGCAGGGGCTCGAAGTAGGCCAGCCACCGTTCGGCGCCACGCGCCCGCGCCTCCGCCACGAGCCGGTCGCCGGCACGAGCGGCCGCCAGGGCCGCCTCGTCGATGACCGGGCGCTCGTGCCGGGCCGGGCCGCGGCGGGTGCCCCGGTGCGGTGAGTCGCGACGGGCCGTCACGTGCTCGAGCGCGGGACGGCGGGGGTTCCCGTCTCGGTCGGGCGGACGAGCACGAGCGGCAGCCGCTTGCGCTCCGAGCCGTTGACCAGGATCCGGAACGAGTAGTCGCCCGGTGCCGGGAAGGTCAGGTTCCAGAGGTCGATGCTGAAGGTCAGGATCGCGTCGCGTCCGTCGGGGTGGCCGCGCGCGACGAGGCTGCCCGTCGCGCCGGTGACCTCGGCGCCGTCGGGATCGAGGAGGACGATCCGGAGCTCGTGCTCGCGCTGCGTCTCGGGCGCGGTGACCAGCAGGCCGACGATCAGCGCGAGGTGCGGGTGGCGGAGCGGGAACGTGCGCCCACCGATCCGGGTGATCCCGCCGCCCAGCACGTGGAACTTGTGGCCCGGCTGCGTCTCCGCGGCGTCGGCGAGGAAGGCGTAGTCGATCTCCGGCATGCGGCCATCGTAGACCGCGCGGACCGGGCCCGCGACCCGGTCGAACGACGCATCGCCGTCTCGCCGGCCTCGCCGCGGCCCTCGCCGCAATGGCGCCCTCGCCGCATCGCCGGCTTCGCCGCGGCCGGTCCTAGCGCTCCCCCGCCGACCGCGCCGCCGCCACCCGCTTGCGCGCGGGCACGAGCTCCGGCACCGGCGCCGAGCGCCCGTTGCCGCCGGGACCCGGCCGCCCGGCCTCGTCGGCGAACGTCACGTCGGACAGCGGCACCAGCGGCTCCCCGCGCAGGACGCGGGCCAGGTACTCGCCCGTGGCCGAACCCGGCGCCTCCGCAACCGTCTCCGGGGTGCCCTCGGCGACGATCTCGCCGCCCCGGTGGCCGCCCTCGGGACCCAGGTCCACGATCCAGTCCGCGGTCTTGATCACGTCCAGGTTGTGCTCGATCACGAGCACCGTGTTGCCGTTGTCCACGAGCCGGTGGAGAACGTGGAGCAGCTTGTCCACGTCCGCGAAGTGGAGGCCGGTCGTGGGCTCGTCCAGCAGGTACAGCGTCTTGCCCGTGGCCCGCCGCGACAGCTCGGTGGCCAGCTTGACGCGCTGCGCCTCGCCGCCGGACAGCGTGGTCGCGGGCTGGCCGAGGTGGATGTAGCCCAGGCCCACGTCGAACAGCGTCTGGAGCTTGTTGCGCACGTTGGGGACGGCGGTGAAGAACTCCAGCGCCTCCTCGACGGTCATCTCGAGCACGTCCGAGATCGACCGGCCCTTGTAGTGGATCTCGAGCGCCTCGCGGCCGTAGCGCTGGCCCTTGCACACCTCGCACTGGACGTAGACGTCGGGCAGGAACTGCATCTCGATCTTGATGATCCCGTCGCCCTTGCAGTTCTCGCACCGCCCGCCCTTGACGTTGAAGCTGAACCGGCCGGGCAGGTAGCCGCGCACCCGGGCCTCCGGGGTGCCCGCGAACAGCTCCCGGATGGGGCCGAACAGCCCCGTGTACGTGGCGGGGTTGGAGCGCGGCGTCCGGCCGATCGGGCTCTGGTCGATCTCGATGATCTTGTCGATGTGGTGGACGCCCTCGACCGCGTCGTGCGCGCCCACGGGCTCGCGCGAGCCGCTGAGCTCGCGGGCCAGCGCCCGGTACAGCACCTCGTCCACGAGGGTGCTTTTGCCCGAGCCGGACACCCCGGTCACCGCGATGAAGGTGCCCAGCGGGAACCGCACGTCGATCGCCTTGAGGTTGTGCTGCCGGGCGCCGCGGACGACGAGCGCCCGGCCGTTGCCGTGCCGGCGCCGCTCCGGGACGGCGACCTGCCGCTCCCCGCGCAGGAACGCGCCGGTGATCGAGCGCGGCTCCGCGAGCACGGCCTCCAGCGGCCCGTTGGCGATGATCTCGCCGCCGTGCTCCCCCGCCCCGGGCCCGATGTCGATCACCCAGTCCGCGGTCCGGATCGTCTCCTCGTCGTGCTCCACGACGAGCACGGTGTTGCCCAGGTCCCGCAGCCGGGTGAGGGTCGCGATCAGCTTCGCGTTGTCCCGCTGGTGGAGCCCGATCGAGGGCTCGTCGAGGATGTACAGCACGCCCATCAGCGTGGTCCCGATCTGGGTCGCCAGCCGGATCCGCTGCGCCTCGCCGCCGGACAGGGTGACGCTCGCCCGGTCCACGGTCAGGTAGTCCAGCCCCACGTCCACGAGGAACCCGAGCCGGGCGATGATCTCCTTGAGCACCTGGCGCGCGATGGTCCGCTCGCGCTCGGTCACTCGCCCGCCGAGGCTTCCGGCCCAGTCCAGCGCCTCGGTCACCGACAGCGTGGACACCTCGGAGATGCTGCGGCCGTCAACGGTCACCGCCAGCGCCTCGGGGCGCAGCCGGCGGCCCCGGCAGGTGGGGCACGGCTTCTGGACCATGAACTTCTCGAGCTCGGTCCGGATGTACTCGGACTCCGTCTCGCGGAACCGGCGCTCGAGGTTCGTGACCACGCCCTCGAACGTGGCGACGTAGCTGTTCTCCCCCCGCTCGTGGCGGTAGCGGACGACGACCTTCTCGTCCTTGGGCGCGTACAGCAGGTAGTCGATCGCCGCCTTCGGCAGGTCCTTGACCGGCGTCCCGATGCTCCAGCCGTGGGAGGCGAACACGGCCTCCGTGATCTTCATCCGCCAGCTGATCTCGGTGGGCATCTTGTTCCACGGGACCAGCGCGCCCGCCTTCACGCTGCGGGACTTGTCCGGGATCACGAGGTCCGGGTCGATGACCAGCTGGGTGCCGAGCCCGGTGCAGGTGGGGCAGGCGCCGTGGGGCGAGTTGAACGAGAACGAGCGCGGCTCCAGCTCGTCGATCGTGGTGCCGTCGTAGGGGCAGCTGTAGCGCTCGGAGAACGGCCGCTCCTCGAACGCCGGCGGCTCGCCATCGCGCGGCACCGGCGCCACCACCACCACGCCCTCGCCCAGCCGGAGCGCCGTCTCGATCGAATCCGCGAGCCGGGACGCGTCCGGGTCCGGCAGGGTCGCACCCGTCTCCGGGTCCACCGGGTGCCCCGCCGCGTCACGCGCCCAGCCCTCGGGCGCCTCTGCCCGGCGGACGATGAACCGGTCCACCACGACCTCGATCGTGTGGCGCTTGTACTTGTCCAGCGTCGGCGCCTCGGACAGGTCGTACTGGACGCCGTCCACGCGCACCCGGACGAACCCCTGCTTGCGCGCCCCCTCGAAGACCCGGTCCCCCTCGGTCTTGCGGTCCTTGATCAGGGGGCCCAGGACCAGCAGCCGGGTGCCCTCGGGCAGGGCCAGCACCTGGTCCACGATCTGCTGGACCGTCTGGCGCTCGATCTCGCGGCCGCAGCTGGGGCAGTGCGGGTGCCCGATGCGGGCGAACAGCAGCCGCAGGTAGTCGTAGATCTCGGTGACCGTGCCGACCGTGGACCGCGGGTTCTTCGAGGCCCCCTTCTGGTCGATCGAGATCGCCGGCGACAGGCCGTCGATCTGGTCGACGTCCGGCTTCTCCATCTGGCCCAGGAACTGCCGCGCGTAGGCGGACAGGCTCTCGACGTAGCGGCGCTGCCCCTCCGCGTAGATGGTGTCGAAGGCGAGGCTGGACTTGCCGCTGCCGGACAGGCCGGTGATCACGACCAGCCGGTCACGCGGGAACGCGACGTCGACGTCCTTGAGGTTGTGCTCGCGCGCTCCGCGCACGACGATCCGATCCTGGGGCACGGGACGAGTGTACCCGAATCAGATCAAACAGAACAAGTGTTCAGCCGGGAACCGGACGATAGCCGGGCGGCCGGATCGCGGCCGCCCCCGGACCCGCAACGTGCTCGCCAATCTTCCAGGCGCCGCCTGCATCGGCCCTGCGCCGCACGGCCTTCCAGGGGCGGCTTCGCAAGCCGCGGCTTCGGGTCCCGGACCCGCGTCCACGGCCTCCGATGCCGGGATCGACGTCGATCGACGACCCAGGCCGGCACGATCGTGTCCGTCTGCGGCCTCCCAGGCCGCAGAAGCGGCGACGGCATCGTGAATCGCGGCTTCCCGAGCAGCGAGCGGGCCCGGGGGTCGGTTGGGACGGCGATCGATGCGCTCGTGACGGCGCCCCGCCGCGGGCTACCCCCAGGGCTGATCGCCTACTCGCAGATCTTCCAGGCGCCGCCTTCCTTGACCAGCGCCAGGGTCTCGTCCATCGGGATGTCCTGGCTGGACAGCGCGCTGAACATGCCCATCGCCTGGTCGATGGTGGCGTCGTCGGACGGCAGGCCCTGGGCCTCGAGCGCGGCCTTGATGATCGGCTTCACCTTGTCCACGTCGATGTCGATCGACATCGACCCGCTGACCGCGACGGTCGCCTTGTCTCCGTCGATGGCCGGCGACCCGACCTCGACCTTCGAGGTGTCGATCTTGATCGCGTCGAGGAGCTGGTCGGTGTCCATACCGGGGGCGAGGTCACCGAGACCCGCCGAGAAGTCGAACTGGTCGCGGATCTCGTCCTTCTGGGCCTCGCAGGCGAGACCCTCGAGCGCCGTGAAGTCCTTGGACTGGGCCGCGGCCAGGGCGCTGCGCACGACGGCAGCCGGATCGCCGGAGTCGCCTCCGCCGCCGCCACACGCTGCGACGAGGACCAACACGGCGCTGATGACGAGGCCCCGGGTGCGGTGGCCGGACATGGCGGTTCTCCCTCATATGAGTGGCACGCGACCATCGTAAGCCCTACCGGGGACCCGCTGGGCACGCCCGGTGACCGATGACGGCGGTCAGTACCCCCGTCGACGGCGGTTCGGCCGCTGGCCCGTCCTTCGCCGGATGTTGGGCGTGACCGTCCGGTCCCACGTCGGCCGGTCCAGCCAGCGCGCCTGCCAGCCCCCGTCCTCGTCCTCGTGCTCGTCGCGGATGCCCGGGAACAGCTCGGCCGCCACGCCGGCCGCGTCCTCGCCGTCGGCCGGGATCCCGTCCAGCGCCGCGGCCGGGCTCTCGCCCGACGGCAGCACCGTCACCTCGGTGACCTCGAACGCCGCCGCCGCGTCCGATGCCCGGGCACCCGGCCGGTGGGCCGCCGCCCGCTCCGTGGCCGGCAGCAGCGCCTCCTTCGCGGCACGCTCTGCCGCACGGCCCACGATCACGGACTGGTCCTGCTCCAGGACCCGCAGCCGGATCTGCTGGATCTCGTCCCGGATCGCCGCAGCCCGTTCGAACTCGAGCTGCTTGGCGGCGGCCTTCATCTCGGCCTCCATGCGGGCGACCAGGCGCTCCACCTCGGCCTTGTCCGCGTCGGCGAGGTCCCGGTCACGCTGCTCCGCGCTGTAGCCCACCCGGTTCTCGCCCACGGCCCGCAGCCGGTCGTTGATGTCGTGGATGCCCTTGATGATCGTCTGGGGCTCGATGCCGTGCTCGGTGTTGTAGCGCACCTGGACGGCGCGCCGGCGGTTCGTCTCCTCGATCGCGACCTTCATCGACTCCGTGACGGCGTCGGCGTACATCACGACCTCGCCGCCCGTGTTGCGCGCCGCCCGACCGATCATCTGGATCAGCGACCAGGCGCTGCGCAGGAACCCCTCCTTGTCCGCGTCGAGGATCGCGACCAGCGTGACCTCGGGCAGGTCCAGGCCCTCGCGCAGGAGGTTGATGCCCACCAGCACGTCGTACACGCCGAGGCGCAGGTCGCGCAGGATCGCGACCCGCTCGAGGGTGTCCACCTCGCTGTGGAGGTACTGGACCTTGACGCCCAGCTCCTTGAGGTAGTCGGCGAGGTCCTCGGCCATCTTCTTGGTCAGCGTCGTGACCAGCGCCCGTTCGCCGCGTTCCACCCGGCCCCGGATCTCCTCGAGCAGGTCGTCGATCTGGCCCTCGGTGGGCCGGACGGTGATCTGGGGGTCCACGATCCCGGTCGGGCGGATCAGCTGCTCCACGACCCGGTCGCTGCGCTCCAGCTCGTACGGGCCGGGCGTCGCCGAGACGTACAGCGACTGGTTGACGTGCGCCTCGAACTCCTCGAACGTCAGCGGCCGGTTGTCCAGCGCGGACGGCAGCCGGAACCCGAAGTCGACCAGGATCTCCTTGCGCGTCCGGTCGTTCTTGTACATGCCCACGACCTGGGGGATCGTCATGTGCGACTCGTCGACGATCAGCAGCCAGTCGGGCGGGAAGTAGTCCAGCAGCGTCCACGGCCGCGAGCCCGGCTCGCGCAGCGACAGGTGGCGGGAGTAGTTCTCGACACCGGAGCAGTAGCCCAGCTCGCGCAGCATCTCCAGGTCGAACGTCGTCCGCTGGCGGAGCCGCGCCGCCTCGAGCGCCCGACCCTCGGCCTCCATCTGCCCGACCCGCTCCTCCATCTCGACCTCGATCGCCGCGATCGCCTGGCCGAGCTTCTCGCGCGGGGTCACGAAGTGGGTCGCGGGGTAGACGTTGAGCTCCTTGCGCTCCGCGAGCAGCTCCCCGGTGAGCGGGTCGAGCTCGGTGATCCGCTCCACCTCGTCGCCGAAGAACTCGACCCGGACGATCTCCTCGGACGAGGCGGGGCCGATCTCGAGCGTGTCCCCGCGGACGCGGAAGCGCGCGCGGGACAGCGCGGCGTCGTTGCGCTGGTACTGGAGGTCAACGAGATGGCGCAGCACCGCGTCGCGGCGGTACTGCCCGCCCACCTTGAGCCGCAGGATCGTGGCCCCGTAGTCGACCGGCGCGCCCAGGCCGTAGATGCACGACACCGAGGCGACGATGATCACGTCCCGCCGCTCGAACAGGGCGTGGGTCGCCGCGTGCCGGAGGCGGTCGATCTCCTCGTTCCGGCTGCTGTCCTTCTCGATGTACGTGTCCGAGCGCGGCAGGTAGGCCTCGGGCTGGTAGTAGTCGAAGTAGGACACGAAGTACTCGACGGCGTTGTCCGGGAAGAACTCCCGGAACTCCGAGTACAGCTGGGCGGCCAGCGTCTTGTTGTGGGCGAGGACCAGCGTCGGCTTGTTGTGGCGGACGATGGTCTGGGCCATCACGTACGTCTTCCCCGTGCCGGTGGCCCCCAGCAGCGTCTGGTGGCGGAGGCCGCGGCCGAGACCATCCACGATTCGCTCGATGGCCTGCGGCTGGTCGCCGGTCGGCTCGAACGGGGCGACGAGGCGGAAATCGGGCACGGTTCCGATCCTACCACGGCGGCGTCGCGGATTGCGAACGCGCGTTCGATTTTCAGGGTATCCGTAAGGGTCCCGCCGTCGGGACCAACGTCCCATGGCCCGCACCGGGGGGCACCGCGAACACTCAAGCCGTCAAGCCGCCGCCTCCGGAATCCGACACGCCCTGATGCCGACGACCCCGATCCACCCCGCGTCCCCCGCGCCGCCCCGTGCCCGGCGCGGCTTCCTCGCGCGCCGCCGCGACCGGGACGGGGGCCAGAGCCTGGTCGAGTTCGCGCTGATCCTCGGTCCCCTGCTCCTGCTGCTGCTGGGCGTCGTCCAGTTCGGGTTCATCTTCAACACCTACGTCACGGTGTCGACGGCCGCCCGCGAAGCCGCCCGCGAGGGCTCGATCTACGTCTACGACCGGACGCTGAGCAAGACCGCCAACGACGCGCTGCGCAACACCTCGATGAAGACGGCGCTGCTCGCCTCGCTCAACGGCCTCGCCAAGACGTCGCCCAACTTCGCCAACGGCGGCACCTGGACCTCGAGCACCAGCGGCACCACGACGACCTACACCAACGGCGACATCCTCGTGACGTACGTGCAGCCGGCCTCGATCACCGCCAACGACCCGCGCCAGGGCTACCAGGTGACGGTCCGCGCGACCTACCACCTGGACATCGTCGTGCCGATGATCGACGTGTTCCTGCCCCAGGACGCCGGTGGCCGCCTCCCCCTCGCGGGCGAGGTCACGATGGTGATCAACTGACGATGGCGACCGGAGCCCGCTCCAGCCGGGCACGCGAGCGAGGCCAGGTCCTCGTCATCTTCGTGCTGTCGCTGGTGGCCCTGATGGGGGCCGCCGGCCTGGCCGTGGACATGGGCCGCTTCTACTCCGAGCGCCGGTTCCTGCAGAACGCCGCGGACGCCGCGGCCCTCGCGGCGGCCAACGCGCTGATCCGGGGCGGCACCGAGGACGACGCCCGCGCCGACGCGAACGCTGTGCTGACGCGCAACTTCAGCATCCCGCCCAACGGCGTCGTGCCCGACCTCCCGCCCGGGTCCGGCAGCGAGGTCTACAGCTCCGGCCACGCGGGCGACCCCGCGTACCTGCTCGACGGGATCCTGATCTCCGGCGGCAGCATCCGGGTCGCGATCCGCAACACGATCGACTACACGTTCGGGCGGGTCGTCGGGCTGGACACGAACACGCTCGTCGGCCGGGCGCGGGTGCGGTTCGACGGCAACCTGCTGCCGATCGCCGTCCGGCGCTACATCAAGGCGCCCGGCTCCAACGCCGGCGTCGCCCCGTGCACCGACAACTTCACCGAGTTCATGGACTTCTTCGCGACCGCGAACACGGCCTGCCTGGGCACGGACACCAACGGCGCGGCACGCGTGGACCCGAACCCGGGCGCGGCGTTCAGCTCGAGCACGCCGGACAACGACCGCGCGAACCACGGCCCGATCATCGAGATCCTGGGCCAGGGCGCCGACCCGGACAACGGCGCCGACTTCCGCGGCTTCGTGGCCCTGGACATCCGGAACTTCGCCACCGCGAGCTCGCAGCTCTACTACAACGGCGTCACGGCATCGACCAACTCCAACACCCTCAAGGACATGCAGGCGCAGTGGATCCTCGACGGTGGGTACCCGGGCCCGATGTTCCCGCCGGTGACGACGCCGCCGGACCCCAACGACCAGGTCGCGATCATGAGCGGCAACTCCGCGGGAATCGCCGTGGAGGCGTTCGGCAGCCGGTTCGCGCCGGGCGACGAGATCCTGGTCGCCGTGTACAGCGGCGTGACCATGCAGATCCCGGACTTCTCGATGTCCAGCCCGGGCACGGTCAGCGTGGGCACGAGCGGCACCACCGCCAACGTGGGCTCGTTCCGGGTCAGCCGCAACCAGGCGTTCAGCGGCACCGTGGACCTGTCCACCGTCGCCGACGCCGGTGACCCGGCCAACCCGCTCGTCCTGGGCACCATGCTCGGCGCGCCCGATCCCCTCACGTTCACGCCCAACCCGGTCACGCCGACCCTCGGTGCCGGCGCCAGCGTCAGCATCACCGACGCCGAGATGTCGAGCGCCACCCCGGGCATCTACGCCCTGTGGCTCAAGGGCCAGGCCGGCAGCCCGTACCTCACCACGAAGTACACGCCGTTCTCGCTCAAGGTCGGGACGGTCAGCCGCGACTTCACGATCTCCTCCGACGCGAGCGAGGCCGTGACCACCTCCGGGGGGTCGGTGACCTTCGTCCTCAACCTCAAGCGTTCGGGCTCGGCGTTCGGCGCCGGTGTGGCGCTGTCGCTCGAGGCGATGCCGGGCGAGGCGCTGCCGGCCGGGATGGGCGCCGTGACCTTCTCGCCGTCCTCGGTGGTCCCGGGCTCGGGCTCGGGCACCAACTCCACGCTCACGATCAACACCGGGACGATGGCGTCCGGGACGTACCAGGTGGTCGTCCGGGCCACGGGCATGAACGGCGACAGCACCCCGCGCTCGGTGACCCACCTCTTGCCGCTCAAGATCGGGATCAACACGTCGTCCACGGGTGGCAACCAGGAGTACGTGGACATCATCGGCTTCGCCGTCATGCGCGTGGCCTCGATCGGCTCCAACACCGTCTCGGCGTACGCGATCACCCCGGTGATCACGGACCCGTCGGACTCACGGCTGCGCCGCGGTCAGGTGGCACGGCTGTCGCCCTGGAACTAGCCGGAGCGGGCGCGGCATCACCAGCGGGCGGCGCGATCACGTCGACCCTCGATCCCCCGGGAGGCGCATGCGATGGAGATGGAGTACAAGGACCCGTCCAAGCGGGGGCGATGGATCGTCCTGCTGGGCGTGGTGCTGGCGGTCGGGGCGGGTGCCGCGGCGTTCTTCCTGATCAACCAGGCGCAGCAGCAGGCCGGCCAGTCCGGGCTCAAGTTCACGACCGGCGTGGTGGCCACCCGAGCGATCCCGGCCCGTAAGCCCATCGAGGTCGACGACGTCGCCGTGCGTTCGGACATCCCGCTCGACGGCACCAACGCCGAGGGCGTCGTGACCGACCCGGCCCAGGTCGTGGGCCGGATCCTCGCGGTGGACGTCCGGCCCGGGCAGCTGGTCACCGTCAACCTGCTCGCCTCGGCGACCGCGGGCGGCCAGTTCACCATCCTGGGCCCCGACGAGACCGTGGCCCCCGACTCCGAGGCCTGGCGCGCCGTCGCGCTGACGGTGCCCGACGAGCGGGCGGTGGGCGGCATGCTGGGGCCGAACATGACCGTGGACGTGTTCGTCACGGCGACGGTCAACGTCCCCCAGACGCTGATCGAGCAGGGGCGCTACTACACGGACCAGTCGACCAAGATCACCTACCAGGACATGCTGATCCTGGCCCGCCAGGGCACGTCCTACATCGTCAAGGCGACGCTGCCGGTGGCCGAGGAGATCACGCACCTCCTCGCGGCGGGCAACGCGCAGTTCAGCTTCGCGCTCCGTCCCGAGGCCGACACGCGCGTGCTCGACCTCTCGGCCCTGGGCGCCACGACCAACCGGATCGTCGAGCGCTACGGACTGCCGATCCCGGAGACGTTCCCCGCCGGCGGCGGGCCGGTCGCCACGCCGCCGCCCATCCCGGAGATCACGCCCGCGCCCTCGCCCGCCGACGGCGGCTCGCCGGCCCCCAGCGCGTCGCCGAGCGTGGTGCCGTAGGCCATCGCCTTCCCAGCGTGCCGTCCGGCGGCTCCGGTCGCCGGGCAGCCGCCCCGCCGTGCCGGTGGCGCCTGTCAGGGCGGAGGACCGGCGGCGGTCAAGCCGGGAGGACGCCGCTTCCGGCGGCCCCCTCCGTCGCGCGTCGCTGACCCGACGCGCCTCCCGCCGCCCGGCCGGGTTCGCCCG
>JBFMAT010000042.1:0-36977 GCA_040755495.1 Chloroflexota bacterium
CGGTGCGGCCGCCGGCCTCATCGTCCTGTTCGCGCTGGGCGCGCTCGCGCTGCTGCCCGTCCTGCTGTGGATCGGCGCGAGGCTGCTGCTGCTGGTGCCCGTGATCGTGCTCGACCCCGACGGCGTCACGGGCTCCATCCGCCGCGCCTGGGAGCTGTCGCGGGGGCACGCGCTGCTGCTTTTCGCGCTGTCGCTCGCGATCGGGGTCATCGGGGCGATGCCGCTGTGGGGCGCGACGCTGTTCGCGTCGTTCGTGCCCAACGCCCTAGTCGGCGGCATCGCGCTCGCGATCTCCACGCTGGTCTACCAGCCGCTGGCGGTGATCGCGATGACCATCGCCTGGGGCGACCGGATCGGCGGCCGCCACGCGGACTCGGACGTGATGGCACGCGGCCGGGGGCGGGGCACCGGCGCGCTGCTCGTGTTCGGGCTGAGCCTGGTCCTGTTCGTGATCGGGATCGGCGTGGCCGCGCAGTACGCGGCGACCGACCCCACCCGGTTCCGCTGACCGTCCGTCCGCGGCGTCGCGCGGGCTACGGGCGGCGGATTCGGATGTCGTCCACGGCGGCTTCGACGAGGCTCCCCGAGCCGCCGTCCTGGGCGGCCACGATCAGCCGGATCGCCTGGCCCGCCCAGTCCGCGAGCGAGACCGAGGCGGACGCCCACGCGGCGTCGTTGTCGTTGGGCGTGCCGAGCACCTCGGCCACCACGGTCTGCGTCCCGTCCTCGGCCTCGACGATCACCCGCAGCCAGTCGTCGCTGGTCGCGTTGGCCCGGTGGGCGAGGTAGTAGCGGAACGTCAGGTTGCCGAACTCCGCCGGGTCCGCGGGCAGCGCGATCCGCCGGCTGCGGATCGAGGTCACGCCGCCGTCGATGTCGCCGTAGGCGGCGGTGCGGCCCGCCGCCGCGCCGGTCACCAGCGCGTTGCGGCCCGAGACCGTCGTCCCCAGCTGCTTCGCCCCGTCGCGGTTGGTCGGCTCCGGGTTGGCGACGGCGAACAGGCCGCGGACCGCGGTGTCGGTCCCGAACGGGTTGCGCCGCCAGCCCCGGTTGATCTCCAGGTCGTCGTACAGCGGCCCGCAGTTGGCCCGCGCCTGGCCTTCGCTGAGCGTCGCGTAGGGGCAGGCCGCGCGGTCGATGAGCAGCAGGATCGCGCCCCGGTTGTTGTCCGTCTGGGGGCCGATCGTCGAGTCGTCGGGGTAGTGGTCGCCCCACACGGTCGACGTCTCGGGCGGGTACAGCTCGAAGGTGAAGCTGAAGATCCGGTGGACGCCGTACATCCAGTCGATCTGGTCGCCGTCGGTGATGTACAGGTCGGACGACTGCAGGGGCGCATAGCCGTTGAGTGCGGCCATCGCCCTGCCCAGCGAGCCGAACGTCCACTGGTCGAGGGCGGCCATGTCGGGCGGCGTGTTCTTCTTCGTGTACCCGTAGGGCCACAGGATCAGCTTGCCGTTGGTGTGCAGCGTGATGTGCGTCCGGATCTGCTGGAGCCCGCCCACGACGCGGCTGTTGACGAAGTCGCGGATCGCGCGCGTCTCGGGCGCGGAGAACGGCTTCGGGCCGCGGTACGTGATCGAGGACTTGGTGCCGGACGAGCCGTTGCAGCAGCCCCAGCGATAGGCGTAGTTGCGGTTGATGTCGGTGCCGACCGCCGTGCTGCCGGCGTTGGGCTGGCGGTTCTTGCGCCAGGCGCGGAACGGGGTGCCGGTCAGGTCGAACCGCATGCCGTCCGGGTTGAGCGCGAACACGATGAACACCTCGCGGCTGTCCACCAGCCGGGTCACGGTCTCGTCGGCGCCATAGTCGTCCGTGAGCCAGCGCAGGACGGCGAGGGCCTGCTCCGTGGTCAGGTGCTCGCGGGCGTGGTGGAGGGCGTCGATCAGGACCTCGGGCTCCGCCTCGTCGTCGGCGACGTTGTCGCTGACCTTGGCGGCCCAGATGTCCCGGCCCTGGTAGCTCTTGCCGATGGAGAACACGGACACGATGCCCGGGTGGTCGGCGGCGGCCTGCTGGATCTCGGCGACCATCTCCGGGTAGTTGTGGTAGCCGCTCATGGACGCCGGGAAGTCCGGCTCCGCGGCGGCCACGCCGGCCGGGGCGGCGGCGGGCACGAGGAGCGCGGCGGCGATGGCCAGGGGCGCGAGGATGGGACGTCGCATGGGCCAAGGGTGCCAGACCGCACCAAGCCGGCGAAACCCTCCGATGGGGCCATGCGTGGCTGGGACCGTGTGGTCGGGCCTCTCGCGCCTGTCTTGACATCGTGACGTAGCAGTGTCACAATCTGCTCATGCCTGACGACTCGTACAGCCTCGCCGATCTCGCCCGCCTCGCGGACGTGACGCCGCGCACGATCCGCTACTACGTCGCGCAGGGCCTCCTGCCGGCGCCCGAGGCGGCGGGCCCGGCCACCCGGTACGCAGAGGGGCACCTGCTCCGGCTGCGGCTCATCCGCCGCCTCCAGCGGGAGCACCTGCCGCTGGCGGAGATCCGCGTCCGGCTGGAGCGGATGGGAGACGACGAGATCGGGGCCGCGCTGGACGCGGCCGGACCGTCGCCCGCCGCCCCGCCGACGAGCACGGCAGAGACGCTGGCCTACGTCCGGGCGCTGATGACCAAGGCGGGCGTTGCGCCACGCTTCTACGATCTGCCGTCGGCCTCGCGCGCGATGCGGGTCGCGGAGCCGGCCGCGGGCGGGGCGACGTACGAGCCGTCGGTGCCGGACGGCTTCCCGCTCCGCGAGGCTCCCGCCCCCGGCCCGGCGCCCGGACCGGCGGCACCGGCGATGCCGGCGCCTGGTCCGCTGGTGATGGTCCCCGCCCCGCGCTCCACGGCCGGGGACCGGAGCACCTGGGAGCGCGTCTCGATCAGCGCGGACGTGGAGCTCCACGTCCGTCGCCCGCTGGACCGCCGTGCCAACAAGCTCGTCGAGCGCCTCGTGCGGATCGCGCGCGAGCTGTTCGACGAGGACGCCTGATCCGGGCACCCCGCCCGATCCACCCCGCGAGACCCGCCCCATCCGGGCCTCTCCACAGCATCCGAAGAGGAGGCCCGCCATGACCACCAACCCCGACGACGGGATCGAGCTCCCGCTCGTGGACCCCGCGCTGCGCGTCCGCACGGACCGCCGCTACATCCGCGCCCACGGCCGCAGCGAGCGGTTCCTGCTCGTGGACGTCGTCGCGCCCACCGTCGCCCCGGACCCCAGCCGCCGGCGCGCGCCCGTCAACCTCGCCTTCGTCCTGGACCGCTCGGGCTCGATGGGCGGCCAGAACAAGCTCGGCCTTGCCAAGCAGGCCGTGCTCGAGGCCATCCATCGCCTGGAGTCGCCGGACCGGTTCGCCGCCGTCGTCTACGACAACGAGGTGGACGTCGTCGTGGGCAGCGTCCTCGCCTCGCCCGAGGCGCGCCAGCTCGCGAAGGATCGCCTCCGGACGGTCGACGCTCGGGGCAGCACGGACCTCCACGGCGGCTGGCTCACCGGCTGCGATCAGGTCGCCGGCAGCCTCGGGCCGGAGGGCGTCAACCGCGTCCTGCTCCTGACCGACGGCCTCGCCAACGTCGGGGTCACGGACCGCGACGAGCTCGTCCGGCGGGCCTACGACCTGCGGCGCCGCGGGGTCACCACCAGCACGTTCGGGGTCGGCGCGGACTTCGACGAGGCCCTGCTCCAGGGCATGGCGGATTCCGGCGGCGGCCACTTCTACTTCATCGGGGACGTGGTCCAGATGCGGGACCACATCACGAGCGAGGTGGGGGAGACCCTCGAGGTCGTCGCCCGCGAGGTCGTCCTCGAGCTCGTCCTGCCCGAGACCGTCCGGGTCGAGGCGCTGTCCCCGTTCCGTGTCGAGCAGCGCGGGGGCCGGGTCCACGTGTTCCTGGGCGACATGGTGTCGGGCCAGGTGCTGTCGATCGTGCTCCGGCTCACGTTCGACTTCGGCGAGGTGGGACGGGAAATCGGCACGCTCGTCCGGGTCGCGGATCGGGACGGGGCGTTCGATCGGGCGCGGCCCGCGCTGGAGCCGGTGACGGCGGCCTGGGCGTACGCGGATCACGCCGCGAACGACACCCAGCCCCGGGACCGCGACGTGGACCGCGTGGTCGCCCGGCTGTTCGCGGAGCGCGCCAAGCAGGAGGCCGTGCGGCTCAACCGCGAGGGCCGGTACGACGAGGCCGGCCGGGCGCTCGAGGGCGTGCGGCATCGCGTCGCGGCCTACGCGGGCTCCGACCCGGAGCTCCGGGCGATCGTGTCGGAGCTCGTCGCCGATGCGCCGGTGTACGCCGCCGCGATGCCGGAGATGGACCGCAAGGCGCGCCACTACGCGTCGAGCAACCTCGCCCGCATGCGCACGGCCGACGGCCGGTCGATCAAGCGCGGCTGAGCGCGGGGCCTGGTCCCGGCGGCAGGCGCGGCGCCCGCGCCCGGCCCGCGACGAGGGCGGAGCCTGCACAATCTGCACATCGGCGGCGTCCCCGACCGACCCGAGGAGACCAGCAGGCCATGGCAGATCTCGCCGCCCTCACCGCCGCCGTCGAGGTGGGCAACCGGACCGTCGCCGCCGCCGAGACGCGGGCCGCCCTCGATGCCGGCGTCGACCCGCGCGACGTCCTCGCGGCGATGACCGCGGCCATGGACGTGGTGGGGCGCAGGTTCCAGGACGGCGAGCTGTTCGTGCCCGAGATGCTGATCGCCGCCCGGGCGATGAAGGAGGGGATGGCGATCCTCGAGCCCGTCCTCGTCCAGGCCGGCGTTCGGCCGGAGCACCGGGCCGTCATCGGGACCGTGGAGGGCGACCTCCACGACATCGGCAAGAACCTGGTCGCGATGATGTGGAAGGGCGCCGGGATCGAGGTCATCGACCTCGGCGTCAACGTGACGGCCGCCTCGTTCGTCGACGCCGCCCGCGACAACGACGCCCGCCTGATCGGCCTGTCGGCGCTGCTCACGACCACGATGCCGAACATGCGTGGGATCGTCGAGGCGGTCCGCGCCGCGGAGCTGGGGACCAAGGTCGTGATCGGCGGCGCGCCCACGACGCCCGAGTTCGCCGCGCAGATCGGCGCGGACGGGCACGCGCCCGATGCGGGCGCCGCGGTGGACCTCGCCCGCCGCCTGCTGGTCAACGGGTAGGGGAGTGCCGGCCGACCGGCCCTTCGCGCCCGAGGCGGTCGCGCCGCCCGAGCCCGCTCCGTTCACACCCGGCGGCGCCGCGGAGGTCCACTCGCACACCGCCGCGCTCGTCCTGCTCGCCCTGCTCGCCCTGGTGTGGGGCGTGCACTGGGTTGTCGTCAAGGAGGGGCTCGCGTACGTGCCCCCGCTCACGTACGCGGCCGCGCGGGTGGCGATCGGGCTCGTGGCGATGACCGCGCTGCTGGCCTGGCAGGGGCGGCTGCGACGGCCGGAACGGGCGAACGCGCCGATCATCGCGACGATCGGCCTCGTCCAGATCGCGGCCGGGGTCGTGATCCAGAGCCTGGCGCTCCAGGTGGTCGCGGCGGGGCGGTCGGCGGTGCTGCTGTACACGATGCCGCTGTGGGTCGCGCTGATCCTGGCCGCGGTGTTCGGGATCCGGCCCCGCCGCAACGAGCTCGTTGGGCTGGTGCTGGGGATCGGCGGGTTGCTCCTGCTCCTCAACCCGGCCGTCATCGACTGGGGCGTGCCGGGCGAGCTGCTCGGGACGCTCGGGCTGCTGGCGAACGCGGTGCTGTGGGCGGGCGCGACGATCCACGTCCGGCGGCACCGCTGGACGCAGTCGCTGCTCGAGCTCCAGCCGTGGCAGCTGCTGGTCGCCCTGGTGCCACTGGCGGTGGTGGCCGCGGCGGTCGAGGGCGGGCGCGGGATCCGATGGGAGCCGTTCACGTTGGCCGCGCTGCTCTACAGCGGCGTCCTCGCGACGGCGTTCGCCACCTGGGCCAGCCAGGCGATCACCCGCTCGCTGGGCTCGCAGGCGTCCGCGACCGGCTTCCTGGCGATCCCGATCGTGGGGCTGGCGTCCGGCTGGCTGCTGCTCGGCGAGCGGCTGGGGCCGGCGGACGTGCTGGGCTTCGGGCTGGTGCTGGGCGGGGTCGCCGCGACCTCGTTGCTGCCCGACCGGCGGTCCTGAGGCGGACGGCGCCCGGCGCGATCGATCAGCGGCGCCCCGGCGCGACCCGAGCAGCGCCACGATCGGCCATCGCCGCACCCGGCCCCGCCCGCGATCGGCCCGGGCCCCGCCCCCGCGTGGCCTTGTACCGACGGTGTGCGTACTACTGGAGCACTTGGCCGCGCTCGACGGCACCTCGGATCCTCGTCACCGGCCACTCCCGCGTGGACGCCCCACCGTTCTTGGCCCTGTACCGATGACATGCGTGGTGGGCCAACCGCAGTTCGCCTACCACCGACGGGGTCGTTGACTGGCCAGGTCGCCGGGCCGTCCGGCGGGTTATCACGCGCCCCATCGGTGGATGGCCAGGATCCGGATCCAGGGCGTGAACGCGAGATACCACGCAGGCCATCGGTGGATGGCCAGGATCGAGGGCCGCGAACGGGCCTGCGGGCGCCGGAGCCCAGCGAGTGGGCGCCGGAGCCCAGCGAGCGGGCGCCGGAGCCCAGCGATCGGGCGGCGGACGTCAGCCGGCGTCCGCGTCTCCGCCCCGGCCGCGGCGCAGCGGTGTCCCGCGGATGCCCACGACGAGGTCCCGGTACGCCGGGTGGGCGCGGATCCAGCTGGCGATGAACGGACACTGCGGGGTCGCCCGCAGGCCCCGCGCCCGGACGTCGTCCAACGCCCCGGCCGCGAGCCGGCCGCCCACGCCGCGCCCCTCGAACCCGGCGAGCACCTCGGTATGGACGAACACGAGCCGGCCCTCGGCCGGCTCGTACTCCGCGACGCCCGCGAGCTCGCCGCCCAGCCACGCCTCGTAGCGGTTGGCCGCCTCGTTGTCGCGGACCTCGATGGTGGTCTCGTCCGGCACGTCGTCCTCCGTTGCCCGCGCATTGTGCGCGAGGCGGGACGCGACGCGGGCGGGACGCGACGCGGGCGGGACGCGACGCGGGCGCGTCTCAGCCGCGAACCGGCGGGGCGGGGGGCGGGGTCAGGCCGTAGCGGGCGATGACGTCGGGCAGCCAGGCCGCGTCGACGAACGGCAGTGCGTATTCGACCGACAGCCGCTCGAGGACGGCCCAGTCGAAGACGCCCGTCGCCGTCATCGCCGCGATCTCACGGAAGTACGCCTCGAAGCCCGCCGGCGCGATGATCTCGATCATGCGGGCGGGCGTCCGGCCGGCGTTCCACATCGCGTGGACCTCGCCGCGGGGCTTCACGATGTAGCCGCCGGCCTCGAGCACCACCTCCTGGTCGTTCGAGCGAAAGCCGATCCTGCCCTCGGTGACGATCGAGAACTCGTCCTCGCGGTGGTGGATGTGCGGGGGCACGAGCGCCCCGACCGCGAACGGGTGCTCGACGATGGACAGGGCGCCGAGGGTGTCCGCGCCGTCGAGCTTGAACTGGACGCCGATACCGGGGACGAGCCCGCCGCTGTGGCCCTCGCCGGGCTGGACGACCTTGAGCCTGGGGCCGGCGGTGATGGGGGCGGCGATGATGGGGGACGCGGTCATGATCGGCCTTCCTCGTGTTTCGATTGAACAGGCCTGTATACTGAACGCCCTGACCCGGGGTGTCAATATTGAATGAGCACAACCGTACCGTGAAATTGAGTCAGGATCGCCGCCCGTACCGCATGCGGCGCCGCGCGGAGCTCGTGGACCAGACCCGACTCCGGATCACCGAGGCCGCCGTGCGGCTGCACACGACCGTCGGGCCCGCCAACACGTCCATCGCCGGCATCGCCGAGGTGGCGGGCGTGACGCGGCTGACCGTGTACCGGCACTTCGCGGACCTGGACGAGATCTTCGTCGCCTGCACCGGTCACTGGCGGGCGCTCCATCCGGCCCCGGATGTGGCCGCCTGGTCCTCGACCCCGGACTTGCCGTCGCGCGCCCGGCTGGCGATCGGTGAGCTGTTTGCCTGGTACGCCGAGGTGGGGCAGGACCTGCTGCCGATCTACCGCGACATCGACGCCTGGCCGCCCCGAGCGCGTGAACGACGTCGAGCGGAGGCGAGCGCCATGGCCGACGTGATCCTGGGCGACGCCGCGGGGACCGGGGACTTGGGCCGGCGCCTCCGGGCGGTGGTGGCCCATGCCACGTCGCTGTTCACGTGGCGCTCGCTCGTGGACGGCGGCCTGACGACCCCGGAGGCGGCCGAGCTCGCCGCACGCTGGGTCATCGATGCCGGATCCGTGCCCGTGCCCGGGTTGGCGGGGCCGCCAGAGGTACGGGCCACGTAGTCGACCGCTGACCTCCGGCACTGGAAGGTCGGCGCGGTCCCGCCCAGACTCCGGCGGACGAGGGGACCATCGCTCGACACCAACACCTGCCCGCCCCCCGGCATCTACTGGGCATGGACGTGATCGCGCGGGATGGCGCAACGGCAATGTCGATCGTGAGGCTGGCGGCCGCCGGCGACACGATCGCGTTCGCCAGGATCGTCGCCGCGTATCACGCCGACATGGTCCGTGTCGCGTACGTGGTGTCCGGCGGGAGCCAGGACGTCGCGGACGATGCGGTCCAGTCGGCGTGGGCGGTCGCGTGGCGCAAGCTGGGCTCGCTGCGCGATCCGGATCGACTGAAGCCCTGGCTGGTCTCCGTCGCCGCGAACGAGGCACGCCAGCTGTGCCGGCACCAGCGAGTCGGGGCCGTCGTCCAGATCGACCTTGACGGGGCGGACCCGGCCCTCGCCGATCCCGACGAGCCCGATCCCGCGGACCGTGCCGACGCCCTCGATCTCGAGGGCGCGCTACGCCGGCTCTCCCCCGCCGAGCGGGCCCTCCTCGCCCTTCGCTACGAGGCGGGTCTCGACTCGACGGAGATCGCCACGGTGATCGGGCGCCCGGCCGCGACGGTCCGCTGGCGGCTCGCACGTCTGCGTGCCCGACTGCGGAAGGAGCTCTCCGATGCCTGAGCTCGACCCCTTCGACATCCGCCTCGAGCACGCCGTCCATGCCTTCGCGGACCGCGCGCAGACGAGCGTGGACGCCGTCGCCGCCGCCGGACGGGCGATCGGGCGCAGGCGGTCGGGACCGTGGGCGGTGCTCGGCCGCGCGGTCCCGGTGCCGGTTGCGCTGCTCGTCGTCCCGCTGGTCCTGGTGGGGCTCGTGGGCTGGTCTCTCGCCGGCGGCAGCCCGTTCCCGGTCCACGTCTGGTTCGGGCCGGCCGCGACCCCGACCGCCCCGCCCACGCCGTCTCCGTCGCCGACTCCGACGCCCCCGCCGACCCCGACGATCGCCCCGGATGCCCCGGCGTACGTCACCGGGACCGGCAGCTCGACCCAGCAGTCCGCCGGCACGACCACGCTCGGCGAGGACGGCATCTCGCACACGACCGGCGCCGTCATCGACGTCGTCACCGAGATGGACGACCCGCGGGTCACCGGGACTGGCACGTTCCGGCTGAGCACCGATGCCCGTGGGCAGCTCGGGTTCGCGTGGGGCACGCTCCGGCTCGATGCCGGTGGAGGTGCCTGGGAGGGAACGTGCACGGGGACGACCTGGGACGGCCCGGCCGAGCTCTCGGACGGCGTCGTCGGCGCCACCCAGTCCTGCTGGCTCCAGGGCAGCGGGCCACATGCCGGCCTGACCTTCTACCTCAGGTACCGGTTCGCCAGGGAAGCGCTGTGGGTGGCCGATGAGCTGCTGGGCACGATCCTCCCGGCCGAAGCCCCGTCTCCGTAGAACGGTGAGGTGCATGATGCGTACGTTCGTTCGATCCATCGCCGTGCTGGGGGTGACCGCGGGCCTCGTCGCGGCCTGCGGCGCCTCCGCGGCACCCACGCAGGCCCCGACGTCGGCGCCCGCCCTGGCCGCCGCTACGGCGACGCCGGCACCACCCGATCCGACCGGCACCCCGGTCGCGACGCCCACCACGGCCCCGCCCGTGGGTCCGATGGACCCGGCCTTCGTCAAGGGCTCGGCGGCCACCGGCCCCGCGACGTCCGTGGACGACGGGACGACCCGAGAGGATGGCGAGCTCACCGTCGTGGAAGGGGTCGTGATCGACGCGATCAACATCATGCTGAGCGACGCGCGCGTGAGCGGTCGGTGCACGCAGTACCTGAATGCCATCGGCTCGACCGCGGATGGCGTCGGCTTCCAGTGGGGGACGATGCGCATCGAGAACGCGGACGGCGCCTGGGAGGGGCCGTGGAGGGGTGCCTACTGGGACGGCCTGCAGAGCGAGACCGACGCGTCGAGCTGGATGGTCGGCAGCGGGGCGTACGAGGGCCTGACGTTCTACCTGCACTTCCAGGGTCATGCCGACGTTCCCGCCGAGCTGGTGGGCGTGATCCTCCCGGCAGGGCCGCCGACGGCCAACCCGTAGCGGTCGAAGGCGATCAATCAGCCGCGGCCCCCGGGACTGTCCCGGGGCCGCGGCCTGTCTGCGAGGCAGCGGTCAGGACTCGGCGTCGGGCAGGTGGTCGGCCCAGAAGTGGGCGGGCTCGTAGCCCAGGACGCGGCGGGCCCGATCGATCGACAGCAGCGTCTCGCGGCCCTCGACCGGGCGCGTCATCGGCACCAGCGGGAACACCTCGTCCATGAGGTCCGCGCTGGACCGGGTCATGCACGTGTCGGAGGCTGCGACGATGCACACCTCGGCGCCCTCGACCGGGGCCTCGAGGCCCAGCCGGCAGGCCTGCGCGACGTCCCGGCAGTCCACGTAGCCCCACAGGTTCCACTTGCGGATCGTCGCGTCGTCCCAGTACGAGGGGAACAGCGCGTAGTCGTCGGGCTCCATGATGTTCGAGATCCGCAGGCCCACGACCGGGATCCCGGTCCGCCGGTTGAGCTGGGTCGCCATCGCCTCGCCCACCACCTTGGACAGCGCGTAGCTCGTCTCGGGGCGGACCTCGATCGTCTCGTCGATGGGGGCGAACAGGGGCGGGGTGTCGAACGGCAGGCCGAGGACGGTCTCGCTCGACGCGTAGACGACGCGCCGCAGCCCGTTCGCCTCCGCGGCGGCGAACACGTTGTACGTGGACAGCGCGTTGATCCGGAACGTCTCGGCGGGCGGGCGCAGCTCCGGGGCCGGGATCGCGGCCAGGTGCACGACCGCGTCCGCGCCGGCCAGGGCCTCGGCCGCCTGGCCGTAGTCGGTGAGGTCCGCGAGCAGGCACAGGCCGAAGTCCGAGCCGTCGTGCCGGGTGTCCACGTTGAGCACGTCGTGGCCGTGATCGCGCAGGTCCCGCACCACCCAGCGACCCGCCTTGCCGCTGCCGCCCGTGACCACGATCCGCATCTCGCCCTCCTTGGGCTCAGGACCCCGGGATCCTCGGCTGCCGCGCCAGCCGCGCCTGCCTCGCCGTCGCGTGGCCCACCAGCGCATGCACGATGGCCAGCCGCGAGAGCCGATCGTACGTCGTGCGGTCCGAGCCGGCCCGCCGCGCGTGCGCGCAAGCCTCGCGCGCTGGAAACCACTGCCATTCGTGATCACCCTCTGCGCATCAGGCGATGCGGCGGGGGTAATCAGGAATCGGGGTGAGTTCCAGCGGCGCGGGCGAAGCCCGGACGGAGCGCGGACCGCCCGGGCGGAACCCGGACCGCCCGGAGGAACCGGGACGGCCCGAGCGAGCCCGGGCGGAACCCTTCGGCTATCCGATCAGGAACGTCACCGAGACGGAGATCGTCACGTCCGTGGAGCCGGCGAGGATCGGCGTTGCGGCGTCCTCGGCGACGGCTGCGCCCGCGAACTGGCGGTCGTACCAGATGGGGGTGGACACGGACTCGCTCATCGAGGCGACGCCGGTGATCCGGACGCCGACGCCCGTGGCGAGGGTCTCGGCCTTGGCCTTCGCGTCCGCGACGGCGGCCTCGCGGGCCTTCGCCTCGGCGGCGGCGCGGTCGGCGACGTCGAACGTGATGCCCTCGACGGAGGTGGCGCCGGCGGTCACGCCGTCGTCCAGCACGTCGCCGAGGTTGTCGAGGTTGCGGACCGTGACGGTCACGATGTTGGTGAGTTGGTAGGCGCGGATGCGCTGGGTGTTGTTCCGCCAGTCGTAGACCGGGCCCAAGGACACTGAGGAGGTGGCGATGTCCTTGTCGTCGATCCCGAGCTTGCGGATGGCCGCGACGACCTTCGTCATCGCCGCGGCGCCGGCCTGCCGGGCGGCCTTCGCGGTGGGGCGCTCGAGGACGACGCCGAGCCGGATCGTCGCCTGGTCCGGGACGACGGTGACCTTGCCGCTGCCGACGACGGCGATCGTGTGCTCGGGCGTCTCGTCGCCGGCGGCGCCGGCGTTCGCGGGGTAGGTGGGCGCGGGGGCGAGGGCGCCGGCCAGGGCGGGTCCCGCGACGAGCCCGACGAGGACGCCGGCGACCACGGCGATGGCGAGCCAGCCGAAGCGACGGCCATCGCGGTTGATGAGGGTTCCGTTCATGGTGGGTGATCCATCCCAGGTCCTGCGGGAGCGGGAGGCGGTGCCCGTCGTCCGGTCCCGGGCTCGTGACGCCGCCCGCAGGCGGTGGGTTTCCGCCCCGGGCGCAGATCGGGTCTCGACGGCGGACGATCACCGGCGCAACATCCCGACGCGGCGGACGTCATCCGCGCAACGAACGCTCGACCGAGGAGAGGGCTCCGATGGCTGACCCGATCGTCCGTTCCCGGGGATCCGGGCCGCGCACCGTCGCCCGGCACCTGGCGGCGTGGCTCATCGGGCTTGGGCGAGGCGCCTGGCTGTTCCCGCTCGACGTGCTGTTCCGGACCGTCGGGCTGCGGTACGGCTGGCTCAAGGCGATGTTCCAGGTCACCCCGGCGCCGCTGCTCGCCGGCCTGGGCCAGCTGCGCGCCGAGCGGGCGGCATGGCGGGCGGTCCGCAGCGTTCCCGCCTACCGCCGCTTCCTCGCCGATCACGACGTCCCGGGTGACGACCTGTTTCCGCTCGGGATCCTGGACCGCCTGCCGGAGACGGACAAGCGCTCGTACGTCGACCGCTACCCGATGATCGAGCGGTGCGTGGGGGCCAGCGTCCCGTACGCGGGGACGACGATCGACGAATCCAGCGGCTCGACCGGCACGCCCTACAACTGGATCCGCGGCGCCGGCGAGCGATCCGTCGCGCATCGCAACATCGGCTTCTTCGCCCGGTACGCGTTCGGGCCCGCGCCGCTGGTGACGCTCAACGCGTTCTCGATGGGCGCCTGGGCGGCCGGGTTCAACATGAGCCTCGGCATGCTGCGCCACGGGATCGTCAAGTCGGTCGGTCCCGACATCGACAAGCTGCTGTCCACGCTCGCCTTCCTCGGCCCGGGCTACCGCTACCTGGTGTCCGGCTATCCGCCGTTCCTCAAGCACCTGCTCGACGAGGGCGATCGGCGCGGGTTCCCGTGGGCCGGCTACGAGCTCCACGCGCTCGTCGGCGGCGAGGGCATGACCGAGGAGCTGCGGGACGTGCTCCTCGCGCGGTTCCGCTCGGTGTACTCGGGCTACGGCGCGACCGACATCGAGATCGGGATGGCGGCCGAGTCCCCGGTGTCGGTCGCCGTGCGGCGGATCGCCCGGCAGCGACCGGACCTGCGCGAAGCCCTGTTCGGCCGCGACTCCCGGCTGCCGATGGTGTTCCAGTACAACCCGATCATCCACTTCCTCCAGGAGAACGCCGAGCGCGAGCTCGTGTGCACGGTCTCCCGGCTCGACCTGCTCGCCCCCCGCATCCGGTACAACGTGCACGACGAGGGCGGGCTCGTCGACTTCGCGACCGCGCGCCGGACGCTGGCCGCGCACGGGTTCGACATCGCGCGGCTGGGCGAGTACGAGGAGGCGTTCGGGCCCCGCGGCTCGCTGCCGTGGTCGGCGCCGATCCCGCTGCCGTTCCTGTTCGTGCACGGGCGCCGCGATGCGACGGTGTCGGTGATGGGCGCGAACATCTACCCGGAGGACATCGAGGTCCTCGTGTACCGCGACCCCGACCTCGTCCCGCGGCTCCACTCGTTCCTGCTGTCGGTGGTCGATGACGCGTCGGGCACGCCGCGGCCCGCGATCGCGCTCGAGCTCAGCGATCCGGCCGGGACCGACGAGGCGTGGCGCGAGGCGGCCGCGGACCGCTTCCGCGACGGGCTGACAGCGCTCAACATCGACTACCGCTCGTCGATCGCCGAGTTCCCCGACGCGATGCGCCCGATCGTCACGGCGTACGGGCTCGGCGAGGGTCCGTTCGCGGCCGACTCGGCCCGGATCAAGCAGCGGCGGATCGTCCGGCCAGACGGCTAGGCCGGTCGTCCGCGGCGCGCGGGTGCCCCGGCGCACCTGTGCTGCCGGCGCGTGCTGCTTCGCAAGCCGCGATTCTGGCCCCCGTGCCGTCGCCTGCGGCTTCCCGCGCCGGAACGTGCCAGCAGCGCGGGCTGGCGGTCGCTGGATTCGTCCGATCGCTGCGTGCCATGCCGCGCGCGAGCCTTCATGCCCCGGAATCGCGGCTCCGGGAGCCGCGACCCAAGTCGGAGTCGGCGCCTGCGCCGCCGGCGGGACCCGTGAGTGCCGGCGGTGGCCGCGGCTTCGGTCATCGTCCCGGCACGAGGCGAACGCGCGCTCCGTCGATCACGGCCCAGATCATGGCCGGCCCGGGCCACGGGGCGGTGCCGGTGAGCGACGCCAGCGCATCGTCAGGGTGCGCCGGGTAGGAGAGACGGAGCTGGCGTTCGAACTCGGCGGCTGCAGCGCGGGTGCCTCGGGTCCTCCGAATGATGAGGAGCTGGGAAACAGCATGCTCATCGCCGAGGCGCGCCCACCCGTCCCACGAGGGAAGCGACGCCGCCTTGTCCCCGGACCAGCGCACGAGCTGCTCGATCCGCCGCAGCTCCGATTGGATCTCGCTCGCGAGGAGCAGCCGCTCGCGCTGCTCGTGCAGGACCGCGTCGATCCATCCCCGGGACGGCCGTCGCACCGCGACCTCGGTGAAGGCGCGCCATCGCGGATGGAGCCCGGCGAGCAGCGCTTCGAGGATGCGCGCCTGGTGCCGGTCGCGGATCGCCGGCCCCGTGTTCGGGTACGCATGGGTGCTCAGGTCCGCGCCCAGTGCGGTGGTCAGCCGGGCATAGGTGTCCAGACTCGGCCGGACCGCCCCGGCCAGGATCCGGGCGAGGAACCCCGAGTCGATGTTCGCGGCACGTGCCAGCGCGGCCGGCGTGATCCCTGCGTCCTCGCAGATCCGCGCCAGGTCCTCGATCAGGACGCGATGGGCGCGGTCCGCGGTCCGGCGAACTGCCCGTTCGGCCGCTGTGCTCATCAGCGCATTCCAGCAGGTGCCGCTCACCCGCGGCTTACGGGGACGTTGGACGGTGCATCGCCGGGCTGCGCGGCACCGGACCCGGGACCTTCCCCGCGCTCTCTGCTGCCTGCCATGCCGCGATCAGGCACGGGCAGCGCACGTCTGCTGCTCCCGGCGCCGCAATCGGTCGCCAAGTGGGTCCCCGTGCCGCCAGATCACGCACGATTGCTGCGCGGGAAACCGCAGGCGAGCCCTCGACCCTCGAGATTGCTGCCTGGCAAGCAGCGCCGACCACCGGCGGGGCCAGGGTCGGAACGAGCGGAGCCCGGGAGCGTGGACCCCGCGCGGGTGCCCCGGCGCACCGACCACGCTGATAGAGTCCGCACAACAGACCCGTCGACCAGAGCGGGGGAGTGGGGAAGTGGGGGAACGCGCAAAGCGCTTCGTCGAGGAGCGACGTCGCGCCGCGTTGCCGCAGGGCGCGCGGCTGTACGCCAGTGTGCCGACCTGGCCAGGACGCGCCCATCGACCCCGACCCACGACGGCGGTGACACCAGAGCTGGCACGGCGACGCGGCAAGATCAGGGCCGCATGAACCAGGCTGCATCGCGAGGAGGAGTCGCGTGAGCCAGCAGGCGTCCGGGCCTCCGACCATCGCCGAACCTGCCGAGGTGCCGGCGCCGCCGGGGCTCGTGGCGAGCTACTCGTCGCTGGCCACCTTCGACCTCTGCCCCCGGCAGTACGCGTTCCGGTACGTCGAGCAGGTGGCGGTGGAGGAGACGCCCAACCTGCCGTTCGCGTTCGGCCGGGCGGCCCACGCGGCGTTCGAGGCGTTCACGCGCGAGCGACGCGAGCGGCTCGGGCGCGGCGAGGCGCCGCCCACGCGCGAGGACCTCGGGCGCCTGTTCGACGCCGCGTGGGCGGAGGCGGACTTCACGGGCCAGGCGAACGACGAGGGCTTCCGCCGGCGGGTGGCCGGGCTGCTGGACCGGTTCTGGAGGCGCGAGGCCTCGGCGGCGGGCGAGGTGATCGCGGAGGAGCAGCTGTTCGAGCTCGTGCTCGATCCCGGCGACGGTGCCGAGCCCGTCGTCCTGCGCGGCTGCATCGACCGCATCGACCGGCTCCCGTCCGGCGGCATCGAGGTCATCGACTACAAGACCGGCAGCCCCGCGTACCAGCCGTCCGTGGACGACAGCCTCCAGCTCTCGATCTACGCGCTCGCCTGCCGCGACGCCCTGGGCCTGGGCACGCCCGAGCGCGTGACCCACGACTTCCCCGAGTTCGCCGCCCGCCTGAGCACGGTCCGCACCGATGCCCAGCTTGACGCCGCCCGCGCCGCCATCCTCGCCCGGGTTGCCCGGATCCGCTCCGCCGACTTCACCGCCACACCCGGCGACGCGTGCCGCTGGTGTGACTATCGGGCCATGTGCCCGGAGCGTGTGTGAGAGCGATCGTTGAGTCGATCGACGACACGCCGCCAGTGTGCATCTCCGGCGAGATCGACCGGCTGGCCGGCGGCGGCATCGAGGTCCTCGGCTACAAGGCGGGCAGCGCTAGGAGCCAGAAGGGCGTCCACGCGAACCTGCAGCGGACGCGCCGGCCTTTCGGGAGGCGCGGAAGCTCGGCACCCCCCGAGCGGGTCACCCTCTACTACACCGAGCCAGGCTCGCAGATGTCCAGCACCCGCACCGACGAGCAGCTCGATCTCGCGCGCGAGGAGCTCCTTGCCCGCGTCCGCCCGATCCGCGCCGGCGAGTTCACCGCCACGCCGGGGCGCCTTGCGAGTGGTGTGACTATCGGGCGATGTGCCCGGAGCCGGCGTGATGCACGATCACCCGCAGAGGACGCTCCACGACCATGACCGGACGGTGCCAGCTCAAGGAGCAGTTGTACGTGTTCGAGCGCTCTCGGGTTGGCTGGTCACCCTCCGGAGCTCGGTCGACAGCTGTATCCACGGCGCAGAGACCATCCTGCGCTGGGTCAACGGCTGCTATGTGCCACGGTGGCCGAACACGACGAGCTCCACGCGGTCCCTGGCGCCTACCCTTGAGGCGTGAATGTGCCGAACCCCGCGAAGGTGGTGCCGACCTCCGAGAACGCCCGCCGAACGATGCAGGCCAATCGAGCCGTCTCGCGCCGCGAGGTTGCCTTCAGGAAGGCGCTCTGGGCGGCGGGGGCGCGTGGCTATCGCGTGAAGACCTCGCTCCCGGGACGGCCGGACATCGTCTTCCCGGCGCTCCGCCTCGCCGTCTTCGTCAACGGCTGCTTCTGGCACCTGTGCCCGGTGTGCAGTCCGCCGCGACCCCGTGGGAACGCTGGCTTCTGGAAGCAGAAGCTCGAGGCGAATCGCGACCGTGATGCTCGAGTGCATGCCCAGCTTGAGGCGCTCGGTTGGGAGGTCGAGGTTGTGTGGGAGCACGAGATCCGCCCCGATCCTCGCTCTCGAGCCCTCGAGCTGGCTCAGAGACTGCTGCGACAGCCGGGCCGCCCGGCCGGCAGTGAACGGACGTCTATCGAGGCCGACCACTTGTCGCGACGTTCGAGTCCTCCGCGCAGAGGCTCATAGCGGCCACCACCAAGGCGGCACAGCGACCGCGACGTTGACCTTCGGGATCGCGGTTGTGGGCCATACACTTGTGGCAACGCTCGGGTCGGCGACGATGTGAATTGGGGGCAAGCTTGCGCGAAGAGGCACTCCCGCCGTATGCGCCCGCGATGCTGGACTCGATGCGGGCGATCGGCTACTCCTTCGAGGCCGCCCTCGCTGACATCGTCGACAACAGCGTTGCGGCCGAGGCAACGAGGGTCGACATCCAGTTCCGGCCGGCGCCAGCCACCTATGTGGCGGTGATTGACGACGGCGTCGGTATGAGCGCCTCGGCCCTCCTCGAGGCAATGAGACACGGAGGCGTTGGCCCGCACCAGACGCGATCCGAACGCGATCTGGGCAGGTTTGGCCTGGGGCTGAAAACGGCGAGTCTTTCGCAGTGCCGTCGGCTGACAGTAGTCAGCCGACGATATGGGGTAACCAGTGGCGCGAGATGGGACCTCGATCTGGTTGCGGAGCGCGAGAACTGGGTAGTGCAGGTCCTCGATGCAGAGGATGTCGTCGACCTGCCCCATGTCCGGGCTCTCGAGCAGCAGCCTTCGGGAACGATCGTGCTGTGGGAGCTCTTCGACCGCGCGCTCGCGGGTGAGGCGCAGCCCGACACGGCGCTTGGCCGGCTTGTCGACTTGGCGCGAGATCACCTCGCCTTGGCCTTCCACCGCTTCCTGTCGGGCGACGACGGCGGCCCAACGCTGTCAATCGCGATCAACAACCAACCGCTGCCAGTCGTCGACCCCTTCCTCAAGAGCAAGAGAGGGACGCGGAAGCTCCCTCCGGACACACTGACCATAGACGACTCCGTCGTCGAGTTCCGACCCTTCATCCTCCCGCACATCACGAAGCTCAGCCGCGACGACCTGGCGCTCGCGGGCGGCGAGGAAGGGCTCCGGCGTCATCAAGGCTTCTACGTTTACCGGGGCCGTCGGCTGATCACCTTCGGGACCTGGTTCCGCCTGCTGCGCCAAGGCGAGCTCACGAAGCTGGCGCGCGTTCAGATCGACATCCCGAACACGCTCGACCACCTTTGGGCGCTCGACGTCAAGAAGGCTACGGCCTACCCGCCGGAGGCGGTCCGAGCCGGCCTGCTGCTAACCATCGAACGAATCGGCGGCGAGAGCCGAAACGTGTTCACCTACCGCGGCGAGCGCGTGAATCGACGGGACATCAAGCAGATGTGGAAGCGCGTTGATGTTCGTGGCGGATTCAACTACGAGATCAGCCGCGACCATCCGGTCTTGCTTGAGGCACGCACGTGGCTCATGCCAAACAAGCTCGAGCCGTTGCTCCGAGCTGTTGAGATGGCCCTGCCCGTCGACAGCATCTATTCCGACATGGCATCCGACCGTGTCGTGCAACTGGCCCCCAGCGCAGACGAGTCCGAGGCCCTGCTCTTCGACCTAGCATCGCGGCTTGTCGAGGCTGTCGCCGGCATGCCTGACGCGCGCGTTCGGCTGCTGGACGGCGGCCTGCTCCAGATCGACGTCTTTGCCAACAACCCGGAGGCCACGAAGAGAGTGATCGCGAGGCTGCGTCGTGAACACTGATGCCATGCAGCGGTTCGAGTCGGCCGTCACGGCGGGACTTCCGAAGACCGGTCGCCCCACGGAAGAGCTGCTCCTGCAACTCGCTGCGGCGTTCCGCGCCGTCTTCGGGCTGACCGACGAGGAATACGACCGGAGCGTCAAGGGCCTCGAGGCCAGGCTCGCCATCAACATGGACACGGGCACGGTCCTGACAGCGGCCGACCACGCCCCTTGGCTGTCCGGGCGCAAGGCTTCGATCAAGCCATTCTTCTGGGACCGTTACCGGCTCCTCCTCGAGATGGACCGCCGCAGCCCGACGGTCCTCAACGTCCTCGACGGCATCACCGACGACCTCCTGGACTTGGCGGGGGACCCCACCCGCGAAGGGGCGTGGCACCGCCGAGGCCTCGTGATGGGCGACGTGCAGTCGGGTAAGACGGGGACCTACACCGGCCTCATCTGCAAGGCAGCCGACGCCGGCTACGGCCTAGTCATCCTGCTGACCGGGAGCCTCGAGAACCTCCGCCGCCAGACCCAGGAGCGCCTCGACATCGGATTTGTCGGCTTCGACAGCGCAGTCCGGCTGAACAAGGCGCAGGTGGGCGACAGCCGATACGTCGGCGTCGGTCTGATCGACCGGACTCGTATGGGCATGGTGTTCACGTCGCGCGCGCAGGACTTCCGCAAGAGCGTGGTCAACAGCTTCAACTTCCGGCTCGCTTCCATGACGGACCCAGTGCTCCTCGTCGTCAAGAAGAACCGGCAGGTTCTCGCGAACCTCGAGACGTGGCTGCGGGACTTCAACGCCGGCCCGGATGGCAGGATCTACCAGCCGATTCTGCTGATCGACGACGAGGCTGACGCGGGCTCGGTGAACACCGCGGCGCTCAACGACGATCCGACCAAGGTGAACGAGGCGATCCGGAAGCTGCTCGCCCTCTTCACGCGGTCGTCCTACGTCGGCTTCACAGCCACGCCCTTCGCCAACGTGTTCATCGACTCGGACACGAACGAGGGGATGCTCGGCGACGACCTGTTCCCCTCGGACTACATCTGGGCCCTCGATGCCCCGGACAACTACGTCGGGCCGGGCAAGGTCCTGCGGCCAGATGGCGGCATGGTCACGCCGCTGGAAGATGCCGAGGCGTTCTTCCCTACGGGCCACAAGTCATCGCTGGTCGTGTCCGGCCTCCCGGAGTCGCTCTACGAGGCGATCCGCTTCTACCTGATCGCCACAGTGATCCGGGACCTCCGCCTGCACATACCACCGCACCGCTCGATGCTCGTGAACGTGAGCCAGTGGACCCGCGTGCAGAACGAAATCGCGGCGACCCTCGACGAGTGGGTCAGGGGCCTCCAGCGGGATGTCCGAAACTTCAGCGCACTGCCGGAGCCGGAGGCGCTGGCGAATCCGTCCCTAGCCGCCCTGCGCGCAACGTGGGAGGAGGGGTTCGAGAGCGCGGAGTTCGCGTGGCCCGAGATCCAGGCCGTGCTCAACGAGTCGGTCCAGCCAGTCGTGGTCAAGCCGGTCAACCAGACCACAGGGGCGGCCAGTCTGGACTACCGCGACCAGGGCGAGATGGGCCTGCGGGTGATCGCCGTTGGCGGCAATAGCCTCTCGCGAGGGCTGACCCTCGAGGGGCTTACCAGCAGCTACTTCTACCGCAATTCGCAGGCCTACGACACGCTGATGCAGATGGGCCGCTGGTTCGGCTACCGCGACGGCTACGAGGACCTGTGCCGGGTCTGGATGTCCGACGAAGCGCTGGGCAACTATGCCTATATCGCGGGAGTCATCGTCGAGCTCCGTGACGACCTCAAGCGGATGAAGCGCCAGGGCCTTACGCCCCGTGAGTTTGGGCTCCGCGTGCGGTCGCACCCCGGCGCCCTCATGGTGACCGCCCGGAACAAAATGCGCCGCGCGACCAAGGTGACGTTCGACATGTCGCTCGACCACAAGCTCATCGAGACGACGCGGCTCCCGCTGAGCTCGGCCGGGCTCGCCGCGAACACGCTCCTCGTTTCGAACTGGCTCGACACAATCAGCCGCGAGTACGGCGATCCGACGAGCGACGAGGTATGGGGGATGTCCGGGTGGGCTGCCATCCCGAAAGACCAGATCGGCGACCTGCTGCGGGAGTTCCGCGCCCACCCGATGAACCACCAGTTCCAAGGGGAGCCGCTCGCCGACTTCCTGCTCGAGACGACGGAGGACCGCCTCTCGCGGTGGGAGGTGCGGATCCCATCCGGGTCGTGGCAGGTTCCGGTCAAGCTTGGTGAGCGGGTGTCAGTCCGCCCCCGTGTCCGACGGGTCGTCCGTGCGCTGGAGACGAAGACCATCGTGGTCTCGGGGTCTTCTTCCCGCGTGGGCTCGCCCGATGACGAGCGGCTCGGCCTGACCAGGGACCATGTCCGGGAGCTCCAGAAGAGATACCCGGGCCAGACAATCCCGGGCGACGAATACCGCTACCTCCGCGACCACCCCCTCCTGATCATCAACCTCATCTGGCCCTACGAGCGCCCGAAGGACTCCAAGAACAAGGAGGCTCAGGAGTTCCTGCCCGCCGACTACTGCCCTATCGTCGCGCTCAGCCTGAGCCTGCCTGCGTTCGACGATCGCGACGTCAAGGTCCACCTCGAATACCAGGTCAACGACGTCTACTGGCAGTCGATGCTCGACGAGCTCGGGGACGACTTCGAGGTCGGTGATGTCCTCGATTGAAGAACTATGGGCAGTCGCCGAGGAGGACGGGCCGGGCGGAGCACTTCGGGTCAGCGCGGAGCACCCCGCGGACCTGTTCGCGGCTACCGACGCGGCCGCGAGGCCGGGACTCCTCCTCGTTACCGGCGCCGAGCCGCCCGCGCGGCCGTCACTCGACGCGGTCGATATCACCTGTGCCCGCCGTCACGACGGCCGGTGGGCGCTGGGCATCTGGCTTCGCGACATCACGCTCCTCCCGCTGTTCACGCGCCTCTGCGCCGACCTGGTCGAGAGCACCACGAATGCGCCGCCGGCCGCGGCCGCGTCGCTCCTGCTGTCGCGCCTCTTCCGTTGGCGCGAGCTGCTGGAGTCCGGTACCGGCCCGATGACGCTGTCCAAGCTCAGGGGACTGGTCGGCGAGCTCCTCGTCCTCGAACGGTGCCTCGACCAGTGGGCCGCTGCCGACGTCGTGGCGGGCTGGGCGGGCCCGCTTGGTGGGCCGCAGGATCTCGTCCTTCCCGGCCGTCGTGTTGAGGTCAAGGCCGCCACGCCGGCCGCCCGGTCGGTCCACATCAGCTCAGTGGAGCAACTCGACACGAACGAGGAACTGACCCTCGCGGTGGTGACCCTTGCAACCCTAGCGGGAGGAGAGGGGATCGCCCCCAACGAGCTGGTCCAGCGAGTCGAGCAGCGGATCGCAGATGCCGGACCCGGGCTCGCCGCGCAGTTCCGTCAGCGGCTCGACGCGCTGGGCTACCTGCCGGACCCCCTCTATGCTGCGCCAATGTTCCGTCTCGACGGGATCGATTTCTACGATGTAGCCGGCGACTTTCCGCGGCTCCGCAAGGCCTCCGTCCCCGCGGGCGACGAGCACGTCACCTACGACCTCGTGCTCGCCTCGTGCGCGCCTTACCGATCGACGCTCACGGGGTAGGAGATGGACCTCCTGGAGTTCCGCGACTATCTCCTCTCGGAGGTCGACGTGTGGGCGGCGGCGGACCACGACTTCCGCCACTCGTCCTTTGTGAACGTGGCCGCCGAGCGACTCGCGGATGCGGGCGAGGTGGCCGACTTCGAGGCATGCTACTACCGCGGCGTCGGGTCGCGGCGCCGCGCCGTCGAGATCGACGGCTTTGCCTTCGACGACGCCGACGGATCAGCCCGCCTGATCATCGCGGACCCGTCGCTGTCGCCCGAGATGCCCACGTTTGGGAAGACCGAGGCGGAAGCAATGTTCGGCCGCCTCCGCGCGTATGTCGAGGAGGCCTTGGACGGACGGATCGAGGCTGAGCGCGACGTGAGCTTTCCCGAGACCGGCCTCGCCAAAGAACTCCGCCGACGTCGCGAAGGCCTGACGCGTATACGGGCGTACCTCGTCACCGACAAGAAGCTCAGCACACGGGCCCGCGACTGGCCGGAGGGCGAAGTCGGCGGGATCCCCGTCGAATACCACATCTGGGATATCGAGCGCCTCTACAACGCCCACGTGTCACTCGCCGGCCGGGACGACATCGAGATCGACTTCAGCGGCCTGCCTGGTGGCGGCATCCCGTGCATCGAGGCCGGTTCGGTCGAGGGCGAACTGGACTCCTACCTCTGCGTCATCCCGGGGTCGGTCCTCGGCTCCTTATACCTTGAGCACGGCAGCCGCCTCCTCGAGGGAAACGTGCGCTCGTTCCTCACTATCAGGCGGAAGGTCAACAAGGAAATTCGGAACACGATCCTCTACCGGCCACGGATGTTCTTCTCCTACAACAACGGCATCGGCGCCACCGTTGAGGAGGCGACGCTCGAAGAGCGCGCGGACGGCGGGCTGCGCCTAGTGAAGGTCAAGGACCTCCAGATCGTGAACGGCGGGCAGACGACGGTCTCGCTCGCGTCGGCGAAGAACGAAAGAGTCTCATCCTTGGACGGCATCTTCGTTCCGATGAAGCTGACCGTCGTCCGGCCAGAGAAGGCCGCCGAGATGATCCCTGACATCTCCCGCTACGCCAACTCGCAGAACCCTGTCAGCGAGGCGGACTTCTTCTCCAACCACCCCTACCACAGACGCCTTGAGGAGATCTCCCGGCTGATCATGGCGCCCCCGAGGCCAGGAACACAGCACGACACTCATTGGTTCTACGAGCGGGCCCGCGGCCAATACATGAATGCGACCTTCGCGGCTACGGCCGCGGAGCGCAGACGCTTCACGGAGATGAACCCCAAGGACCAGGTCCTCACCAAGACCGATCTCGCGAAGTCCGAGAACGCCTGGCGGGAGCTCCCACATGTGGTCAGCCGCGGTGCCCAGAAGAACTTCCGGGCGTTCGCCGACTACATCTCCGAGGAGTGGAAGTCGCATTCGGAGGACTTCAACGAAGGCTACTTTCGGGCCGCCGTCGGCCGGGTCATCCTGTTTCGCGCTCTCCAAGCCATCGTCACGGAGCAGCCGTGGTATTCGGGCGGCTACCGCGCAAACGTGGTCACCTACGCCATGAGCAAGCTCGCACAGACCATCCGCGAGCAAGCACCCCGAGACACCCTCGACGCGACTGCGATCTGGTCGAGTGGCGCGATCTCGTCGGAGCTCCGCGACCAGCTCGTGGTCGTTGCCAAGGCCATGCACGACGTGATTACCGACCCACCCCCCGGAACCCAGAACGTGACGGAGTGGGCGAAGCGGGACTTGTGTTGGGAGAGGGCCTCGGCCGTCGAGATTCGGCTATCGGACCGCGTGAGGGCCGAGCTCGTGAGCAAGACAGAGCAGGCGCAGGCAAGCCGGGCCGCCAGGGCGCAGCAACGCGTGGATAGCGGGATCGGCGCTCAGGAGGCCGTGATCGCGCTTGGCCAAGACTACTGGGCCCGTTCCCGGATTTGGGCTCGCGAACGCGGCTTCCTCTCGATGGAGGATGAACGGCTTCTCGGCCTTGCGGCCGACTTGGCCCCTCGTGTGCCGTCCGACCGCGAGAGTAAGCGGCTCCTCCAGCTGAAGGAGCGCTTCGAGCTCGAGGGCATGCCGCCCGACGACTTCGAGTCGGAGGCGGCGTCCTGAGCGCCGCGAGTGATCGGATCGGCCTCTACAAGCCGTGCCGCACAGACTGCCCCATCCTGGTAACCTGGTCGAGTGGCGACGAACGAGCCCTCCCCTGATCGCGTCCCGGCGTCGCATCGAGACCGAGAACCACACGACGACCCGACGTTCCGCTTCGTCGATCTGTTCGCAGGGATTGGGGGGATCCGCGCCGGCCTCGAGCACCCGCGCGGAGCCTGTGTCTTCACCGTGGAGAAGGACCCGGCGGCGATCCTTACTTACGAGGCGAACTGGGGGCAGGTCGACGCTCGCGATATCCGAGATGTGCACCCCGTCGACATCCCCGAGCACGAGGTCATGGCCGCAGGGTTTCCGTGCACGCCGTTCAGCCTCGCAGGGGTGAGCCGCAAGAACTGGGCGAACCGCGCACACGGCTTCAAGGACGAGAAGGCCGGGAACCTCTTCTTCCAGATTGTCAAGCTCATCGGCGGCCCTTACCACGAAGAGGCGTCGATCGACGAGACGCGACCGCTGTCGGACGAGGAGGAGGCGAGCGCGTTCCAAGCCGCCGCGCCGGCGTGGGACAGCGCCCCGCCCGTGCTTCTCCTCGAGAACGTCCGCCACCTGATCGCACACGACGAACGCCGCACGTTCCGGGTCATCCGGCGCCGACTGATGCAGTCCGGCTACCTCGTGAACCATCGCGTCATCAACGGCGCGATATGGGTCCCGCAGAACCGGCAGCGCACGGTTATCGTCGCTCTCCGCGCCGACCTCTTCGAGGGTGGCGGCAAGTTCGTATTTCAGGAACCCGGCGATCCGAAGGCCGGGCCGAAGCTCGACGACGGAGTCCTGGAGCCGGACGGCGACGCCCTCGAGCGGTACAGACTCACCGACGGTGTCTGGAAGGCTCTACGGGCGCACCGCGAGAGGCACGAGGGCAAAGGCTCGGGGTTCGGCTATTCGATTGCAGAGCGGGACGGCGTCACGCGGACGCTCAGCGCGCGCTACTACAAGGATGGCGCTGAGATCCTGCTGCGAATGCCCGACGGTGGGCGGCCTCGGCGCCTGACCCCGCGTGAAGCCGCGCGCCTGATGGGCTTCACGAGGGAGCATCTTGCTTTCGACTTCGAGATCCCGGTCTCCGATGTGCAGGCCTACAAGCAGTTTGGAAACTCCGTCGTAGTTCCGCAGTTCCAGTGGATAGCTGACAGGATTGTCGAGCGCGCCGATGACCTCTTCGCGGAGCGCATGGCGCGGGCGAGGGTGCGCACTGAGTAGGGCGGTTCCGGCACTGTCGCGGTCCACTTTTCGGGGCGGGCGGTCGGTAGCCGCTCTCGACTGTCAGCGTACGATCTCGGGAGCGGCAACCTGCTGGGCGACCCAGTCCGTCTCGAAGAACAGACCCTGACCTCGAGGCTTCGCGAGTGCCTCGAGCGGAATGCGGGCCAGGCGGCTGCCACGGCGATTTCGTCGGGGATCTGCACCCCCGGGGTTCGCGTTCAGACGGCGGCTGAGCTCGTCGAGCATCCTTGGGTCGTCGAAGAAGCGATCGTGCTCGATCGTGTTGTACGCGACCATGGTGTAGCCCCGCACGTTGACGTTCGTGGTCTTGTGCAGGAATTCGTCGCGGTCTCGCGCGCGAGCGTGCAGCGGGGCCGAACGTGCCCTTGCGGGTGAGTGCTGCCATCCGGCCGTGTCGGGGGGAGTCACATCGGCCCTTCACGGCCAAGACGTACCCGAGGACGATCGCGAGAAGCTCGCGCGTGAGATCGTGGATGTCCCCGTCGGCCCGCCGTCCGCCGGTCCGGGGGTGAGGGAGAGCAACATCGACGCGGCCCGCCAGTCGGAATCATTAGACAAGGGGGGAAGTGACCGACCCAGCCGCAGACCGACTGCAGGCGCACCTCGAGACCATGCTCGGGCCGGGCGCCACGTTCCGCGACGGCCAGCGCGAGGCCATCGAGGCCGTGATCCGCGATGGATCGCGGACGCTCGTCGTCCAGCGGACCGGCTGGGGCAAGAGCCTCGTGTACTGGATCGCAACGCGCGTCCGCCGCGACGCCGGCCACGGACCTACCCTCATCGTCAGCCCGCTGCTGGCGCTGATGCGCAACCAGATCGCGATGGCGGACCGGCTGGGTCTCCGGGCCGTGACCATCAACTCCGGCAACCGGGAGGAGTGGGCAGGCATCGAGGACGACCTCGCCCGAGACCGCCTCGACGTCCTGTTCGTGTCGGCGCAGCGGTTCGCCAACGAGGACTTCATGACGCGTGTCCTCCCCTCGATCCGCGGCTCGATCGGCATGTTCGTGGTGGACGAGGCGCACTGCATCTCGGACTGGGGCCACGAGTTCGTTCCGGATTACCGCCGGATCGGCCGGCTGCTGCCCACGCTGGGGCCGGTCGTCCCGGTCCTGGGCACGACCGCCACGGCGAACGACCGGGTGGTCGAGGACGTGTCCGCCCAGCTCGGCCGTGACGTGGCGATCATTCGCGGCCCGCTTGCCCGGGACACGCTGCACCTGGACGCGATCCCGTTGCGCGACCAGGCGGAGCGGCTCGCCTGGCTTGCCGAACACCTGCCGGGACTGCCGGGCGCGGGGATCGTCTACTGCCTGACGGTCGCCGATACGGAGCGCGTGGCCGGCTGGCTGCGGGCGCGGGGCATCGACGCGCGCGCGTACAGCGCCGACGTGGACACGCTCGAGCGTGAAGCGCTCGAGGCGGACCTGCTCGCGAGCCGCATCAAGGCGCTGGTCGCCACGGTCGCGCTCGGGATGGGGTTCGACAAGCCGGACCTCGGGTTCGTGATCCACTTCCAGCGACCGGGATCGCCGATCGCGTACTACCAGCAGGTGGGACGTGCGGGCCGTGCGGTGGACCGGGCGTACGGGATCCTGCTGTCCGGCCGCGAGGACGACGACATCGCGGAGTACTTCCTCCGGACGGCGTTCCCACCGACGGCGCGCATGCAGGAGATTCTCGCGGCCCTCGAACGCGTGGACTCTGCGACGGTCCGCGGCCTGCAGCAGCACGTGAACCTGCCGCAAGGCCAGATCGAGAAGGCGCTCAAGCTGCTCGAGGTTGACGGCGCGGTGGTGCACGAGCGCGGTCGCTACTTCCGGACGCCGAACCCCTGGGCGCAGGACGAGGACTGGGTGGCCGGTGTGCTGGCGGCGCGCCGTCGCGAGCTTGCCGCCATGCAGGACTACGTGGGCACGGACGAATGCCGGATGGCGTTCCTGGCGAGGCTGCTCGACGATCCGTCCGCCGGGGCCTGCGGGCACTGCGCGAACGACGGCGGCCACGTGTGGTCTCGTGACGTTGACCCGGAGCTGGTCCGGGAGGCGGTCTCGTTCCTGCGTCGCGACGTGCGGGTCATCGAGCCCAGGCGCCAGTGGCCCGGCGGGTCACGCATCGCCGTGCCGAACGAGCAAGGCCGCGCCTTGTGCGTGTACGGCGACCCCGGGTGGGGCCGGGACGTCGCCCGCGGCAAGTACGAGGCGGGCCGGTTCGATGATGAGCTCGTAGCCGCCGCTGCCGACGTGATCCGCGTGCGGTGGCGACCGACGCCCAGTCCGGCTTGGGTGACGGCCATCCCCTCGCGGGCGCGAAGCACCCTGGTGGGGGACTTCGCTTCGCGACTCGCGGCCTTGCTGGGGCTACCGTATGCGGAGTGCCTCACGTCCCTCGTGGAGGCGCCTCCCCAGAAGGACATGCAGAACAGCGCTCAGCAGTATGCCAACGCGCGACGGAAGCTCGCCATCGATGCCTCGGCGGTGCTTCCGGGCCCGGTGCTCCTCGTGGACGACATCGTGGACTCGCGCTGGACGATGACGGTCGCCGGATCGCTCCTTCGCGAGCATGGGGCGGGCCCGGTGCTGCCGCTCGCCCTCGCGGTCGCGTCCATGCGGGACGCCTGATGGCCACACCTACCGCGCTCTCGGACGGCGCCCGCGCGCTTATCCTGCTGTGCTCGAGCGTCGTCGCGGCTCGCGGCGAGGAGGCGCGTCCGTTCGGGCCGCGCATGTGGGCGAAGCTGCAGACACGGCTCGACGAGCATGGAGTCGGCGTGGCCGAGCTGCTGGGGATGAGCGCTTCGGCGATCGATGCGCGCCTCGGCGTGGGCGCGGTCGAGGCTGATCGCATCGCGTGCCTCCTGGCCCGCACGGGGCAGCTGGCGTTCGAGCTCGATCGACTGGCCGCACGTGGCATCGGGGCGATGACCCTCGCCGACGATGCCTACCCGACCCGGTTCCTGATCCGCCTCGGCCCCGATGCACCGCCCGTGCTGTTCGTCGCCGGCGACCGGGCGATCCTCGGGGCCGGCGGCGTGGCGATCGTGGGGTCGCGAGACGTGGATCCGGTGTCGGCGGCGTTCGCGGAGGCTGTGGCCGCAGCGGCCGCCCATGACGGCAAGCCCGTCGTGTCCGGAGGTGCCCGGGGAGTGGACCAGCTTGCCATGCGGGCGGCGTTCGAGGCCGGCGGCCGGGTGGCCGGGCTGCTTCCTGAGGGCATCGAGGGCCGGTTGCGGGACGGTGCGACGCGCACTGCCGTCGCCGAGGGCCTCGCCGTGCTCGCTTCGCCGTACCACCCGGGCGCGGGTTTCAGCGCGGGTGCCGCGATGGCCCGCAACAAGCTCATCTACGCACTGTCCGACGTCGCCGTCGTGGTGGCGAGCGCCGCAGGCTCCGGCGGCACCTGGACCGGCGCGGTCGAGGCGCTCGAGGCGGGCTGGGTGCCCGTGCTCGTGCGCCGCAGCAACCCGATGCCCGACGGCAACCGCCAGCTCATCGAACGCGGCGCGCTGCCGCTCGATGAGCCCCTGCTGCCCGACCTCTCCTCGCTGCCCGCACCCACGGACCGCCGACGCGCGCGGCAGGTCGCCGAGGAGCCGAGCCCGTACGAGCAGCAGTCGCTGAAGCTGGTCGACTGACGGTGGGCCCGGCGCGCGATCGCCCGTCGCGTGCTGGCTTGGGGAGCCGTAACCGGACCCCTGGTGGGGCGCGATTGCCCGGGTTGATGTCCGTTTGCTGCGTCCGAAGCAACGGCTGAGGGTGTCGGGGTCGGAATCGCGGCTTGGCAAGCAGCGGTGGCCACACCGGCGCCCAGGTCGCTCAGCCGCCGACTGCCTCGTGGCGCAGCAGGACCGCGCCGGACCCGAACGTCCGCGTCTCGACCAGGCGCAGCCCGATGCGCGCCTCGAGCGGCGGGAAGAACCGGGTGCCCGAGCCCAGGATCACCGGCTGCACGAGGAGCCGGACCTCGTCGACGAGGCCGAGGCGCATCGCCGCACCCCCGATCGCCGCCCCGCCCGATTGCGAGCTCGCCGTCGGTCTCGGCCCCTAGGCGCGCGATCTCGGCGGCGACGAAGGGGTTGAGGTCGTGGTGGATACTGACGACCTTCGCGTGGTGACCGTCTGGCGCAGGGGCCCGAGATGAAGACCGAGATGTTGCTCGAATACGACGAGTCCGTGGACGCCGCGTACCTCACGCTGAGCGACGCGGCCTGGGATCACCAGGTCCGCCTCGACGACGCCCGCGGCATCAACTACGCGGCCGACGGGTCCGTCATCGGCATCGAGATCCTGTCGCCCCGACGGAACGGGGTCCTGCTGGACGGGCTCCCGTATCTCGAGGACATCAGCCGGGTCATGCGCTCCGTCGGGTTCCGGATCGTCGACCGTCCGCGACAGGCGAGCGTCCCGGGATAGCGCAGCTCGACAGCATCCCGTCGCAGCTGGAGCGCAACGGCCGCGACGGATCCCCATCGACGTGCCGGCTGCGTGATCCTGAGCCCGGCGGCTGCGAAGACCTGTTCCTCGGGAACGCCGAGAAGCGTCCAGACCCCGATGTGCTCGTCGATGTCGGGCCAGAAGACGACCATGCCGTCGCTCTCGATCACGAACCCTTTTGCGCGTGGACGCAGACGCGTTCGCGAGCCGCTCCGACCACTCGGTCGGAGCCGACAGCTCTCGACCGTCTTCGAGCGCGAACGTGATCAGGTCGTCGGAGACGCGGACATCACGTACGACTGCCGGCTGGATCATCGCGCGGTCTCCCTGGCCCGCCGGCACTCCTCGTCCCATCGACGAACGGGGAGCGTCTGGTTGTCCGTGATCAATCTCGCGATCTTCGCGACGTCGCGGTCAATGTATCGGCCTGGGGTTTCGAGCTCGATCGGCATGCGCGAGTACGGATTCGACGCCGGCCTGTCCATGAGCGAGTGCCTCGCCGGGTAGATCAGCCCGGTCGTCGTCGGAGGTCGGCGATCATGGCTGGAGCCTACCGGCGATCCGAGGGATCCGCCGGGTCACGATGCCGGTCCTGCGCACACAGGTCGCACAGCTCGCCCTCGAAGGGCACAGCGCGCCGGCAGTCGCACCAGCACGCGCAGTTCGGGTCATCCAGCAGCCCGATCGCCGCCGCGAGCACGAGCCCCTCCGGGCTGTCCAGGTCCAGGTCGTCGTCGAAGTCGTCCATCGTCTGTCTGCTCGCCCGAACCCTGACACGGACCCGTGACACCTCGCCTGTCACGACCGCGCCCTACGCCGCCCGATCGCACCCGCCATCATCGACGCCATGGGCGACCAGGCGGCCACGCGCGGGGCGACGCTCGCCTCGATCACCGTCGAGGGCTTCCGGGGCATCGGGCCGCGCACGACGCTCGAGCTTGCGCGATCAGGACAGCCGCAGGATCGTGGGAGATCATGAGGACACCGGTCACCCCAGTCGCGCTCCTCCTCGCGATCGTCCTGGTCGGCTGCGCCCCGGCGGTCGTGACGCCGGCGCCCAGCGTCCCGGCGACGCCATCGCCGACCGTCGTCGTGCGTGCGGACCCAACCGCCGGGCCCACCGATCCGACCCCGCTGCCGGTCCCCGAGGGCTTCCGTCCCGAGGGGCCCTGGGAGGTGGACTTCGCCCGCACCGGCGAGACGACGGTCCGCGAGGTGTTCGTGCTCAGCCCCACGTGTCCCAGCGGGGCGTGCGACGTGGATGTCGTGATCCAGGACTTCCATGGGAACCTGCTCGGTTCGGGCGTGTTCAGGTACCTCGACGGCGTCTACGTGTTCGAGGACGAGCGACGCACGACAGAAGCCTGCTCGCTGTCGGCCGAGCTGGTCTCGGACGGCGTGGAGCGCACGTCGGCGACCTCGCTCGTGCTCGCGGGATACCGGCCACCCGGATCCGCGGTCGTCACGCCCCGGATCCAGGGTCAGCGCTCGATCGTCACGCGCCCTCTCGACGCCCGGGCGTGCGAAGGGGGGACCGCGGTGTTTGTCGCGCGCGGCCAACCCACGAAGTTCGCACGTGAGGACCCCACGCCGTCTCCCACGCCGAAACCCACCAAGTCACCGACCGTGGTCGTGATCAAGCCCTCGTTCTTCGGGTCCGGGGTGTCGCTGACGACGTATCGCGTGCGCGGTTCCACGCCGTACGACATCTCCCGCTCCATCGGGACCGAGGGGCCGTACATGAGCTGGCTGGGCGGCAGCGCGGCGGCGGTCACCCAGGCCAGGGCGGACTCCCGCTGGCACATGGAGCTCGCGGGTGACGGGTCCTGCCGGATCGTCCGGGAGGCGAAGCCTGCGATCAGGATCGCCTACACGATCGTGCTGCCCCGATGGAAGGCACCGTCGGACGCGTCGGCATCGACCATCGCGTGGTGGAACACGCACGTGCGGGACCTCGCGCGACACGAGAAGGTCCACGTCGACATCTACCGGGCCGCGGCCAAGCGGCTCAACTCGGTCCTTGCCTCGAGCACCTGCGACAACGTGCGGACGCGGCTCAACCGCGTCTGGAAGGCCGTGCGACGCGACCAGTGCGAGTTCGACATGCGCGAGTACGGCGACGCGGCCGGACTCTCGCTCTCCGCCTGCCTGGCCGGGTAGCCGCCGGCTTGGGAAGCCGCGATTCCGGGGTCGTCGGCCTCGCGCGCGGCTTGCCAGACCGCAGTCGGCCGGGCGGAGCCTGCGGAGGGCATGTTGAGCGTCGTCCTGCGGCTCCGGAAGCCGCGGTCGAGGGCCAGGGGGTCGAAAACGCGGCTCCGGGGGCAGCGAGCCCGGGCCAGGAGCTCACCGCGCGCCGGCACTCCAGGCCAGCACGGCGGCGAGGGCGCGCAGTTGCTGCGTCGTCAACGTCGTCATCGGGGCAGCGTCACGACCCAGTGGTGCGCGACCAGGTCACGCTCGACGAGGTAGCGATCGTCTTCCGGGTAGAACACGGCACGCTCGACGTCGTCGCCGGCGAACCCGGCAATGGCGTCCATCGACGTCCACAGCGAGAGGGTCTGGACCTCCGCGCGGTCGCCCTCGATCCGGTACATGAGCCACGCACCGAGGTTCCCGGGCGTCGCGACGTACCCGGCGAGGCCGGTGTCGCGGATGTACGCGGCGTAGGCCTCCGCGTCGTCGGCGCGGACCGCTCCGCGCCAGGTTCGAGCGATCACGTCTCCACCTCCAACAACGACCTGGCACCCCTCCACGCGTGGTGCGCCGGGGAACCGCCGCGCAGTCGGTCGCTCTTCACCCGGCCGGTCGCGGCCCTTAAAGTAGCCGCGGGTCCGCCAGGTGGGGCCGACGACATGGGGTGATCGACGATGCGACGACTGCGGCTCGACGGCGGACGGCTCGCCGCGCAGCGGACGACGAGGCTCACGGCCCTCGCGGCCGGGGTGGCCCTCCTGGTCCCGCTGCTGGCCATCGTGCCGGCGAGCGCGGTCGCCTCGGCCACGCAGTTCGGTCCGTACCAGATCACCGCACTCGGCTCGGAGCCGGAGGCCGTCGCGATCGGCGACGTGACCGGTGACGGGATCGCCGACGTCGTCGTGACCACCGGCTACGGCAACAGCCCGCTCGACTTCCACCTGTTCGTGTTCGCGGGCCTCGCCGACGGCACGCTCGCGTCGCCCGTCACGTACCCGACCGCCGGCTCGTACCCGGACCGGCCGGAGACGGTCGAGATCGGCGACGTGAACGGGGACGGGCGGCCGGACGTGGTCGTCGGGCTGTCGGGGCTCGGCATCCAGCTGTTCGCCCAGGCGGCCGACGGCACCCTGGCGACGCCGGTCCTGGTCCCCAGCGCGGACAGCCACAAGATCGCCGTCGGCGTGTTCGACAAGTCCGGCCGACCGCAGGTGGCCGGGATCGGGTGGGGGACCGACACGGTCACGATCTTCTCGGACACGGGGGCGGGCTTGACGGTCGCCGCCACCTACCCGGTGCTGCACGACGGCTACGACGACCTCGAGGTCGGGGATGTCACCGGCGACGGGCGCACGGACATCGTCGTGATGTCGGGCCAGGGGTTCGCCCCCAACGTGAGCGTGCTCCCGGCCCTCGACAACGGGACGTTCGGGCCCGCGGCGGAGTACGAGGTGGACGCCGAGGGGCACGAGCTCACGAGCGGAATCGGCATCGGCGAGGTCACCGGCGACGGCCGGCCCGACGTGGTCGCGACATATGGCGGCAACCGCCCGAACGCACGGCTCGGGATCCTGGCGCAGTCGGCGGCGGGCACGCTCGAGGCCCCGGCAATTCCCTATGGGAGCTACGACCTGCCGGGCGCGGTCGAGGTCGCAGACGTGGATCTCGACGGCTGGGCCGAGGCGGTGGTCGTGCACGAGGGCTGGCTGCGGATCGGCGTGTACCGAGGCCAGGTCGGCGGCCTGTTCGTGGGCGAGGACCTGTACCCGGTCCCGTACTCCAACGGTGGCAACCCGCATGGCCTCGCGGTCGGCGACGTCACCGCGGATGGCTGGCCGGACATCGTGGTCGCCGACGACCTGCACGGGCTGCTGATCCTGCCGAACGTCGGACCGGCTGCCCCGACCCCGACCCCGACGCCGACCGCCACCCCCACGCCGACCCCGAGCCCGACGCCCACGCCGACCCCGGCGCCCGTGCCTCCGTCGGCGCCGCAGTCGGTCGCCGCCGACCCGAACCTCGCGGCCGGCGTCGGCCTCACCTGGCAGCCGCCGGTCTCGGTGGGGAGCTCGCCGGTCACCGGGTACCGCATCTACCGCGGGACGGGCGGCGAGACCCCCACGGCCCTCGTCACGGTCGGCGACGTGCTCGCGTTCACCGACGCGTCGGTCGCCAACGGCACGACGTACCGGTACCAGGTCTCCGCGGTCAGCGCCGCCGGCGAGGGTCCGCGATCGCCCGAGGTGATCGCGGCCCGGGGGACCGCGCCCGGCGCGCCGCTGAACCTCAAGGCCACGGTCTCCAAGTCCGGCATCGTGCTGACCTGGGGCGCGCCGGCATCGAACGGCGGCTCCGCGGTCACGGGCTACCGGGTGTACCGGGGCACGGCGAGCGGCGCCGAGACGCTGTACGTGACCTACGGCCCGGACGCGATCGGCATGACGGACACCGCGGTCACGAAGCGGACGAGGTACTGGTATCGCGTCACGGCCGTGAACGTGCTGGGTGAGAGCGCACCATCGAACGAGGTGAGCGCGGTCGCCCGGTAGGCCGGGCCCCCTCCGACAGCAGGTACACCAAGCGCCCCACGGCGTCGTCCCTGGTGCCGTCGCGTCAGGCCTCGGTCGCGAGCACGCCCGCCCGCCGCACGATCGCCATGAGGATCCCCGACCCGTGGGCGCCGGCCAGCTCGCCCTCGGAGAAGCGCTCGCCCCGGATGATCGACGTGAGCAGCCTCGAGAGGTCCTCCGCGCTGGCCCCGGCGACGAGGCTCGGATCGTCCAGGTAGCGGCGCCCGTCCGGGGACGACAGCCAGCTCATCCAGTCGAACACGACGACCCAGCCGTGGGCGCCGACGTCCGCCCGGAACGCGTCCGCGGCTTCGCTGTACTCGAACCAGGGCATCTGGATGACGCCGCGCTCGTCGGGCTCGGTCCTGACCCAGTGGCCGATGGTGAAGCCCGGATCCGCGAACACGGCCTCCCATCTGGCGAGCGCCGACAGGCGATCGAGGTCGGTCGTCATCGTGCCATGATGTCGCCTCCGTCCGGTCGGGGAAAGCCCCGGGGGCACGGCGCGGCGCAGCAGGTCGCTGGAGCAGCCCGCGTGGCGTCTGCCATCGCCCGATCGGGCAAGCAGACTGCCCCATCGTCGGCCCGGGACCGCCAGCCTGCGCGGCCCGGATCGCGCGACGATCCACGGATGGAGCCGGCCTTCGTGGCCCAACGCCGTGCCTGAACGCGCCCTGCTCGCCGAGCGCGACCGGGAGGAGGCGCTCTGGGGCTCGTCCCGCGCCGCCGAGGTCGACGCGCGCGCGCCGGGCAGCGGCGACTTCGCGATGGTCCGGCCGGTGGTCGCCGGGCTCGGGGCGCCACGGGGCGGGCCCGGCACCGGCGTCGGCATCGGGATCGGCACGGGCAGTCTCTCGCGCGGCCTGAGCCCGGCGTCGCTGATGGCCATGCAGCGACTGGCCGGAAACCGTGCGACCGTCCAGGCGGTGGGACGGATCCGGCGCGCCGGGTCCTCGGTGCTGCCTGGGGCCGTCGAGGACGAAGAGGCGATCGGTGGGCCTGGCGGGACGATGGGCGGGCTCGCGCCACCGAAGGAGCGGGACGCGGCCGCGGGACCCCCGGACGGAGGCGGCCCGCCGGGCGGTGGTGGGGCACCCGGTGGCGGGTCGGCGGGCGGTGGGGCCCCGGGCGGTCCCGGCGCCCCGGGCGGGGGAGACGGCTCGCCGAAGGGCGGGTTGGGCGAGACGGCATTCCCCAAGCCCGACGTGTTCGCCGGCACGACGACGGCCAAGCCCAACTTGGTGGCAAAGGCCGTCAAGGCCACGTCGTCGGGTCCGTCGGGGGGCGCCGGCGCGGCCACGGCACCGAGGCCTCGCAGGACCGAGCCGCCGCCGATCC
>JBFMAT010000043.1:0-36731 GCA_040755495.1 Chloroflexota bacterium
GCCACCACCCCGCCGACCCCCGTCCCGACGACGACCCCGGCGCAGGGCCCCGAGGCCGACCCGCTCGACTGGCCGCTGGAGCCGGCCGCGACGCCCGAGGGTGAGCAGCCCGAGCCCACCGACGACCCGGTCACGGCCGGCGTCATCCCCGGCGGCGACGGGTCGGGCGGATCCAGCGGCCCCGGTGGCGGCACGGGTGGCGACGGCACGCTCCCCGGCGGGCTGGGCGGCCCGTCGTCCATCGTCGAGACCATCGCGCGGGTGCTGCCGACCGTCGTGGTGACGACCGGCGGCGTGACGATGCTGATGGCGTTCCTCGCGTTCGGCAAGCGCCGCCGCGACGAGGCGCCCACGGGCAGCGACGAGGCGCTCGGCGAGGCGGCCGGCCGTGGCCTGGGCCTGCCCGGGCACTCCGGCCTGGTGCCCGGCGGCCCGTCGCCGGCGGTCGTGGCGGCCGCCCCGGCCGCGGTCGCCGCGATGGTGGCCAGCCAGCCCGTCGGCGACATCGACGCCCACCTACCCCGCTGGCGGCGCCCGTCGCTCATGGAGGCCCGCAAGGCCGATCCCATGCGCACCGCGTCCACCAACATCCGCCTGAGCTTCGAGGGCGAGGTCGGCGCCGCCGTGGACGGCATGGAGCGCCGGCTGATCCGCTACCGGCTGGTCAGCCTGCTGGACGCGCCCGACGAGGTGCGCGGCGTCGAGATCGGCGTGCTGGACGAGGGCGACGAGGTCGTGCTGCTCGAGAAGCGGGGCACGTACTGGCAGGTCCTGTGCCCGGACGGCCGCCAGGGCTGGCTGCACAAGATGACCCTGGGCGACGTCGTGATCGAGGCCGGCGCCGCCGGCACGAACAGCTGGACCTCGGGCGATGACGGCCCCGCCACGGGCAGCTTCGAGGACCTGCTGCGGGCGTACACGGAGCGCCGCGAGACGTTCGGCGAGGCGTCCTAGCCCGTCGACCCGGCGCTCGCCGCCGGCCTCGCCTGCCGCCGTCCCGGCACGGGTGCCTTGCGCAGCACGACGATGTGCTGGTGTGCGATGTTGGGCACGAAGGCGTTGGGGTAGCCGTATGGCCGGAGCCGCGTGCCCGCCTGGTACCACGCGATGTCGCCCTTGGGCACCAGCCCCACCGCGTCCGCCCGCGCCGCCAGGTCCGCGGCGGTGAACAGGTACCGGCCGCCCTGGTACGCGTCGCGCACGATGAGCACCGCGTACCGCCCGGGCCGGAGCACCCGGTGGACCTCGGCCAGCACCCCGCCCATCGCCTCCAGGAACGCCGGGTAGTCGGGGAGGTTGGCGAGGTCGCCGTCGAGCTCGGAGACCATCGCGTAGCCGGTGCGCCGGTTCGCGTGCGCCTCCGCCAGGCGCCCGCCGGCCATCGTCATCGGCAGCTGGACGTTGTACGGGGGGTCGGTGGCGACGAAGTCGATCGAGTCGGCGGCGATGGCCGGCAGGATCGCGCGCGCGTCACCGAGCCGCAGCTCGAGGCCCGACGGGTCGAAGGACCGCGGCCCGCCCGGGTCGTTCGCGCCCAGGTCCGCGAGCGCCGGGCCCCGGCCGCCGTGCTCGGCCCGCAGCGCCGCCACCGTCGCCTCGTAGACCGCCACCCAGCGCGGGTCGAGCTCGATCCCGAGCGCCCGCCGCGGCCCGCGGGCGATCGCGGCGCCCAGCAGCGTCCCGCCGACCCCCGCGAACGGGTCCAGGACGAGGTCCCCGGTCTTGGTGAAGAACTCGATCAGGCGGGCCATCAGCCGCGGCGGCTTGTTGGCGCCGTGGGCCTTGCGGCGCTCGTGTCCCAGCTCCGACGGGTAGGCGGTGGTCCACACGGACTTGGTGAAGTACAGCCACTCCTCGCCGGGCAGCTCGTTCAGGTCGTTGGCGGGGTGGGGCGGACGGCGCTCCTGCACCCGGGCAGCGTACCGGGCCGGGCAGGGCGCCGGCATGCGGCTCCGGGCGGGTCAGCGTGCCGGCGTGCGGCTCCGGCCGTCCGGACGGGGCGGCCCCGTCCCTACAATGCGGCGATGCCTGGCAGAGTGGTCAGCCGCCGCTTCATCGGGCGTGAGCCGGAGCTCGCGCAGGTCGAGGCGGCCATCGCCGCCGGCGCCCGCGGGGTCGCCACCACGGTGATCATCGGGGCCAGCGCCGGCATGGGCGCCACGCGCTTCCTCGACGAGGCCCTCGAGGCGGCCGCCGCCTCGGCAAACCCGCCGCTCGTGCTGCGCGGTGCCGCGCACGGGCCCGTGGACCCGCCGTGGGCCGCGGTGCACGACGCGCTGGGCCCGGTGATCGCGACCCGCCCGCGGGACGAGGTGCTGGGCCTGCTGCGCCGGGACTCGCGCTCCGTCCTCGCCGGGCTGCCGGGGATGGCGGAGCTCGCGGCCACGCTGCCACCCCCGGCGGTGAGCGCCCTGGCGGACCCCGAGCGGACCCAGCCCCGCGCGCTCGAGGCGCTGCTCCGCTGGCTGGGCCGGCTCGCCGCGACGCGCCCGATCGTGCTGGTGCTCGAGGACCTGCACGTCGCCGACGCGGCCACGCGCGCCTTCGCCACGTTCGTCGCCCGGACCGCCCGCGACGAGCGGATCACCCTCGTGCTCACCTTCCAGCCGGACCGCCTCACCCGGGAGCATCCGCTGCGCGAGAACCTCGCCGTCGTCGAGGGCAGCCTGCGGCCGCCCGTCCGGGTGGACCTGGCGCCCCTGTCGCGCCGGGAGATCGGCCGGCTAATCGAGGGCATCGAGGGCGAGCGTCCGTCGGCGTCGATCGTCGTCCTCGTCGCAGAGCGCTCCGCCGGCTCGCCGCTGGTCGTCGAGGAGCTCGTCGCGGCGCGCCGCGAGCTGCGCAGCGCGACCCTCACCGGCACCCTGTCGGACCTCGTCGCGGCACGCCTCCAGCGGCGGTCGCCGGAGTGCCGCCGGCTGCTCCGCCTGATCGCGGCGGCGGAACGGCCGATGGACCGGTCGCGGATCGCCGTGGCCGCCGCGGCGTTCGAGGAGGGCGTCCAGGCGCGCCTGCCGCCGCGCTCCGTGACCCGGCCCCGGCGCGGCACGTCGTTCCTGGACGCGGACCTCGCGGCGGGCCTCGACGAGGCCCTGGAGCACGGCTTCGTGCGCTCCGATGCCGCCGACCAGGCCTGGATCCGCCACGAGCTCGTGGCCCGGGCCGTGGTCACCGACCTGCTGCCGACGCAGCGGCCACGCTACCGTGCCGCCCTGGCCCGGGCGTTCGCCGACGTGCCCATCGTGGCCGGCTATCACTGGCGGGCGGCCGCGCGCCCGGCCGAGGCGCGCCTCGCCGCCATCGAGGCCGGGCGGGCCGCCATGGCGGTGGACGCGCCACGCGACGCGCTGACGGCGTTCGAGATCGCCCTCGAGCTGCCGGCGACCGGCGACCTCGCGCCCGCCGACACCACGCTGGAGCTGGAGCAGCTGGCCGCCGAGGCGGCCCTGGCGGCGATGCGCCCCACGCGTGCCATCGCCTACGCGGAGGCGGCGCTGGCCGCGCTCGGGGAGCGGCGCGACCGGATGGCGCACGCGGTCCTCGAGGCACGCCTCGGGCGCTACCGCCTCGCGGCGGGCGACACCGCGGGCGCCACGATCGCGCTGCGCCGGGCGGCGGACGTCGTCCCCGGCGGCCCCAGCCTCGAGCGCGCCCGGATCCTCGCCCTGCTCGCCCAGGAGCGGATGATCGCCGGGGCGTTCAGCGACGCGGAACGGGCCGCAACCGATGCCCTGGCGATCGCCCAGGGCCTGGGCGAGGACGCCGAGCCGGAGGCGATCCATGCCATGACGACGCTCGCGGTCGTCCACGGCTGGGGAGACGACCCCGAGTCGGCCGTGCCGGTCCTGCGCGAGGCGATCGAGCGGGCGCGCGCCCGCGGCCTGGTCGAGGAGTGGTGGCGGGCGGGCGCGAACATGGCCGTCGTCCTGGAGCTGCTCGGTCGCCCGGCGGAGGCGATCGAGGTCGCGTTCCGGGACATGGACGAGGCGCGCGCCAACGACCTCGACGCGGTCTACGGGAAGCTGCTCGGCGGCAACGTGGCGGGCCTGCTGGTGGACGCGGGGCGCTGGGAGGAGGCGCGCGAGCTCAGCCTCCGCGCGCTCGACTGGAGCCCCGCCGGCGTCCCGTTCGTCAACGCGATCCTGAACCTCGTGATCGTGGAGATCGAGTCCGAGGCGGGCGAGGAGGCCGGCCGCCTCCTGGGCCGGATCCTGGTCGAGCTCGAGACCGGCGGCGACCTCCAGTTCGCCGTCCCCGCCTACCAGGCGACGGCGTCGTACGCGATGTGGAGCGGCGACCTAGCCGATGCGCGCCGGGCCATCGAGCGCGGCTGGGCCCGGCTGCGTGGCACGGAGGACTGGGTGCTGGTCGCGCGGATGGCGGCGACCGCGCTCGAGGTGGAGGCCGCGGTCGTCGCGGAAGCCCTGGAGCGGCGCCGGATCGCGGACGTCGCCGCATCCCGCGAACGCGCCGGCCGGATCCTCGCCGAGGCGGAGGCCACCGTGGCCCTGGCCGGCCTCGAGGCGTCCGGCACCGGGGCCCGCGAGCCGTACGCCAGCCTCGCCACGGCGCGCGCGTTCCACGCCCGGCTCCACGGCCGGGACGACCCCGCGCACTGGGCCGACCTCGCCGAGCGCTGGCACCAGCTGGGCGACCCGTACCGCGAGGCACGCGCCCGGTGGCGCCAGACCGAGTCGATCCTCGCCGGCGCGATCGCCGGCCCCGCCGCGGGCTCGCGCACCCGGACGGACGCCCGGGTGGTGCGGGCGGACGCGCGCGAGCCGCTGGCCCAGGCCGTGGCCCTGGCCATGGGCCTCCGGGCACGGCCCCTGCTCCGGGAGCTGCGCGAGCTGGGCCGGCGCGCCATGATCACGCTGCCCGACGAGGTGGACGCCCTGCTCGACGTGCCCGCCGCCCCCGCCACGGGCCCCCGGGCCTCGGTCACGCCCGGCCCCGTCCCGGATGCGACCGCGCCCGCGCCCGCCGTCACCACGCCCAAGGGTCAGGGCGCCGGCGGGGACACGTTCGGGCTGTCCCGGCGCGAGCTGGAGGTCCTCGGGCTGATCGCGCAGGGCCGGACCAACCGCGAGATCGGCGACCGGCTGTTCATCAGCCAGAAGACCGTGGGCGTCCACGTCGGCAACATCCTGTCCAAGCTCGGCGTGTCCGGCCGGGTGGAGGCGGCCGCGGTCTCGATCCGCCTCGGCCTGGAGCGCGGCGGCCGGCCGGAGGCAGGTCAGGCGCGATCACGGTAGGATCGGCGCCCTCACCGAACAACCCGTCTCAGAGGTTTCGATGCGCCGTCTGCTCCTGCCTCTCGCCGTCCTGCTGATCGCCCTGGCCGCGGCCGCCTGCGCCGGTTCGACCGGCCCGGGCTGGACCTACGCCCCGCCCACCGAGCCGCCCGCCGCCACGCCCGTGCCCTCCGGCGACGCGTCGCAGGCGCCCGGCTCCGAGGCCCCGGCGTCCGAGACCCCGTCGGACGGCGCCGGCGGCACCGTGATCCAGCTCTCGGCCCTCAACGTGGACTGGGAGCAGAAGGCGCTCAGCGCACCCGCGGACACGGCGTTCACGATCCACTTCAACAACAAGGACGCCAGCGTCCCGCACGACGTCGTGATCAAGGATGCCGGCGGCATGGAGATGTTTCGGGGCCAGCTGACCACGGGGCCGCAGGAGATCGACTACCAGGTCCCCGCGCTCGCCGCCGGCACGTACCAGTTCGTGTGCAGCGTGCACCCGAACATGATCGGCACGCTGACCGTCGGCGGCTGACGGCATGACCCCGCGCGTCGACGAGCGCTGCTACCGCGACGCGTACGCCCGGTCCCTCGAGGCGCGCGTCCTCGAGGTGGCCTCGGCCGACGGGCCGCCGCTCGTCGTCCTGGACCAGACCGCGTTCTACCCGGGTGGCGGCGGCCAGCCGTCGGACCGGGGCACGATCCTGCGCGCAACCGATGGCCGCTCGTGGGTCGTGCGCGCGGCACGACGCGTCGGCGGCGAGATCGTCCACGAGCTCGAGGCGCCCGATGACGGCGAGCTGCCCCGGGCCGGCGACCTCGTCGCCGTGGACCTCGAGTGGGCCCGTCGCTACGCCCTGATGCGCACCCACACCGCGCTCCACGCGCTGTGCGGCGTCGTGTGGCGGGACTACGGGGCGCTGGTCACGGGCGGCAACATGGAGCCCGGCTCGGGCCGGATGGACTTCGAGTTCGAGCGGATGTCCGGCGACCTGGTGGACGAGATCGAGGCCAAGGTCAACGCGGAGCTCCGCGCCGGCCGCGACGTGCGCGTGAACGTGCTCCCGCGAGCGGAGGCGTTCGCCATCCCGGACCTCATCCGGACCAAGGTCAACCTGCTGCCCGAGGGCATCGAGCAGATCCGGACGATCGAGATCGTGGGCCTCGACCTCCAGGCCGACGGCGGCACCCACGTCGCCAACACCCGCGAGGTGGGCGGGATCCACGTCACCGGCTACGAGAGCAAGGGCCGGATCAACAAGCGGATCCGGATCGAGCTGGTCGAGGCGTAGGCGCGCCTACGGGCGCACGACGGCGACGATGTACTTCCACGGTCGCGCGTCGAGCGGGCGAGGGAAGAACGTCGGGCGCGAGCGTCGCGCGAAGGCTTCCTCGAGGGGGCGGCTGATCGTGAACGCGGGCGTGAGGGCGAGCGGCATGGCACGCAGGGCCAGGGATCGCGCGACGCCGCGGATGCCGCGGCGAGCGGCGGGCGATCCGGACGGGCCCACCTGGGAGCGCGCGGCGAATTCGGGGACCAGGACCTGCCCGAACAGCTCCACCGCCGCGAACCTGGTGCGGAGGAGGTCGGCGAGCTCGTCGCGGCTGAGCTCGGCGAGGTGGAACGGGTTGCCACCGCCGTCGGGATGGTCCGCGAAGTTGTAGACCGCGCGCTCTGGCGTGGACAGGACGCCGATGCCGCCCGGGCTGAGCACCCGGCGCAGCTCATCGAGCGCGGCCCCAGGCTCGGGGACGTGCTCGATCGTCTCGAACGACACGAACGCGTCGAGGCTCGCGGTCGGGAACGGCAGCTCGAGCACGTCGCCGACCCGGTAGCTCACCCGGGGAGCGGGCCGCCGGTTGGCCCACTCGATCGCCTCTGGCGAGACGTCGATGCCGAGGACCGATGCGGCCGTCTGGCCGAGCAGGCGGGACCCGTACCCCGTGCCGCAGGCGACGTCGACGACCCGCAGGCCCCGGACCAGCGGTCGCGCGAACAGGTATCGGCAGACGTGCTCGGATGCGAGGTGGCTCCACACCCACCCTGGGTCGCCGGAGTGAATGAGCCGCTCGCCCGTGTCCATGTCGCCTACCCCGCTTCCGGTTCGTCGCCCGGCCGGGCGCGGGTCGCGTCGCCACTGTCGGGCAGCCCGGCCAGCACGCGGATCGCGCGCCCGAACAGCGCCGGGTCCACCGCGTCCGGCTCGAGGTAGACCTGGAGCAGCAGGCCGCTGCCCAGCGCGTTCATGAGGCGCGACAGCTCCGTCCCGGTGAACGCGGACCGCGCGCCGGCCTCGGCCAGCTTCGCCTCCAGCCGCTCCCCGGACTGGCGGTAGAGCTCGTCGGTCCCCTCGACCAGCAGCTCGCGCATCCGGGGATCCCGCATGGCCGCCAGCCAGAACTCGATCTGGAGCAGGTCCCACGTCGACTGCTCCGCGGCCTGCTGGCGGATGAGCTCGCCCGCGTAGTCGGCCAGCTGCTGGAGCGAGGCGTGTTCGAGCACCTCGTCCTGGGCGGCCAGGCGCTGCCGTGTGTAGCGCTCGAGGAGCGCCGTGAACAGCTCGCCCTTGGTCGCGAAGTTGGAGTACACCGCACCCTTGGTGAAGCCGGCCGCCTCGGCCACGGCCTCGAGCGACGCCCCGTGGTACCCGAGCCGGTTGAACACCTCGGCCGCGGCGTCGAGCAGCAGCTCGCGCGTGCGCCGGCGGCTCTCCTCCCGGCTCAGTCGCTCGACGCGGAACTCGACCCGGAACTCGGCACGGTCCTTGAGCGCCTCGCGGGCCTCGGCGATGGCGAGCCGGATGGCGTCCCGGGTGGGGGCGGCCAGGTCACGCACGAACGAGGACCCGGCCGGGCGGGCGGGGGGCCGCGATGCGGGGGGCCGCGAGGCGGGGGGGCGCGGCGCGGGGGGCTTGGGGGTCTGCTCGTCCGTCATCGGAAGCCGATGATACCAAAGGGTATCTACGTCCTTTGTGGTATTGACATACTACTGCGTATCTCGATACTGAGCGGTATCAGACACGTGGCCGGGCGCGCCCGGCACGTCACCAGCCCAGTCATGGGAGACCAACCGCGATGCTGCTCGAGATCGAGGGCGTCAGCAAGACCTACCGATCGCCCACGCGCCGCGGCGCCGGGACCCGCGCCAACGACGGCATCGACCTCCACGTCGATGCCGGCCAGGTGTTCGGCCTGCTGGGCCACAACGGTGCCGGCAAGACGACGCTGGTCAACCAGGTCGTGGGGCTGCTCCGGCCCGACGCCGGGACCATCCACATCGACGGCCGGGACGCGGTCGCCGACCCGGGCTACGCCCGCCAGGCCTGCTCGCTCCAGCCGCAGGCCCAGCTCCCGATCGATGGCCTCACGCCCGACCAGGCCATCGAGCTGCTCGGCCGCCTGCGCGGCGGCAGCCCGGCCCTCGTCCGCGAGCGCCGCGAGCGGTTCGTCGAGGCGCTCGCGATCGGGGAGTGGCGCGGCCAGGGCGGCGAACGGCTGTCGGGCGGCGTCAAGCGCCTCGTGTCGTTCGCCATGGCGGCCGTGGTCCCCGGGCGGGTCGTCATCCTCGACGAGCCGACGAACGACGTGGACCCCGTCCGGCGTCGCCTGCTGTGGGGCCAGGTACGCGCGCTCGCCGACGAGGGCGCCGCCGTCCTGCTCGTCACCCACAACGTCGTCGAGGCCGAGCGGTCCGTGGACCGGCTCGCGATCCTCGACCGCGGCCGGGTCATCGCCCAGGGCACGCCCGCCGCCCTCAAGGCCGAGGTGGCCGACGACCTGCGCGTCGAGCTGGTCCTCGAGCCCGGCACCGCGGCCCCCGCCCCGGCGGCGTTCGTTCGCCGCTACGTGCCCAACGGGTCGCGGGCGATCGCGACCATCCCGGCGACGCGCGCCGGCGAGGCAGTGGCCTGGGCGGAGTCGCTCCGCCGCGACGGCGTGGTCGAGGAGTTCTCGCTCGCGCCGGCCACCCTCGAGGACGTGTACATCGAGCTCGTCGGCCGGGCCGACGCGCTGGCCACCCGGGAGAAGACCGATGCGCTCGCTGCGTAGCTACACCCTGCTCATCCGCTGGCAGGCACTCCGGCTCAAGGCGTTCCTGCCGCTCGCGATCATCGTCCAGGCGCTGTTCGCCCTGGGCATCGTCGTGGGCTACCCGCTCCTGTTCCCGGAGATCGACGAGACCACGGTGCTGTTCCTGGCCACCGGGGCGCCGGCGATCACCCTGATCACGATGGGTCTCGTCGCCGTGCCGCAGGTGGTCGCCCAGGCGAAGACCGAGGGCACGCTCGAGTACATGCGGTCGCTGCCGGTGCCGCGGCTCGTCTACCTGTTCGCGGACCTGACCGTGTGGATGGCGATCGTGCTGCCGGGCGTCGCGTTCGCGCTGGCGATCGGTGTCTGGCGGTTCGGGCTCGACCTGGACGTCATCGCGCTGGTCATCCCGGCGTTCGTCCTGGTCGCGCTGACCTCGGCGACCGTGGGCTACGCGATGGCGTCCGTGCTGCCGCCGACGGTCGCGCAGCTGCTGACCCAGGTCCTGGTCGTGTTCGTGCTCATGTTCTCGCCCCTCAACTTCCCGCCCGAGCGGCTGCCGGACTGGCTGCAGGCGATCCACGCGCTGCTTCCGGTGCAGGCCATGGGCGAGGTCATCCGGGGCACGGTGGCCGCGAGCACCTTCCCGATGACCGTGGGCGCCTGGGCGCTGCTCGCCGCCTGGTGCGTCGGCGGGCTCGGGATCGCGTTCGTCACGCTCCAGCGCCGGCGCTGACCCTCGCTCCGGGGCACGCGGCGCGGGGATGCGACGCCCCTGCAACCCCGCCGCGCGGCCCGGGGTGTCGCGGGCGTAACGGCGGATCGGCTATCCAGACGGGGTGTCCCGGAGCGCCGGGACGCGAGAAAGGAGGCGCCCCATGGGCAGCGCCACGCTCGAGGACATCCAGAAGGGCTGGAAGGTGTACGCGGGGTCCGAGGAGGTCGGCGAGGTGACCGACGTCGGGGAGCATGCGATCAGCGTGCGCCGCGGCACGATCCTCCGCCGCGAGTTCCGGGTCCCGGAGGAGTGGGTCACGGAGGCCACGGACGGGGTCGTGGATCTCAGCGTCGACCGATCGATGGTCGAGTCCATGGAGGTCGATGGCCGATAGGGGCTACCCGACCGGCTGCTGGAGCTCCGTCACCAGGTCCGCCTCCCGGTCCACGAGGTAGGCGTTCGGGACGCGCAGCTCCGGCTCGGCGCCGAACTGGAGGTACAGGACCCGGAGCGGGCCGGCCGGCTCCAGGCCCGCCGCCCGGACCCAGCGCGCCAGGGCCGCCCGCGCCGCCACCAGCCCGGCGTACGAGCCGCGGTGGATGAGCGACGCGGCCCGGCAGGCCGGCAGCCGCCGGTAGCCGATCGCACCTCGCGGCGCAACCGGGCCGGTCACCGGCACGACGAGCTCCACGCGGTGGTCGCCGGGATCGGCGGCGTCGATCGCGCCCGGCGGCCGCGGCCCCCGCCGTCGCTGGTCGCGGACGTACGCCTCCAGCTCGTAGAACGCGGCCCCGAGGTCGGTGACCTCCGGGTCCACCGTGAGCGTCGCGACCGGCTCGGCCGCCATCGGCCTGACGACGATGTCCCAGGTCCGGACCTCGTGGTCGCCGCCGCCCACCCGGTCGTGGCCCGGCTCGGCCAGGGCCAGCGAGATGTCGAGGGCCCGGAGCCGCCGCTCGATCTCCCGCCGCTCGCGTTCGAGCTCCGCGCGACGGCGGGTCAGGGCGTCCTGGAGATCGGCGCCGCCGGCGACCAGGTCCGCGATGGCCGCCAGCGGCACGCCCACGTCGCGCAGCGCGAGGATCCGGCGCAGCGCGGGCAGCTGGGCGGGCGAGTAGTAGCGATAGCCGTTGGACCGGTCCACCCATACCGGCCGGAACAAGCCCAGCTCGTCCCAGGCGCGGAGCAGCTTCGCGGACACGCCCGCCAGCCGGGCGAACTCGCCGATCCGGAACACCGGCCAAGGATACCCCTTGACCTTGCCCCCGGGGGAAGGTTCAGCATCCGCGGCGTTCGGCATCGTCGGACCCCGGCATCCCTCGTCGACCAGCCCGGCCCGGACGCTCGATCCACCCCATGCGCCCGATCCGCATCGCCGCCCAGCTCCACCCGCAGCAGGGCGAGTACCGCGCCATCCGCGACGCCGTCGTGCGGGCCGAGGAGCTGGGCTACGACATCGCCTACACCTGGGACCACTTCTTCCCGCTCTACGGCGATCGCGACGGGCCGCACTTCGAGTGCTGGACACTGCTCGCGGCGTGGGCGGAGGCGACCAGCCGGATCGAGCTGGGACCGCTCGTGGCCTGCAACTCCTACCGCAACCCGAACCTGCTGGCGGACATCGCCCGGACGGTCGACCACGTCAGCGGCGGACGGGTGATCCTCGGCCTGGGCGCCGGCTGGCAGCGCCGCGACTACGACGCGTACGGCTACGAGTTCGGGACCATGGGCGGTCGGATCCGGGCCCTGGGCGAGGCGATCCCGGTGATCACCCGGCGCCTGGCCGCGCTCAACCCGCCCCCGGTCCGCCGGATGCCGATCCTGATCGCGGGCACCGGGGAGCGGCGGACGCTCCGGCTGGTGGCCGAGCACGCGGACGCGTGGCACGCGGCATTCCCGGACCGGCCCGCCGAGCTCGAGCCCGCCGTGGCGGCGCTCCGCCGGTGGTGCGCGGACGTCGGCCGCGACCCGGCCGACATCGAGTGGTCGGTGGGGGTGGAGCCGGACGACCTCGACCGCTTCTTCGACCAGGACGCCCGGACGTATGTCGAGATGGGGTTCACGCAGTTCACGCTCGGCTTCAACGGCCCGCGCTGGGACGTCGCCGCCGGCGAGCGGATGCTCGCCTGGCGCGACGAGGTCAACCGCGAGGCAGTGCCGGCGACGTGACGGGCGTCGTGCCCGTCGCTCAGCCTACGACCACGCCTGTCGCTCAGCCCCCGACCACGAAGGTCGCGACCATGTTCGGGTGGACCGGGCACACGAACGTGTAGCTGCCGGCCTCGAGCGCCGGGACGTCGAACACGGGCTGGGCGGGGCCGGTCACGATCTCGCTGCGGAAGACGGACCGGCCCGCCTGATCGCGGATCTCGACGCCGTGGGGGATGCCCGCGTCCCTGTTGACCAGCTGGAGCGTGAACGGCACGCCGGCGGCGCCGGCCACGTCGGACTCGCGGAAGGCGACGTTCTCCGCGGTGAGCACGATCTCGCCCTGGGCTCCCGGATCGGTGGGCACGGGCGTGACGACCGGCGTCGGGAGGACCTCGGTCGGGACCCCGTCGGTCGCGGCCGAGGACGGGATGGCGGTCGAGGGACCGGGACCGGCGTCGCAGCCGGCGGCCAGCACCGAGGCCACGAGCACGAGGACGATGAGGCCGGTCCCTGGCGACCGGACGGTGGAACGGATCACGCCGGCTCCTCCCCTGCGCGGCGCCCGGGCGACGCCGATCCGCGCATGATCGCCGACCCGGCCGCGGTCGTCACCACATCCGGCATCATCTCGAGATGCCCGACCTGGCCGCCGCCCTCGCCGACCTCGACGCCCGCTTCGACCGCCTCCAGCGCGAGGCCCGCATCCCCGGCGTTGCCTGGGGGGTGGTCATGGGCGGCGAGCTGGTCCACGCCGGCGGCGCGGGCACGATCCGCGACGGCGAGGACCGGAGGCCGGACGCAGACGCGGTGTACCGGATCGCGTCGATGACGAAGTCGTTCACGGCCGCGACGGTCCTGCTGCTCCGCGACGAGGACCGGCTGCGGCTGGACGAGCCCGTCGCGACGTACGTGCCGGAGCTCGCCGGCTGGCGCCCGCCCACCGCCGACAGCCCGCCGGTGACCGTTCGCCAGCTGCTGACGATGTCCGGCGGCCTGCCCACCGACGACCCGTGGGGCGACCGGCAGCAGGGCCTCGACCTCGATCGCTTCAGGGAGCTGCTCGCCGCCGGGCCCGGGTTCGCCTGGCCGCCGGGCACGACCTTCGAATACTCTGAACCTGGGCTACGGGATCCTCGGGCGGGTGATCACGAACGTCGCCGGCGCCGAGTACCGGGAGGTCGTCCGGGACCGGCTGCTCGGGCCGCTGGGGATGACGGCGACCGCGTACCTCGAGGAGGAGGTCCCGGAGCCCCGGCTCGCGCACGGGTACGTGCGGCGCGAGGAAGCGCTCGTGCGCGAGGGGGCGGACGGCTACGGTGCCCTGGCCTCGATGGGTGGCGTGTTCACCTCCGTGCGCGACCTCTCGCGCTGGGTGGCCGGGTTCCTGGACGCCTTCCCCGCCCGCGACGATCCCGAGGGGCCCCACCCCCTCCGGCGCGCCTCGCGGCGCGAGATGCAGCAGGTCCAGCGGGCGTTCGGCCCGTGGGTGGCCGAGCATGCACCGGACGCCGAGCCCGTGGCGACCGCCGGCGGGTACGGGCTCGGGCTGTTCGTGCTCCGGGACGTGGAGCTGGGCACGACCGTCAGCCACGCGGGGGGGTACCCGGGCTATGGCACCCACATGGCCTGGCACCCGGCGACCGGCCTGGGCGTGATCGGCCTCGGCAACCTGCGGTACGCGCCGGTGCGGCCGGTCGTGGCCGAGGTGCTGGCGATGCTCGTGCGGGCGGACGTCGCGCCCCGGCGGCGGGTGGTGCCCGGTGCGGCGGTGGCGGCGATGCGGCCGGTCGTGGAGCGGCTGCTGGAGCGCTGGGACGACGCGGCCGCCGACGAGGTGTTCGCGATGAACATGGACCTCGACGAGCCGCGCGAGCTCCGACGGGCCGCCGTGGCGAAGGTGACCGACGAAGTGGGTCCGCTCCGGCCGTCCGAGGAACACGGCGGGCGCGGTCCCCTCGTGGCCGGCGGACCTGCCGCTCGCCGAGGGCGTGAACGGGGCCGCGATCGTGCGGGCGGTGCGGGCGGCCGGGGTGCGCTTCGGCTCGCTGCGCCTCGGTTGCCCGGTCGAGGGCGACGGGCGGGCCACGTCGACGTTCGAGCTCGTGACGGAGCGGGGCGGGCGGGCGACGCTCAGGGTGGGCCGGGACCCGGAGTCGGGCGTGGTCACCGCGGCCACGCTCCTGGTCCCCGAGCGGGATGCGCCCGCAGAGGCCTGGTAGGGAGGGCCGGGTCCCGGCGGCGGCCTGGCCCGCGCCTCAGCGCCAGAGGTCGGGCGGCGTGACCGTGGCCCCGACCGAGGCCGCCAGCCGCTCCACGACGGCGAACCAGTCGAAGTGGCTGGTGGCCTCCGAGGCGCGGATCGTGAGCAGGCGATCCGCCGGCACCAGCGTGGGCAGCACGCGGTCCAGGATCCCCTCGATCTCGGTGCGGAACGCATCGCTCGTGGATCGCACACCATCGGCCTGCAGCGCGACATCGGGCAGCAGCCGGACGACGAGGTCGTACGTCTCCGACCAGCGGCGGACGAGCGGCTCCACGTCGTAGCGGTCCACGCCGCCGCACGACCGGAGGTAGTAGGCGTAGTTGTCCATCACGCCGCGGTCCGTGGCCAGGACGTTCGCCTTGCGCGCGAGCTCCAGCTCCTGGCGGATCTGCGACACGAGGACCCACAGCTGCGCCTCGCCGGTGGCGGCCTCGTTGATGCCCAGCGGGTTGTCGCGCACGACCTCGCGCCCCAGCTCGACGGAGCGGCCGGCCCGCTGGACCTCGGCGGCGAACGCCAGCAGCGCCGACGTCTTGCGGATCCCGTGGGAGCCGATGAACGCGATCTTGGCCGGCCGGGGCCAGGGCGTGACGGCGGCGCGCTTGCGGGGCATGGCGCAAGCCTACGTCGCCCGCCGTCCGTCGGAGGCGCCAGGGCGCCGTCGGGCGAGGCGGTGCCCGGGTCAACCCGGGTAGGTCCGTGCCTCCACGGCCTCGACGATCCGGATCTGCGGGTCGCGCATGACCGCCTGGGCGGCCGACGAGCGCCACAGTGCGAGCAGGGCCTCCCGGAAGGCGCCGGCACGCTCCCGGTCGGCGAACTCGAGCTCGACCGCGACGTAGTTCGGATCATCGACCGGCCGAAGGATCCGATAGGAGCGGACGCCCGATGCCTCACGGTGCACCGGATCCGCGTCGAATGCGCCCTTCCAGGCCTCGTAGTCGGGGACGGGATGCTCGAGCAGGATGTGGACGCTCACGGACGGGCTCCTTCGTCGTGCTATTCCAATACAGTGACACTGCATTGAATACGCTGCTACCGTAGCGTCCATGTCAACCCCCCGCCCCCGGCCAGTCCGGCGCCGGTACGACTCCGCCCGGCGCCAGGACCAGGCCCGGGCCACCCGTCACGCGATCCTCCATGCGGCCGCCGCCCAGTTCGCGGAGCACGGCTACGTGGGGAGCACGATGGACCGCATCGCGACGGCGGCGGGCGTCGCGCCCGAGACCGTGTACGCGACGTTCGGCAACAAGCGGTCCATCCTCGCGGCGCTGGTCGATGTCGCCATCGCGGGCGACGAGGAGCCCGCGCCGCTCCTGGAGCGGAGCTGGGTCCACGAGCTCGCGGCCGAGCCGGACCGCGACCGTCGCGTTGACCTGCTGGCGCATCACGGGACCCGGATCCTCGCCCGTCGCTCGCAGGTCGACGAGATCGTGGCCCAGGCGGCGGGAGCCGACCGCGAGGCCGCGGCCCTGCTAGCGAAGGGCAAGGCCGAGCGGCACGCGGGACAGCGCAGGCTGCTCGGGCTCGTGGCCGGCGAGGACGGGCCGCGGGCGGGCCTGAGCCTCGACGACGCGGCCGACATCCTGTTCGCCGTCGGCAGCCCGGAGGTCTACCGCCTGCTGGTCGTGGATCGGGGGTGGTCGCCGGAGCGCTTCGAAGCCTGGTACGCGGACACGATGCGGCGCCTGCTGCTCCGCGCTCCGGGCTAGCCCACACGGAGCGGCCCCGGCGTTGCCGCCGGGGCCGTCTGCCAGTCGCAGCTTCGACGTCGATGGCGCCCGGGGCCCGGGCGCCGGGTTGGCCGGGCTACAGCCCCTTGACCGCCGCGACGAGGTCCGTGAGGCCCTGCTTCGCGTCGGCGAACAGCATCCCGCACTTCGGGTTGCCGTACAGCTCGTTGTCGATCCCGGCATAGCCGCGACCCATCGAGCGCTTGATCACGATGATGTTCTTGGCGTGGTCCACGTCCAGGATCGGCATCCCCGACACCGGCGAGCCCGGGCGGCGCGCCGCCGGGTTCGTCACGTCGTTGGCACCGATGACCAGCGCGACGTCGCACCGGTCGAACTCGGGGTTGATGTCCTCCATCTCCTTGAGCTGGGGATAGGGGACATTCGCCTCCGCGAGCAGGACGTTCATGTGGCCGGGCATCCGGCCGGCGACCGGGTGGATCGCGTACTTCACGTCCACCCCGCGGTCCTCGAGCAGCTCGGCCAGCTCGCGAACGGCGTGCTGGGCCTGGGCGACGGCGAGGCCGTAGCCGGGGACCACGATGACGGTCGAGGCGTAGGCGAGCTGGATCGCGGCATCGTCGATGCCGAGCGCCCGCACGCTGGTGGCGCCGCTGACGGTGCCCTGGGTGCCCTCCGCCCCGCCGAAGCCGCCGACCATGATGTTGATCACGGAGCGGTTCATGGCATCGGCCATGAGCTTGGTCAGGATCGCGCCGGACGCGCCGACGAGGGCGCCGCCGATGATCAGGACAGGGTTGCCCAGGACGAAGCCGGCCATCGCGACCGCCATGCCCGTGAACGAGTTGAGCAGGGAGATCACGACCGGCATGTCGGCGCCCCCGATCGGGAGCGTCATCGTGATGCCGAACACCAGCGACGCGGCCAGGATCGCGGCCATGACGGCGAGGTTGACGTTGCCGATCCAGAGGTAGACCCCGCCCAGCACGACGACGGCGGCCAGCAGCGCGGTGATCAGCCGGCCGCCGGGGATCATCACCGGCCGGGACGGCGTGATGCTCAGGCCCATCAGCTTGCCGGACGCGATCAGCGAGCCGGTGAACGTGATCGAGCCGATGACGATGTCGAGGACCGTCGCGACGTTGACCTGGAGGCCGGGGACCGTGCCCGCGCCCGCGAACTTGAGGTAGTCGTCGATCGCGATCAGGGCCGCCGCGCCGCCACCGACCGCGTTGAACAGCGACACCAGCTGCGGCATCGCCGTCATCTTCACGGTTCTCGCGGTGTACAGGCCGAGGCCGCCGCCGAGCGCGATGCCGGCGACGATCACGACCCAGCCGACGGCGTTGAAGCCGCCCGCGACGCCCCCGGCCTCGGTGGCCGCGCTCTCCGGCTTGAACAGCAGCAGGATCGCCGTGGCGATGACCGCCACGGCCATGCCGCCGGCGGACAGCAGGTTGCCGTTCCGCGCGGTGGCCGGCGAGTTCATCCGGATCAGGCCGATGACGAACGCGACGGCGCCGATCAGCCAGGCGAGGTAGGCGAGCGGCGTGAGGAAGGTCAGGTCCACGTCAGCCCTCCGCCTTCTCGGCCTTGGCTGCCGCGGGCTTGCGCTTGAACATCTGGAGCATCCGGTCGGTGACGACGTAGCCGCCGACGACGTTGAGCGTCGCGAACGCGACCGCGATGAACGACAGCAGGTAGGCGACGGGCTCGTCGGCGGCGATCGCGATGAACATCGCACCCACCAGCACGATGCCGTGGATCGAGTTGGCGCCCGACATCAGCGGCGTGTGCAGGGTGGCCGGGACCTTGGAGATCACGGCGAAGCCGCACAGGATCGCGAGGACGAAGATCGTGAAGTTGGACAGGAAGATGTCGAGCTCGCTCATGCGTTGCCTCCGGCCGGGGCGAGCAGCGTCGCGACGGGCTCGGACACGACCGCGCCACCGTGGGTGATCACCGTCGCCTGGGTGACCTCCTCCTCGAAGTCGAGGTGGAGGGCGCCGTCCTTGACCATGTTGAGCAGCAGCGCGGAGATGTTGCGGGCGTAGAACTGGGACGCGCCCGTGGGCATCGACGCCGGCAGGTTCTCGGGCGCCACGATCGTGACGCCGTTGTCGCTGACGACGATCTCGCCGGCCTTCGACAGCTCGCAGTTGCCGCCCAGGGCGCTGGCCGCCATGTCCACGATCACCGAGCCCGACCGCATCGCCGTGACGGCGGCCGCCGTCACGAGCACCGGGGGCTTGCGGCCCGGGACCTGGGCCGTGGTGATGATCACGTCCTGGTTGGCGATGACCTCGTTGAGCTCCGCCTGCTGGGCGGCGCGCTCCTCGGCCGTGAGCTCGCGGGCGTAGCCGCCGGCGCCGGTGGCGTCGATCGAGGTCTTGAGCCGGACGAACTTCGCGCCCAGGCTCTCCGACTGCTCGGCGGTCTCGGGGCGGACGTCGTAGGCGGAGACGACGGCGCCCAGCCGCTTGGCCGTGCCGATCGCCTGGAGCCCCGCCACCCCGATCCCGAGGATCAGGACGTTGGCGGGCTTGGCCGTTCCGGCGGCCGTCGTCAGGAGCGGGAAGTAGCGCCCGAACGTCGACGCGGCGATCAGGACGGCCTTGTAGCCGCCGACGTTCGCCTGCGACGACAGGGCGTCCATGGTCTGGGCCCGGGACAGGGTCCGCGGGATGGCGTCCAGGCTGACCGCCGTGACGCCGGCGGAGGCCAGCGTCTGCATCAGCGCGGGGTCGAGGAGGGGCGACAGGAGCCCCACGACCGCCTGGCCGCTGCGGAGCTTCGACACCTCGGCTCCGACCGGCTTCTGGACACGGAGGATGACGTCGGCGGTGGCGTAGAGCGTGTCGGTGGGGACGATCGTGGCACCGGCGTCCGTGAACGCCTGGTCCGGGATCGCGGCACCCGCGCCTGCACCTGCCTCGACGAGGATCTCGAGCCCGGCCGCTGTCAGCTTGCCGAGCGCTTCGGGCACCAGGGCGACGCGGCGTTCTCCGGCCGCGGTCTCCTTGGCGACGCCGACCTTCATGGGCATCACCGTCCAATGGGACACATGGGGTGGATGCCGCCAGTCTACCGGAGCGACCCGGCGACGCGACGTTGCGGCCCGGTGACGGGGCGGTGCGGGACGGTGGCGGCGTGGTGGCTCAGCCGACGTCGTCGTCCGCGTAGCGGGGCAGGCCCACGATGAACCGCGCCCCGCCGTCCGGCCGCCGCTCGGCGCGGATCCGGCCACCCATCGCCCGCACGAGCTGGCGGCACACGAACAGGCCGATGCCGCCGCCCGCGTGCGTCGCGGCGACGGTGGGGGACCGGTAGAACAGGTCGAACAGCAGCTCCGCCTCGCCCTCCTCGATCCCGGGGCCCTGGTCGGACACCCGGAGCTCGACGTCCGTCGCCGTCGCCGACGCCTCGACGCTGACGGTGGACCCGGAGCCGCCGTACTTGGCGGCGTTCCCGATCAGGTTGCGCAGCACCTGCTCCACGTACGTGTCCTCGCCCTGGAGCGACGGCAGGTCGGTCGGCACCCGGACGTCGAAGCGCACCTCCGGCCAGCGTCCGCGCTCCGAGGCCACGACCCGCTCGATGAGCCGTCCGAGGTGGACCGGCTCGTCGCCGACCTCGAGGGTGCCGCGCTCCACGCGCGTCAGCACCAGCAGGTCCTCGGCCAGGCGGTACAGGCGGTCGGCCTCTTCGACCACGTCGGTCAGGATCTGGTCGCGGGCATCGGGCTCCAGCTCCCGCCACCGCCGGGCGAGGACGCGGGTGCCGCCGTAGATGGTCGTGATCGGCGTCCGCAGCTCGTGCGAGACCACGCCGATGAACGCGTCGCGCAGGCGCGCGGTCTCGCGCTCGGCCTCGAGGAACCGGTCGCGCTCGGCCTCGGCCAGCTTGCGGTCGGTGACATCGCGCGTCGTGCCCAGCATCCGATGCGGACGGCCCTCCCCGTCGTGGAACACCCGGCCCACGCCGTGATTCCACTGCAGCGCACCGTCGGGGCGCAGGATGCGGAACTCGATGTCGTACGGGGCCCCGCCGTCGACGGAGGCCCGGATCGCCGCGGCGACGCGGTCCCGGTCGTCGGGGTGGATCTGCTCGAGATACTCGGCCAGGCCCGCGGGCACGTCGTCGGGCGGCCGCGCGTAGAGGTCGGACACCTCGCTCGACCAGGTGAGGCGGTCCTGTGCGATGTTCCACTCCCAGGTGCCCGTGCCGGACGCCTCGAGCGCGAACCGGAGCCGCTCGTCCTGCTCGCGCAGGTGCGCGAACAGGCGCGCCCGCTCCAGCGCCTGCGCCACCTGCGACGCGAGCGCGCCCAGGAACCAGCGCTCGTCGGCGTCGAGCTCGCGTGCCGTTCCGAACGACACGCCGAGCGCGCCGATCACTCGTCCCTCGATCGGGATCGGGATGACCACCGACGCCTCCGTGCCGGCCGCGGGCCCGCCCCGCTCGGCCACCTCCGGGTGGCGGCGGACGATCTCGGCTGCGGACGCGAAGTAGATCGGCTGGCCGGTGCGGATGGCCGCCGTCATCGGGACGTCGTCGTCGAGCGGCACCCGGCGCCACGTCGCCAGCGCCGCGGGATCGTAGCCCGTCGCGTGCAGGATCTCGGCCAGCCGGCCGTCCGGTGTGACGACGGTCACCCAACCCTGGGGCGTGTCCAGCCCGCGGCACGCGGCGTCCACGATCAGCTCGGCGATCGAGCGGGGGTCGACGGTCTGGGCCAGCGCGCCGGCGACCTCCTGGAGGCGGGCGTGCTGGTCCGCGACGCGCACGGCGGACGACTCGGGTCGGTGCGGATCCGGGTGGACGCTCACGCCCCGAGTATGCCGCCGCGCACGCCTTCCGTCCCCCACGCGTGTGGCGGGCTGAGTGCCGCGACGCCGTGGGCTGGCCTCCGCCTCATCACGACTCCAGCAGGCGTCTCGCCGCCACCGTTGTCCCATCCGTGCGGATCTCGGCGGCCACGGCGGTCGCGCGAGCGCGAGTCTCCGCGGCCAATGCTGTTCCCAGCGCGCTTGCGAGGGTATCCGAGGTCGGAACAGGACCATCGTGTGCCGCGCCGATGCCGAGCTCAGCCACCCGCCGCGCCCAGTGCGGCTGGTCGACGATCTGGGGCACCACCACCTGTGGGGCACCAGCCAGTGCGGCGGTCGTCGTTGTGCCTGCACCGCCGTGGTGCACGACGGCGGCCACGCGCGGGAACAACGCCTGGTGGTTCACCTCGCCGACGATGAGGCAGTCGTCCCGGTCGTCGGCCGGCGCGAGGTCGGCCCAGCCTCGGCCGAGGATGACGCGGCGGCCGTGTGCGCGGGCTGCCTTGGTCGCCACCCGGCCAAGGTCCTCCGAGGTGCGCATCGCCATGCTCCCGAAGCCAACGTACACGGGCGGCTCACCCGCGTCGATGAACGCCCCCAGCTCGTCCGGGAGCGAGCGCTCGTCGGGCAGGATCCAGGCCCCAGTCTGGACGATGTCGAGATCGGTTAGATCCTTCCATGGGGCAAGGACCGGATCTGCCGCCAGCCAGGGCCGGTCCGCGATGACGTGGTCGCGGACGTTGTCGACTGCGGGCAGGCCGATCGCCGCGCGGTGGCTGTTGAGCGCCTCGGCGTACAAGGCGTTGACGCGCTCCGCATCCTGCTGCCACAGCACCCGGTTGTCGGTCTCGCCGTCAGGGGATGGCTTGCCCGGCCGAGCGGCCGGCGGGAAGTGGCGCGACGGCAGGCCGAAGATGTGGAAGGTCGCGAGCACGTAGCGGATGCCGAGGTACTCGGCGACATCTCGCGACCCCGCCGGCATCAGCCCGGTCGCCACCAGCACGTCACAGCCGGCTGCCGCCGCGGGAAGCGTCTCGAACCGCGCGGCGACGAGCTCGGCCGCGAGCCGGGCCGCGTCGTCCGCCGACGGTGCCTTCAGCCTGGTCGCGACCGACCGCACCGAGGGGCCGAGCGGGATGAGCGTCACGCCCACCCGCGCAAGAATCGCCGTGAACTCCTCATCGGGCGGCGCGCAAACTCGGACCTCAGCCCCGAGCTCGCGCAACCGGAGCGCGAGTGCCGCGAGTGGTTCGATGTCCCCTCTCGAGCCCCAGGTCGACAGCAGGACGCGCATGGTGGGCCTCCAGGTCCATGGGTTTCCGCACAAGGCCCGGGACTCTACCGCACGCCCCCCGACTTGCCGCAAGCCCCTTGGTGCGCGGTACCCTATGCATGAGGCAAGGGGGAGCTGGCCGCCCGCACGTCCACGTCGCGGTGCCGTCGGCTCGAGGGTCGCTGCGCGACCCTCGCCGTCGAGATCGCCCGGCGTCGACGGCGAGCCTGCCAAACGCGCCGCGCCTCCAGGGTAACCACCAGGAACAAGGCTTCATTCCGCACCGGCCCCGACGGCCCTTGACGCGGCCGCTTCCGCGTCCGTCACCATGGCCACCGTGAACGACGAACCGGCCGACCACGGCCTCGACCCCGCCGCCGGCCTCGACCCCGCCGAACCCGGCCTCGACCCCGCCGCCGGCCTCCGCCTCGACCCCGGCGCGCGGGCAGACCGTCGGGCCGCGCTCGCCATCGGGACCCTCGCCGTCGTCCTCGCGTTCGGGGCGGGGATCGGCGTCGGGCGCGTCACCGCGCCGGACGGGACGGCCGCACGGCCATCGCCCGCCGCGTCGCCGGGGACCTCGGCCGGACCCTCGTCGGGGCCCGTCGCGTCGCCCACGGGGATCGCCGCCCTGCCCTCCGAGGGCAACCGCCTCGGTCGCGCCGATGCGAAGGTCGTCATCGAGTACTGGGCCGACTTCCAGTGCCCGTTCTGTGCCCGGTTCGCGCAGGACGTCCTGCCGCAGCTCGTGTCGCGGATCGAGGACGGGACCGTGGCCGTCGTCCACCGGGACTACGCGTTCCTCGGCGAGGAGTCGTTGGACGCCGCCGTCGCCGTCCGGTGCGCCGGGCGCGAGGGCCGGTACTGGGCGATGCACGACGCCGTGTACGCCGGCCAGGTGGGCGAGAACCAGGGCGCCTTCGCACGACCACGGCTGGCCCAGATCGCGGCCGGCGTCGGGCTCGACGCAACGGCCTTCGAGGCCTGCATGGACGAGCGTGAGCCCCTGGTGGACGTGCTCGACGACACGTCGGCCGGCGTCCGGGCCGGCATCGAGTCGACGCCCACGACCGACGTCAACGGCAACCGCTTCCTGGGCGTCCCGGAGATGCCGGCGTTCCTGGCGGCGATCGACGCCGCGGCGGCCGGCGCGTCGCCCGCGCCGCTGCCCACCGCCGCGCCGCCCGCCGACCCGTGGTCGGGGATCGCGACCAGCGGCCGCGAGGCGGGCGACCCCGGGGCGCCGGTCACCGTCGAGCTGTGGATGGACTACCAGGCGACCGGATCCGCGGTCATCGCCAACGAGCTCGGGCCCGAGCTCCGCACCCGGATCACCGCCGGCGACATCCGCGTCGTCCAGCGCGACCTCGCCGCGCTGGGCGAGGAATCGGTGGTCGCCGCCTCCGCCGTCCGGTGCGTGGATCGCCAGGACGGCCCGACCTGGTTCACCCACGACGTCCTGGCCGTCTCGGCACGTGGCCAGGACTCGGGCATCTACACGCCGGTCAGCATCCTGCGCTTCGGCGCCCGGCTGGGCCTCGACGTGCGGGCGCTGAACGAGTGCCTCGAGGATCCGGCCATCGCCGCGGCGGTGGAGTCGGAGACCGCCGACGGCACGGCGGCCGGCCTCACCGCCGGGCCGGCGGTGATCGTGCGCCGGGGCGACACGGAGGTCGCGCGCTTCAGCGGCGTGCTGGACGTGACGAAGATCACGGCCGCGATCGACGGGGCGCGCTGACCGCGGACGCGGACGGCGTCGGGAGCCGCGGGGAGCGACGGGGGTCGGGAGCGCCGGCGGGGACGGCTACAGGTCGGCGACCGAGATGATCCCGCGCCGGATCGCGTACTTGAGCAGCTCGACGCGGTCGTGGAAGCCCAGCTTCTCCATGATGTTCGCCCGGTAGTTGTGGACCGTCTGCTCGGACAGGTGGAACACCTTCGCGATCTCGCGGTTGGTGTGGCCCACGGCGGCCAGCAGCAGGACCTCCTTCTCGCGGTCCGACAGCGTCGTGTACGCGTCCTCGAGCGAGCCCTCCGGGCTCCGCAGCACGTAGGTGTTGACCATCCGGGTCACGATCGAGGGGCTGACGTACGTCTGCCCGCGGCTGACCGATCGCAGCGCGGCCACGATGTCCGAGGTCTCGGCCTCGCGCGTCAGGAACCCGTCCGCCCCGGCCTTGAGGGCAAGGCTGAACTGCTCGCTCCCGCAGCGGCACTCGATGGCCAGGATCCGGATGTCAGGCCGGACGGCCCGGATCTGCTCGATCGCCTCGTACGTCGTGCAGCCGGCGCCGTTGAACGGCATGCACTCGGTGATGATGACGTCCGCCTTGCTCTGGCGCAGGGCCTCGGGCAGCTGGTCCCGCTCCGGGACCTCGCCCACGACGTGCATGTCCGGCTCGCCGTTGATGATCGAGCGGAAGCCGGCGACGAGCATCGGGAACTCGAACACCGCGAGCAGGACGCCCAGCCTGCCGCCGCCTCCGGGACCCGAACCGTTCGCTCTCACCCCGACCCTCGTACAGGTATGCACGCGCCAGCGTGCCGTGCGGGCACGGCTCGCATCATGCACTGTGCGGCGGCCGAGGCCCCGGGAGAACGGGCCATCGGTCGCGTTGCCGACCCGCGCGGGGCCCGCAGGACCGGGACCGGGGGCCCATCGGGACCGGGACCCGTGGGTCACCCGGCCGGGACCACGCGGCCGCCGTCGCCCAAGGGAACGGCGAGTGGCAGGGCTTGCGGCCGCGCGTAGGCTGTCGGCCCATGGAACACCACGAGGCGGTCGTCATCGGCGCCGGCCACGCCGGGCTCGCGGCCAGCCAGCGGCTCGCGGCGGCCGGCATCGACCACCTCGTCCTCGAGCGGGGCCGGATCGGCGAGACGTGGCGGTCCCAGCGCTGGGACACGTTCGCCCTCAACACGCCGTCGTGGGCGAACCGGCTGCCTGGCGACACCGACGATGACGTGCTGCCGCCGGCCGACGCGTTCCACTCGGCCACCGTGTTCGCGGGCCGGCTCGCCGGGTATGCCGCGCGGTGGGGCCTGCCGGTGCACGAACGAACGGCGGTCGACTCGGTCTCGCCGCGCCCGGACGGGTTCGAGGTGGGGATCGCCGGCACCGGCGCGGAGCGCCTGCGGGCGCGCTCGGTCGTCGTGGCGTCCGGGATCCAGAACGTGCCCCGCCTGCCGCCGATCGCGGCCGAGCTCCCGGGATGGGTGACCCAGCTCCACTCGCTGGCCTATCGCGACCCGGTGGCGCTGCCCGAGGGAGCGGTCCTGGTCGTCGGCGGCGGCCAGACGGGTGGTCAGATCGTGGAGGACCTCCTGGAGGCCGGTCGCCGGGTGTACCTGGCGCCGTCGAACGTGCCGCGCATGCCGCGCCGGTACCGGGGCCGCGACATCTTCGAGTGGCTGACCGAGACCGGGTTCTGGGACGTGCGCCCCGAGCAGCTGCCGGACCCCGCGATGGTGCGGATCCGCCAGCCGCTGATCTCGGGCGTGGGGCGACTGGGGCACACGGTGAGCCTCCAGTGGCTGGCCGCGCGCGGCGCCACGCTGGTCGGCCGGATCCGGGCGGTCGAGGCGGACGCCCTCCTGCTCGACGACACGGTCGGGGCCTGCATCCGGTTCGGCGACACATGGTCGGCCACCATCGCCCGGATGATCGACGCGGCCGTCGAGGCCGCCGGTGCGGCGCTCCCGGAGCGCGAGGACGACCCCGCCGACGAGCCGCACCCGGACCCCGATTCGGTCCACTCGCCCGAGCGCATGGACCTGCGGGCACTCGGCATCACGACGGTGATCTGGGCCACCGGCGTCCGCGGCGACTTCAGCTGGCTGCCGGCGCACCTGGTGGACGCCGATGGCGGTCTCGTCCAGCAGGCCGGCCGCACGCCGCTGCCCGGCCTGTTCGCGCTGGGCTTCCCCTGGCTCACCCGGCGCGGGTCCGGGGTCATCGCCGGCATCACCCCGGACGCGCAGCTGGTCGCGGACGCCGTCGCCGCCCGCGCCACCTGACGCGAGCGCGCTGGCCCTGCTCCCCGAGGTGTGCCAGCCGACCCGGGCCCCGTTCAGCGGACGGTGAAGCCGTCCCCCTCGCGCCGGACACCGCTCACGGCATCCAGCCCGCCGTACACGACGAACGCGGCCCAGGTCTCCAGCGATTCGCCGGGGAGCAGGACCCTGGCCCGCCCGGCTGCCAGCGCGGCGGTGACGTCCATCGGATGGCTGGTCCACGGCTCGAGCGCCACGTGATGGTGGCCCCGCCAGCCCCCGTACACCTGCCACAGCCAGGCGTGCGGGAACACGGACCGGTCGAACACCACGGCGACCCCGCGGCGTGTGGCGGTGTCGGTCAGCGCCAGCCAGCCATCGGGCAGGTCGATCGCCCAATGGCCGCCGAACACGGCATCCTCCCGCGGTCGCACGCGACGGGCATCGCGATGCCGGCCGGGGCGCTGCGGATCGGACAGATCCGGCAGGTCGGGCCAGCGGTACACCTCGCCGACCGTGCCCATGCCGGCGTCCGAGGATGCACCGACGAGCATGGACTGCCCGGGATGATCGATGCGGTGCGCGCTCGTCACGGCAAACGCCGGGTGGATGCCCCACGTGAAGTGGAGCGGCCGGACGTCGAGGTTCTCGATCCGATAGGCGACTCGCACGACCGGCTCGTCCTCTCGGAGTGACAGGCGTCGCTCCAGGCGCGCGGGTGCGATCGTGCCGAAGCCGTGCGCAACGATCGACGCCTCGCCGTCGCCGGCGACGATCTCCGACGACCACGGGACGCACCACAGCTCGCCCATGTAGGGCAGGCGTTCACCGTGGAGGCTCCCCTGGTCGCCGCTCGGAAAGATCTCGTCCCAGCCGCCCGACCACCAGTCGTCGAACCAGGCGCCGTACGGCGCAGCCCTCGGCGGAACCCGCGGGTTGTGCCACAGGAGGTCACGCGCGCCTACGCGATCCACGAGCTCGGCCACGTGGCCGCCCATCGCCGGCACCACGGTCACGCTGACGGCACGGTTCTCCAGCACGAGCGCATCGAGGTCGCCCCGGCGCTCTGCCCGGACGGCGGCCCCGCTCACGCCAGGATCACCTCCACGCCTGCCGCACGGACCTCGCCGACCCGTGCCGGGTCCGCGCCCTCGTCGGTGATCAGCACATCCACCGTGGCCAGGGGCACGATCGGCCTGAACCCCTGGCGGCCGAGCTTCGTCGAGTCGGCGAGCGCCACGACGCGCCGGGCCCGGGCGGTCGCGGCCGCGCCGACCTCGGCGACGAGGACGTGGGGCGTCGTCAGGCCGCTCTCGACGCTCAGTCCATCGCAGCCGAGGAAGATGACGTCCGCCGTGAGCTCCCGGAGTCCGGCGATCGTCTGGGGTCCGACGAACGCCCGGTAGTCCGGCAGGTACAGCCCGCCCACGCACACCAGGTGCGGCGATTCCCAGCCGCCGATCTCGTCGATCACGGGCAGCGACCAGGTGACGGCGGTGATCGCGTTGGTGCCGCGGAGGCCGGCCGGCATCTGGGCGGCCACCTGGGCCACCGTCGTGCCCGAGTCGAACAGCACGACCTCGCCCTGGTGGAGCAGTCGCGCCGCGGCGGCGCCGATCCTCGCCTTCTCCTCGCGCCTGACGCGCAGCTTCGAGGCGTAGACGCCGTTGGCCAGCCGGGCGAGGTGGCTCACGGCCCCGCCGTGGACCCGCCGCAGGCGACCGGCCTCCTCGAGCATGATCAGGTCGCGCCGGATCGAGGCGTCCGTGACCCGGAAGCGGTCGGTGAGGTCGCCGACGCTCACCCGCTGGTCCTCGTCGACCAGGCGGGCGATCTGCTCCCGACGCTCCTGGGCGGTCACGGGGCCGGCGGAGGGCGGGTCGGAGCGGAGGGTCACTTGCTCACTCCCATCGTGAGTCCGGAGATCAGGTTCCGCTGGAAGATCAGGTACACGATGATCGCGGGCAGGGCACTGATGAGCGACCCGCCCATGAGCGCCGGGACGTTGACCATGCGCGATGTCTGCAGCGTAGCCAACCCGACGGTGATCGTCCGCACGTCCGGAGTCTGCAGGAACAGCAGCCCGATCAGCAGGTCGTCCCAGACCTGGATCACCTGGAGCACGGCGACCGTGGTGATCGCCGGGATCGCCATCGGCAGCATCACCTTGCGGAAGATCTGCCAGTACGTTGCCCCGTCCATCACGGACGCCTCGATCAGCTCCGTTGGCACGCCCCGGAAGTAGGTGGTCATCAGGTACGTCGCAAACGGAGAGCCCAGCGCCGCGTACACGAGGATGGCCCCCGGGAACTGGTTGATCAGGCCCAGCCGGCTGATGTTGACGAACTCCGGAATGATGATCGACTGCATCGGGATCATCATCCCGGCCATGACCCCCAGAAACACCATCCCCGAGCCCCGGAAGCCGAGCTTGGCGAAGGCGAATCCGCCGGTCGTGCTGACCGCGATGATCAGGGCCACCGCCCCGACGGTGACCACCGTGGAGTTGACCAGCTGCTGGACGACCGGGATCGTGTCGAACAGGACGCCCCAGCTGTCGAGCGAGAATCCGGATCCGGTGAGGTACTGGTCGTACGAGCGGAACGCCGTGATCGTCATGAACACGAACGGGAACAGCATCACGACCACGACGACGCACAGGATGGCGAACATCGTGGCCCGGACCAGGCGTTGACGACGCGTTCGCACGGCGACCTCAGTCCAGCCGGCTGCGGAACAGGCGGAGCTGCCCGAGGCTGATCGCGAACACGACCAGGAACAGGACGATCCCGATCGCCGCCCCGTACCCGAACACGCCCACGGTGAACCCCTGCTGGTAGACGTAGAACTCCAGCGTCGTCGTGCCGTATCCCGGCCCGCCGCCGGTCATCACGAAGATCAGGCTGAACAGCGCGGTGAACGCCGTGATCAGGGTCAGGATGAACGCGAACTGGATGAACCGCATGAGCATGGGGATGGTGATCAGCCGGAACGTGGTGAAGGCCCCAGCGCCGTCCACGCGCGCCGCCTCGTAGACGTCGCGGTCGAGGGTGGCCATGCCGGTGATGAAGATGATGGTGTTCGTCCCGAACACCGACCAGATGAACGTGATGATCACCGCGAGCATGGCGCTCAGCTCACCGCCCAGGAGGTTGAGCCGGATCCCGCCCAGCCCGACCGCCTCGAACGCGTGGTTGAGGATGCCCTCGCCGGCGAAGAACCGGATCGCGACCATGCCGATCACGACCCACGAGATCGCCGTGGGCAGGAAGTACGCGGAGCGGAAGAACCGCCAGCCGAGCACGTGCTCGTTGAGCAGGTAGGCGACCAGCAGGGGGATGACGAGCGCGACGGGGACGGAGGTGAGCAGCAGCAGGTTGTTGAGCACGACTCGCCAGAACGTCGTGTCCGCGAACAGGCGCTCGTAGTTGGCCAGCCCTACCCACTCCGCGGTGAACCCGTCCCACGACGTGAAGCTGTAGTAGACCGCCTGCAGGATCGGGATGGCGAGCAGGGTGAACTGCAGCACCAGCACCGGCAGCGCGAAGGCGATCCCCGCCCGGCGCTGGGAGGCGCGGAGGTCGCCGGATCCGCCACGCCAGGGGCGCCGGGACGCGGTTGCCGGGCGCGCCACCTCGGAGATGTCCATCGGATCAGATGTTGCAGCCGGCCGCGCCAGCGTGGCGGGGCCGGCTGCCATCGGATCGCTCGTTCGCTACTTGTACGTGTCGCCGCGCCGGTCCGCGGGCAGCGCGTTGAGCGCGTCGGCCATCTTCTGGGTGGCCTCCTCGGGCGTCATCGTGCCGGCGAGGATCGCGTTGAGGACCTTGGTCGCGACGTCCACGACCTCGGGCTGCATGACGTTGTCGATCATGGGATACCGATCGAACCCCTGGCTGGCGCCGAAGTCCAGCATGTCCTGGGCGAGGGGCTGTGACGGCTCGGTCCCGGCAACGGTCGGGATCAGGCCGCCGTCGGCGATGAGCTTCTGCGCCTCGGCCGACCCCATCCACTGGAGGAAGGCGGCCGCCTCGGCCTTGTGCTGGGAGTAGCTGGTCACGCCGAACCCGTTGCCCGGGAACTCCACGACCCCGTGCTGGGGCTCGTCCGAGAACGGTGGCACGAACACGCCGACGTTGTCACCCATCTTGTCGTGGAACTCCTGGAAGTCCCACGAACCCTCGAGCGTCATCGCCGCCTCGCCGGCCTCGAACTGGGCGACCGACTCGGTGTTGGTGAGGACGTCCTCGTTGGTGCAGCCCCGCGTCTTGAGATCAGCCCACTTCTGCAGCTGGGCGACGATCGCGGGATCGGTCCACGGCTTGGTGCCGTTGAACAGGTCCTTCCACTCGCCGACGGGCATGAACATCATCATGTAGCTGAGGTCGTAGTACGGATAGAAGCCGGCGTTGAGGGCCTGGCCACCGGTGCCGTAGGCGAAGCCCTGGATGCCGGCCGCCTCGAACTTGTCGCACGCCGCGTACAGCTCGTCCCACGTTGTGGGCAGTGCGTCGACGCCCGCCTGCGCGAACAGCTCCTTGTTGTAGAAGCCGTTGTAGTGCTGGATGTCGAGCGGGACACAGATCGCGCCCTTGTCCACGGCCAGGTCCTTCGAGCACCAGTCGATGCCCGTGAACTTCTTGAGCTCGTCGACGGGGATGTACTGGTTGAGCGGCTCCAGGTAGTCCTGGTTCTGGAGCGCGAACAGGCCGGTCCACATCGTCATCAGGTCAGGGCCGGACTTCGCGATCGCGGCAGCCTTGAGCAGCGCGAAGTAGTTGTCCGCGGGCTGGCTGACCAGCTCGATCGTGACGTTCGGGGTCTTCGCCGTGTAGGCCTTGACGAGGGCCTCCGTGACGGCCGCGTTGGCCTCCGTGCCGTAGTTGTGCCACAGCGTCAGCTTGACCGGGCCGCTCGAGGCGTTCCCGCACCCGGCACTCACCGTGCCGGCGATCAGCAGGGTCGCCACGAGCGATAGCAGCTTTCGGTTCAAGGCCCCTGACTCCTTTCCAGCGAGACCCCGGTCTGATGGCGGCCCTCCCGCCGGTCCGGCCCGCTTCGATCCCTGGCGCTCCGACCGGGTGCGACGCAGGAAGCGCCGTCCCTTCTGTGTCGGATAGGTCATGATCCTAACGCCAAACGGAAGCAAATCGCAACACCAATGATTCATGTACGGACGAACCGGTCACAGCCTCCGATCGTAGAGCCGTCCGTGACCGGGTGACGATTCTTGACAGACGAACGCTTTCGAATAGCATACGAGCAGGATTCCTAACATCAAGTCTGCGCAGTGTGTCCGTCGTTCGGGCTCCAGCGCGGGGAACGGCACACGGAGGCGAGCAGGTGGCGACGGGCGAGGGCATCCGGTTGGCGCGGTTGTTCGACGGCGGCTCGAATGCCGTCGTGGCGGCCATCGATCACGGGCTCTACAACGGGCCGCGCCCCGGCTTCGAGGATCTCGCGGCGATCGTGGACCGCCTCCGGGGCGCGGACGCGGTCCTGATCAGCCCCGGCATGGCGGCGCACGTCGCGTCCGTGTTCAGCCGTCGTGGCGCACCGGCAATGATGGTCCGGTTGAACTGGGGCACCCAGTACGCGACGCAGTGGGGCTACCACGAGAGCCGGAGCGTGCCGATGGTGTCGGCCGCCGATGCCGTGGCCCTGGGCGCGGACGTGGTCCTGGTCGGCATGTCGATCAAGACCGGCTCGGAGGCCGTGGACGCCGAGAACGTCGAGATGGTCGCGAGGTACGTCGCCGAGAAGCGCGCGGTGGGCGTCCCGATCGTCGGGGAGGTCTATCCGGCGGGTCACGAGGACATCTCGCCCGAAGAGCGCCACGAGGTGATCGCCATCGGGTGCCGGATCGTCGCGGAGATCGGCGTCGATCTCGTCAAGACGTTCCACACCGGCGAGCGGTTCGCCGAGATCGTGCGCTCCACGCCGGTCCCGATCCTCGCGCTCGGGGCGAAGAAGCTCCCGCGCGAGGTCGATGCGCTCGAGCTCGCGGCAACGGCGGTCCGCGACGGGGCACGCGGCGTCGTGTTCGGCCGGAACCTCGTGGGCGCGCACAGCCCCGAGCGGTTCCTCGAGGCGCTGCAGGCGGTCGTCAAGGACGGCGCGGACCCGGCGGCCGCGGCCACGACGTTCGGCTTGGCGTAGGCTCCGCCGCGGCGGCTCACGCGATGGACATCCTGATCGGGCTCGACATCGGAACGACGTCGGTCAAGGCCGGCCTGTTCGACCTGTCCGGCCGGCAGCTGGCCGTCGCGGGGGAAGAGTACGAGATCGACCACCCGGCGCCCGACCGGGCCGAGATCGACCCCGGGGCGTGGTGGACGGCGACGGTCGCCGCGGTGACCCGGGCGATCGCGTCGGCCGGCGTGGACCCGGCGCGCGTGGCCGCGCTGGCGGTCTCGAGCCAGGGCGAGACCGTCGTCGCCGTCGATGCCCGGGGCAGACCCCTGGCCCCGGCCATCGTGTGGCTGGACAACCGCGCATCCGCGGAGGCCGACGAGCTGGCCGCGCGGTTTGGCGACGCGCTGGTCTACGAGCGCACCGGCGTGCCGGCGGTGAACCCGACCTGGACCGCCTGCAAGCTGCTGTGGTGGCGTCGCCACGAACCGGCGCTGTTCCGCGCGGCCGCACGCTTCCTGCTGGCCGAGGACGTCCTGCTCCATCGCCTCACGGGCCGCTTCGTGACCGAGGGCGGCATCCAGTGCACGACCCTGCTCCTGGACATCCGCGACGGCGCCTGGTGGGGCCCGATGCTCGAGGCCGTCGGCGTCGGGCCGGAACGGCTGCCGGAGCTCGCCCGGCCGGGCGAGGTCGTCGGGTCGCTCACGCAGGCTGCCGCGGCGGCGCTCGGGCTGCGGCCCGGCGTGCCGGTGGTCGCGGGCGGCATGGACCAGGGTGCCGGCGCCGTCGGCGTGGGGAACGCCGGGGGTGGCGTGATCTCGGAGAGCACCGGGGGCGCCCTGACGCTCCAGGCGACCGTCGACCGTCACGGCGGCGACTCGACGCGCCAGACGCCCGTCTACATCCACTCCGCCCCCGGCCGGTACCTGTACTGCCCGGTCTGCCCGACCGGCGGCATGGCGCTGACCTGGTTCCGCGACCGGTTCGGGGCCGACGAGGTGGCCCTCGCCGCCCGCGACGGCCTCGACCCCTACGACCTCCTGACCGAGTCGGCCGCCGGGGTGCCCCCCGGTGCCGAGGGCCTGCTGATGCTGCCCCACCTCGCGGGCGCCTTCAGCCCGGAGTACGAGCCGCTGGCACGGGGCGTGTTCTTCGGGATCACCCTGCGTCACGGCAAGCCGCACTTCGTACGGGCCGTCCTCGAGGCCGTCGCGTTCATGCTCCGCCGCAACCTCGAGCTGCTGGCGGCCGCCGGTGCGGCGGCGTCCGAGATCCGCTCGCACGGCGGTGGCGCCCGCAGCGGTCTGTGGAACCAGGTCAAGGCGGATGTGTGCGGGCTGCCGGTCGTGACGCTCGAGGGTGAGGACGCCGCCGTGCGCGGCGACGCGATGCTGGCCGGCGTGGCCGTGGGCGCCTACCCGGACCTGGCCGCCGCCGGCGCGGCGATGGTCAGGGCCCATCGGCGCTACGAGCCCGGTGCCGCCAACCGGGCGACGTACGACACGGCCTACGAACGCTACATCCGGCTGTTCGACGCGCTGAGGCCGCTGTTCGCGGCCGGCGGGCAACCGGGCCCGGACCCCAACGAGTAGCCGCCGTCGAGGCGATCACAGGAGACAGACCGTGGCACTGAAGGCGAAGATCGGCGTGCTGGTGATGGCGCTGCTCGAGGACGACTACAACAAGACCGGGCACATGCGACCCGCCGCCACGGCCGCCGCCCAGGAGATCGCGGATGCGCTCGCGGAGTACGGCGACGTCGTCCACGCGGGGCTGGTCGAGGAGGAGGAGCAGGCGGCCGCGGCAGCCCGGCTGTTCAACGCCCAGGACGTGGACCTGATCGTCGCGGTCGAGCTCGCGTACACGAAGGGCCTCGTGCCCGCCCGCGCGCTCCTCGACACCACGGCGCCCGTCCTCGTGTGGAACACCCAGCACATCGCGCGCCTGGGCGAGGAGGACGGCTTCGACGTCGTGATGCTCAACAGCGGCATGGCGGGCATGCCGGAGCTCACGGCCGTGCTGCTGCGCACGAAGCGTGAGTACGCGCTCGTCACCTCGCGGTTCGACGACCCGGACGGGCGCCGCCGGATCCGCGAGGTTGTCCAGGCCGCCGCGGTGCGCCGACGGCTGCGAACGGCCCGGGTGGCGCTCGTGGGCCACCACTTCGAGGGCATGACGGACCTGGTGTTCGATGACCTGACGCTCCGCCAGGCCGTGGGGCCGGTGGTCTGGCCGCTCGAGCCGGAGAAGGTCGCGGTCCGGTTCGGCGAGGTGCCGCAGGCGGACGTCGATGCGACGATGGCGTCCGAGCGGACGCGGTACGCGGTCGAGATGGAGCCGGCGTTGTTCGAGCGCTCGGTGCGCCTCGGGCTCGCCCTGGAGTCGGTCGCACGGGAGCACCGGTTCGACGCGTTCACCGCCTTCGACCAGGTGTGGCTGACCGATCCGCGGGTCGGGATCATCCCGTCCTACGGCACCGGACGCCTGTGCGAGGTGGGGATCCCCGCAGCGCCGGAGGGCGACGTCAACACCGCGGTCGCGCAGCTGATCCTCCAGGAACTCGCGGGTCAGGCCACCACGCTCGAGAACTACGTCATCGACTTCGAGAACGAGGCGGTGATGTTCTCCCACGACGGTCACGGCAACCCGGCGATGGGCACGCCCGGCGCGGTCAAGGTGAAGCACTCGATCTACTACCAGGGCGTCCACGGGTTCGGCGCGGGCTTCGAGTTCGCCTACGAGCCCGGCCCGATCACCAACCTCGCGCTGGTCACGATCGGCGACGGCCGCTGGCGGTTCGTCATCTCCGAGGGCCAGCTGCTGCCGTTCCCGCCCCGCTCGATCTCGGCGCCGCAGACGCTGTTCCGCCACGACACGCTGCCCATCGCCGCCTGGTGCGACGGCTGGCTGCGCGCAGGCGCCACCCATCACATGGGCGCGGCGCGCGGTCGCTGGACGGCCCAGCTGCTGCACCTGGCCCGGATGCTGGGCGTCGAGGCGGTCGTGGTTTGAGCACGTCTGCCGGCAACCGGATCCGGCCGCCGGTCTTCGAGCTCGGCCTCAAGGGCTATGCCTGGGGCGCCGGCGCGCTCCGGCTGTCCCGCGCGGCCGATGATCTTGCGGCCGAGCTGGGGGTGACCGTGATCTTCGATCCCCAGGCGGTCGACATCCCGGCGGTCGCGCGCGAGACGCGGCACCTGCTCGTGTTCGCACAGCACATGGACCCGGTCGCGCCGGGTCGCGGGGTGGGGGGCGTCCTGGCGGAGGCGCTGCGCGAGGCGGGCGCGGTCGGGACGCTGCTCAACCACTCCGAGCGCCGCATGACCCTCGCCGACCTCGGCGGCGCGATCGGACGGGCCCGCGAGACGGACCTGCAGACGCTCGTGTTCGCGGACTCGCCCGAGGAGGCCGCCGCCATCGCGCAGCTGGGTCCGGACATGATCCTCGCCGAACCGCCGGAGCTGATCGCCACGGGCCGCTCCACGGGCAGCGTGATGCGGTCGTTCGTGGAGCGGACGCTCGACGCGGTCCACCGGGTCGACCCGGCCATCGTCGTGATGAGCGGCGCCGGGGTGAGCACGCCCGACGACGTGGCGGAGATGATCCGCCTCGGCCTTGGGGGCACGGGCTCGTCCAGCGCCGTCCTCCGGGCCGACGACCCGCCGGCGGCGCTGCGGGACATGCTCGTCGCCATGCGGCGGGCCTGGCTAGAGCTGCACCCGGACGTGCCGCACGCGAAAGGATCCCACGCATGACCGTCCACCACCGCGCCATCGACGTGCACAGCCCCCTGCACAAGCCGATGTTCCACGACGTGACCGCCGACGCCCGACAGGCCGTCGCGGATGCCGGCATCCGGGCGGGGACGCTCACGGTCTACTCGCAGCACACGACCTGCAGCGTGATCATCCAGGAGGAGTCGCACGACCGGCTGTTCGATGGGACCGAGCACCTCCTGCAGGACCTGCTCGATCGGCTCGAGGTCGTCGTCCCGACCTGCCGCCACGAGGGTCAGTACCTGCACCCCGGCCCGATGCACATCCGGCACGCGCGCGAGAACCTCGCCGAGGAGGCGGTCTGGAGCCTCAACACGGACGCGCACCTCCGATCGGTGATCATGGGGCGCTCGGAGACGATCCCCGTGGTGGACGGCGAGCTGATCCTGGGGGAGTTCGGGCGCGTGTACTTCGTGGACTTCGACGGCGTCCGCGAGCGACGGCGCACGGTGCACTTCCAGGTGCTGGGCGAGTAGCGACACGGCGGCCGCGCGGCCCGCCGTCAGCGAATGACCCGGGCGCTCCTGCCCGCCACGAGCGCCTCGACCTCGGCCAGGGTGGCCATCGAGGTGTCGCCGGGGGTCGTCATCGCGAGGGCGCCGTGGGCCGCGCCGTAGTCCACCGCCG
>JBFMAT010000044.1:0-35703 GCA_040755495.1 Chloroflexota bacterium
ACCAGCGCCCCGATCACGAGGCCGTACAGGACCAGGACGGCCAGGTAGCGCGGCAGCGCCCGGGCCGCGAGGGCGAACGCCCCGCCGACGCCGGCCGCCCGGCCCCGCCACAGCTCGTCCGTGGCCGCGGTGACGGCCAGGACCGAGATGACGCTGCACAGGGCGGCGACGATCGTCGCCACGACGATCGCCCCGAGGTCGTCCAGCAGCAGCGCGGAGGAGGCCGGCTCCGACATCGTGGCCGGGGGGGCGATCAGGCTCTGCGCAAGCGCGCCCAGCGCCGCCGGCGCGGCCAGGACGAGGAACAGCGACCACTCGCGGCCGAGGGTGTCGAAGGTCCGCCCGATGATCGAGCCGATGTCGATGACCTGGCGGCCGCCGTCTCCCGGACCGATCCAGCCCGTGGGCGGCGGCACGAACGCCGGTGGCGGGGGCGGCGGGGGTGGCGGGGGCGGAGGCGGGGGCGCGTCCGGGGTGTCCGGGGCGTCAGGGGCGTCGGGAGCGGGCACGGGCGGAGGCACGTCGGGGCCGGGTCCGGGCACAGGCGGAGGCGAGTCGGGGCCGGGCACGCCCGGCTGCGCGACGGGTTCGGTCTGCTGGTCGTCCATCGGCCCCCTGCCACTCGTAGGCGGTTGAGTATGCGGGGAATCCCGCAACCGGCGCGGGCCGTGGACCCTGCGCGCGGGGCTTCGCGCCCGGGTCGCGCCGCGCTAGGCTGCAACCGTGGGTACCCAGCCGATCCGGATCGTGCTCGTCGACGACCACCCGGCGATCCTCGACGCCGTGTCGGCGGCCGTCCGGGCGGCGCCCGACCTCGCGCTCGCCGGCACCGCGCGGTCCCTCGACGATGCGCGGAGCCTGATCACGGGACCGCGCGGCGTGACCCCCGACGTCGTCGTGAGCGACGTCCAGCTCGCCGGCGAGGCGGAGGGCCTGCGCCTGCTCGAGGCCGTGGAGCCCGGCGGGCCGGCCGTCCTGCTCCTCTCGTCGTTCGACCAGCCGCCGCTGATCCGCACGGCGTTCGAGCGCGGCGCCGCCGGCTACCTGCTCAAGACCAGCGAGGTGTCGGAGATCCTGGACGCGATCCGGACGGTCGCCGGCGGCGGCACCGCGTTCTCGGCGTCCATGCTGCGCACGATCCGGAGCGCCCCGCGGCGCCCCTCGGACCGCGAGATCGAGGTCCTGACGCTGGTCTGCGGCGGCGCGTCCAACGACGAGGTGGGTGCCCGCCTGGGCGTCACCGAGAAGACCGTCGAGAGCCACCTGCGGCGGCTGTTCGACCGGTACGGCGTGCTGTCGCGCACGGAGCTCGCGGTGCTCGCGCTGCGCGAAGGCTGGGTCACGGAGAAGGCGCGGCCGTGACCTCGCGGTCGCTGGGTCTCGCCTCGGCGGCCACGGCGGCGCTCGTCGGCGGCTCGCTGCTGGTCCGGCTCGCCAACCCGTTCGGCGCCCCCGATCCGACGCCCTCGGACCTCGTGCCCCACCTGTGGGGGATCGGCGCGCTCGTGGTGCTGGTGCTGACCACCAGCTGGGCGCCGACGCTGGCCTGGGGCGCCACGATCGTGGGGTCGTCGGCGGCCGCGCTCGGGGCGGTGGGGCTGGTGCGCGGGGTGCGGGCGGCGTCGGGGGACATCGGGCGGCCGGTGCTGGACGGGTTCGTCGTGCTCGCCCTGATCGTGCCGCTCCTGATCGCCGCGGGCTACGCGACCGCCGGGGATCGCCGTCCGCGCCCGGTCGCCCTGGCCGCCTGGGGCACGGTCGGCGTGCTCGGGCTGGCGTTCGTCGCCAACTGGGTGCGGCGGGCGCTGGGCTTCGAGACCGGGGGCCTCCCCCAGTGGGTCTGGCTGTTCGCCGTCGCGGTCATCGCGGCGATGGGCTTCGTGCGCGACCTCGCGCCCGCGTTCGCCCGCACGCGCGTCCGGCTGGCGGCCGGCGAGGCCCGCGCGGACCGCACCGGGGGCGCGCTGAGCCTGCTGCGCGTGTTCGTCGACGAGCTGGTGCCCGGGCGCGAGGCCGGGCGGGCCGAGGCCGTCGAGTCGGAGCGCGGGCGGCTGGCGGCGGACCTCCACGCGGACGTGCTGCCGTCGCTGCGCCGAGCGCTGGCCGAGGCGGAGGCGGGCGGGACGGTGGAGCGGCTGGCGGCGGACCTGCGGTCGGCGGTGGACGAGGTCGAGTCGCTGCTCGTGTCGCGACGGTCGATCGTGCTCGAGGAGATCGGCCTGCTGGCGGGGATCGAGTGGCTCGCGGAGCGGGTCGAGGAGCGTTCCGAGGTCCGGGTGGAGATCGAGGTCGCGGGGGATATGGGCGCGGCGCCCGGCCACGGGACGGAGGGCGCGGCGCCCGGCCACGGGACGGAGGGCGCGGCGCCGGCACGTCCGCCCAGGGAGGTGGAGCGGGCGGCGTTCCGCGTGGCCCAGCTCGCGTTCGACAACGTGATCCGCCACGCCCCGGGCTCGACGGTCACCGCCACGGTGGCGGTGTCGCCGGCGCTCATCCGGCTGGACATCGTCGACGACGGCCCCGGGCCGGCGGTGGACGAGAGCGTCGCGGCGCGCAGCGGCCGGCGGGGCATCGCGGACATGCGCGCGGAGACGCGCGCCGCCGGGGCCACCCTCGAGGTGGGCCGCGGCCCGGGCGACCGCGGGACGGCGGTCCGGTTCCGCTGGCCCGCCTGACGGCCCGCGCCCGGTGTAGCCTCGGGCCATCGAGCGGACACGGAGGACGAGGTGGGCGACATCGCGGCGCTGCGGGGGGTCTGGAACATCGTGCCGACCCCGTTCCTGCCCGACGGCGGCCTCGACCTCGCGTCCGTGCCCGGCCTGGTGGCGTTCGTGCGGGCCACCGGTGTCGACGGCATGACGATCCTGGGCGTGCTGGGCGAGGCGGGGCGGCTCGGCGACGCGGAGCGGACAGCCGTGCTCGATTCCGTCCTCGGCGCCGCCGGCGGCTCGATCCCGGTCTGCGTCGGCGTCTCCCACGCGTCCACGGACCGGGCGATCGCGTTCGCCCGCGAGGCCGAGGCGGCGGGCGCCCACTCGGTGATGCTGGCCCCGCCGCCGCTCGCGCGGCCGACCGACGCCGCCCTGCGCCGGCACTACCTCGCGGTGGCCTCGGCCGTGTCGCTGCCGATCGTCGTCCAGGACCACCCCGCGAGCTCGGGCGTGCCGATGTCGGTCGAGTTCCTGCTCGCGCTGGCCGCCGAGGCGCCGATGTGCCGCGTGATCAAGCTCGAGGAGGAGCCGACGCCGCCCAAGGCCGGCCGCCTGGTCGCCGGCTCGCCCGACGTCGTCGTCCTGGGCGGCCTCGGCGGGGAGATGCTGCTCGAGGAGCTGCGCCGCGGCAGCCACGGGACGATGACCGGGTTCGGGTTCCCGGAGGTGCTGGTGGCCGTCGTCCGGCGCTGGACCGCGGGTGATCGCGAGGGAGCCGCGGCCGTGTTCGACCGGTACGCGACGCTGATCCGGTTCGAGAACCAGGCGCTGCTCAACCTGCCGATCCGTAAGCTGGTGTACCAGCGGCGCGGGGCGATCGCCCATGCCACCGTGCGGGCGCCGGGGGTGCCCGCGGACCCGGGCACGATCGCGGACCTGGACGACGTGCTGCGGCGCACGGGGCTCGACGCGCACCTGGGCGCCGGGTCCGTGCTGCCCTCGCTCGTCGGCTGACGCGGGCTGCTCGTGCGGCGGCGGCGGCTCGCGCTGGCGCTCGCCGCCGCGGCCGTCGCGGTCGCGGCCTGGTACGGCATCGCCTGGGTCCGGCACGTCCCGGCGAACGGTCCGCCGACCGCCATCGCGCACCGCGGCGCGCCAGCCACGAGCGGCGCGCCGGAGGGGACGCTGGAGGCCTTCCGGGCGGCCATCGACGCGGGCGCCGACTGGCTGGAGTTCGACGTGCGGACCACGCGCGACGGCGTGCTGGTCGTGATGCACGACGAGACCGTGGACCGGACGACGGACGGCAGCGGGCCGGTCGCGTCGCTGACGCTGGCGGCGGTGCAGGCCCTCGACGCCGGCGGCGGGGCGCGGGTCCCCACCGTCGAGCAGGTCGTCGAGCTGGCGGCGTCGGCGGGCGTGCGGGTCATGCCGGAGATCAAGGACGGGGCGGCGGACTTCGAGGTCGTCGGCCGGCTGGTGGACCTCCTGCGGGCCGCCGACTCCCTGGACCGCGCGGTGATCCAGTCCTCCGACGGCGGGACGCTGGTGCGGCTGCGCGAGATCGCCCCCGAGGCGGCCGGCTGCTGGATCACCGGCCCCTGGCAGCTCGACCTCTCCTCGCCGCCGGCCGATGCCGCCTACGTGTGCCCGATGGGCGAGATGCTGCTCCTCAGCCCGGACTCGATCCGCGGCGCGCACGCGGCGGGGCGGCGGGTGCTCGCGTGGTGGAGCCGGGCCGAGAGCCGCGTCACGAACGCGATCCTCGAAGCGTACGGGGTCGACGGCCTGATCGTGGACGACCTGCGCGGCCTGGCCGCCGGCGACGAATGACGTAGCGCAGACTCGACCCGCGCCCACTCAGGGGCCGGAGCCGGCCGGGCACGCTTCGACGATGTCCACGCCCGTCCCCACGCCCATCTCCACCGCCGCTCGTTCCGTCTCGATCGCCGATCTCGGCGCCCTGCTGTTCCTGGGCGCGGTGTGGGGCGGCGCCTTCCTCGCCTTCCGCATCGCCGCGCCCGAGGTCGGTCCGGTGTGGGCCGCCGAGGCACGGATCGGCCTCGCGGCCGTGGCGATGGCCGCGCTGTTCGGTCGCCGCTCCTGGGCCGCGTTCCGCGGTCGCCTCGGCGCGATCGTGTTCACCGGGGCGGCGTTCGCGGCGATCCCGTTCGCCCTGATCGCGTTCGCCGCGCTCACCCTGCCGACCGCCTTCGGCGCGCTGCTCAACGCGTCGACCCCGCTGTTCACGGCGCTGGTCGGGGCGGTTGCGCTCGGCCATCGGCTGTCGCGACGCGTGGTCGCCGGGATCGCGGTCGGCATGACGGCCGTGCTCGTGCTCGTCGGCTGGTCGCCGCTGCCCCTCGGCCCGGAGACGCTGCTCGCGGTCGCCGCGGCCCTCGGGGCCGCCGTCTCGTATGCCGTCGCCGGCACCTTCGTGCGCCGGAAGCTGCCCGACGTGGGCGGCGTGGAGCTCGCGACCGGCCAGCTGGTCTCCGCGGCCATCGTCCTCCTGCCGGTTGCGGTCCTGTCGGGCGCGCCGGGGACGCCGTCACCCACCGGGGTCGTGGCCCTGGTCGGCGTCGCGCTCGTCTCGACCGCGCTCGCCTGGCCCGTGTTCTTCCGCGTCCTGTCGCGCACCACGCCGACCGCGGCGAGCACCGTGACGTTCATCGTCCCCGCGTTCGGGATCGCGTGGGGCGCGCTGGTGCTCGGGGAGCCGGTTGGACCCGAGCTGGTCGCGGGGGCCGGGCTGATCCTGGTCAGCCTCGTGCTGGTGCTCGGCCTGCCGGTGGGGTCCTGGCTGCGCACCGGCGCGGCGCGGACCGGGCGGACGCTCGGCTCGGTGCGGGGAGCGCTCGCGGTGCGCGGCTCGGCGGCCTGACGCTGGCGACGGCCTGACGCTGGCGGGAGGCGGGAGGCGCGCCCGCCGCGCTTGGCGCGAGGAAGTCGACCGCCGTTCGTGATTACGCCCTGCGCATCACGGGAGTCGTCGCGCGGGCGTCGTGTACGTCGGCGTTGGCAGGAGCCGGTGCGCTGGCGTCGATGCGGTTGCCGGCGGGGCGTGCCGCCTGACACGGCGATCCGGCACGGCGATCGGGCACCGCGATCCGGCACGGCACGGCGGGGCGTGGCGCCGGGTCGGCGCGGCGGGGCGTGGCGCCGGGTCGGCGCGGCGGGGCGTGGGCTGGCGGACTCGCATGGCGCGGCGGTGGCGGTCCGGCGCGGCGCCGGACGACGGCACGCCGGGGGCGGCCCGCCCCTCGGCCATACACCGATGCAGTGCGTAGTGACGCGTGACTTGACCACGCCGCGGTCCCGGCGTGGGTCGATCCCGGCGGGCTCACGCTCGACTCATCGAGGGCCAGGCGCGCGACCTGGCCAGATACCGATGGGACGCGTACTGGGCCAACTCGACCTGGCCTACCACGCACGCCATCGGTGGCCGGCCACGTTCAAGCCTCGCACGGGTCGCTACCACGCACCCCATCGGTCAGTGGCCAAGAGCAGGGCGCGGGGCGACCGTTACTACGCGCCGCATCGGTAAATGGCCAACCCCGCCACCGGGCACGGCCCGGGGCGGGCCAAGCGGGGGCGGCCGTTCGTGCCGAGCGCGACGGAGCGGGGCCAGCGGCGCCGGCTGGGACTCGAGCGACGTCGTCGAGGCAGCAGCGACCCTCCGCATGATGCGCAGAGGGTAATCACGAACCGAGGTGACCTGGCGCCGGAGTGAGAGCCGGGACGCGAGAGCCGGGACGCGAGAGCCGGACGCGAGAGCCGGGACGCGAGAGCCGCGGCCGCCGTGCGCGGCGGCGAACCTAGGGCAGCGCCCGGATCATGCCCCCGTCCACGGGCACAATCGCGCCCGTCACGTACGATGCCGCGGGCGAGAGCAGGAACGCGCCCACCCGGCCGATCTCCGCCGGGTCGCCGTAGCGCCCCAGCGGGATCCCCGCCTGGGTCCGCCTGGCGATCTCGTCCACGGTGACGCCCGCCGCCTCGGCGCGCCGGCCGTCGAGGAACGCGATCCGGGCGGTCGCGATCCGCCCCGGGGCCAGGCCGTTGATCCGCACCGGGGCGATCTCCGCGCACAGGGTCTTGACGAGCCCGGCCAGCCCCGGCCGCAGGACGTTGGACGTGGTGAGGGCCAGGATCGGCTCGCGGACGGACGACGACAGGACGATCAGGATCGACGGATCGACCCCCGCCCGCAGGTGGGGCAGGGCCGCCCGGATCAGCCGCAGCGTGGACTGGAGGGTGCCGGCGATCGCCTGCTCCCACTCCGCCTCGCCCAGGGTGTCGAAGGTGCCGCCGGGCGGGCCCCCGGTGTTGACGACGAGGAGGTCGAGCCCGCCCAGAGCCGCCACGGCCGCGTCGACCGCCCCGGCCGGCCCATCGGGCGTGGACAGGTCCGCGACGACCCCGACGCCGCCCAGCCGCGCCGCCTCCGCCTCGATCCGCTCGCGCGTCCGGCCGATCAACGCGACCCGCGCGCCCTCGGCCGCGAGCACGCCGGCGATGCCGCCGCCGATCCCCGATCCCCCGCCGCCGACCAGCGCGCGCCGGTCCCGCAGACCCAGGTCCATCCGATCCTCCGATCTGGTGATGGCGTCAGGGTAGCGGTGGACGCGGGCGGCGGCCGGCCGTCAGCCCAGGTAGCGGACCCAGAGGTACCCCGTGGAGATGAGCAGCGACGCGAGCACCACCGCCGCCCCGTAGCGCAGGAACTCCCAGAACGAGATCCGGTAGCCGGCGCGCATCGAGAGGTTGGCCACCACGACGTTGGCGGAGGCCCCGACGATGGTCAGGTTGCCGCCCAGGCACGCGCCCAGCGACAGCGCCACCCACAGGGGCAGCGGCGCGAGCCCGCCTTCGGCCAGCCGCTGGACGATCGGGATCGCGGTCGCCGTGTACGGGATGTTGTCGACCACGGCCGAGACGAAGCCCGAGAACCAGAGGAGCGCGATCGTGGTCGCGGCCTGCTCGCCCCCCGTCGCCCTGGCCATCGCGTCCGCGATCTCGCGCACGAGCCCCACCGACACGATCGACTCCACGAGCACGAACAGGCCGATGAAGAAGAACAGCGTCGTCCACTCGACCTCGCGCAGCATCTCCTGCGGCTTCCGGCCGGCCACCAGCATCAGGACCGTCGCCCCCAGGAGCGCGATCGTCGCGGCCTCGAGCCCGAGCGTGGCGTGGAACAGGAAGCCGACGATCGTCGCCCCGGTCACGATCAGTGACTTCACCAGCAGCCCGCGGTCGCGGATGGCGAGCGCCTCGGTGCCGGCGAGGGCGGCCTCCTGGCGCTCGCTCGGCACGCGGAGCTCGCCCCGGAACGAGATGCTGGCGATGACCACGAAGGCGACGAGGATCACGATGGCAACCGGCGCCACGTGCACCAGGAAGTCGTCGAAGCCGAGGCCGGCCGCCGAGCCGATGAGGATGTTCGGCGGGTCGCCGATCAGGGTGGCCGTGCCCCCGATGTTCGAGGCGAGGACCTGCGAGATCAGGTACGGCACCGGTGACACGCCCAGCCGGCGCGCGACCGACAGCGTGATCGGTGTCGTGAGCACCACGGTCGTGACGTTGTCCAGGAACGCGGAGATCACCGCCGTGAGCACCGACAGGAGGATCAGCAGCCGCATCGGGCTGCCGCGCGACATCCGGACCGCCCGGATGGCCAGGAACTCGAACAGGCCGGTCTCGGCGACGATCGTCGCGATGACCATCATCCCGGTCAGCAGCAGGATGACGTTGAGGTCGATGGCGGCGAACGCCTCGTGCTGGGGGACGATCCCGAGCACGACCACGAGGCATCCGCCGAGGAGCGCGATGAGCGTGCGGTCCCAGCGCTCGATCGCGATCAGGAGGTAGGCGACGGCGAAGATCCCGCCCGCGATCCAGGCGTCGTTCACGACGGGCGGACCATGAACGCCGTGCTCGATGCCCTCGCCGTGCTCACGCGCTGAGGATATCGAGTCGACGCTGCGCGGCGGCGGTCCGATCGGCCGGTCCTGACGCGTGCCGTTGGTCCGGATCGGTCCTCGCCGCGCAACCCGGCCGCAACCGGACGCCACCCAAACGCATCCACCCCGAACCACGCGCGGGCGCTGACCGCGCGCGTCCCGGCCCTGCACTCTCCGCGCAACGGCCCGGCGTGCCCCGGGTCCCGCTGGGGGTGCGGAGCGAGTGAGCAGGGAGGCGGAGCGAGCGATGCGGTTCGGACGACGACTGGTGCTCGGGGGCCTGGGGGCCGCCGTGCTGCTGGGAGCCCTGCCCGGGGCCGCCGCGGCGGCCGATGGGGCGGCCATCGACACCGGCGACACGGCCTGGCTGCTGGTGGCGACGGCGCTGGTGATGGTCATGCTGCCCGGCCTCGCGCTGTTCTACGGCGGCCTCGTGCGGCGCAAGAACGTGCTGTCCACGATCATGCACAGCTTCTTCGGCCTGGCCCTGGTCAGCGTCGTGTGGGTGCTGGTCGGCTTCTCACTCGCGTTCGGCACCGATGTCGGGGGCCTGGGCCTGATCGGCGGCCTCGACTTCGTCGGGTTCATGAACGTGGGCCTCGAGCCCAGCGCGACCTACGGCGTCACGATCCCGTTCGTCCTGTTCGCCGCGTTCCAGCTCATGTTCGCCGCCATCACCCCCGCCCTGATCACCGGCGCCTTCGCCGAGCGCAAGCGGTTCGCCGCCTTCGTCCTGTTCACCGTCCTGTGGTCGGTGGTCGTCTACTCCCCGATCGCCCACTGGGTCTGGTCGGTGGACGGCTGGCTGTTCAAGATGGGCGCCCTCGACTTCGCGGGCGGCACCGTGGTCCATGCCTCGTCCGGCGTGTCGGCGCTGATCGTGGCCCTGCTCATCGGCCGGCGTGCGGTCAACGGCGACGCGATGGAGCCCCACGACATCCCGATGACCGTGCTGGGCGCGGGCCTGCTGTGGTTCGGCTGGTTCGGGTTCAACGCCGGATCGTCGCTGGGGGCCAACGGCCTGGCCGCGAACGCGCTGCTGGTGACCAACACCGCCGCCGGCGCGGCCACGATCACCTGGGTGCTGGCGAGCTACCTCCACAAGCGCAAGGTCAGCGTCGCCGGCGCCGCCTGTGGCGCGGTCGCGGGCCTGGTCGCGATCACCCCGGCGTCGGGCTTCGTGACCGCGGGCGGGGCGCTGGTCATCGGCCTCCTGGTGGGCGGCATCTGCTACAGCGCCACCCTCCTGCGCGAGCGCCTCCGGATCGACGACGCGCTCGACGTGTTCGCCGTCCATGGGGTCGGCGGGACGTTCGGCGCGATCGCGACCGGCGTGTTCGCGACGGCCGCGATCAACGCCTACCCCGGCCTGATCGACGGCAATCCCGGCCAGGTCGTGACCCAGGTCGTGGCCGTCGGCGCGACGATCGCCTACGCGGTGGTCGCGACGTTCGTGATCGTCAAGCTCGTGGACCTCGTGCTCGGCCTCCGGGTCGGCGCGCACGAGGAGGAGGTCGGGCTCGACCTCGCGGTCCACGGCGAGGTCGCGTACCAGGCCTGACCGGAGGGTCCCCGATGCGCCGAACCGCGAACCCGGGCCCACAGCGCGGCCAATGGCAGGGCCCACAGCGGGTCCGAGCGGAGCCACCGCTGTACGACGCCCGGTACGAGCACGACGCGTGTGGCGTGGGGTTCGTCGCGGATGCCGGGGGGCGGTCCGGGTCACGGGTCCTCGGCCTGGCGCTCGGGGGCCTGGCCGCCCTCGCGCACCGGGGGGCGTTCGCCGCGGACGGCGCATCGAGCGACGGCGCCGGGGTCCTCCTCCCCCTGTCGCCGTCGCTGCTCCGGGTCATCGACCCGGGCGGGCTCACCGGGGAGCGGCCGGGCGTCCTGACCGTGTTCGCGCCTCGCCCGGCGCGGGCCGTCGTCGAGGCGGCGCTCGCGGCCGAGGGGCTGCCGGCGCCGCGATGGCGGTCCGTGCCGGTCGATCCGTCCGCGCTGGGTCGCGAAGCCGCCGCGTCGCTGCCGTCCGTGCGCCACGCGCTCGTCCGGCGGCCGGACGGCCTCTCGGACGCCGAGTTCGAGCTCGCGCTCGTGTGCGCCCGGCGGCGGGCCGAGGCGGCCGCGCGGGACGCGGGCCTCGCCGGGTTCGCCGTGCCCTCGGCCTCGAGCCGGACCATCGTCTACAAGGGCCTCGTCGCGGGCGACCGGCTGGCGCGCCTGTTCCCGGACCTCGGCGCGGCCATCGACGTGCCGCTGGCCGTGTTCCACCAGCGCTACGCGACCAACACCCATCCGGTGTGGTCGCTCGCCCAGCCGTTCGGGTTCGTCGCCCACAACGGCGAGATCAACACCGTGCGCGGCAACCGCGAGGCGCTGCGCGGTCGGGCGTCCGACCCCGGGATCCCCGGCCGGCGGCGGGCGGCCGCGGACCGGCTCCGGGCCGCCGGTCCGCTGCTGTCCCCCGGCGTGTCCGACTCGCGCTCGCTGGACGAGGCGCTGGAGCTGCTCGTGGCCACCGGCTGGTCGCCGGAGGCGGCGCTGCTCGCGCTGGTGCCCGAGGCGCCGTCGCTGCGCCGGACGCCGCACCCGGCGGTGGCCGCGTTCCGGCGCCGGATCGCGGGCTTCGTCGCGCCCTGGGACGGGCCGGCGGCGTTCGTGTTCAGCGACGGGCGGCGGGTCGGCACGCTGCTGGACCGCAACGGGCTGCGACCGGCGGCCTGGGCGGTGACGGACGACAAGGTCGTGGCGCTGGCGTCCGAGGCGGGCGCCGTGCCGCTGGACCCGGCCGAGATCGTGCGCACGGGCCGGCTCGCGCCGGGCGAGCTGCTGCTCGTCGACCCGGGCGCCGGCCGGCTGCTCACCGACGCCGACGCGAAGTCGTGGGTCCTCCGGCGGCTGCCGCTCCACGATGCGCCGCGCGAGACGTTCGCGGACGGCGAACGCAATGTCGGCGGCGAGACCGGCGCGACCGGCGGGGAATCTGTCGCGACCGCGAGCCCCGCGGCCACGGAGCCCGCCCTGCGCCACCTATTCGGGCTGGACGCGGAGCGGCTGCGGCTGGACGTCAGGACCATGGCCCTCGACGCCCACGAGCCGCTGTGGAGCATGGGCGACGACACGCCGCTGGCCGGGCGGGCGCGGGTGACGCGACCCGTGACCGACCACCTCCGCCAGGCGTTCGCCCAGGTCACCAACCCGCCCATCGATCCCGAGCGGGAGCGCTCGGTCATGGACCTCCGCGTGGAGCTCGGGCGGCGGCCCGCGCTGCTCGGCGGCGTGCCCGCGGGGCCCACCACGATCCGCCTCGAGCGGCCGGTGGTCGTGGATCTCCCGGGCCTCCTGCACGCGATGCGGGCGAGGTCGCGGGCGCCCCACCGCGCGGTGCGCGAGCTCGACGCCACGTGGCTCGAGATGGCGGGCGCCGCCGGCCTCGCCGCGGCCCTCGACCGGCTCGCCGCGTCCGCCCTCGAGGCGTCGCGGGCCGGCGCCGAGCTCCTCGTCCTGTCCGACGCCGCGGCCACGCTCGCCGACCGCCGCGCGCTCTCCGGCCGCTCGCCCGCGGATCGCTCCATGCTCGCCGACGGCTCCGCGCCGCCCGGGCACGGCCGCCTCCCCGTCCCGTCCGTGCTTGCCGCGGGCGCCGTCCACACGGCCCTGTCCGAGGCCGGCCTCCGCGGCCGCACCGACATCCTGATCGACGCCGGCGACGTCCTCGACGTCCATGGCCTCGCGATGACCGTCGCCGCCGGCGCGACCGCTGTCCACCCGCGGCTGCTGCTCGAGCTCGCGCGCGAGCAGGCGGGCGGGCGCGGCGCGGAGCACGTGACGCCCGCGGACGCGGTCGCCAATACGCTCGCGGCGCTCGACGCCGGCCTGCGCAAGGTCCTGGCGCGGATGGGGATCTCGACCGTCGCCTCCTACGTCGGCGGCCAGCTGTTCGAGACCCTGGAGCTGGGTCCGGCCATCGTGGCGCGGTGCTTCCCGGCCGCTGCGGCGTGGCCCGGCCGGCTCGAGGCCGCGGATCTCGGCGCCGCCCAGCTGGCGCGCCTCGCCGCCTCGCGTGAGCTCGCCGCCGCCGCCCGGCCGGACCGGCTCCCGGACCCCGGCCTCGCCCGCTACCGGAGCGACGGCGAGCTGCACCTCTACAGCCCCTCGATCGCGAGCTCGGTCCAGGACCTGGCGACGAGCGAGGACGACGCCGCGGACGCCCTGGCCCGGTACCGCGCCGCGCTGGGTCGCGAGCCCGCCGTCGTGCGCGACGGGTTCCGGGTCGGGCGGCCGCGCGGGACGGCGATCGTGCCGCTCGACGAGGTCGAGGACGCCCGCTCGATCGCGCGCCGGTTCGTGGTGTCGGCGATGAGCGTGGGCGCGCTGTCGCCGGAGGCGCATCGGACGCTCACGCTCGGGATCCAGGCGCTGGGCGGGGCGGCCAACACGGGCGAAGGCGGCGAGGACCCGGCGTGGTACGAGCCCGACGGCGCCGGCGCCCCCACCGACGCGCGGATCAAGCAGGTGGCCTCGGCGCGGTTCGGCGTCACGGCCGAGTACCTCGCCCGCGCCGACCAGCTCGAGATCAAGATGGCCCAGGGCTCCAAGCCCGGCGAGGGCGGCCAGCTGCCGGGTCGCAAGGTCACGGCCTACATCGCCGCGCTCCGGCGGGCGCAGCCGGGCCAGTCGCTGATCAGCCCGCCGCCGCACCACGACATCTACTCGATCGAGGACCTCGCGCAGCTGATCGCGGACCTGCGGGCGATCAACCCGCGGGCCCGGATCGGCGTCAAGCTGGTCGCCACGCGGGGCGTGGGCACGATCGCGTCCGGGGTCGCCAAGGCCGGCGCGGACTACGTCCACCTGTCGGGGCACGCGGGCGGCACTGGGGCGTCGCCGCTGTCCTCGATCAAGCACGTCGGCGCGCCCTGGGAGCTGGGCGTCTCCGAGGTCCACCAGTCGCTGCTCCGCAACGACCTGCGCGACCGGATCGCGCTCCGGACCGACGGCGGCCTCCAGACCGGGCGCGACCTGCTGATCGCGGCGCTGCTGGGCGCCGAGGAGTTCGCGTTCGGCACGGCGGCGCTGGTCGCCGTGGGCTGCGACATGGCCCGCCAGTGCCACCTCGACACCTGCCCGACGGGGATCGCGACCCAGCGCGAGGACCTGCGGGCCAAGTTCACCGGCACGCCGCAGATGGTGGAGCGGTTCTTCCTGCGCCTGGCCGAGGACCTGCGGGTGGCGCTGGCGGCCGTGGGGGCGCGGAGCGTGGCGGAGATCGTGGGCGAGGGCCGGCGGTACCTGCGCGAGGCGGCGGGCTCCACCGTGGACCTGTCGGCGCTGCTGTCCCCGTCGTGGCCCGCGTCGGCCGGGCGGCGGGCGGCGCCCTGGGCCTCGTCGAGCGGCCTCGCGCGGGAGGCCGCCTCTCCCCTCGAGGGCCGGCTCGTGGCGGCGCTGGGGGGCCAGGGCGGTGGCCTCGCCGCCTCCGGGCTGCGCGTCACCACCGCCGAGCGGTCGCTGGGTGCCGCGATCACCGGCGCGATCCGGCGCGGGGAGCTGCGGGCCCCCGTCCGCCTCGGGTTCCGGGGCGCCGCGGGGCAGAGCTTCGGGGCGTGGGCGGGCGAGGGCGTCTCGCTGGTGCTCGAAGGGACGGCCAACGACTACGTGGGCAAGGGCCTGTCGGGTGGCACGGTCGTCGTCCGGCCGGACCCCGAGACCGCATCGTCCGCCGCACCGGGCGGGGCGCCGGCGTTCGCGCTGGCCGGCAACACGTGCCTGTACGGGGCGACGGGGGGACGGCTCCATGTGGTCGGGCGGGCGGGGATGCGGTTCGCGATCCGTAACTCCGGCGCCGAGGCGGTGGTCGAGGGCGTCGGGCCGCACGCCTGCGAGTACATGACCGGCGGTGCGGTCGTGGTGCTGGGGCCCGTGGGGCAGTCGTTCGGGGCCGGGATGACGGGCGGCCGGGCGTACCTGTGGGACCCGTCGGGCCGCCACGTGGCCGCGCTCCACGCCGGTTCCGTGCGGGCGGTGCGCCTGACCGAGGCCGCGGCGACGCGCGACGACGGCGGGCGCCTCGTGGCCGAGCTCCGGCGGCTGCTGGTTGCCCACCGCGACGCCGGCTCCGCCCTGGCCGGCCGCCTGGTGGACTCGGGCGACGCGACCGACGCCGACGTGTGGCTGGTCGAGCCGGTGGCCGCTGCGCCGGCATCGGGTGCCGTCGCCGGCAGGCCGGCCGCGGCGGCGGCGAGCGCGGATTCCGTCGTCACGAGCGCGAATCCGGCCGCGATGAGCACGGATTCGGCCCTCGGGGTGCAACCCAATCGCAACCGGGCCGTCGCCTGACCGGTGTCGTTGCGGCGGTCCGGCGAGCGCACCATCCGAACATCGGCTTGGTGCCGAACGTCCTGACGTCCCCACGGGTCCGGTCCCGGCCCGTCCGTCCCTCCGGCGCACGCGCCGGGCCGCCACCCACTGGAGGCACCGACATGACCTACCCCGCCTTCGACACCAGCGGCCTGACCGAGGCCCACGCCTCGCACACCGGGCCCGTCACCTGCTCCGCCTGCGGCTGCCGCCTCCAGCGCTCCGCGGACTCCGGCAGCGTCTGGTTCCACTTCGCCCCGATCGGCGGGCGTGACGCCCGTGGCTGCCGCGTCGGCTGCGCGGACGCCGCTCACGACGCCAAGGGCCGCGCCCTCGTCGCCGCCGGCTGACGTTCCTGGCCGCTGTGGCCCACCGCCGGGCTCGCCCGGCCCCACCACACCGCGACGGCCCCGGTCACGCCCCGGGGCCGTTTCGATTCCCAGGGTAGTCCTCGTCGCGGCCAGCGGCGCCGTGCGCGGCGTCGCGCGAGATCACGCAAATCGCTCCATCCGGGGGTCGCCCGCGGCTGGATTGCAGGCGATGTCGGATCTGATGACGCGATTCGCGCCATCGGGACGCCGGGCCCGGGTCGGCGCGGGTCACTTGGCGGGGTTTGCGCGATCCTGCGCGACGCCCGGCCAGCGAGACGACCGGGAGGGCGGCCGACGTGCCCGGCGATTGGCGACCGCGAGCCGGCGATCAGCGCCCACGCGTCCGGCGGTCAGCGCGGTCGGCCCCCCCGCCCCGGCGGTCAGCGGCCGCGCATCCGGCGGCCGCGCATCCGGCGGTCGCCGCCCGCCCGGCGCTACGCCGGCTCGTCCGCCTCGATCCGGTAGCCGACGGAGCGCACCGCCACGATCCGGGGGCCGCCCGCGGCCTCGAGCTTCGAGCGCAGGCGGGCGAGGTGCGGCTTGAGCCACAGCAGGTCGGGGTCCGGCTCGGCGGGCCAGCCGGCGCGCGCCAGGCGGTGGTGGGCGACGAGGTCCCCGCCGGCGCGGACGAGCGCCTCGAGCAGCCGGAACTCGGTCGGCGTGAGGTTGAGCAGGATCGCGCCAACGCGGGCCTCATGGCGCGGCGGCTCGAGCGTCAGCGACCCGGCCGTGAGCGTGCCCGGGCTCCCCTCGCCCGTCGCGCGCCCGGTCGTCGCCAGGTCCACGCGGCGCATGACCGCGGAGATCCGGGCCAGCAGCTCCTGCTTGCCAAACGGCTTGACCAGGTAGTCGTCCGCGCCGATGCCCAGCGCCTTGACCTTGGCGGCTTCCGCGCTCTCGCCGGACACCACGAGCACGGGCACGTTGCCGGTCGCACGCAGCTGGCCGATCACGGTGAACCCGTCGGGCCCGGGCATCGCGAGGTCCAGCAGCACGAGGTCCGGCCGGTCCTCGCGGAAGCGCTTGACGGCGGTCAGGCCGTCGTAGGCGGTGATCACCTGGTGGCCCTCGGTCCCCACCAGCGCCGTGATCGCGCCCACCATCGCGGGATCGTCGTCCACGACGAGGATCCGCAGCGGCCTCGTGCCGATCATCGGTAGCAGCTCCTTCCTCCACGCGGGACCCCGGACGGGCGTCCGCGTCCGATCCAGCCCATCAGACGGCCACCGCGGCCGGCAGCGCGAGCACGAACCTCGCCCCGCCGGCGGGCGCGGGCTCGCACCACAGCCGGGCACCCATGGACTCGGCCAGCCGCCGGGCGGCGTAGAGCCCGATGCCCGACCCGCGCGCCGTCTGCGTCTCGCGCCGGGCATAGGGCTCGAAGATCCGCTCGCGCCACTCCTCGGGGATCCCCGGGCCCTCGTCGGTGATCGCGATCCGGACGATCCCTTCCACGAGCCCCCACGCGACCACGACCCGCGTGTCGGGCGGCGCGTACTTGACCGCGTTCTCGAGCAGGTGCTCCAGGACCTTGCGCAGCCGGCCGCGGTCCGCCACCGCGTGGAGCCGGGGCGACGGCTCGACCACCGTCCGGTGGCGGTGGAGCAGCGGCCGCAGCTCCTCGACCAGCTCCTCGATCGTCGCCCGGAGATCGATCGTCCGCAGGTCCGCCGGGGAGTCAGGCACGACCCGCACGGACTCCAGGATCGAGTCCACGAGGCGGTTGAGCCGATCGATCTGGTCCAGCGTGCCGGTGTGCCAGGCGGCACGCGTCGCCCGCCGCTCCGGGTCCCGCGACGAGCGCCCGTCAAGTGGCGGCTCCTCGCTCAGGAGGTCCGTGTACGCCCGGACGACGGCCAGCGGCGTGCGCAGCTCGTGGGTCACGAGGGCGATCAGCTCGTTGCGTGCATGGTCGAGGGCCTTGAGCTGCTCGACCTGGGCCTCGGCCTCGCGCTGGAGCCGCCCCTTCTCCACGATCCCCGCCAGCAGGTCGGCGACCGCCGACAGCTGGGCGACGTCCGACTCGGTGAAGTCCCGGGCCTGCTCAGTCTGGACGTTGAGGACGCCGACGACCTGGTCGTGCCAGGTCAGGGGCACGGACAGCATCGAGGCGACGAAGCGCCGCTGGTCGATGCCGCGGACCCACAGGAAGCGCGGCTCGTCGCGGACCGACGGGATGACCATGGGCCGGCGGCTCGCGGCGACGCTGCCGGTGATCCCCTCCCCGAACGGCACCTTCGCGCGGCCGATCTGGTAGCGGTCGAGGCCGTTGGTGGCGGCGAGCGTGAGGTCGGCGCCGTCGCGGTCGAGCAGGTACAGCGAGGACACGCTGGCGCCCAGCGCGTCCCGGGTGCCGTCGACGACGCTCTCCAGCAGCTCCTCCCAGGTGCCGGCCGTGGTGGCCAGGCGGAGGATCTCGCGCAGGAAGCGGAGCTCGGCGAGGGGGTCGCGCGCGGTGGTATCCATGCCTTCCGTCATCGACATCGCGATCACAGTACAAGCCTAGGCGCCGCCGTAACCGTCGTCGGTTGCGGCGAGGTAGCGCGACGGTGCCCTTGCAGTCGAACCGTAACCCTGCGACGCGTGACGAGCGGTCCGCCGGTCGGCGATCCTGTGGTCGTGACCGAACCCGACCAGCCCACCCGTCGTGTGCCCGGCCGCCCCGGGGGCGCGCGCTTCCCGGCCGTCGCCGCGGAGCCGCCCGGGCCCGGGATCGGTCGCGCGCGCGACCCGCTGGCGCGCGAGGTCCGGCTGCTGGGCGCGCTGCTCGGCCAGGTGATCGCGGAGCAGGCCGGGCCCGAGCTGTTCGCCGTGGTCGAGCGGATCCGCCGACGGACGATCGCGCTCCGGCGCGGCGACCCGGACTCACGGTTCGAGCCGGACATCGAGCGCGAGCGGCTCGTGGCCGACGTGGCCGCCCTCGACGTCGCCGATGCGGCCGCCGTGGCCAAGGCGTTCACCCTCTATTTCCAGCTCGTCAACCTGGCCGAGGAGCGGCAGCGGATCCGCGTGCTCCGGACGCGCGCCCGGCGGGCGCGGGGCCGGCCGATCGACGACTCCATCGGCGAGGCGATCGCGAGCCTCGCGGTGGACCACGGGCCCGCGACGCTGGAGGCGATGGTCCGCGGCCTGCGGGTCCATCCCGTGCTCACCGCCCATCCCACCGAGGCCCGCCGGCGCACCCTGCTGGTCGCGCTGCGGCGCGTCCGGCGGCTGCTGGACGAGCTCGACGACCCCCTGGCGACCCCGGACGAGGACGCCGACCTCCGCCGCCGCCTGCGCGAGGAGATCACGATCCTGTGGCACACCGGCGACCTGCGCGCGGTCACGCCGACGCCGCTCGACGAGGTCCGGTCCGCGCTCGCGATCTTCGACGAGACGCTGTTCACGGCCGTGCCCGGGTTCCAGCGGGCGCTCGACCGGGCGCTGATCGCGGCGCTGGTGGCGGGCGCGGCGGCCTCACCGGGGAGTGGCGGATCCGTCGTCGCGGGCGATGCCGGTCGCAGCGGGACCCGCCCGGTCGTCGCCCCGGCGGTGCTCCGGTTCGGATCGTGGATCGGCGCGGACCGCGACGGGCACCCGGGTGTCATCGCGGACGTCACGCTCCACGCCGCCCGCCTCCAGGCGGAGCACCTGCTCCGTGGCTACGAGGCCGTCGCGGGCCGCCTGATGCAGACCGTGGCCGCCCGGGTCGCGCCGGAACGGCTGGACCGGGGGCTCGGCAGTGCGCTCGCGCGCGACGCAGAGCAGCTGCCCGAGACCGTCCGGCAGCTCCGGCGCCGGTTCCCGGAGGAGCCGTATCGCCAGCGGCTGGGCGCCATCGCCGAGCGCCTGCGGCGGACGCGCGCGGCACTGACCGGCGAGACCGCACCACGGACCGGCGGCTACCCGGGCCCGGGCGCGCTGGACGCGGAGTTGGCCGTGGTGCAGGCGGCGCTGGCCGCGGACGGCCTGGCACGCGTGGCGTACGGCGAGCTGGCGGACCTTCGCTGGCAGGTCGCGACGTTCGGGTTCCACCTCGCCTCGCTCGAGGTGCGCCAGCACGCCGAGGTCCACCGCGCGGCGCTCCGGGCGCTGGGGTCCGGGGCCGGACCGGAGTCCGAGGTCGCCCCGGGCGTGGCGCTGGGCGAGGTCCTGGCGACGTTCCGCGCGATCGCGCGCCTCCAGGCGCGCTTCGGCCCCGAGGCCTGCCAGCGGTACGTGATCTCGTTCACGGCGGGGCCCTCGGACGTGACCGACGTCCTCGAGCTGGCCCGCCTCGCCGCCGCACCGTCCCCGTTCGGCGAGGCCGCCTCCGCGCCGGTGCTCGCCGACCTGCCGGCCGCGCAGCCGTCGCTCGACGTCGTCCCGCTGCTGGAGTCGGCGGAGGCGCTGGCGGGCGCCGGCGCGCTGCTCGAGGCCCTGCTCGCCGACCCCGGCTACCGCGCCCACCTCCGGGACCGCGGCGACGTTCAGGAGGTGATGCTCGGCTATTCCGACTCGTCGAAGGAGAGCGGCTTCCTGGCCGCGAACTGGCTGCTGTACCGGGCGCAGGAGGCGCTGGTCGCCGTCGCGCGGCGGCAGGGCATCACGCTCACGCTGTTCCACGGCCGGGGCGGGGCGATCGGGCGCGGCGGCGGGCCGGCCAACCGGGCGATCCTCGCCCAGGCGCCGGGATCGGTGGCCGGGCGGCTCAAGTTCACCGAGCAGGGCGAGGTCGTGGCGGCGCACTTCGCGGACCGGACGATCGCCCAGCGCCATCTCGAGCAGGTCACGGCCGCGGCGCTGCTCGCCTCCACCCCCGAGCACGAGCGCGAGGTCGCCGAGGCCGCCGCCGGCGGGACCTCGACGATGACCGAGCTGGCCGCGATCTCGCGCACCGCGTACCGGGCGCTGGTGGAGCAGCCGGGCTTCGCCGAGTTCTTCCGGGCGGCGACGCCGATCGACCTGATCGCCGGCCTGGGGCTGGGCTCGCGCCCCACGTCACGGCCCGGGGCGCGTCCGACCGGCGATGGCGCCGGAGTCGCGGCCGGAGGCGTCGCCCCACCCGGTCCCGCCGACGGCATCGAGTCCCTGCGCGCGATCCCGTGGGTGTTCGCCTGGTCGCAGGCCCGCGCCAACCTGCCCGGCTGGTACGGCCTGGGCACCGCGCTCGAGGCGTTCACCGGGCGCGGCGGCCGCGAGGCCGTGGACCACCTCGCCACCCTGTACCGCCGCTGGCCGTTCTTCGCGTCCATCCTCGACAACGCGGAGCTCTCGCTGGCGAAGGCGGACCTGGGCATCTTCCGGCGCTCCGCGGACCTCGCCACGGGCCCGTCCGCCACCGCGATCCGGGCGACGATCGAGGCCGAATACGCCCGGTCCGTCCGGCTGCTGCTCCTGGTCACGGGCCGCGACCGGCTGCTCGCCGGGCACGCGACGCTGGCGCGGGCGATCGAGCTGCGCAATCCCTACGTGGACGCCCTGTCCGCGCTCCAGGTGGAGCTGCTCGGCCGGCTTCGGGCCCCGGCCGTGACCGCCGCCGAGGCGGCCGCGCTGCGGGCGGTCATCGGGGCCACGATCAACGGCATCGCGGCCGGACTCCAGAACACGGGCTGACGGGCTGCGGTTGGCCGGCCGCGGTCGGTCCGCGGCACCGGTGCGGACGCGCGGTGGCCCCGACTCAGCCGGTGATCGCGGTCACGACCCAGCCGATGACGACGACGACGATCAGCACCAGCAGCGCCACACGGACGACGGCGCCCGCCGTCGGCCAGCGCCCGATGTCGACTCTGTCGCGATGTGACCGCTGCGCATCGGACGCCCGGCTGTCTGCCAGCCCGGGGGTCCCGCTCAGGTCGTACTGGCCATCGCCGAGCCCGAAGCCGTCACCCATGCTCGACCTCCGTTCGCGGGCGACCATGCGCCGGACGTCCGGCGGGTGTCAAGGGCCGGCCACCGGCCCGGTATCGTGCGCGGTGCGGGGTGTCGCAGCGGCAGGAGGCACGAGTGCGCGAGATCCAGGCGGCGGTCATCGAGCGGGCGGGCGTGCCCACGATCATCGAGACCCTGCGGCTCGACGACCCGCACCCGGGCGAGGTCCTGGTCCGGATGACCGCGTCCGGCGTCTGCCACTCGGACCTCCACGTGCGCGACGGACACTGGGAGCGGCCGGGCCCGATCGTCATGGGCCACGAGGGCGCGGGGATCATCGAAGCGGTCGGCGAGGGGCTGGACCCGCGGCTGGTCGGGCGGCCGGTGGCGCTGACCTGGCTCGCCCCGTGCCTGCGCTGCCGCGCCTGCCAGCGCGGCCGCCAGTGGCTGTGCACTGGCTCGCCCGCGCTCCACCACGCCCAGGCGGACGGCACGACCCGCCTCACCCGCCCCGATGGCTCGCCCGTGCTCGCCTACCTCTCGATCGGCACGATGGCCAGCGCCCAGGTCGTCCCCGCCACGGCGGTGGTCCCGATGCCCGACGGCGTCCCGCCCGAGGTCGCCGCCCTGATCGGCTGCGGGGTCGCGACGGGGGTCGGGGCGGTGACCCGGACCGCGCAGGTGCCGGCGGGCTCCACGGTCGCCGTCATCGGCCTCGGCGGAGTCGGGCTGTCGTGCGTGATGGGCGCCGCGCTCGCCGGGGCGCGTCGGATCGTCGCCGTGGACGTCAACCGGTCGAAGATCGACCTCGCCGGGACGCTGGGCGCCACGCACTGGGTCGAGGCCGACCCGGAGACGCCGCACCGGACGATCGACGCCATCCGCGAGGCCGCCGGCGACGGCGGGCCGGACTTCGTGTTCGAGGCGATCGGGCTGCCGGCGACCATCGAGCAGGCGATCGGCGCCCTGCCGCCGGGCGGGACGGCGGTCCTGGTGGGCCTCACCCGCTACGGCCAGGCCGCGACGTTCGAGCCCTATCCGCTGGTCGACGGCGGCCGGCGGGTCATCGGCTCCAACTATGGTTCGTCCACCGCGGCGGTGGACTTCCCCGCCCACGCCGAGGCGTATCTCGCCGGCCGGCTGCCCGTGGACCGGCTGATCGACCGGCGCCTCGCGCTGCCCGAGCTCGAGGATGCCTTCGACCGCCTCCGCGACGGCCAGGCGGCGCGCCAGGTCGTGGTGTTCGAGGCCTGAGCGCGGCGGGCTCCGCGGATGGCGCTCAGGACGAGGCCGGGCGCCACGCGCGGTAGCGGGGTGGCCACGCATCGGCCGAGGGTCGCTCGCCGAACAGGACGTGCTCGATGCCCAGCTCGAACAGCCGGTAGCCACCGTCCGCCACGTCGAACGGCCAGGCGGCGGCGGCGGCGGCGTGAAGCGACGGGTCGGCCACCGGCACCGCCCGGCCGCGGACCAGGAGCTCGTGCGGGACCGCCGGATCCTGGTGGGCGTGGAGCGCGTACCGGCCGTCCTCGAGCAGGTCGCGCTCCTTCGGTGAGCCTTCGATCACGAAGGTGAGGAGCCGGCCCTCGACCACCCCGACGATGACCGGGTGGATCCGGGGCGGCGTGCCGTCGCGGACCGTCGCCAGGAGCCCCTCGGGCGTCCCTGACCGCTCCAGCAGCCCGCGCCCGGTCGCAGCCAGGTCGGTCGCGGCTTCGGCGAAGCGTGACCAGGTCACCCCGCTCACCGGAACAGGTTCCCCTGGCCGGTGGCGTCGTGGCGGAAGCCCGGGCCGCGGGTGGTGCGATCGAACCCGTCGCGGCTCTCCGCGCCGGCCACCGCGGCGAGGAGCGCGAAGACGGCCAGCATCGGGGCCAGCGCGAGGAGGGTGAACAGGGCGTCCATGTGGGGACCTCCATGGCATCGGTCGTGTCGATACCCGGATCCTCCCCGTTTACCGGTCCTCTGGTAAGGTCCGGTTCGATGTCAAGATCCAAGACCAGTTCGTCACTTGAGCTGCTCCTGCCGCTGGACCGTGCGGGTCCCGAGCCGCTCCATCGCCAGCTGGAGCATGGCCTCCGCGCCGCCGTCCGCGATGGCCGCCTGGCGCCCGGAGCCACCATGCCCTCGAGCCGCGGGCTGGCGGCACAGCTCGGCGTGTCGCGCGGCATCGTCGTCGAGGCGTACGAGCAGCTGGTCGCGGAGGGCTACCTGGCGAGCCGGCCCGGCGGCACGACGCGCGTCGCCTGGACGCCACGCCAGCCACGACCCGCGCGGGAGACGGCCGAGCCGGAGCCCGTGGCCTTCGACTTCCGTCCCGGGCGCCCGGACGTGACCGAATTTCCCCGGGCGACCTGGCTGCGCGCGCTCCGCCGGGCGCTCGCCACCGCCCCGAGCGACCGGCTCACCTACCTCGGCGGCCGCGGCGTCCCGGAGCTCCGCGTCGCCCTCGCCGCGTACCTCAATCGCGTCCGGGGAACGTCCGTGGACCCGGCCGACGTCGTGGTCAGCGCCGGCTTCGCGCAGGGCCTGCGGCTCGTGGCGCAGGTGCTCCGGGCCGCGGGCGCGCGCCGGTTCGCCGTCGAGGACCCGTCCGACCCCGAGTACCGGACGGCGCTCCGCGAGGCTGGGATCGCCCCCGTCGCGGTCCCCGTCGACGGAGCCGGCCTGCGGGTGGACCTGCTCGATTCGCTCGACGTCGACGGCGTTCTCGTCACGGCCGCCCACCAGTACCCGACGGGCGCGGTGCTGTCTCCCGACCGCCGAGCGGCGCTCGTCGCCTGGGCCCGCCGGCGGCGGGCGACGATCGTGGAGGACGACTACGACGCCGAGTTCCGCTACGACCGCGATCCGGTAGGGGCGCTCCAGGGGCTGAGCCCGGATCGCGTGGTCTACACCGGGACGGCCAGCAAGACGCTCGCCCCCGGGCTCCGTCTCGGCTGGATCGTCGCGCCGCCCGAGCACACCGAGGCGCTCGTCGCCGCCAAGCAGGCCGCCGACATGGGCGCGCCCGCGATGGACCAGCTGGCCTTCGCCGCGCTGCTCGCCCGGGGCGATCTCGACCACCACCTGCGCCGGATGCGGCCGGTCTACCGGCGCCGCCGGGACGCGCTGCTGGGCGCCCTCGCGCGCCACCTGCCGGAGCTGCGTCCGGTGGGCGCGGCGGCCGGGCTCCACGTCCTCGCCTGGCTGCCGGACGACATGGACGCGAGCGATGAGCGCGCGATCGTGGACCGGGCCGCCGCGGACGGGATCGCCCTGGGCAGCCTCAGCCCGCGCCGGATCGCGCCCGGCCCCGCCGGGCTGGTGTTCGGCTACGGGACGATCCTCGAGCCCGTGGTCGAGCCCGGGATCGCGCGGCTCGCCCCGGTCATCGCGGCCGTCCGCGGCGATCAGGCCGCGCGCGAACGCCATGCGGCGAGCGGCGGCCGTGCGCGAAGGCCGGGCAACGCGCGGGGGTCGTGCGCATAGGCCGGGCGCCCGTCAAGCCGGCGGCTCGGGCTCCTCGATCGGGGGCAGCAGCGGGCGGCCGGTGATCAGCCGGGTCGAGCGCCCGCGGGTAAGGAACGACCACGCCCAGCGCACGACGACCACGATCCGGTTCGCGAACCCGATCAGGTACACGATGTGGATGCCCAGCCACAGCATCCAGGCGAGGAGCCCGCCCTGGCGCCCGAACGGCCCCAGCCAGCTGATGTTGGTCACCCCCGAGAGCCGGCCGATGACCGCCACGTCGCCCTTGTCGCTGAACCGGAACGGGGGCGCGGCCTGGCCGCGCAGCCGCCGCAGGACCGTGGCGCCCGCGTATTTGCCGCCCTGGATCCCGCCCTGCGCCACGCCCGGTACGGCGCGGTCCGGCTGCCACGGCTGCACGGCCGCATCGCCGACCACGAAGATCTCGGGGTGTCCGGGCACCGTGAGGTCCGGCCCCACGAGGATCCGCCCGCTGCGGTCCGTCTCGGCCCCGGTGGCGTCCGCCACCCGCCGCCCGAACGACGAGGCCAGCACGCCGGCCGCCCAGAGCACGGTCCGGGTCGGGATCTCCTCGGCGCCCGTGCCGGGGGTGCCGTCGGCGCGTTCCACGCGCACGGATCGGTCGTCGATGTGGACGACGCGCATCCCCGTCCGCACGGTGACGCCCAGCCGCTCCAGTTGGCGGGTCGCGGATCGCGAGCGGTCCGGCGGGTACGTGGGCAGGATGCGGTCCAGGGCCTCGACCAGGTGGATCCGCGCGTCCGGGGGCCGGATCGAGCGGAAGTCGGCGCGCAGGGTGTCGTTGGCGATCTCGCCCAGCGCGCCGGCCAGCTCCACGCCCGTGGGGCCGCCGCCCACGATCACGAACGTCATCCACGCCTGCCGGACGTCGGGACGCGCCTCGCGCTCGGCCGCCTCGAAGGCGATCAGGATCCGGCGCCGCATCTCGGTCGCGTCGTCCACGGTCTTGAGGCCGGGCGCGTAGGGCATCCACTCGTCGTGCCCGAAGTACTGGTGGTGGGCGCCGGTGGCCACGATCAGGCTGTCGTAGGGGATCGGTCCCCCGTCGGACATCAGGACCTCGCGACGCTCGGCGTCGAGGCCCACCGCCTCGCCCAGCAGGACCGTCGTGTTCCGCTGGCGCCGGAAGATCGAGCGCAGGGGCTGCGCGATGTCCCCCGGCGACAGGGCGCCGGTCGCGACCTGGTACAGCAGCGGCTGGAACAGGTGGTGGTTGCGCCGGTCGACGAGCGTGACGTCAACGAGGTCACGGCCCTTGCCCAGCTCGCGGGTCGCGTACAGGCCACCGAACCCGCCGCCGATCACGACGACGCGATGCGGGACGCGGGGCGCCGCAGCCGGCGCGGGCTCGAATGTGGCGGGGCGCGATTCCACGTAGCCAACTGTACGTGAATCGAGGCGCGGGGCATCGTCACGCTTCCGGTCGCCGTCGCGCTTCCGGTCGCCGGGAGACGCAACGGTCGCACGATGCGACGAGCTGGTCGCTGGGCGCCCGATTCGTTGCGCACGACCGGCTCGCGGTGCGACGAACGCGGCGCCGGGCGACCGACCCGTCTCGCGATGCGCCCGTTGGGTCGCTGGGAGACCGGCCGGCGTTGAGTCAGGGGACGGATCCGGCGGCCGGGAGCCGGCGACCGGCGCGGGGCGATGCGACTACGGGACGGTGACCGTCGCCGTCGCGAGCGTGCCGCGGTCGTCGCCCACGGCGTCGAGCACGATGATGTAGGACAGGCCGGACGCGAGGCAGCCGACGCTCACGTCGCCGGCCGGGGCGGGCCCGCTCGCCTCCAGCACGCCATCGAGCGTCATCTCGCCCTCCGGCGTCTCGCCGGCGACGGTCGGGTAGGCGCGGACCAGGACGCCGGTGGCATCGATCCCGGTCAGCTCGTAGCCCACCTGCGCGCGCAGGCACGTGACCGGCAGCTCGGCCGCCCCGAGGTCGAGGCAGTACCCCGTGCCGCCGAAGATCGCCGACTCCAGGCACGTCGCGCCGCCGAGGTCGACCAGCGGCAGCATCGGCTGGGCATAGGCGCCCTCGGCAAGGTGGAGGTAGGGCGAGATCCCGGTCGCCAGCTCGAACACGGGCGAGGCCGCCTCGGACAGCGCGACCTCGAACTTCGACACGCCGTCGCCGGTCGTGAACGACCCGACCGGGCTCGAGCCCGCGAACAGCCCGTCCCCGGCCACCGCCTGGAACTTGTAGGTGGTGCCGGCGAGGACGTCGAGCCGGGCGAGGATCACGGTCTTGCCGAACAGCGAGATCGAGGACATCGAGCTCGACGTCGACACCGTGTCGGGGCTGCCGTCGGCCTCCCAGAACTTGACGTCCGCGGCCGCGGGTGGGTCCACGGTGAAGCCCACGATCGCGACGTCCGGCCGGTCCGAATCGACGAACACCACCTCCACGTCCGGGCCCGAGGGCAGCTGGAGGATCGGTGGCGAGCCCACGTCGAACACCGCCTCGATGCCGGTCGGGCAGAACTCGGGCCGCGGCTGGAGCAGGCAGATGTCGAACACCGGGACGAGGATCACGCCGCCCCACTCGCCGCCGCTCACGGGCTCGTCGTCGGCCGCGAGGTCCACCGTCAGGTCGCCCGCGTCCACGGGCGTCACCGGTCCGACGGGGCCGGCCGGCGAGGCGCTCGGGTCGGGGGTGGGCGTGGGCACGGGCGACTCGCCGGGCTCGGGGGTGGAGCCCGGGCTGCCGCCGCCGGGGTCGGGCGGGATCGGCACCACGTCCGGGCCGACGACGTCGGGCGGGACGCCGCCGGGCGGGAACGCCCACATCGCCGCGATCCGGCCGCCGGCGAACGCGGTCGCGAAGTCGTCCACGACCGATGCCGGCCACCATTCGCCCTGGTAGCCGTACTTCGGCCGCCCGATGGGGTCGATGACGTAGTAGGCCTCCGGGATCCCCTTCTTCGCGCTGCCCGGGTAGTAGCCGTCGAGGTAGATCGCGTGGCCGCCGGTGAAGCTCTTCTGCAGCCGGAGCCCGGGCGGGATCTTCGAGTAGTCGCCCTGGACGACCGCGCCATAGCCGCTGGCGAGGAGATCCTTGAGCGAGCCCGGGCGGATCAGGCCGTTGTTGAACGTGACGCCGTAGCCGCGCCACAGGGCGGTCGCGAGGTCGTTGATGCCGGTGCCGCCGTCCTGGTCGTCCTGGAGCGTGCGCAGGGTCGAGCCCGTGGTCACGATGCCGTAGCCCAGCCGGGCAAGCATCGCCCCCGACGCGAGCGTGCAGTTCGCGCCCTGGAACGGGCCGCCGTCGAACTGGGTGACCGGCGGGATGCGCGGGAAGCCGGCGGGGTTGGTGAACGAGACCGGCTCCCCGCCGAGCAGTGCGTCGGCGGCGGCGGTCAGGTCCTCGATCGGCAGCGGCGAGGCGGCCGCCGGCTCGCCCGCGGGCTGCTCGTCGAACGCCACCGTGACGCCGGGGCCGGCCGGCGTGTCCGGGCCCTGGAGCAGGTACTCCGGCGCGGCGCCGGCGGTCGAGACGGGGCCCTCGTTCTGCATCGCGCCCACGGCCACGGACGCGACGACCGAGCTGAGCAGCGCGGACACGCCGAACACGAGGACCTTCGGCAGGAGCGAGGCGAGCACGCTCATTGGCAGGACTGCAGAACCCGGCCGGCAGCGCCAGTCGAACGTCCGCCGTACTGGTCGATCGTGCGGATCTCGAATGTCGTGAACAGCGCCGCTACCGAACTGGTCTGGAGATCGGACGGCCCGATGACCGCGACATGGTAGTACCAGGGCTGCCCGTCCTGGCTACCGGACATCCGGACCGAACGCGTGACCCGGGATCCGTCCTTCGCGACGTACGTGTAGACGAGCGTGGCGCTCGAGCCGGTGAGGCCGTCCTGATCGATCACCGAGCCGGAGAAGAAGTTGGTCGCACGGCCGGGGCAGAACGCGGGGTTGGCGCTCGACTGCCCAAACTGCGCCTCGGTGTCGCATCGGTGGATCGTGATCGAGGCGGCCTTCGTCTGGCTCGCGAGCCCGGTCTTGTCGGTCGCCTTCACGTACCAGCGCAGGAGGTCCGTTGGCGGGTCGGTGATGATGATCTTGTCGCTGCCCGTGTCGAGAGACGCGGTCCACCTTCCCGACGACAGCGTCATCGGCTTCGACCGCCAGCCCTCGCCCGGGGGCCGGAAGAACAGCGTGACCGTGTCCACACCATCGACATCGCTGACGTTCGCCCTGATGGTCGTGGCCGTGGGGTACTGGCACGTGCCGGTACGCAGTGGTTTCCACGACAGGTGTGACCCTGCCGTAGACGAGGCCGACTTGATCGTGGGTCCGGTGTTCACGCACACCGCGACCGTCACGCCGTTCGAGCCTTCCGTCGGCAGCCGCCGGGTGGCGCCGTCGGCGTCCGTGGCGACGGCGTAGTAGGCGAGCCGGCCGGCGCTCGTGATGTCGTTCGCGGCCGTGTTCAGCGCCAGCTGCCAGGTGCCGCTCTTCGCCGTGCCGGCGGTCCGGCTCATCGGGGACTGGGCGAACCCCGAGGCCCCCGGCTTGCGCCAGAACAGGGTGACGGCCTCGACGCCCACCGAGTCGGTGGCCTTGACCTTGAACGTGACCTTCTTGACCGCGTTCGGGCAGTAGGCCCCGGTGTCGTAGCTGATCTTGCGGGTCGAGACCGTCAGCGCCGACAGCGACGGCCGCACATTGGCCACCGGCGTCGCCGTCGGCGTCGGCGTGGGGACGGGCGTCGGCGCGGGCGACGGCGAGTTGTCCTGGATCGCGGTCAGCGTCGGTGCCGGCATCGGGGAAGCGAGGATGGCGAGCTCCGGCGCGCACTCGGCGACCGGGAGGTCCGCCATCGATCCGTTGACCGTCAGCGGGTCGGCGGGCACCCAGGCCTCGGTCCGCCCGGGCAGCGGGTTGTGGATCCGCAGCCAGGAGCCGTCCGCGGTCTTGCCGGTGGCGAGGAACTTCTGGCCGCCCGGCACGGTGAACAGCGCCGGCCCGACATCGGGGCAGGGGTACACGGACAGCTCGTCGCCGGTGGTCGCCGGGTTGCCGGACAGCGCGCCGGACGCCAGGGCGCCACCGGTCGCCCCGCCCACGACGATGCCGCCGATGACCAGCACGGCCGCGGTCTGGGCGCCACCCAGGCTCCCCACGATCCGGTTCAGCACACCCCCGGCGGCGCTCACGCGTCACCCTCCCGCTCGGTGCGTCTCGCCCCCGATGACGATCGGCAGCATACGAGACCGGCGCAACGCCGGATCATCCCTCGGGCGCCCCGAATGCCCGGATCTCGCTCACGGCGGCGTCGTCGAACGGCGTGCCCGCGACGGACGTCTTCCGGGCCGGATACGTGCTCACGATCGTGATCCTGATCGTGGTCGCGCCGGCGATCCCGCCCAGCTTCACCGTCTGGCCCTTGGTGGCGTCCTTGAGGCGGACCGCGATCGGCTCGCCGCCGTTGACGGAGATCAACACATCTTTCAACCGCCGGTTTCCGTCGAACAGCGGGCGCGATGCCTGGTAGCCGTTCCAGATGATCAGGTGGTCGATGCGCGACGGGGCGAGCGACACCTCGATCCACTGGCCCTTCTCGGTGGCGTTGCCCTCCTGCCAGCAGGTCCGCTGGTCGTCGTCGAGCACCATCTCGGGCTGGAACTTGGCCCGGTTGCCCACCACCGACGACGCGGCGGCACCCGTGAGCGTCAGCCGCACGGTCTCGGCGGGCGGGACGGACTCGCTCGGCTCGACGGAGTCGCTGGGCAGCACGGACTCGCCCGGGCTCGGCGCGTCGGACGCGACTGCCAGGCTGGGGGCGGCGGTGGCGCCGGTGGCCGGGCCCTCGCCCTTGAGCAGCTGGCTCGCCGCGACCGCGACCACGCCGACCACGATGCCGGCGGCGACCAGCCCGAGCAGCCAGCCGGGGATCCCCCGCGACCTCGGGGCCTCGTCCCGGGTGCCCGCGAGCCCGGGGGGCGCGGGCGGCACGGGCCTGGTGGCGGCGCCGCCCGGCACCGCGCTGACGGCGGCGGCGATGTCGGCCGCGGAGGGTTCGGACAGCCGGGCGGCCGCCGCGAGCGTCGCCCCGCAGGACTGGCAGAACGTGCGCGTGGTGGGGTTCGCGATGCCGCACGCGGGGCAGCGCAGGAGCCCGGGATCCGGGGCCGGCGCCGGGGCGGCCGACCAGTCGGCGGCCGGGGTCGGCGTGGTTGCCGGCCTGTCGGGGGCCGGGGTGGGGGTCGGGGTCGCGGGCGTCCACGCGACCGTCGGCGCGTCACCGGCGCCGGAGGTGACGGCGCCGGGACCGGCGGCGCCCGGGGTGCTCGCCCCCGGGACCGCGCCCGATGCCGGCGTGCCCGGGGCCGGGGCGCCCTCGGCCGGCTCGCCCTCCCACTCGAGGAACGCCCCGCACGACCCGCAGAACTGGTCACCGGCGACGTTGCCGAAGCCGCACCGGCGGCAGATGACGGGCATGGCATCGGTCATGGGTGACTACCCTCGGATCACGAGCACGAGCGGGATGTCCACGAAGCGGTACAGGGCGATGAACCCGGGCGGCATCGAGGACGGCGTCGACACCAGCACCGGCGCGGCGACCGGCGGGAACGGGACGGCGCCCACCTGCTCGGCTTCCAGGTCCCGCGTGCCGATCGTGTCGTGGTGGAACACGAGGACCTGGACGCGGAAGCGGCCGCGGGCGTCCGCCGTGACCACCGGCAGCTTGGGCGTCATGCCGCGGCTCCACGACAGCCGGACCTGGGCGCCGGGCGGGAAGCCCGTGCCGGTGGCGATGAACACGGTGCCCGGCGGCCCGACCTCCGGCGAGATCTCCAGTCGGGCGCGCGAGCCCGCGCCGCGCAGCCGCGCCGTCCGCGGCGAGCCGGTGAAGTTGTCGGCGACCTCGAGCGTGGCCGTGCGGGCTCCCTCGCGGGCCGGGCTGAACGACACCGTCACGGTGCAGGCCGAGCCGCGGTAGAGCACGAGGCCGGTGCACGAGTCGGCGGTGATCGGGAACTCGAGCCGGGCGGCGCCCTTGACCGTGGCGCCGCCGACCGTCAGCGGTCCCCACCCGGCATTGGCGAGGACGGCCGCACCGGGGACCGGGTCGGCGCCCACCGCGCGCGTGCCGAGGTCCACGACCGCCGGGTTGAGCACCGGCGCGGGCGGCAGGTCGCGCAGGAACACGTCCAGCTGCTTGTTGGTGTCGCGCGCGACGAGGCGGTCCGAGCTGCCGGCGAAGGCGATGTAGCGCCCGGCGCCGCCGACCGCTGGCCCGAAGCTCCGCCCGCCGCCCGGCTCCCCGTCCCGGCCGACCGACACCAGCACCGTGTCCTGGGCCACGAGGTCCCGGATGAACACCTCAGTCGCGCCCCGGATGACCGCGGCCAGCCGCGCCCCGGGCAGGCCCGCCACCAGGCGTGCCCCGGGCAGTCCCGCGACCAGGTCCTGCGCGGCGGACGCGAACGCGACCATCCGCCCGTCGCGGGTGATCGCCGCCTGGCCGCTCGCGCCGGTCGCCGGGCTGCCGTCGGGGGTCACCGACACGAGCTCGGTGGTGTCCGTCTGCCGGTCCCGCCGGAACACGTCGGACACGCCGTTGCCGTCGCCCGGGACGAGGTTGGTCGCCGCCGAGTCGAACGCCACGTAGCGCCCGTCGCCCGAGATCGACGGTGCCTCCGCGGCGCCGTCCGCGCGTCCGCCGCCCGGGCCTCCGCCCGGCGCGCCACTCACCCGCTCGGTGGTGCCGGCGGCGATGTCGCGGACGTAGACCTGCGTGCCCGGGCCGGTGTCCTCGTTGACGATCGCGTCGCCGCCGTCGGACACGAAGGCGACGAGGTTGCCGTTGTCCGAGATCGACGGGTCGCCCTGGACCTCCGCGAAGGCCGGTTCGCCGTTGAAGCCCACGGACACCATGACCGTGGTCCGCGTCCGGCGGTCGTAGCGGAACACGTCCGGCGACTTGTTGCTGTCCGGTGACACGATCCTCGCGTGGTCCGAGGTGAAGGCGACGAACCGGCCGTCCGACGACACCGACGGCTCGTAGCTGCCCGGCGCCGCCGCGCCGGCCGTGTTCCGGGACACGAGCTCGGTGTCGCCGGTCCGGCGGTCCCAGGCGAGGACGATGCTCCCCGGCAGCGCGGCGGTGGTGCCGGCGGTGGCCGGCGGCCGGTAGGTGAAGGCGACCACCGAACCGTCGGCGGAGATCGAGGGCTGCGACGCGATGCCGCCGGCCGGCACCGCCGTGCCGCCGGGCAGCCGCAACCGCGTGGTCCGCCCGGTGCGCCGGTCGCGGACGAACACGTCCACGGCGCTGTTCACGTCGCCCGCGACGAGGTCCGCGGCGCCCGACGTGAACGCGATCCAGCGCCCGTTGCCCGAGATCGACGCCTCCGCGGACCCGCCGCCTGCGAAGCCGCCGCCGAACCGCTCCGAGACCAACGTCGTCGTACCCGGCGGCGGCGGCAGGCCGGCGGCCGGGGGGGCGGCCGGCTCGCCGTCGGACGCCTGCGTCCCGCCCGCGGCGGGAACCGGGGCGAGCAGCAGCAATGCGAGGCCGGCGGCCCCGGCCCGGAGGGCTCGGCGCCTCAGGGCCGCAGGTATCCGGAGTAGAAGACCGCGGGATCGCATGGCCCGTCGCTCGTGCACGAGAGGGACAGGTTGAGGGCCTGCCCGGGCGCGATCACGATCGGCGTCACCCAGTGGAGGTCGTAGTCGCGGAAGTTCTCGAGTCGCAGCTGGAGCAGCGGCGTGCCGTCCCGCAGCACGACCAGCGCACCCTCGGCGCCGTTGGGGTTCGAGAACACGAGGTCGGTGACGAACAGCGTGCCCTCGGGCCGGAACGTGGTGGTGGCCTGGTTCAGCCGGCCGTCCACGGGGTTGCCGAGGCCCGGGATCACGGTGCCCGGCGTGGCCGTCGGCGGGGCCGGCGTGGTGCCGGGCTCCGGGGTCGGCGTGGGCGGGGCGGGCGTGGGCGACGCCTCGCCGCCACCGCCTCCGTCCGCGGGCATGGTGGGCAGCCCCGCGGCGCCGAGTGCATCGTTGACGTCCTCCTTGAGGCTGGCCAGCGGCGACGCGACGGCCTCCGACGCGGCGGTCTCGATCGAGGGCTTGAGCACCAGCAGCCACAGGATCACGAGCGCGACCAGGAGGGCGACCAGCGCGATCAACGCCTTCATGAACCAGGGCGGCAGCACCGACTCCTGGAGCAGCGTCCCGTCGAGCGCGATCGGGATGCCGCCGGCGGGCTTGACGTACAGCTGGAACGGCCTGGTCTTGGGCTGGCCGCGCCAGAAGCGCTTGACCGGGCTGACCCGGATCTTGGCGAACTCGGCCATGCCGGGCTCCACGACCAGGGCCGGCGGCTTGACGTCGAACCGCAGGTTGCGGTCCGCGTCGGTGGCCTCGATCTCCGCGCTCAGCCGGGCGTTGCCGCGGTTGTCGACGGCGAGGTCGTGGGAGCCGGAGCCCGAGCCCCGCGAAGTACGCGGGACGAGCTCGGCGAACGGCTCGAGGAAGCTGCCGACCTCGACCGTCCCCTCCTCGACCGCCGACCCGGCCGGGTCCTCCCGGGAGCGGGCGCGCAGCCCGAACGGGACGGTGCCGGCGGGCGTGGCGGCGGCGCGCGGCGGCCGGAACACGGCCTGGGCCGTGCCCTCGGCGCCCGGGAACAGCGACAGCGTGGGCGGCTCGACGGACGCCCAGCCCGCCGCGTCGCCCAGGACGTCGAGGACGAACTCGTCGACGACGCTGCCGGTGTTCCGGACCCGGACCTCGATGGACACGGCCTGCCCGGGCTCGACGGCGACGGCAGGCGAGACAAGCGTGACGGATGCACCCACGGCCGGAAGTGTAGCGATGCCAGATCGGCGCGAACAGGTGGTACGGAGGGCGGAACGGCCGGACCCGATGGTCCGGTCGGGCAGAGCCCCCTGCCCGTTAAGCCGTCGTTGACTGGCCGGACAGTGCCCCGGCGTAGGGTGCGCTCGCGCCAATCCCGGACCGGCTCCCAGGTCGGTCGCGTACCCACGGGGTCGCGCAGCGGAGGTCTCGATGGTCGCGGAAGCCGTCCCGTTCAAGGCCCGAATCCCCGTCTCGGTCTGCGCGGCCGATCCCCTCTCGAGAGCCGGGCTGGTCAGCCAGCTGCGCCGGGCCCAGGGATTCCTCGTGGTCACGGAGGGCGATGAGCCCGAAGACGTCGTCGCGCTGGTCGTCGCCGACGAGCTGGACCCCGGCGTGCTGGCGGAGATGCGCGCCCTGCGCGGTCGCGGCATCCGGCGGATCGTGCTCCTGGTCTCGCGCGTGGACGACCGATCGCTGCTTGCGGCGGCCGAGGCGGGCGTCACGGGCGTGATCCGGCGCAGCGAGGCGACGGCCGGCAACCTCGTGGCGGCCATCCGGTCCGCGGCGGCCGGCGAGGGCACCCTGCCACCGGACCTGCTCGGCCGGCTGCTGCGCCAGGTCGGGCAGCTCCAGCGCCAGGTCTTGTCGCCCCGGGGGCTCACGTTCTCGGGGCTCACCGAGCGCGAGACGGCGGTCCTGCGGCTGCTCGCCGACGGCTGCGACACCGCCGAGGTCGGCCGGCGGCTGTTCTACTCCGAGCGCACGGTCAAGAACATCATCCACGACGTCACGTCGCGCCTCGAGCTGCGCAACCGCGTCCACGCGGTGGCCTACGCGATCCGGGAAGGGTTGATCTAGGCGCCCCGGCGCGAGGGCGGCGCGACGGATCGCCACCGCCGCGCCACGTCCTCGGCGCCGCGCCGCCGCCGCCGTGCCGGTCGGTCGCTGGGCGACCCAACGGGCGCACGGTGGGACAGATCCGTCGCCCAGCGACGCGATCGTTGCGCAGGGAGGCCCTCCCGCGCGTCATTCTCGTCGCCGGGCGACCGAAACGTCGCGCGATGCGCCCGTTGAGTCGCTGGGCGACCGAGCCGGCCGCAGCCGCCGAGCTGCGAGGCCGCGGCGTGCCGGGAGGTGGGCCGGGAGGTGGGCCACAGCCGGGACACCGGACGGGGCCGGGCGGCGGGCCACAAGCCGGGACACCGGACGGGGCCGGGC
>JBFMAT010000045.1:0-35202 GCA_040755495.1 Chloroflexota bacterium
CCGGGCGCGGCAGCCGCGCCGGCATCGACCCCGCCCGCCGGCCAGGCCTCCGGTCCGGCATACGGCCGGCCTCCGGCGCCGGCCGGGCCGCCGCAGGCCGGCATCGTGGCCGGGATCATCCTGATCGTCATCGGCTCCGCGTTCCTGGCCGGCCGGGTGCTGGACATCACGCTCGGCCCCGATGCCTGGCCGCTGTGGATCGTCATCCCCGGCCTGGGCATGCTGGTCGCCTCGTTCGCGATCCCGCCCCGGGGCGGCCTGGGCCTCGCCATCCCGGGTGCGATCGTCACGATCGTGGGCGCCATCCTGTGGTTCCAGGAGGCGTACGACCTGTACGAGACGTGGGCCTACGCCTGGGCGCTGGTCGCGCCCACGGGCCCCGGCCTGGGCATGCTCGCCTACGGGCTGGTCCGCGGCGACCGCGAGCTGGCCGGCGACGGGCTGCGGACCACGCTGGTCGGCCTCGGCCTGTTCGCCGGGTTCGCGCTGTTCTTCGAGGGGGCGCTCGGCCTGTCCGGCGGCCGGATCGCCGGCCTCGACGATGCGCTGCCCGTGATCGTGATCGGCCTCGGCGTGCTGCTGGTCGTCCTGTCGCTGTTCGGTCGCCGCGACGAGGGGCGACGGGCCTGAGGACGCGCTACTCGATCCCCAGCACCGCGTAGCGGACGTCGCCGCCCGGCGTCCGGATCGTCACCACGTCGCCGACCCGGCGGCCCATCAGCGCCTCGCCCACGGGCGATGCCGACGAGATCCGGCCCTCGCGGGAGTTCGCCTCGGCCGAGCTCACGACCTGGACGACGGACTCCTCGCCGTCCACCTCGACGCGCACGCGGGAGCCCAGCTCCACGTGCGCGCCCCGCTCGGTGGGCGACACCACGACGGCCTTCTTGAGCTTGCCCTCGAGGGCCTTGATCCGGCCCTCGAGGAAGCCCTGCTCCTCGCGCGCGGCGTGGTACTCGGCGTTCTCCTTGAGGTCGCCGTGCTCGCGCGCGGTGGCGATCCGCCGGATGACCCCGGGCCGTTCGACGAGCAGCGAAGCCAGCTCCGCCTCGAGCCGCTCCAGCCCCTCGGGCGAGAGGTAGATCGGCTCGGGCGCGGCGCGTGGCGACCCCTGGGCGGCGTATGCGGCCGCGGCCGCCACGCGACCCACGCCGCGGCCCGGCGCCGGACGGCGGCCGCGCTTCGCCTCGTCCCGTGCCCCATCGGCCTCCGCCGGCGGCAGGTCCACCACGCGGGTCACCGGCGGCGGCTCGGGCGCCTTCACCTCGGGCAGCAGCGGGTTGCTGATCCCGGTGGGCTTGCGGGTGCCGGACGGCGAGCGGAGCACGGCCCACGGCAGCACGACCGTCGGATCGGGGAGTGCCACGCGGTCCGCCTCGGGAACCCCCGCCGCGAAGGCGTCCAGCAGCGCGTCCTCGTACTCCTCGGGGGCGTCGGTCGCGGCCCACCACACGCGCAGGCCCGCGAGCCCGCGCAGGAAGTGGAGCCAGAACCCGGACGCGGCGGGGCGGCGGTCGCCGGGCACCGTCTTCACGATCGACGCCAGCCGGCCGGCGGTGGACCCGGGCGTGCTGCCGACGAACAGCACGGTCTGGGACGGGAGCCAGAACGCCGCCAGCCGGTGCTGCAGGTCCTTCGAGGTGGGCCGCACGCCGTCCAGGCGCAGGTCCGGCACGCGCTCCAGCCACTTGCCGACGAGGGCGAGGTCCAGCTGGGCGGCCGGCAGGGGCGACGCCAGCTCGACGACGAACACCCCCGCCGCGGCTAGCCGCACAGGACGCCCCCATGGGACCGGGCCGTCGGCCATGAGGCCGACCTCGCGGAGCAGCGTGGCGGCGGTGCGGTCATCGGGCATGGGGCCATCCGTGATGCGGGGCCGGACGGGAGGGGTGGCGGACACGCGCCACCGGCCGGTCGACGTATCGTCTCACCATCATGCCGAACGAGCCGCGTGGCCGGAGCGCCGTGCCGCACTCGCGACCGCCGGAGCGATCGAGGGGGTCGTCACCGGCGCGCGTCGTCCTCGGCATGGCGGCCGTCATCGGCCTGGCGGTGATCCTCGGCGGGGTCGCGGGCGGTGCGCTGGGCCCGGCGGGCCCCACCGTCGCCGTGGCGGGCGGGTCGCCGACGCCGGCCGCGCCCGGAACGTCGTCGCCCGGGAGCGGGAGCCCGTCACCTGCCGCCAGCACGGCCTCGCCCACCGCCATCCCGGCCTCGCCCACGCCCGCCGGCTCGCCGTCGCCATCGGCCAGCCCCGGCCCCTCGAGCCTCCCGACCGCACCGCCCCCAGCCGCCGACGTGCCCGCCGAGCAGCTCCAGGCCCGCCTCGACCAGCTCCGGCGCAAGCTCTCGATCCCCGGCCTGTCGGTCGCCATCCTGTGGGACGACGGGCGCTCGTGGCTCGGCGTCTCGGGCCGGGCGGACGTGGCGGGCCGGCGGCCGGTGACGCCGGACAGCGGGTTCGCCCTGGCCTCGATCTCCAAGACCTTCACCGCCGCCGTCGTGCTCCAGCTCGTGGACGAGGGCCGCCTCGCACTGGACGAGCCGGTGGCGCCGAGGCTGCCGGACTACCCGCTCGACCGCCGGATCACCGTCCGCATGCTGCTCGACCACACCAGCGGCCTGCCCGACTTCTTCCTCAGCAAGCGGATCGACAAGGCGCTCCAGTCCGTGCCGGACGAGACGTGGACGCCGGCGCAGGCGTGGTCCTACGTGCCCAGGCGGCGGGCGGTCCCGGGCACGGTCTGGAGCTACGCGAACACCAACTACCTGCTGCTCGGCGAGCTGGTCGAGTCCGTCACCGGGCGGTCGCTGGCGCGCGAGGTCCGCGAGCGGCTGCTCGACCCGCTGGACCTCGAGGACACCTGGTACCAGGCCGTCGAGAAGCCGCGGGCGAGCCTCACGATCGGGTACCGCCTGATCCCCCGGAACGGCGGCGGCGTCCGGCCCGTCGCGGTGGCCCGGACGACCACCGTGATGCCGTTCCGCTCCGTCATCACGGCGGCCGGCGGGGCGGGATCGCTGGGCGGCACGGCGCGGGACGCCGCGCGCTGGATGCAGGCGCTGGCGGGTGGCCGGGTGCTGTCGGAGGCGATGCAGCAGGCGATGATCGGCGACGCGGTCACCACCTCCGCGCTCGGCGCCAAGGTGCCGTACGGGCTGGGCATCCAGGTGGTGACGCTCGCCGGGCGGACCGCGATCGGCCACTCGGGCCGCTACCTCGGGTTCCGGAACGTCGTCCGCTACCTGCCGGCGGAGGGGGTGACGATCGCGGTGCTCACGAACCAGGGCGCCGCGGACCCGTCCCGGGTCGCGGCCGCGCTGCTCCGGATCGTGCTGCCCAAGCTGGTGCCCATCCCCGCGCCCTCGCCGTCGGCCTCGCCGGCTCCGTGATCCGGGCCGCCGTCAGGCGACGCCCGTCCGGCGCCTCGATCCGCCGGAGCGCGCCCGCCCGCCCGACGACGAGCCGCCGGCCCCGCGCGGCGCGCGCAGCGGCCGCGCCTCCGCGTCCCGCCGCGGCACGAACCCGTCGGCGACCTCCCACGGGATCGCGACCTGGAGCAGGCGCTGGACGCCGCGCAGCAGGTCAGCCTCGTCGACGCACACGAGGCTGATCGCGTCGCCCGTGGCCCCGGCCCGACCCGTCCGGCCGATCCGGTGCACGTAGTCCTCGGGGTTCCACGGCAACTCGAAGTTCACGACGTGCGGCAGGTCCTCGATGTCCAGTCCCCGCGCAGCGACGTCGGTCGCGACGAGCACCCGGATCTCGCCCGCCTTGAACCCGTCCAGCGCCTTCGTGCGATCCGACTGGGCGCGGTCCGAGTGGATCGCCGTCGCCGCGACGCCGTGGCGGTCCAGCCACGAGGCCAGCCGCGAGGCCGCCAGCTTGGTCCGGGTGAACACGAGCACCTGGCGCCAGTCGCCCTGGAGGATCAGGTGCGCGAGCAGCTCCTCCTTGCGCTCCCGGTCGACCGGGTACACGAGCTGGCGGACCGCCTCGGCGGCCGTCCCGTGGCGGGAGACCTCGATCGTCTCGGGATCCTTGAGGATCGATCCCGCGAGCCGCTTGATGTCGTCCGAGAAGGTGGCCGAGAACAGCAGCGTCTGCTTGCGATTGGGCAGCAGGTCCAGGATCCGGCGGATGTCCGGCATGAACCCCATGTCCAGCATCCGGTCGCCCTCGTCGAGGACGAGGATCTCGACCTGGGTGAGGTTCGCCGCCCGCTGGCCCACGAGGTCCAGGAGCCGGCCCGGGGTGGCGACCAGGATCTCGATTCCCGCGCGCAGCTCCTTGATCTGGGGGTCGAGCGGGACGCCGCCGTACACGACCGACGCCCGGAGCGGGACGCTTCGCCCGTAGGTCCTGATCGCCTCCGACACCTGCACCGCGAGCTCGCGGGTGGGCGTCAGGACCAGGCAGCGGACCGGGTGGCGGGCCGGCGAGAACGACGTGTTCGCGTACGGGCGGAGGCGGTCGAGGATGGGCAGCGTGAACGCCGCCGTCTTGCCGGTGCCCGTCTGGGCGGCGGCGAGGACGTCCCGGCCCTGGAGCACGAGGGGGATGGCTCGTTCCTGGACGGGTGTCGGTTCGGTGTACCCCTCCTCGGTCACGGTCCGCAGGAGGTCGGCTGAGAGCCCCAGCTCGTCGAAGCGCAAGGTCGTTCGTGGTCTCCGATGTCGGCCGCTGGGCGGCGGCCCGCGTATCTGGTCGTCCGGCGCGGCGCCCGCGCGGTTTCGGCGAGGGCCGCGGCGTTCGCCGGACGGGGCCGAGCATACCCGACAATGGCCGCATGGGCGCACACGGGACGCGGGCGATCGACGCGGCGCGGCGGGCCGGGATCCCGCATACCGTGCATGAATATGCGCACGACTCGCGGAATCTCCGCCACGACGGCCGGGGATATGCGCTCGAAGCCGTCGAGGCGCTGGGCGTCGACGCCGCGCGGGTGTTCAAGACGATCGTCGTCGCGGTGGACGGGCGGCTCGGGCTGGCGGTGGTGCCGGCGGACGCGGAGGTGGACCTCAAGGCGGCCGCCGGCGCGCTGGGCGGCCGCCGGGCGGCGATCGCCCCACCCGCCGACGCGGAGCGCACGACCGGCTACGTGCTGGGCGGGATCAGCCCGCTCGGCACCCGGCGCGTGCTGCCGACCGTCCTCGATGCGTCCGCCGCGGACCACGCCACGATCCACGTCTCGGCCGGCCGGCGCGGCCTCGAGATCGAGCTCGCCGCCGGGGACCTGCTCGCGCTGACGCGCGGCACGGCGGCCCGGATCGCGCGACGCGGCTGAGCGCTACCCGCCGATCTCCGCCCGCTCGGTCATGACCGCGGACACGCCCAGCGCCGCGACCAGCCAGGCCAGCACGACCACGACCGCGACGTTCGGGTCGAGGACCGTGGTCGCCACGGCCTCGCCCCCGCCGCCGAAGGACACGTCCCCGCCCTGCGCGACCACGGCACCCGCGGCCGAGAACGGGAACCACTGGATCACGCTGGGCAGGAAAATGCTGGCGATCCCCTCGGCGAAGTAGACGCCGATGCCCACGCCGATGCCCGCCAGCTGGCTGCGGGCGATGGTCGCGATCGCGTACCCGAGGGCGGTGTTCATCGACACGGCCAGCGCGGCGCGCCCGACCTGCTCGGGGAGCCGGCCCAGGGCCCTGCCGTCGCCCATCCCGTCGAGTGGCACGTCCAGGATGGTCGCGCCGACCGCCGCGCAGGCCACCCCGACGGCGAACGCGGCCAGCAGGCCGAGGATCGCGAACAGCGCGACGCCGGCGTAGGTGAGCAGCGTGTAGCGGGACCGGCCCTCGCCGCGGGCGACGGCGGCCTTGAGCGTGCCCCACTGCCACTCGGAGCCCGCGATCGCGCCCCCGTAGCACAGGGCCAGCAACCCGCCGATCCCGAGGATCAGCGAGAGCACGACCGGATACGCCTCCGGGAACGTGACGACGAGCCGGGCGGCGAGGGCGACCTCGGGGTCCGACTCCTGCGCCGTGCTCGCGACGATGGCCACGAAGATCAGCAGCAGCAGCGCGACGAGGAGCAGGAACGTGACCCACGTCGCGGGCCGCCGGACGAGCTTGCGCAGGTTGGATCGCAGCAGCCTCATGACGACCACCCCGTCGTCTCGGGCTGCTTGCGTCCCGGGTCGGTGGCCCAGACGACCGGTGGCGGCGCCTCCCCGCCTCCCGTGCCCGTGCCGACGTCCGGCCGCGACCCGGTTACGCCGAGGAACAGCGACTCGAGCGTCGCGCCGCCCTCGATCCGGGCGGCGAACACGCCGGACTCCGCGAGCGCACGATTGAGCTCCGAGGACCGGTGCGGGTCGATCCGCACGGTCAGCCAGCCGCCCTCCGGCCCGTCGTCGAGCTCGACGGCACCCTCGCCGGCCACGCGGGCGAGGATCGGGGCCGCCACCGCCACCTCGTCCGGGGCGACCCGGATGCGCACGGCCCCCTCCTCGCGGAGCAGCTGGTCGATCGTCCCCTCGCGCACCAGGCGCCCGCGGGCGATGATCCCGACCACGTCGGCGAGCTGCTGGACCTCGGACAGGATGTGGCTGGACACGAACACGGTCTTGCCCGAGGCGGCCAGCGCGCGGAGCGTGTCGCGCATGCCGACGATCCCCGCGGGGTCCAGGCCGTTGGCCGGCTCGTCGAGCAGCAGCAGCTTCGGGTCCGACAGGAGCGCCCCGGCGATGCCCAGGCGCTGCTTCATGCCCAGCGAGTAGCCGGACACCTTGTCGCCCGCCCGGTCGCGCAGGTTGACGAGGGTGAGCAACTCGTCGATCCGCCCCCGCGGGGCCGGAGCGCCGGCCGCCGCCAGCGCGCGGAGGTTCTCGCGCCCGGACAGGAACGGATAGAACGACGGCGCCTCGATCAGCGACCCGACCTCGAACAGGCGGCGCCGGTCACCCCGGCCGAACGGCCGCCCGAGCAGCTCCACCCGGCCGGCGTCGGCGTGGACCAGGCCGGTGAGGATCCGCATCGTCGTGGTCTTGCCGGCGCCGTTGGGGCCCAGGAACCCGTAGACGACACCCGTCGGGACCCGCAGGTCCAGCCCGTCGAGGGCGATCCGCGGCCCGTACCGCTTGGCCAGCCCCTGGGTGGCCAGCGCCACCCCCGTCGCATCCGTCACGTCGCCTCCCCGGGACGCGCCGCCTGCCCGGCCGGGCCCCGGCCGGTGCGGCACCCGCCAACGATACCGCCCCGGCGCGGCACCGGTCCCAGCGCGCCAGGTACCCGAATGGCCCGGGTCCGGGAGCCGAAACGCCCATGCGCCGGGCTCGGCCGCGTCTGGCATACTCCCGGAGACCCCCAGGTCACCGCCCACCCGACGCAGACAGGCCGAAAACCGAAGAGCCGTCGCCCCGGCAGCACCCTGTCGCCCCATCGGGTGGCACGCCCACCCGGCACGCCGGACCGCCCCGATCGGTCCACGGACCCGCCCACCCGGATCCGTCCGCGTCCGCTCAGCCGCCCCGTGTTGTCGCCGACGGCCACCCGTTCCACCGTCGCCGTGCCCCATGCACGGTGTTCCGGCAGGGAGGAGGCAAGACGATTGCAGGATGACCGTCCGGGCGCCCAGCGGGCGTCACTCAGGAGGGTCCGGTCGCTGCTGACCGGGATCCTCGCCGCACTGGTCGCACTCGGCGCGCTCGGCGCCACGGCACCGGACACGCAGGCCGCCGGCTACAAGGTGGTCATCGTCGTCGGTCCGGTCGGCTCCTCCACCTCCGAGTACCGGGACGGCGCCCGGAAGCTGGCCGCGCAGGCCCGCGGCTACGGCGCCTCGGTCTACGAGGTCTACAGCCCGAACGCCACCTGGTCCAAGGTCGCCTCGGTGGCCAGGGGCGCGAACGTCCTCATCTACCTCGGCCACGGCAACGGCTGGCCCAGCCCGTACGCCCCGTTCTCCAAGACGTCCAAGGATGGCATGGGCCTCAACGCGACGGCGGGCAACGGCAACTCCAACACCAAGTACTTCGGCGAGTACTACATGACCAAGCTCGCCCTGGCGAAGAACGCCGTGGTCATGCTCAACCGGCTGTGCTACGCGTCCGGCAACTCGGAGTGGGGATCATCGAACCCCACCAGGTCCACCGCGATCAAGCGCGTGGACAACTACGGGGCCGGCTTCCTGCGGTCAGGCGCGAAGGCGGTGTTCGCGTCCGGCATCACCGGGATGAGCTACGTGCTCAAGGGCCTGTTCACGGGCTCGGCGGCGATGACCATGAAGCAGCTGTTCTGGACGGACCCCAACCGCACGCTTGCGTACCGGTTCGCGTTCGCGTCGGTGCGCACGCCGGGGGCCTCCGCGCAGATGGACCCGTACAAGCCGTCGCGCTACTACCGCTCGGTCATCGGCTGGCTGGGCATCACGATCGGGGACTGGCGGGCCGGCTGAGGCCACGTCCCCACGTCCATCCCGACGGCGCCGTCCGCGAGGCCGGCGCCGTTCGATTCCCCGCGCCCAGGCTGGGTGCGGGCGGCAGCGCGACGGCCCTGTCGAGCCGCCGCGGCCTCCGGTCGCGCTCGCCCGGCCGACCGTGCCTGCCCAGCAGGCCGCGGGCGAAGGCGGCGACCGAGGCGACCAACAGGCGACCGCACGGGCCACCGATCCGTCCGCGGCCGATGGCGCGCGGCGACATCATCTGGGGCACCATGGCGCCATGGCGCACCGCCACGCCGCCGTGGACCACGCCTGGCGCACGGTCCGGGCCGCCGCTCCGGCCACGAGGGCCGGCCCGGCGCACGCGCGCCTCACGTTCCTCGGCCACTCGACGGTCCTGATCGAGGTCGACGACCTGCGCATCCTCACCGACCCGATGCTGCGCGACGGCCTCGGGCCGGTGCGGCGCCAGGTGGAGCGGGTCCTGCCGGAGCTGTTCGCGGACCTCGACGCGATCTTCATCAGCCATGGCCACCACGATCACTTCGACCCCCCGTCGCTGCGCCGGATCCCCGGCCGCCCCACGGTCATCGTCCCGCGCGGCTTCGGGCGCCTCGCCTCGCGACTCGACCTCGGTCCGGTCGAGGAGGTGGAGCCCGGCGACCGGCTGACCATCGACCGCGTCCACTTCGAGGTCGTCGAGGCCGCGCACTCGGGCCGCCGCGAGCCGTTCGGGCCGGACGGCCCCGCTACCGGGTGCGTGGTGGCCGGGTCGCGGACCGTGTACTTCCCCGGCGACACGGACCTGTTCTCCGCGATGGGTGCCCTGGCCGGACGGCTGGACGTCGCGCTGCTGCCGGTCTGGGGATGGGGCCCCACGATCGGCGACGGGCACCTGGACCCGGTGCGCGCCGCGGCGGCCGCCGCGATCCTGCGGCCCCGCCTGGCGATCCCGATCCACTGGGGCACCTTCTACCCGGCGGGCATGCGCCGGGTCGCGCCCGGGCCCTTCGACCTGCCCGGGCAGGCGTTCGCCGACGCCGCGGCGAGCCTCGCCCCCGCCGTCCCCGTCCGCATCCTCGCGCCCGGCGAGGCGCTCGACCTGCCGGGTGAGGCGGGCGAGCTGCGGGGCGAGGCGCTCGACCCGCCCGCGCCGGGCTAGGGCGCCGCGCCCTGGGAATCGCGAACCCCGCCGATGTGGCGGGGCTCGCGCGGGAGGAGGAGGGAGGGCGCCCGGGATCAGACGAAGGCGGCGTGGGCCACGATGCCGAGGGCGGTCAGGACCAGGACGAGGAGCAGGAACAGGGTGGGGAGGACGCCGATGGCGTCGACCTCGAGGTACTGGGTCTGCGCGGACATCACGCGTCTCCTTTCGGGTCCGGTGTCGGTGGTCAGGGCCCAACGGCCCGATGACGCAACGATGGACCCGCGGAGCTCCGGCACCCACGGACGTCCGCCCTCGAACGGGCGGCCACGAACGACCGCGCCCGCCGTCGACGAATGACGATGCCGGACGCTCAGGCGCTCCAGGACGCGTGCCAGGCCCGCCACAGCGCCCGCGGATCGGAGAGCGGGTCGCCGTGGACCAGCACGAGGTCCGCCGGCCCGCCCTCGCGGAGCACGCCGGCGTCGGGCTCGCCCAGCAGCTCGCCGCCCCGCCAGGTCGCGCAGCCCAGGGCCTCCCACGGCTCGAACCCCGCCTCCACGAGGTGCTCCACCTCCCAGGCCAGCTGGTTGGCCCGCGTGGAGCCACCGCCGAAGTCCGTGCCCGTGGACACGGCCACCCCGGCCCGGCGGGCGACCGCCACCGAGGCCATCGCCCGCTCCCGGCGCGCCTCGATCCTCGCCCGGCCCTCGTCGGCGGCGAAGCGGGGGAGCGTCGTCGTGCGACCGAAGGTGCGCCAGGAGCTCATGACCGAGAGCGTGGACACCAGCCGGACCCCGGTGCGGGCCATCGTGGCGGCCGTGTCCGCCTCCAGCTCGAAGCCGTGCTCCAGGGCATCCACGCCGGCTTCGGCGCCCACCCTCGCGCCACCCGCGTACCCGGCATGGGCGGTCACCCGGGCGCCGCGCGCGTGCGCCGCGTCCACCACGCGCCGGACCTCGTCCGCGGACCACGGCGCGACGGCCGGGTCCGACGCCCGTCGAGGTACAGCTTGACGAGATCGGCGCCCTCGTCGAGCTGGGCGACCGCCGCCGCGACGAGCGCGTCGGCGTCGGCGGCCTGGACCGACAGGGCGGGCAGCAGGCCCGCGGGCATGATCCAGGTGCCCGCGGCGCGCACGTACGGGTAGCCCGCGCGGCCGCGCCACCGGTCGCGCACGCCCAGCGCGAGCGCGCGCTCGCGACCTGCGTCGTGGGGATCCGCACGCCGCACCGAGCCCACGTCCCGGGCCCAGCGGACGCCCGCGGCCGTCATCAGCCGGGCGTTCGCCTCGGCGACCTCGAGCAGCCGCTCGGTGGGGTCCGACGCGCGGTCGATCCAGTGGGCGCCGCCGGGCATCGTGAGGTGGCTGTGGCCGTCCACCAGGCCGGGCACGATCGTGGAGCCGGACGCGTCCACGACCTCGAGCGTGCCCCGGTCGCCGGCCGGGCCCTCGTCGTCCGAGGGACGGATCCAGGCGATGCGCCCGTCCTCGACCAGGATCGACACCCCCACCTGCAGGCGGTCGCTCCGGCCGTCGGCCAGGGCCCCGTCGCGGTAGAGGTGCCGGATCACGGCTTGCGGCCCTCGCGCAGCATCGCGACGGCCTTGTCCACCCGCCGCTGCCTCGTCTCGGGCGTCTTCGCCCCCTCCACCGAGAGCACGAACCAGCGCCGGTTGCTGTAGGACAGGCCGTCGAAGAAGGCGCGGGCCTCGGGCTCTGCGGAGAGCGCCGCGGCGAGGTCCACGGGCACCTCGACCTCGCGCGGCGCGGTGTCCGGCGCGAGCTCGACCTCCACCTCGTCGCCCGCGGCGACGCCGGCCGCCGCCCGGTGCTCCGCGGCGAGCGGGAGCATGAACACGTCGCCGTACGCGGCCACGGTGCTGCGGTACGTGTGGTCGCCGATGGTGACGGTGACCGCCGGCCGCTTGCCGCCGCCCAGGGCCGCCACCACCTCGGGTGGGACCCGGAACCCGGTTGCCGTCTTGCCCTCGAGCTGGATCGTCGTCCGGAATCGCATGTCGCGAAGTCTACTCGGGCTGCCCAGACGTCGAACAGGAGATTCGGTATTGACAAAAGAGAAAGGCTGGTTTAGAAATACGAAAGACGACATTCCACTTGCGAGGATCGACGTGCCGCCTCATGACGTGATCGCCACCTGTCCCGTGTGCGCCAACGAGCTGTTCGTGACGCGCCTCCGGTGCGGCGAGTGCGGGACCACCATCGAGGGCGAGTTCGGGGTCGGGCGGTTCGGCCGCCTGAACCGCGAGCAGCTGGCCCTCCTCGAGAGCTTCCTGCGCAGCCGCGGCAACCTCCGCGACATGGAGCGGGAGCTGAGCATCAGCTACCCAACGGTCCGGGCCCGGGTGGAGGCGCTCGTGCGCGCCCTGGGCTTCGGGCCCCGCGACGAGGCGGACGCGGTCCCGGCGGCCGCCGCCTCCACCGAGGACGACATCCTGGCCGGGCGGCGCGAGATCCTCGAGCGCCTGTCCCGCCGCGAGCTGAGCGCCGAGGATGCGGCAGAGGCCATCCGCGCGCTCGGGAGGGACCCCCGATGACGGACGCGACCAGCTCCGGCTCCCCCGTCCGCGAGGCCCCGCTGGGCCCCGGCGGCGAGGTCGAGATCTTCCTCACCTCCAACGGGCTGCGCCTGCGCGGCACCGACGACGACCGCGTGGTCGTGCGGGCGCGCGACGGCAGCGACCTCGAACGCGAGGTCTCGCTGGAGGCCGAAGCGTCCGCCGTGCGAATCCGGGACGCGCACACGACGCGGCTCCGGATCGGCCCGCTGGTGATGCACACCGGGCACGCGCCGGACCTGGACATCGACGTCCCGCGGACCGCCAGGCTGTCCGTCCGGACGCTGTCGGGCGACGTGGTCGCCCGGGGCATCGGTGGCGCCAGCCGCTGGGCGACCGCGTCGGGCGAGCTGCGGATCCAGGCCGACGCCGGCCCCATCTCGGTCGAGTCCATGTCGGGCGACGTGACCATCGACGCCAGCGTCGCGCTCGAGCTCTCGGCGCGCTCGGTCTCGGGCGAGCTGCGGGTGCGGGCGCCGCGCCTGCTCCGCCTGGACGCCTCGACGACGAGCGGCGACGTCGACGTGGACGGCGCGCTGTCGGAGGGCGAGGCGGGGTCGATCACCTCGGTCAGCGGCGACGTCCGGCTGACCGCGAGCGGCGACGTCCGCCTCGACGCCAGGACGGTGACCGGTGACGTCCGCGCGTCGGTGCCGCACCGCGCCGAGGGCGGCCGCGGGCACCGGACGCTGATCATCGGCGACGGCCGGGCGCACGTCTCGGTCCGGACGATGTCCGGCGACATCCTCGTGCGCGGCCGGTCGTCCGACGGGGCGGGCATCCCCGACCCGATCGCGGCCCCGGCAGCGCCCGTGACCCCGGCAGCGCCTGTGGCCCCGGCAGCGCCCGAGCCGCCGATCGCGCCCGCGCCGCCCGTCCCGCCCGAGCCGCCGGTGCTCATCGCCGAGGCCGAGGCCGCGCTCAACCTGGTCCGGCCCGAGCCGACGGGCGCCACCCTGGGCGACGCCGGCTCGACCGACCGCCGCGAGGCGGCCCGGCTCGAGGTCCTGCGCGCCCTCGAGCGCGGCGAGCTGGACGTGGAAGCCGCCTCGGCGCGCCTCGAGGCCCTCGAGGCCGCGGGCCCGCGGTCCTTCCGGGGGTGGTGCTGATGTCCGCCGACCCGTTCCACGAGGTCCTCCGCCTGGTGGCGGAGGGCCGGCTGACCGCCGAGGAGGCGGCGCCGATCCTGGCCGCCCTCGACGAGCGGTCGACGCCCCGGCGCGAGCGCGGGGAGCCGCCCGGGGGCTTCGGCTCCACCCTGCCGCCCGGCCACGGGGCCGGGGCCGGCGCGGGGGCCGGGGCCGGTGCGGACGCGGGTGTCGCGAGCCGTGGTGCCACGACCCTCCGGATCGAGGTCCGCGACGGCGGGCGGAGCGTCGTCAACCTGCGCCTGCCGATCGCCGTCGGGCGGTTCGCGCTGGACCGCGTCCCCGGGCTGTCCGGCGACCAGGTCACGCGCGTCCGCGAGGCGCTCAGCTCGGGCCTCCGCGGCCCCGTGCTCGAGGTCGACGACGAGGGCGACGGCGTCAGGATCGTGCTCGAGTGACCACGCTCGTCTCCTCCGCTGGCCGGGTCCGGGCGCTGCCGATCTGGCGCGCCACGGGCATCCGCGACTTCCGGCTCCTGTGGGCCAGCGAGGCGGTGTCCGTCCTGGGCGACCAGTTCCACTTCGTCGCCCTGTCGTGGCTCGTGATCTCGCTCACCGGGTCGGGGCTCGCCCTGGGCACGGTCCTGATCGCGGTCGGCGTCCCGCGCGCGATCCTGCTCGTCCCGATGGGCGTCATCGCGGACCGCCGGTCGCCGCGGACGCTGATGCTCGCCGCCCACCTCGCCCGCGGCGCGATCGTGGCCGTGATCGCGGTGCTGGTCGCGACCGACCGGGCCTCGATCCCGGCGCTGGCCGTCCTGGGCGCGCTGTTCGGCGCGGTGGACGCGGCCTACCTGCCCGCCCAGCAGGCGTTCCTGCCGCGGGCCGTCGGACCGGACCGCCTGCCGCCGGCCAACGCCCTGCTCCAGGGCACCCTCCAGCTGGCCTCCATCGCCGGTCCGCCGGTGGCGGGCTTCGCGATCGCGATCGTGGGCACCGGCACCGCGTTCGCGGTGGACGCGGCATCGTTCGCGATCGCGGGCGCGCTGGTCGCCCTGATCACCGGCGGGGCCGTGGCGGTGGCGAGCACGGCGGCCCGCCCGGGCACGACGGCCACGGGCGCGACGACGCCCCCGGACGTCCCCGCGGGCGCGACGACGCCCACGGACGTCCCCACGGGCGCGGCCGCGACGGCGCCGGAGTCGTTCGCCGACGCGCTGCGGGGCGGCGTCCGGTACGTCCTCGCCGACCCGGGCATCCGGCTGATGATGCTGCTCTCGCTGGTGCTCAACTTCGCCGTCAACGGGCCCGCCGCGGTGGGCATGGCGTGGCTGGCCGAGCGCCGGTTCGACGCCGGGCCCACCGGGCTCGGGTTCATGGCCGCCGGCTGGGCGGCCGGCGCGCTGGCGGGCACGATCATCGCGGGCAACGTCCGCCTCGAGCGCCAGGGCCGGATCGTGCTGGCGTGCATCGCCGTGTCCGGGCTGGCGATGGCCGCGGTCGGCGTCCTCGGCTGGCTGCCGGCGGTCGTCGGGTCGCTGGCCGTGATGGGCGTCGCGATCGGCTACGTCAACGTGGTCGCGATCTCGTGGCTCCAGGCGCGGGTCGAGCTCGACATGCTGGGCCGGGTGATGAGCCTGGCGATGCTGATGGGCTTCGGGATCACGCCGCTGTCGATCGGGCTCGCGGGCGCGCTGATCGACGCCGACGCGACGGCGCTGTTCGTGGGCGCGGGCGGGCTCGTGCTCGCGACGGTCGTGCTGGCGCTCGCCCTGCGCTTCCCGGCGATGCTGGACGGCCCGGCCCGGGTGCCGGCGCCCGTCGCCGAGGCACCGGAGCCCGCCGAGGCGCCGATCAGCGGCTGACGACCGCGGGCCCCCGGTCGCGACCGGGGGCGGTCGGGAACGGCGCCGACTCGACGCCCATCTCCGCCATCCGGTCCGCGTAGATCCCGTAGCGGCGGCGCGCCTCGCCGTGCCGGCCGGCCGCCAGCAGCGCGCCGACCAGGCCGAGGTGCGCCGCCTCGTCGTACGCGTCGCGCTCCAGGATCCGCAGGTAGTAGCGCGTGCCGCCGTCCGCGTCACCGGCCGCCGCGGCCCCGTCGGCCAGCAGCCGGGTGACCGAGATGTAGGTCGCCTGCGCCTCCTCGCGCAGCCCCACGGCCCAGTCCTCGTACGGATCCTCCTCGAGGAAGTCGCCGCCGTAGCGCGCCTCGGCGGCCTCCAGGGCGCCCCGCGCCGCCGCCGGGTCGCGGCTCCGGGTGAGGCGCAGCCCCTCGGCCGCGGCGGCCAGGAAGGCCTCGACGTCGATCTCGACGTGCGACAGGTCCAGCCACACGGCCTGCTTGTCGCCGCCCACGAACCAGTCCGCGGCGAACCGCTTGTCGGGGTCGAGCACGGCGCGGACCGTGGCCAGCGCCACCGACAGCCGGTTGGCCAGCGGCTCGGGGTCCTCGTCCGGCCACAGCAGCTCGAACAGCGTCTCGCGGGTGGTCGGGCGGCCGCGGCGCGAGACGAGGATCTTGAGCAGGTCGCGGGCCTTCTTGGACTGCCAGGCCGTGGCCGCGATCGGCTCGCCCTCGCGCAGGACGCGGAACCGGCCGAGAGCGGCGATCTCGAGGGCCGGCCGCCCGGCCCGGTCGAGCACCTCCAGCCGCTCGGCGGCTTCGCCGGCCGGCCCGCGCGCCCCCAGCGACCGGAACACCGAGGCGGCATCCTCGGCCGCGGCGCGGGCCCGCTCGCCGTCGAGGATCGAGGCGAGGATGAGCCGGTTGCGCGCGTAGCCGTAGGGGATGTTGGACGCGGTCCACACGGCCGCGGCCCGCTCGCACAGCAGCTCCGCCTCGCCCGGGTTGTCGGTCGTCTGGGCCTGGACCTCGAGGCCCGCCGCGTAGCCCGGCTGGTCCTGGCGGGCGGCCGCGACGTTGGTGGCCTCGCGGCCCAGGCGCCGGGCCGGCTCGCGCTCGCCCAGCGTGATGTGGACGCGGGCGGCACCCAGCAGCACCGTCAGCGGCGCCACGTCGCGGCCCAGCGTCACGGCCTCGGTCGCGAGCTCGCGGGCCCGGTCCGGCTCGTCGGGCGCCAGCACCTGGGCGAGCCCGACCAGCGCCGGCGCCAGCGCCTCCGCGTCCGCCGCGCCTCGCGCCGCCCGGATCGCGCCCTCGAAGGCGAACCGGGCGAGCAGGGGATCGCCGCGCAGCAGGTGCAGGGAGCCCTCCCGGACCAGCGGGTAGGCCACCGACGGCGAGCCGACCCGGTCGTAGATCTCGCGGGCCGCGGAGAAGTCCGCGAGGGCCTCCTCGAACCGGCCCATGCCCTGGTGCGCCCGGCCGCGGTTGACGAGCGCGCGGGCGTGGAACGAGGCGAAGCCGATCGTGTCCGCCAGGCGGACGGCGTCGTCCAGGGTCCGGAAGGCCGCCTCCACGTCGCCCCGGTCGATCTCCAGGGCGCCCTTCGCGTTCCGGATGCGGACGGCCTGGAGCGCGTCGCCCGCCTCGTCCGCCAGCGCCAGGGCCCGGTCGAACGCCTGCGAGGCCGCATGGAAGTCGTGCGCCAGCTCGGCGCTCATGCCCATCGCCGTGTGGGCGGCGGACAGGGCCCGGGCGTCGCCGGCGATCGACGCGAGCTCCAGCGATCGCTCGGCCGCGCGGGCGCTCTCGGCCACGTCGCCGCGGTGGGTGTGCGCGGACGCGATCCAGGCGTAGAGCAGCGACTCCTCGGCCGGGTCCTCGCCGGTCGGCTCGGCGCGGGCGTAGATCGCCAGCGCCTCGTCGTACGCGCCGCGCAGCCCGTGGACGAGGCCCAGGCGCCACGCGGTCTGCGGGTCGAGCCGCTCGCTGCCCCGCGCCGAGCGCGTGAACGCCGCGGTCGCGGCGCGCCAGTCGCCGCGGACCATGAACGCCTCGCCGCACGCCCGCTCGAGCCGCGGGGTGCGGGCCTCCTCGGGCAGCAGCGCCGCCGCCTCGGTCACCTGGCGGGTGGCCCCGCCGATCACGAGCATCGGGCCGTACCGGTCGAGGAACGCCGCCAGCGCGGCCTCGTCGCCGGCGGCGTGGAGGTGGGCGAGCGCCTCCTCGATCCGGTCGTTGGCCTCGAGCCAGGCGGCCGCGCCAAGGTGGAGCCCGCTGACGGCGGCCGGCTCCAGCGGCAGGCGCGTCCGGGTGTACTCGCGGATCAGCCCGTGGAGCACGTACCAGCCCGGGTCACCGGGGAGCGGCTGGAGGAACAGGGCGCGCCGGGCCAGTCGCTCCAGCACCCCGGTGGCGCCCGAGACCCCGCACGCCTCGAGCAGCGAGCCCGAGAACCGCTCGAAGTGGGCGGCGTGGGCGAGCGTGCGGCGGACGGCCTCGGACGCCGCCGCGACGACCTCCTCGGCGAGGTACGCGAACAGCGGGCCCTCGGGACGCTGCAGCCGGTCCAGGACCGCCTCCCGGCCACCGGCCGGTGCGGCGAGCAGCGCCTCGATCGTGAGCCGCACCGCGGCCGGCCAGCCGCCCGTGGCGGAGTGGATCCGGGCCGCGGCGTCGCCCACCGATTCGCGGGGCACCACGTCGGCGCCGAGGAGGTTCGCGACCAGCGCCTCGATCTCGGGCACGGTGAACGCGAGCGAGGAGCCGCCGACGTCCGAGACCTCGCCCTGGGCGCGCAGCCGCTCCACCCCGAACGGCGGGTCGGTGCGGGACACCAGCAGCAGGTGGAGGTCGGGCGGGGCGAACCGGACCAGCGCCTCCACGAACCGCCACGAGCCGGCGGCGCCGTCGATCTCGTGGCAGTCGTCGAGGACCAGCAGCAGCTCCCCGTCCAGGGCCTCCTGGAGCGCGTCGGCGACGAGCGTGGCGGCGGCCTGGCCGCGATGGTGCGCCTCGGCGTCGTCCTTCGGGTCCACCGACGTCTCGATCGGGGTCGCGAGGTCCGCGGGGAGTGCGGGCAGGCGGCGGCGCAGGGCGGCCACGACGCCCGCGGCGAACGAGCCGAGATGCGTGTCCGCGCCGTCCACGGTGTACCAGGCGGCGTCGCGGCGGGCGGCCACGCGCCCCGCCAGCGTGCTCTTGCCGAAGCCCGCGCCCGCGACGACGACGGTCAGCCGGCGCTCCGTGCCCGCGGCCAGGCGGGCCTCGAGCTCCGGGCGGGCCAGCGTGCCGCTGGGCTCGCGCGGCGGGACGAGCTTCGCGGCACGGCCGAGCCCGCCCGGTCGGGACCGGGCGCCGGCCTCGATGTGCTGCTGACGGTCGTCCACGGGCCCCTCGCTGGCGTCGGGTCACGATGGTAATGGCTGGGGCGCCGTGCGCGAGCCGCGGGTCGCCTGCCCTCAGCGCCGGTCGCGCGCGATCCGGCCACCCTTCACGACGACCAGCGGCCGCTCGAGCAGCGTCACGTCGGCGAGCGGGTCGCCCTCGACCGCGACCAGGTCCGCGAACCGGCCGGGCGACAGCGAGCCCACGCGATCGGCCCAGCCCAGGCACTCGGCGGCGACGGTGGTCGCGGAGCGGATCGCGGCCAGCGGCGACATCCCGCAGCGCACGAACCAGGCCAGCTGCCGCGCGACCAGCTCGTGCGGGTACACGCCGGAGTCCGTCCCGTACGTGACCCGGACGCCGCGGGCGACCGCCTTGCGCACGACCTCGACCCCGGTGTCCATCGTGTACGCGAGCTTGCGCATCGTGTCCGCCGGCCAGCCCTCGAGCGCGCCGTGCTCCAGCGCCCACTCGCCGTCGTAGAGGTCCGCGGACAGGAAGGTGCCGGTGTCGGCGAGCATCGCGATCGCCTCGTCGTCGAGCAGCGAGCCGTGCTCCACCGACCGGACGCCGGCGCGGATCGCCCGCTTCGCTCCCTCCGCCCCGTGCGCGTGGGCGGCCACGAACCGACCGTAGTGGGCCGCCTCCTCGACCGCGGCCCGGAGCTCCTCCTCGGACAGCTCGGGGGCGCCCGGCATGCCGCCCCGCGTCAGGACGGCGCCCGTGGCGATGCACTTGATGACGTCCGCGCCCCCGATCAGCAGCCGTCGCACGCGCTCGCGCACCTCGGCGGGGGAGGTGACCACCCCGAACCGGAGGTCTTCGGGCAGGCGGATGTCGTGGGCCAGCCCGACGACGTCGCCGCCACCCCAGGGGGCGGTGATGAACGCACCCGCGACCTGCATCCGGGGCCCCTCGACGTCGCCGGCATCGATCGCGTCGCGGAGCGCGCGATCCACGAACGCCCGGAACGCGCCCAGGTCGCGGGTGGTCGTGAACCCGGCCTCCAGCGTGGCCCGCGCGTTGCGGACGCCGATCAGCGCCTCCTGCGCGGCCGAGGTGGTCGTCGCCGGGACGCCGGCCGTCTGGACCTCGCCGACGAGGTGGCTGTGGGTGTCGATCAGCCCGGGCAGGACGGTCAACCCGCCGAGGTCGATGACGGGCGTGCCGTCGGGCAGGCCGTCGTCCGGGCCCAGGACGGCCTCGACGCGGCCGTCGGCGATGAGCAGCGTCCGGTCGGGGAGGGTGATGCCCGATTCGACGTCGAGCAGGCGGCCGACCCGCACGGCGCGGCGGCCGGGGGCATCGGCGAACGGCGGATTCGGCATGGGGAGATCGTAGCCGCGTACGATGCGTCGATGAGCCTCCCCGTCCCGCCCGACCACCTCCCGTTCACCGGCAACCCCGACGCCGACGCCCTGCTCGCGCGCGATCCCCTGGCGCTGCTGATCGGCTTCGCCCTCGACCAGCAGGTCACCGTCCAGAAGGCGTTCGCCGGCCCGTTCGAGCTCCGCGGCCGGATCGGCGGCCTCGACGCGGCAACGATCGCGACCATGGATCCCGAGGCGCTCGACGCCGCGTTCCGCACGCCGCCCGCGCTCCACCGATTCCCGGGCAACATGGCCAGGCGCGTCCGCGACCTGTGCGCCGCGATCGCCGACGGCTACGGCGGTGACGCCTCGCGCGTGTGGACCGAGGCGGCCGATGCCCGCGACCTCCACGCCCGGCTGATCGCGCTGCCCGGCATCGGGGAGATGAAGGCCGGCACGATCGTCGCGCTGCTGGGCAACCGCTACGGGATCAAGCCGGCCGGCTGGGACGAGGTGCGGCCGAAGCACCCGACGCTGGGCGACGTGGACTCGCCGGAGGCCCTCGCCGAGTACCAGGCCGGCAAGCGGGCGCGCAAGGCCGAGCTCCGGGCGCAGGGGAAGGCGTGACGACGCCCGAGATCCTCGCCGTCGCCGCCACCATCGCCGGGGTGTTCATGGCGGCCGCGCCGTTCCTCCAGATCCGGCGGATGCTCCACACCCGCTCCAGCCGGGACGTGTCGCTGCTCTACCTGTCGCTGCTCGAGGTGGGCTTCGTGCTGTGGCTGGCCTACGGCTGGTCGATCGGCAACGCGGCCCTGATCCTGTCCAACCTCGCCTCGATCTCGTTCATGACGGTCACGATCCTGTTCGCGCTCGCGTTCCGGCGCGGCAGGGGGCGGGACGAGCGGACGTCCGTGCCGGTCGCCGCAGAGGCCGACGAGGCCGCGGCCGACTGACCATCGCGCCGCGCCGGCGCGGCAGCGCCGCCCGACGGCTCGAGCCCGCCGGGCGGCGGTCATCGTGGCTGGTCAGGCGTGGATGTGCGCCTCCTCGTCGGTCGCGTCAGCCATCAGCGGCTGTCCAGTCTCCAGCAGCGTCTTGAGCCCGGCCATGATGAGCGGCCAGCCGCCGCCCACCTGCCCGAAGGTCTCCGTGGCCCGCTCGAAGCCGTCGTGGATCACCGTGAGCTTCGACACGCCGGGTGCCGACTCCTCGATCTCGAACGTCATCCGCGAGGGCGGGTCGGCCGCGACCTTCTCGTCCCACAGCGCGTGGAACGTCTTCACCAGCCGGCGCGGCGGGTCGGCCTCGAGGATGGTCCCCTCGATCATGGGCTCGCCGCCGATCCGGTAGACGTACGGCGAGCCCGCGTGCCACTCCGACTCGACCGTCGAGCGGTAGTAGTAGCGGAGCGTGAACTCGCTCTCAGTGAGCGCCCTCCAGATCGTCTCCGGCGTGGCGCGGATGAAGGTCGCGAAGACGTGGGCGGGCGGCGCCTCGGCGGCGTGCTCGGCCAGGTCGGTGGTGGTCATCGGTTCGCCCTCCAGGGTGGCGCGAAGATCGTCCAGCAGGTCGGCGGCGCGGATCCGGTAGCGGTCCAGCCACCGGTCGTGGATCCGGCGGATCGGGACGGGGTTGAGGTAGTGATGCCGCTCCCGCCCGACCTTCCGGCTCGTCACGAGCCCGGCCGCCTCGAGGACTCGGAGGTGCTTCATGACACCGAACCGCGTCATCCCCGGCAGCGCCGCCTCCAGCTCTCCCAGCGTCTGGCCATCACGCTCGAAGAGGCTGTCCAGCAGCGTCCGCCGGCTCGAATCTGCCAGCGCCCGGAAGACCTCGTCATCCACGCCGCGGACAATAAGTGACCCATCGGTCACATGTCAAGACGGTCGTCTCCGCCTGTGTGCTATAGGCGTTGGTGCCGCCCCGAGTTCAGGGCGCAGGCGTGTCAGGAAGTGGTGGTTGCAGCCTGAGCGGTGGCAACGGACCCACTATGGCTGCGGGGACCCGGGGTAGACGCCCAGGATCTTGCCGGTGGCGTCGTCGATGACGATGTTTCCGCTCCGGTAGGGGTCGCCGTCGCTGCTCCAGGGCAGGTCATGCAGATTGAGAAGGTCGCCCGCCACCGAGGCAATCCAGACGACCCGATTCGGGTCAGACGCAACGGCCTGGGGCGGGACGTCCGGCTCGATTGAAGCAGCGTCGGCGGCTCGGACCGCCGACACGGATCGGACGACGGGGTCAGCGTGGATCTCGGGCGCGGCGAGTTCTGGCGTCTGGAGGTCGAGATAGTGGCGCGCGATGGCTGCGGCACGTGCAGCGGGCGTCGATGGCGTGATTCCGTCCGCGACGCTCACTGCGTAGCCGCTGTTGGCGGAGGGCAAGTCCGTGCGAGTCACGACAACTGCGATGACCACGGCAGCCATGGCGGTGACGACGAGCCCGACAAGGAGGGCGATCAAGCCCCAACCCCCGCGTCGATTGCTGACGCCGTTCATGCCCTACCCCTCCATGGTTGCCAGCGCGGACGCGTCGGGCAGCGCCCGTGTGGCGCGACTCGATCTCGTTGGGAACTAGGGCTAGGCTGGCGGGTCGGCGGTCCACCGGAGGATGTCCCCCGGCTGGCATTCGAGCACCCGGCAGATCGAGTCCAGCGTGGCGAGCCGGATGGCTCGGGCGCGCCCGTTCTTCAGCACGGCGACGTTCGCCGGGGTGATGCCGACGGCCTTGGCGAAGTCGCCCACGGACATCTTCCGCCGGGCGAGCATGACGTCGAGCTCGACGATGAGGGCCATCAGATCACCGCGTCCAGCTCGGTGCGGTCGGCGATCGCCGACACGAGCAGGCCTCGCATGACGACCATGAGGAGCGCGAACGCCAGCCCGCCGGCGATGCAGGCGACCATGAAGTAGACCGTCGGCCCACCGCCGCCGGGGACGAAGCTGAGCATGTGGATCAGGACGCCTGCGCTCAGAACCGTGGCGACCATCGCGCAGGCGATGATGATGTCGACCCAGCGCAGGGCGCGGCTGGTGAAGATGACCCCGCCGTCGACCAGGGACAGGAGTCGCCAGACGACGAGCAGCGCCACTTGGACGCAGGCGATGAACAGGATGGCGGCCACCGAGTACGGGACGACGAGGTTGGCGACGTCGGGGACGGTCGTCCCGACCTGGGATGCCTGCACGGGCACGAGGACCTGCGCGAGCACCGTTCCGAGCAGGAGGATGACAAGAGCGACGCGGAGAAGCCGACTTGCGAACGTGGTCATCTATCGAGTTTCGATGGGTTTCGATCGATTGTCAATATGTCATTGCGTGCCCGGGGCCGGACCTGATGATGGGGCTGTAGGCGCGCCGCACCGCGCCGGGCAGCCGGTCAGCTGCGCAGGACCAGCGTCCGGAACAGGTGCTCGAGCGTGGCCCCCGGGTCCGCCGTCAGGCCGGTGTGGACCTCCGACGGCTGGATGATCGTGGACGACGGCGACACCAGCCAGTGGAACCGCTCGGGGGCGGTCAGGGCGGCGATGGGGCCGGCGTCGGGCTCGCCGGCCGCCACGGCCTCGATCGCGGCCAGGTGCGCACGCACGATCTCCGGGTCGCAGTCGGGGGCAAGCGCCACCAGCACCTCGTCATCCAGCCGCGTCCGGGCGGCGAGGAAGCGGTGGGGCCGCGACATCAGCACGATGCCGGCGTTGAACGCCTCGCCCCGCTCTACGCGCGGGACGACGCGCACGATCGCGTACTCGAACGGTTCACGCGGCCCGGGCACGGTCCGCCTCCTCGACGAATGCTCGCGGCGCCTCGAGCCGCCGCAGCAGGTAGTCCACGTAGGCCCGGCGGTGGTCGTCCGGGGTGTCGAGGCCCGCCTCGGGCCGCAGCCAATCATCGGGGACGAGCGCCACCAGCCGCTCGAGGACCGCCCGGTCCACCTTCGGCGCCAGGCGGGCGTCGGCCTCGCCGATGGAGCCGGCGAACGGCAGCAGGACGTGGTCGCGGATGGGCTCGAAGGGGCGGCGGGCGTGGGCCGCCGGGTCCTGCCACGAGTGGTGGATGTACAGCGCGGACCCGTGGTCGATGAGGTGGAGCCGGCGGTGCCACACGATGAGGTTCGGGTTGCGGGGCGTCCGGTCCACGTTGGTGGTGAACGCGTCGAGCCACACGACGGCCGCGGCGAGCTCGCGCTCCGGCGCGGGCCCCACCCGGGGCGCGAACGGAAGCGCCCCGGGCAGGAAGTCCAGCCCCACGTTGGTCCCGGCCGAGCGCTCGAGCAGGTCCTGGATCTCCTCGTCCGGCTCCGCCTTCGCGAGCGCGGCGTCCAGCTCCACGAGGACGAGGTCCGGAACCGGCAGGCCGAGGTGGCGGCCCAGCTCGCCCGCGAGCACCTCTGCGACCAGCGCCTTGCGGCCGTGCCCCGCGCCCAGGAGCTTGACGACGTACAGGCCGTCGTCATCCGCCTCCACCAGCGCGGGCACGGACCCGCCCTCGCGCAGGGGCGTCACGTAGCGGGTGGCCGTCACGGTGCGGAGCATCGAGGCGAGTGTAGGCGGCCCGCCCGGGTCGAGGTGCCCGTGCCCGGGTCCGGCACGCGCGGCGCCGCGGCCCAGGAAGGGGTTACGCGGGCTCGGCCTCCAGCAGCGCCCGGAACCGCTGGAGCGCGGCGGGCAGCTCCGCGTTGATCCGCCGCTCGGCTTCGCGGCCGATGAAGCCGAGCAGGGGCGACGTGGCGATGTCGATCTCGAGGGCGATCCGCGTGGCGCCCTCGCCGACCGCGTCCAGCCGGGTCCGGACCTCGACCGTGAGCGGGCCACCAGACCCGCCGATGACCAGGATCGACGGCGGCCGGAGCTGCCTGACGGACCCGATGACCTCGGCGCCGGCGGCGGCCCCGGACAGCTTGAGGTGCACCCGGCTGCCGCTCGCGAGGGGCGCGTCGATGAGCGTCGCCTCGACGACCTCGGGCAGCCAGCGGGGCAGGTCCTCGATCCGGGTGGCCACGCGGAACACGCGCTCGGGAGGGTACGGGAGCTCGATCGATGCGCCGACTCGACCCATGGCGGAATCGTATGCCTCCTGCGGCTATTTCGCGGGGGTCCGGCGTCGCGCGCGCGCACGCGCCCCCGCGCGAGTCGCACCGGGCTTGGGTTCCGGCACCGGCTGGAGGATCGCGAACTCCCGGGCCCGCGCGGCGAGGGCGATCAGGCCGGCCTCGACGCGCCCGTTCACCGACGCCGGCGGGTAGGCGCCGCCGCCGTCGCGCTCGCCCGCGGGCAGCCCGGTCAGGAGCGCGAGGGCCTCGTCGACGGTCGACACCGCCCAGACCGAGAACCGGCCGTCGTGCGCCGCCGCCACCACGTCCTCGCGGAGCATGAGGTGCGGCAGGTTGGCGGCCGGCACGATGACCCCGTGCGTCCCGTCGAGGCCGCGCGCCGCGCACACGTCGAAGAAGCCCTCGACCTTCTCGTTGACCCCGCCCACCGGCTGGACCTCGCCCTGCTGGTTGAGCGAGCCCGTGACCGCGATCGACTGGCGCAGCGGCACCTCGCCGATGGCCGACAGCAGGGCGCAGGTCTCGGCCAGGGTCGCGCTGTCGCCCTCCACGCCGCCGTACGACTGCTCGAACACCAGGCTCGCCTGGACCGTGAGCGGCCGGCTGCGCCCGTACCGCCCGCCCAGGAAGCCGGCCAGGATCAGGACGCCCTTGCTGTGGATCGGCCCGCCGAGGTTGACCTCGCGCTCGATGTCCACGACCTCGCCGTCGCCCAGCCGCACGGACGCCGTGATCCGCGCGGGCCGGCCGAACGCGACCTCGCCCAGCGACACCACCGACAGCCCGTTGGCGACCCCGACGACCTCGCCGCTCGTCGCCACGAGCATCGTCCCGCGGGCGATGTCCTCCAGCGAGTGCTCGTGGATCCGCGACGCGCGCCGTCGCTGGGCCTCGACCGCGCCCGCGATGTCGGCGGCCGTCACCCGGTCGCGCCCGGCCTTGACGGTCCGGTCCGCGGCCTCGCGCAGCACGTCGGTGAGCCGGCGCATGTGGGTGGACAGGCGCTCCGCGTCGCCCGCGAGCCGCGAGGCATGGTCCAGGATCGCCGCGACCGCCGAGGGTTCCAGCGGCGGCAGCCCGGCCCGGGCGGCGATCGTGCCCAGCAGCCGCGCGTACTGCTGCTCGGTCGCCGGGCGGCGGGGCACGTCCTCCTCGAAGTCCACCTGGACCTTGAACAGCTCGAGGAAGTCCGGATCCAGCTCGGCCAGCAGGTAGTAGACCTGCCGGTCGCCCACGAGGACGACCTTGGTCGCGAGCGGGATCGGCTCCGGCTCGAGCGACACCGTCGCCAGCCCCAGCCGGTCGCCCAGCGGCTCGATCCGGATCACGCCGGCGCGCAGCGCGCGCTTGAGCTCCTCCCAGGCGAACGGCTGGCCGAGCAGCCGGCGCGCATCCAGGACGAGGTAGCCGCCGTTCGACCGGTGGAGCGCGCCCGGCCGGATGAGCGTGAAGTCCGTGACCAGCGCCCCCAGCTGGGCCGTGTGCTCCACCCGCCCGAGCAGGTTCGGCTGGGTGGGCAGGTCCTCGAACACGACCGGTGCGCCGGCCACCTCCGCGTTGTCGACGAGCAGGTTCACCTGGTAGCGGCGGAAGACCGCGCCGTCCTCGAGGCGCGCCGCGAGCAGGGACGGCAGCTCGCGCGGCTGCGCCGCGGCCAGGAACTCCTCGGCGTTGGCGACGACGTCCTTCTCGAGCGCCTCGAGGTGCGCGAGCACGGCGGCATGGTCCCGGTAGTGGCGGCGCACGTCGTCGATGAGGTGCCCCACGGCGCGCCGGGTGATCGCCTCGCCCGTCTCGCGGATTCCCGCCCGCGTCTCGCGCTCCCACTTGGGAAACGTCCGTTGGACGAGCTCGCCCAGCTCGTCCTCGAGCTCCTCGGTGGCAGTGGCCAGCCGCTGGCGCTCGGCGGCGGGCAGCTTCGCGATGTCGTCGCGCTCCAGCACCTTGCCCTCGCGCAGCGCCGCCAGGCCCACGCCGACAGGGGTCCGCAGCAGCGCGATCCCGCGCCCGGCGGCCCGCCGCTCGAAGTCCAGCAGCGCTCCCTCGCGACGGTCCTTGAGGGCGGTCTCGAGCGCCTGGCGGCGGTTGCGGTACTCCTCGGACTCGAAGGCGGCCGGGATCGCCGCGCGCAGCTCGCGGTCCAGGTTGCCGATGCGCTCCTTGAGCCGCCGGCCCTCGCCGGCCGGCAGGCGCAGCGCCCGCGGGCGCCGGGGGTCGCCGAAGTCGTGGACGTAGCACCAGTCGTCGGGCACCGGCTCCGCCCGGGCCCGGTCGAGGAGGTACTGGCGCACCAGGCTGTACTTGCCGATGCCCTCGGGGCCCATCGCGTACAGGTTGTAGCCCGGCTGCCGGATCCCGATCCCGAACGCCACCGCCTCCACGGCCCGGTCCTGGCCGACGATCTCGTCCAGCTCCGGCAGGTCGGCCGTGGTGGCGAACGCGAACGCCGACGGGTCGCAGCGCCGGGCCAGGCGCTCGGCGGGGATCGGCCTGATCATCGGAGGCAGCCTCGCATGGCGGCGGGCGGGTGTCCGCCCGGCGCTGACGCTAGCGCCGTCGCGTGCACCCGACGACCGGCGAACGGCCCATCCGCGCGGGGCCGATCGACGGGGATCGGCGGGTCCCGGGCGGTGCCCGATCGACGCCGGTCAGGCCGCGGACGGCTCCGTCAACCGCCCGACGAGGCGGTCGAGCTCGGCGTCGGCGAGGCCTTGGCGGCGCAGCAGCGCGCGCGAGCCGCCGTGCGACCGATGGAGGTGCTCGAGCGCGCCGGCCATGTACTCGGGCGGGCTGTCCACGACCAGCGGCGGATGGCGCCAGTCGTCGGCGTGGATCCGGGTGACCGGCTCGGCGAAGTACCCGGCCGACAGCGCGTAGTCCCCCACGATCACGTCCGTGGGCACGCCGGCGAGATCGAGCAGCAGGGCGATCGCCACGCCGGTCCGGTCCTTGCCCGCGGCGCAGCCGATGACGGCGGGCAGCCCGTCGTCCTTGAGCAGGGCGCGCACGACCTCGGCCAGCTGCGGGGCCCGCTGGTCGAACACGTGGCGGTACATGCCGGCCAGCCCGGCGTGCGGGGTGGGGTCGTCCTCGAGCAGCGGCACGCTCCGGTAGCGGACGGCGGAGGAGCGCGAGAACACGTTCGGCGCGCGGACGAGCTCCTCGGGCCAGCGGAGGTCGATCACCTGCCGGATGCCCAGCCCCTCGAGCTCGCGGCGCGCACCGTCGGGCAGCCGGGTGAGCTCGTCGGAGCGCAACAGCGTCCGCCAGCGCGTCTGCCGCCCGTGCGCGGCCGGGTAGCCGCCGACATCGCGGACGTTGCGAGTGCCGTCCAGCGGCAGGTGGCGGCCGGGCTCGAGGGCGAACGAGGGGGACTGCATCGGCAGGGCCAGTGTACGGGGCCCTGGGCGGACGTGCCCCAGGGCCTCCAGGCCTGCGCCCCGCTGTCACCGTGCGCTGGGAGTGGCCCGCCGCGGTGTCCCGTGGCGGCCGCCGGCGTCACCGGACAGGCCGCCTGGCCCGGGCGAAACACTGACCTTCGTCCATGCCCGGGCCTGACCCTTGGCCAGTGCCCGGGTCGCCGGGGCCGCCGTACGGTTGGCGCATCGAACGGACCGCCAACATTCGGACCACATCCGGCGGCGCGTCGACCCTCCGGCGGGATGCCGGGCGGCGGCGGAGCCGGAAACCCTGTCCTCCAGGCGGTCCGTTCCCGATTCCCGGCCCCGAGCCCCTGCGACGAGCCGCCTGACCCAGCACCGGATCGCCCGGTGCGCCGGTGCGGTCGGGTGGGGTCCCGGGGCGTCCGGTGTGGTCCGGTGCCAATAGGGCATGTTCCCGAGTGACCCGGTCGCGCCGAGCGTGGACGATACGCGGCGTGCCCGCCCGTCCGAGGGGTCGTAGCGACGTGCCCGCCATCGCCCGGCTGCCCCGTCTCCAGCTGTTCCCCAGCGAGGACCTCGCGTTCCGCCGCTTCGTCGGCGACGCGTTCGACTCCCTGTGCGCCGACGCCGCCGGTCGCGGGCGCCCGATCGACCCGCACCAGCTGCAGTCGCGGCTGCGCGACCGGTACCCGGCGGCCGTGGTCCGGCGGCGGGAGGCGATCGCGGATCCGGACCCGGACGACGTGGTGTGGTACGTGTACCGGTTCGGCAGCGTGACGCCCGGCCGGCGCTGGTGGCAGGAGCCGGGCCACGCCTGGGCCGTGTTCGACGACGAGCGGCGGTTCGTGGAGCTGTCCACGTCGCTGACCGAGATCGTCGAGGCGCCGCGCGAGGCGCTGCTGGGGCGTCCGCTGGAGGCGTTCTCGAACCCCGCCGACACCTCGGTGCCCGAGGATGCGGCGGGCGTGTGGGAGGAGCTGCGCCGGCGCGGCGAGCTGCACTCGACGCTGCGCTTCCGGCGCCTCGACGGCACGCCCCGCGAGATCGAGTACCACCTCACCCGCGACGGGGCCGGCCCCGGGCGGCACCTCGCCGTCGTGCGCGAGATCGAGCCGCACTGACGCCGACCGCGTCGCGAGCGCGCGCGGGCCGCGGCCCGCCCCGGCCGCGTCGCGTCAGCGCGGCGGATCGCCCTCGAACGCGCGCTTCGCCCCCGCGACGGCCGCCCGGACGCCCCAGCCCGCCGGGATGATCGCGATCGCCTCGTGGAGCCAGCCCAGCGGACCCGGCAACCGCGACCGCAGCTCCGCGGACTGGTGGACCCGCGTCCCCGTCCCCCGGCTCTCGAACGTGATGATCAGCGTGCTGTCGAGGCCGTTGCCGTGCGAGACGTGCACCTGCTGCACCGGGCGGCGGTGCTGGACGATCTCCCACTGGCCGATCCCCGCGATGCCGCCCAGGCGCGTCCGCTCGCGGTAGACGGTGCCCACGTGGGCCGGTCCGGAGACATAGACGACCTCCTCCACGAACGGCACCCAGCGGGGCGTGCCCGCGATGTCGTCGTAGAGGTCCCAGACCTCCTCGCGCGAGGCGCCGACGAGCGCCTCGGCCTCAACGCGCCGCATCGGCCCCAGTATCCGACGGAACGGGCGCGGGAGGAAGCCCGGTCAGCCGCCGCATTTGCCCGCGGTGGGCGATACATGACGGTTGCTGGCATGTTCCGACGGTAGGCTGCGGGTAGCTGACCGAACGGGTCGCGTCCTGCGAGAGGTGACCGGATGCTTCACATGCACGAGCTTGCGCGGGTGGCCATGGCCGACCGCGAACGCGAGTTCCGCGACCGCACGCCGCACGCGGCGGGTGTGCCATCGGGACCGCGGCACCCGGTCGCGCCCGAGCCCGGCACGGCTCGCACCGGCTCGCCGGCCGTGCCCGAGGCGGCCCTGCTGGCGGTCCGCCGCGTCGCCTTCAGCCGCTGAGCGCGGGGCCGTAGCGGGCCGCCACCTCGGTCGCGAGCTCCGCGACCTGGCGGCGCAGCTCGGGTGGCTCGAGGATCTCGATGTCGCCGCCCATCGCCAGCAGCTTGCCCGCGGCCTCGCGCGGCCAGTCCATCGTGATCCGCAGGCGGCGCCAGGCGTCCGGGTCCGGGTCCGGCAGCTCCACGGCCGTCGCCATCACGGAGGCGTCGAGGACGTCCTCGAGCCAGCGCCGGGCATCGCGGCGGACGCGGAGCGTGACCTCGAGGCGCGGCGCGTCCCGCTCGTAGGCCGCGATGGACTCGGACCAGTACGAGGCGAGGTCGAACCCGGGCGGCCGCGACGCCGGCGTGTCCAGCGCCCGGACGTCGAGCACGCGCGAGACGCGGTACGTGCGCAGCTGGCCGTCGTGGGACGCCACCAGGTACCACACGCCGGCCTTGAGCACGACGCCCAGGGGATCGAGCGTCCGCCCGACGCTCCGGTCGCCGCGGTCGTAGTCGATCTCCAGCTGCCGGCCCTCCCAGACGCACTCCGCGATCGTGGCGAGGTGGGGCGCGGACTCGCCCGACCGGAACCAGCCGGCGGCGTCGAGATGGAATCGCTCCAGCAGCCGGCTCGCGCGGCCGCGCAGCTCGGTCGGGAGCGCGGCGAGGACCTTGAGCCGCGCCGCGGCGACCACCGTGCCCAGCCCCAGCTCCGCCGCCGGGCCCGGCAGGCCGGACAGGAACAGGGCGTCCGCCTCCTCCGGGGTCATCCCGGTCAGGCGTGTCCGGTACCCGTCCACCAGCCGGATCCCGCCGTGCGGCCCGCGCTCCGCGTAGACCGGAACGCCCGACGCGCTCAGCGCCTCGACGTCCCGGTGCACCGTGCGGACGGACACCTCGAGCTCCCGGGCGAGCTCGGCGGCGGTCATCAGGCCCCGGGTCTGGAGCAGGAGCAGGAGCGAGACCAGGCGAGACGCGCGCATCGGCGCCATCGTAGCCGGTATACGACACTACGTGGCATGTACCGGCGCCGTGGTCGCGCCCTCCGGCCGCCGCACCGCGGGCGCAGGTGACCTAGCATCAGCAGGTGACACCCGCCGACCCCGCCGATCCATCGCCCGAGCCGTCCGCGGACGGCTTCGACGCGCTCGGCCTGGACGCGCGGCTGCTGCGGGTCCTGGCCTCACTGGGGTACGAGGAGCCGACCCCCGTCCAGACCGCGGCCATCCCGCCGCTCCTCGCCGGGCACGACCTGCTGGCGGAGGCGCCGACGGGCACGGGCAAGACCGCGGCGTTCGCGCTGCCCATCCTGCAGCGCCTCGCCGCCCGCCTCGACGCGGACCGCGCGGCCGGCCGCCCGGTCGACGGGCGCGGTGCCGCCACGGACGGACGGGGCAGCCGCCCGGCGGCGCTCGTGCTGGCGCCGACCCGGGAGCTGGCGATGCAGGTCGGCGAGGCCGTCCACCGCTACGGCCGCGAGCTTGGCGTGCGCGTCGTGCCCGTGTACGGCGGCCAGCCGATCACCACCCAGCTCCACCGGCTGGCCCGGGGCGTCGACGTGGTCGTGGCGACGCCGGGTCGCGCGGTGGACCATCTCGACCGGGGCTCGCTCCGGTTCGACGAGGTCGAGACCGTGGTGCTCGACGAGGCCGACGAGATGCTGGACATGGGCTTCGCCGAGGATCTCGACCGGATCCTGTCCGCGCTCCGGACCGAGCACCAGACCGCGCTGTTCTCGGCCACCATCAGCGAGCCGATCGCGCGCCTGGCGGCCCGGCACCTGCGCAAGCCGGTCCGGGTGCGCGTCGAGGCGGAGCCCGAGCCGCAGGGCGAGGGCGCCCGGGTCCGCCAGGTCGTGTACGTCGTCCGGCGTGCCGACAAGCTCGCCGCGCTGGGCCGGATCCTGGACCTCGAGGACGGCGCGGCGACGCTGGTGTTCGCCCGGACGCGGGGCGAGGTGGACGACCTCGCCGAGGCGCTCAGCGGGCGTGGCCGCGACGCCGCCGCGCTCCACGGCGGGCTGTCGCAGGAGCAGCGCGACCGGATCATGGGCCGCTTCCGGGACGGCGCCCTGGACGTGCTGGTGGCCACCGACGTCGCGGCGCGCGGCCTGGACATCGGGCACATCAGCCACGTCGTCAACTACGACGTGCCCTCGTCGCCGGAGACGTACGTGCACCGGATCGGGCGGACCGGGCGGGCGGGCCGCGAGGGCGTCGCGATCACGCTGGTCGAGCCGCGCGAGCACCGGCTGCTGCGGGACATCGAGCGCACCGTGGGGGCGCCGCTCGAGATCGCCGGCCTCCCGACGGTGTCCGACGTCCGCGAGCACCGCATGGACCTGCTCCGCGGCACGCTGCGCGAGACGCTGGTCGGCAGCGGCTACGACCGGTACCGGGCGGTGGTGGAGCCGCTGTCGGGGGAGTTCGACCTGGTGGACATCGCGCTGGCCGCGGTGAGCCTCGCGGATGCCGAGGCGCGTGGCGCGGAGGACACCGCGGAGCTGGCGCCGGCGATTCTGCCGGTGGGGCCGCCCGATCGTGGCCGGGCTCGGGGCCCGGCGCCGAGGCGGGAGGCGCCGTTCCGCCGCGATCCGTCGTTCCGCGGCGAGGCACCGCTCCGCCGCGATCCGTCGTTCCGCGGCGAGGCGCCGCGCGAGGCGGGTCCCCCGGGCCAGCACGCCGGGCCCCGCCGCGGCTACCGGATCAGCGGCTGGCGCGACGTCGAGGGGCGCCCGGTCATGCGGGCGCCGGCCCGCGGGTCAGGCGGCGGCGCCACGCGGCTGTTCATCGGGGCCGGCCGGGCGGCGGGGATCCGGCCCGCGGACCTGGTGGGGGCGATCACCAACGAGGCCGGCCTCCGGGGCGGGGACATCGGCGCGATCCAGGTCGCCGACGGGTTCTCGCTGGTCGAGGTGCCCGACGCCGCCGCGGAGCACGTGATCCGGTCGCTGCGTGCGGCCACGATCAAGGGCCAGAAGGTGACGGTCCGGCGGGAGCGCTACTGACGACGGGATCGGACGGCGCCCACGCGGGCGCGAGCCGGTGGCGACGCGACCCGCCGCCCGCGGTCAGGACGATTCGCCGCTGCGGTCGCGCAGGAACCGCTCGATCTCCGAGATCAGGTCGTCGCCCTCGGGGCGGCGCGACTCGTCCATCATCGACTCGAGGCGCTCCACGTAGGCGTGCGTCGACTCGTCGGCCGCCGTGGCGGCGTCCAGCCGCGTCCGGAGGCGACGGGCCTCCTCGTCGAGGTCGCCACGCGGCAGGTCCAGGTCGAGGTGGCGCTCCAGCGCCCGGAGGAGCTCGACGGCGGCGATCGCGTACGGGCCGGTGACGTAGTGTGGGATCTGGGCGAAGTAGCCGACCGCGGGGATGCCCGCAGCCGCGACCGCCATCTCGAGCATCGACAGCGCCGCCGACGGGACGCGCAGCAGGCCGGTGGGCCCGGGTGCGACGCCGCCCCGGAGCAGGCCGGGCGCGCTCTCCGTGCCGAGGATCGGTACGGCGCGGGTGTGGGGCACGGCGGCGGGGATCGCGCCGAGGCTCACCCAGCCGCGGGCGTCGAGTCGCCGGACAAGCTCGACGACGGCGTCGCCCAGTGCGCGCCAGCGATCGTCCGGCTCCGCGCCCGAGAGGACCAGGAGGTCGCGGCCGCCGAAGCGCGCGTGGCGCAGGGTCACCTCGGGCCAGGACAGCGACGCGAGCCGGCCGTCGACGATGTCGAGGGTCGGCCGGCGGGCGCGATAGTCGAACAGCTGGTCGCCGTCGAACGTCGCGACGGTGACCGCGTCGCGCGCCAGGAGGGCCAGGGCGGTCGTGGCCGCGGCCCCGGCGTCCACCCAGCCGTCGAACGCGGCGACGACGACCGGCGTCTCGACCGCGATCGGCCCGTCCAGGCGGTACAGCGACATGGCGCGAAGGATACGGCGTGCCACTGCGCGTCCGCGCATCCGGTGGTCGCGCCCGGGCCAGCCTTGGCTCCCGAGTCACGGTGCGTCCTGACACTGCCCCTACCGGTGGGCACCGAGTGGGACCATCGTCGACCTCCGGCCCGAAACGACAGCCCCTGCGTCCGCCTCATGCGGGGTAGACGCCCGGGAGCAACCCGGACCAGGGATGGGAGAGACCGTGATGGACAGGCTCAGGCGACGCTCGCACCCGCGGAAGGCAGCTGCCCTCGTCGCATCGGGTGCACTGCTGATGCTGTCGGTGGCGCCCGCGTTCGCGCACGTGGCGCCGGCGTCGGCGGCAGGCGTGCGCGAGGCGATGCTGGCCGCGGAGCAGTTCGACGCCGACGTGGACGAGCTGGGCGAGCTGGCGGGACTCGTGGACGCCGACATCGCCGATGAGCCCGAGGAGGACGCCGCGAGCGAGGAAGACGAGGACGTCGACGGCGCCGACCAGTCAGGCGACACGGACGAGGCCGACGATGAGGCTGAGACCGAGGACGCCGACGAAGACATCGACGACGAGGGCTCGGACGAGGCTGACGACGAGGACTCGGACGAGGAGGCTGACGACGAGGACTCGGACGAGGACGACGACTCCGACGACTCGGAGGACGACTCCGACGACTCGGACGACGACTCGGACGACGACGAGGGCGACGACTCCGACGGTTGAGCGTCCCATCGGGCACTCCACGGACGCCGGGTCGCGTGGCCCGGCGTCCGCTCGCTCCACGGGCCCCGCCCGATGCCGCACTCCTGCGCATCGGCCGGCCTCGACGCCGCTGGTCCGAGGGTCGCCTCGCCGCCTCGGGGTGCCGTGGACGACTTCGGCAGGTCGTGCGGCGGGTCAGCCCCGGGGGTCGAGCCGCCGGATGCGCTCGCCGGGGAGCGCGCGCTCGGTGCCGGTGTGCGTCGCGTGGCCGCTCGCGTGCGACCCGTGGCCGCCGGCGTGCGACCCGTGGCCGCGACCGCCGCGGGCGTCGCCGGACCGGACGGGACCCCAGGCGGGGACCACCCGGCCGATCGTGCTGCCCGGGACCGGCGCGGGACCTCGGCCGCCGCGGCGGGCGCCACGGGACGGTGAGCCGCCACGGGACGGTGAGCCGCCA
>JBFMAT010000046.1:0-34606 GCA_040755495.1 Chloroflexota bacterium
CAACAAGCGCAAGCGCGCTGGTTGCCACGACCCCAGTGATGTAGAGCTTCAGGCGTCTCGCCATTCGACCTCAGTCCCGACTTGCGCCGACTCTAGCCCCTTTGGCCCATATCAGGGAACGGGACTTGAGTACTGAGGGGAAGAGCTGTCTTCAGAAGCCCTTCAGCGACGCGCCTCCGGCGAGCGCCATTGCGGCGACTGCGCCGAGGGCGGCCAGGAGTCGCATGAGGCGATCCTTCATCGGTCGATCCTCCGCGGTCCTGTCCCTACCAGCCCTTGAGGCCCTTTTCCGGTGCCACGCTCGTTCCTCCTCGCGGCCTTCGTGCTCGCAAGAACACGAAAACCGACCTGACTCGAAAGTCGGTCGGTTGCACTACTCACTCCACCCCCACCCTAAGTGCCCAATTCAGGTGGGGGTATCAGCGCGTCCGAGCGTTCATTGATGCACAGTACGTTCGTACTAGTGCGGGCCGGACTATAGGGGTGCCGCTCCGCACCGGTCAATACGGCACCCTACCTATGTCTACTACTGGCCAGCCAGTCCCCATTGCATCGAGATTGCAGACTCATTGCAGGGCCGGTCAGATCTCCTCTAGGCGAGGAGGCTCGACACCCAACTCATCACGCAGGACTGACGAGTAGTGCGCGTATTGCTCCGCTGCTGCTGCGTAGCGCCCGCTGGCTTTGTAGGCGCGCAGCAGCGTGAGCTCGACCGAGTCGGCACCGGGATCGATCACAAGCACGCCTTGCGCTAGTTCGATCGCTTGGTCGTGGTCGCCCGAGGCCAACGCGTTCGCGATGGCGTGTTCGATGGTTGCGAGGACCGCGGCGTGCAACGTGTCGCGGTAGTCGCTGGCCCAGTCCTCGTACATGAAGTCCAGGGCATAGCGGCCGGAGTAGGCCCGGAGCAGTTCGAAGACGACATCCGCTCCCGCGCGACGTGCCTCAGACACCAGTCGCCAGCACTGCCGGCTCGTACTGTCGACAAGCTCCTCATCCAGGCTCACCACGTCCCCATCAAACAGGACGTAGCCGGCGCTGTATCCCTCGCGATACTCGGGCTCGAAGACCCGGCGGAGGAAGTAGATCGTCTGGTGAAGCGAGTTGGCCGCGGTATCCGGACCAAGGTCAGGCCACAAGGCATCGAGTGCCTCATCGCGCGTCGCGGCCATGTTCGGCCGCGAGGCGAGGAAGCAGAGTAGGCCGAGGACCTTCCGGCGCATGCTGCGACCAAGCGGCCGTTCTCCAAGGCGGACCTCGACGGCGCCGAGGTCCTGGATGGTCACGATCGGGGCGAGGCGTCGGGCCAGACGTGCGGCAACGAGTCGGATCGCACGATTGGTCCCGGCCACGCTCCGAAGGACATCCACGTCACTGACGGTGCCAACCTCGCTCAACGCGAGTGCCGCCTCAGGTCGAGCCGGGGCACTGAACCGTACTGCGAGGCGCAGGGCGGAGCTCCACCTACTCGTCCCGCCTGCCACCGCGTTGAATACTCGTTCCTTCGCGTCTGGCGCGACCCGGTGCAGATTGCGGGTGATCTCCTCCGCGATCATCGAGAGAACGCCGGTCTCACTAGGCATCAGCTGGACTATCTCAGACGCGAGGGGACCATCTGACGCGATCCTGCCCAGGGCATCCGCCAGGAGCTTCACGAGCCGCGAGCTCTGGGCATCGGCCATCGCTCGGAGGGCGCTGATCTCGTCGGCTGCTTGATCAGGAGCCAGTGCGATTGCCACTCGCACCTTCAGGAGTCGGCCCCTGAGTTCGCCGGCAACGTCATGACAGGGTGTGTCCGCCAGAACGTCGACCATACGTGCTGCCGTTGCCGTATCACCCATCCGGAGCGCCACCTGGCCTGACACCAGTGCCCAGTAGCCAACCATGCTGGGCTGCATGGATGTCGGACCGACTCGGTTCAGTGCTGCTACGGCCTCGTCAGCATCGCCGAAGTCGCTCAAGATCTTGGCAGTCTCGAGGGCGGCTTCGTCGCGAGCCAGGACCGAGTGCGAGGACGCAGCCTCGTCGAGCAGGGCGCGAGCCTCCGACAGTCGCCCGAGAAACGCCAAGGCCGTTGCACGTGCGGCTAGAGCGGCTCCGATCTCCAAGTCCGGCGCCCCGCACGCCCGAAAACCTGCCTCGGCAGCGGCTGCCAAGGCGAGTGACTCCGCGACCTCGCCGCGCCAGTAGAGGACCGACGCGAGGTTCAATCGGCTGATGCTCGCGTACCGCACGTGGCCTTGGCGGTCCTGACGCCGAATGAGGCTGCGCAGATCCTCCGAGATCTTGGCGAGGTCTCCCGTGTGCCTCGCCTCCCACATCGCCACAGTCGCAAGAGCCACGTCGCGTTGCGCTGAGGTGAGTTGGTGCTGCAGCGAGTCAGATGCATGCCGCATCGCTTCGTCAGGGAACCCGCTCACACCAAGGACGGTCGCCAGATTCAGAAGCGTGATCCCAGCCAGCGGTGTTCCTTGTGCTGTGTCACAACCCCTGCGAGCGAGGTCGACGGCGAGGCTGAGATTCCCGCGAGCCATCTCAGCCCGGGAGCGAAGCAGCAGAGCCGAGGGACGGTCAGGGTCGCCTGCCGAGCCGTCCAGGAACGGGCGTACGAGATCGAGGAGGCCCGAGGCAAGAATCTGCTCCAGGGAGGCATCCAACACGCGCTCTACAGACGCAATATCGCCGGCCTCAAGGTAGTGAGCCGCCGACGCGCGCCAGTCCTTCCGCTCAAGTGCGACGGCCAGCCGGAGATGCATCTCACGGACGCCGGCCTCGCCTACCTCGTCGAGCAGTCGACCGCGCAGGAAGTCGCGGACCAGCGGGTGGAACCGATGAGGAGCGGTGGAGTCGGGTCGCCCCAGCAAGCCGAGTTCCTCGGCTTGGCGAATGAGGGCCGCGATCTCGGATGGGCCCCGATCGTCGACAAGGGCGGCGGGTTCGACGTCAACCCAATCGAGCAGTGAGGCGCGCGTCAAGAACGCGCGGAGCTCAGCTGAGAGGGTTGCCGTCACCTCCTCCGCCATGTAGTCGTACAAGTCGCCGCCTGTGGCGGACAGCCCCTGCACGAGACCTCTTGCGTCCCGCGTTCCCCCCTCATCGATGTTGGTGTGGACGAGGCTTAGGAGGGCAGGCCAGCCTTCGGTGCGGTCGATCAGGCTGGTGACGATGTCGGGTTCGAGCGGCTGGCGGTAGGCGTCGCGGAACAGGCGGTCCGCCTCTGGGACGTCGAAGCACAGGTCATCGCCGTCGAGCCGGGCGACCCCGCCGCGGGATCGGAGGCGGCCGAGGGGCAGCCTGGGGGCTGCGCGGCTGGCGATGATCACGGAGAAGCCGGGACCGGTGCGGTCGAGGATCGCGCGCACGATCGGCTCGGTCTCCTCGCAGCGGTCGATCGCGTGGTAGTCATCGAAGATCAGGGTGAAGCCCTGCGGGTGTGCGGACGCGAAGTCCGACATATCCCGGACGAGGCTCGTGACGAGCTCCGCCTGCGTGGGTCCTCCCGGACCGAGCTGGAGCAGCCGGGCGTAGGTCTCGGCCGCAAAGTCCGGGTCCAGCTCGCGACCGCTGGCCACCAGGTGGCGCAGGACGGTGAGCCAGTCTCGATCGTCGGGCTCGAGCCGGTACCAGGCCGTCAGCCGTTCGGTGTGGCGCGACCAATCGGCGAGCAGGGTGGTCTTGCCGAACCCCGCCTCGGCGATGATCAGCGCCAGCCGGCCCGTGACGGCCCGGTCCAGCCAGCCGTTGAGGCGCTCGCGGGACAGCGTGTCCGCGCGCAGCAGCGGCCGATGGATCCGGGCGCCGGTGATCGGGAACGGGTTCACCGCGTACAGGCCCGGCGCGCCGAGCAGGATGGCGCCCGGGATGCCCGGCCCCACCGCGACGAGTCCATGCCCCTCGTGCCCACCCACCGTCGATTCGGGCGGTCGTGACGCGCTCCCCGGGTCCGCGCTGCCGCCGCGCGCGAACGATACGGACGGGCGCTCGGCGCCGTCAACGCGGGCCGGTCGCCGACGGCTTGCGGATGCGGCCGCCGGGACGGCTGCCGGCGCGGGCGCGACCGGACCCGATGACGTGGCGGGCGGAGCGCCGTGCCGGTGGCGGTCGGATCCGCGGGTCGTCGTGGGCATGCCCGGCATGGTGCCCGGCGCCGCTCATCGGCGGCTTATGTGATCAGCCCTCGTACTCGAACCCGATCTTGAGCTCGACCTGGTACTCGACGATCTCGCCGTCCTCGATCCGCGCGGTGGACTTCACGACCTCGATCGTCCGGATGTTGCGCACGGTCTTCGAGGCGGTCGCGACGGCCTGCCGGGCGGCGTCGCTCCACGATCGGGGGCTCGTCCCGACCATCTCCCTGATGATGATCACGCCCACGCGGCTCCTCCTGCTGGATGTCGGATCCAGCATAGGCCGCGCACGGTCAGGCCGATGCGGTGGCCTCGGCGCGAACCCTGTCGAAGCACGTGCTGCAGTACACGGGCCGGTCGTTCCGCGGCTGGAACGGGACGACCGCCTGGCCGCCGCAGCTGTTGCACACCGCGGCGTGGTACTCGCGGGAGCCCGATGGCGAAGCGCTCCTCGCACGCTTCGCCGCCGCCCGGCACGTCGTGCAGCGCTGCGGATCGTTGGTCAGGCCCTTGCTCGCGAAGAAGGCCTGCTCGCCGGACGAGAACAGGAACGACTCGCCGCAATCGCGGCAGGTCAGCGACCGATCCTGGAACACCCCTCTGTCCCCTCCCTGGGCCAGCGTCGTCGTGAGCTCCGGCCCGAAGGACGGGACCGGCACGGGCGCGCGCAGGAGGGTCGGCGCTCGAGACGGGCGGGCTCGGTGGCCCGGAACTCTTTGGGGAGACAGTACGCGCGGCGTCAAGCACCCCGGGCGCATTGGAACCCGACTGCGCAACCCGGCGTCTCGGGGCGCATGTCGAAGCGAACCATCCTTCCCGCCTCCGTCCTGATGGTCGCCCTGGTGACCACCGCCTGCACCTCCCCGGAAGCGACCGGCAGCCCCGGCGGGAGCGGCAGCCCCAGCGACGCCCCGACCGCCGCGCCGGCCAGCCCATCGCCGGAGGGGATCGCCCATCCGACCGGCGCCGACGAGATCGTGCTCCGGTACGACGAGTCGGGCGGCTTCGTCCCCGTGGAGTTCCTCGCGGCGCACGTGCCGTACTTCACGCTCTACGGCGACGGGACGGTCGTATTTGTCTCCAACGTGCCGGTCGAGTTCCGGGAGAACCAGCCGGCGATCGGGCAATCGATCCGGACCGCGAAGTTGAGCGAGGCGCAGGTCCAGGATCTCATCGAGTTCGCGCTCGCCGATGGCGGGCTCGCGATCGCGCGCGAGCAGTACGACAACCCGATGGTCGCCGATGCCCCCACGGCCGTGTTCGAGATCAACGCGGACGGCGACTCCAAGACCGTCTCCGTGATGGCGCTCGGGCTCGACACCGAGCCCGGCCCGGACACGGCGATCAAGACCGCCCTGGCGAAGCTCGGCGAACGGCTTCGCGACTTCGACGCCGGCGGCAGCCTCGCCAGCCAGCCCTACGCTCCCGCCGCCTACCGCGGCGTCCTGCTCGAGGCGGCCGGCGTCCAGGGCGTGAACGTCCGCGCCTGGCCGTGGCCCGACCTCACGCTGGCCGACTTCGCGTTGCCGGCGGATCCCAACGTGCTGCCGCAGCGCACGCGGGTGCTGACGCCGGCGGAGGCGGAGGGGATCGACGTCGCCGGCTTCGAGGCGGGCGTCCAGGGCGGCGTGTACTACCGCGTGGACGACCTGCTGTACTCGTTCGTGCTCCGGCCCCTGCTCCCGGACGAGGACGCGTAGGGGCCGTCGGGATCGCGGGCGCCGGCCCTCCGGCGCCGGGTGGGATCAGCCGACGTCCGCGAACCGCTCCCCGGCGTAGCTCACGAAGCGCGTCTGCGCCTTCCTGAACCACAGGTCGATCTCACCCGTCGGGCCGTTGCGGTGCTTCGCCAGCTTGAGCTTGACGACCTCGCCGTCCGTGACCTGGTCGTCCGCGCCGCGCTCCTTCTCCCGCCACAGGAACATCACGAGGTCCGCGTCCTGCTCGATGCTCCCGGATTCCCGGAGGTCCGACAGGCGCGGTTCCTTCGACTCGCGCATCTCGGGCTGGCGTGACAGCTGGCTGAGAGCGATCACCGGCAGCTTGAGCTCCCGCGCCAGCGCCTTGAGCCCGCGCGAGATCTCCGACACCTCCTGGACCCGGTTGGCGTCCCGCGTCGTGGTCGACGACTGCATCAGCTGCAGGTAGTCCACGATCACGAGGTCCAGGCCCGCCTCGGCCTGCAGCCGCCGGGCCTTGGTGCGCAGCTCCATCGTCGTGATGTTGGGCGTGTCGTCGATGTAGACCGGCGCCTCCGAGAGGGCGTTCATCGCGGGCGCGATGCGCGCGAAGTCCAGCTCCTCGAGGAAGCCCGAGCGCAGGCGCTGGGAGTCGATGCTGGCCACCGACGAGAGCAACCGCAGCACCAGCTGCTCCTTGCTCATCTCGAGGCTGAAGATCCCGACGCTCTTCTTGTCGCGGACGGCGGCGTGCTCCGCGATGTTGAGCGCGAGGCTCGTCTTGCCGACGGACGGGCGGGCCGCGAGGATCACGAGGTCGCTCTTCTGGAGCCCCGTGGTCAGCGTGTCCAGGTCCTGGAAGCCGGTGCGGATGCCGCTGATCTCGCCGCGATGGGCGTGGAGGTAGTCCAGGCGGTCATAGGCGTCGTGGAGCAGCGACTTGAGCGGCGAGAAGCTGACCGAGATCCGTCGCTGGCTGACGGCGAACAGCTCCGCCTCCGCCCGGTCCACGGCCTCCTGCACCTCGGCCGGGTCCTCGTAGCCGATGCCGGCGATCTTGCCGGCGGCGCCGATCAGGTTCCGCAGCAGCGCCTTGCGCTCCACGATCCGCGCGTACTGCGTCGCGTGGACCGCGGTGGGCGTCTGGTTCGACAGGGTGCCGAGGTACGCGCGGCCGCCGATGCCCTCGAGCTCGCCGCCCCGCTCCAGGGCCTCGGACACGGTGACGACGTCGATGGGCTCGCGGCGCTCGAACAGGTCCAGCATCACCGCGTAGACGCGAGCATGGGCCTGCCGGTAGAAGTCCTCGGGGCGCAGGAACTCCGCGACCTCGATGACCGCATCCCGGTCGATGAGGATCGCCCCGAGCACCGACTGCTCGGCTTCGATGGATTGCGGCGGCAGGCGATCGATCACGCGCGACAGGACTCCACTTGCAGGCGGGACGGTCCGAAGGTCGCCGGTGGGGGCCGGTCGGCGAAAGGGGGTTATGAACGAGTTCTTGCGCTGGTCAGGAATCCCTGTGGAGGCCCGTGCGACGGCACGCCGTTCGATGTGGACTACCTGTGGACACGTGAGCGTCCGTCAGGCGCGCCGAGCCCAAGGCGCCGGCCGAGCAGGCGAGCGAGCGCACTCCATGTGCGTGAGCGATCCGCGGAGGCCGGCAACGCAGGGATCGGCCGCATCACGGGCGCTCAATCCAGGCGGCGGATGACGCCGATCAGCTTCCCTTGGATCCGTACCGACGGGTAGAACTGCGGGGCGTAGTTCGGGTTGGCGGGCTGCAGGCGGACCTGGTCCTTCTCCCGGAAGAACCGCTTGAGCGTGACGGCGTTCTCCTCGACCTGGGCGACGACGATGTCGCCGTCCCGGGCCGTCTCCTGCGGGCGGATGACCACGAAGTCCCCGTCCGCGATGTGGGCCTCGATCATCGAGTCCCCGCGCACCCGGAGGACGTACGCATCGCCCGCCGGCGCGAGGATGTCCGGGACGGCGAGCGTCTCCGAGGCGTCCTGGTACGCCTCGATCGGGCCGCCGGCGGCGATCTCGCCGATGATCGGCAGGGCGTACGTCTCGCTGGGCATGGACTGGGGCGTGAGCTCCGCCGCGAGCCCCAGCCGGAGCGCGGCGGTGGGCGTGAGGCGGATCGCGCGCGACTGCGCGGCGCCACGCTCCAGGTACCCCTCCTTCTCCAGGATCTGGAGATGGTGATGCACGGCGGAGGTGGAGGCGAGCCCGACGGCCTTCGCGATCTCGCGCACGGACGGCGGATAGCCGCGGGCGCGGATCGTGGCCGCGATCACGTCCAGGATCTTGCGCTTGCGTTCGGCGTCGTGACGGGTCACCTGGCGCCTCCTTTCACGCGAGCATCATACCGAACGGACGTTCGATGTCAAGGTGATCGAGCCGCGCCCCGGCGGGTGCCGCTGCGGGTGATCCCGACAGGAGCGTCGGAGCGCGGACGGGAGATGGGAGCCGCGCCGAGACGCCTGATAGACTCGCCTCCCCCGGAGCACCACCTTCGGCGCCGGGACCCACGAGAGGACTTGGGGTGGCTCGAGCCGCGCGGTCGGACCGCGACCACAGGCAGCGCACGGCAGACCGACGCCGCGGACCGCGGGTCGGCGTCCGCCGCCTGCTCGCGTGGACCGCGTTCCTGCCGATCGCGAGCCGGGCGCCGATGTACGGCCGGCTGTTCTGGGAGCTCGTCCGCGACGAGCGGACCCCCCGCACGCACAAGGCCATGCTCGGGGCCGCGCTGGGGTACCTCCTCGTGGGGCGGGACCTGGTGCCGGACGACCTGCCCGTGCTCGGCGGGCTGGACGACCTCGTGGTCGTGGTGCTGGCCGTGGACCTGTTCCTCGACGGCGTCCCGGGCGAGGTGCTCGACGAGAAGCTCGACGAGCTGGGGATCGACAGGCGGGCGTTCGGTGAGGACGTCGCGCGCATCCGGCGGTTCACGCCCCGCCCGCTCCGGCGCCTCGTGCGCCGCGTGCCGGGGACCGTGGCGTTCGCCGGCGACGCACTGGCACACAGCGGGATCGGGCCGCGGGTCCGGTCCTGGATCAACAAGGAGGGTTCGATCGCGTGAAGGTCATCCTGACGAAGGACGTCGCGAAGCTCGGCAAGACCGGCGAGATGAAGACCGTCGCGGACGGGTTCGCCCAGAACTTCCTCATCCCGCAGAAGCTCGCCGTGCCCGCTTCGGGCGGTGCCTATCGCGCGTACCAGCACGACATCGCGAGCCGCGAGGACAAGCGCAAGCGCGAGCGCGAGGAGGCGGAGATCGCCGCCACCCGCATCGGCAGCACGACGCTCACGATGGGTGTCAAGGTCGGCGAGGGCGGCAAGCTCTACGGCTCGATCAACAACCAGGACATCGCCGATGCCCTCGGCCGCCGCGGCATCACGGTGGACAAGCACAAGATCGACCTCGACCAGCCGATCAAGGCCCTGGGCACGTACAAGGTCGCGATCAAGGTGTTCTCGGGGATGACGCCCGAGGTGACGATCGTCGTCGAGCCCAAGGGCTGACCCGCGGGCCGCGCCCAGCGGTCGCCCAGCGGTTCAACGAGCGCATCGCGAGACGCGCCGGCCGCCCGGCGGCGCGTTCGTTGCGGGCGCAGTGCCAGAGGGTGCAACAAGCCGGGCGCTGAGCGGCGTATCCGGCGCACGGTGCGCCCGTAGCGTCGCCCGGCGACCGGCCGGCGCATGGGCGCGTGACAGGACGCCGTCACGCGGCGGGGCGACAATCGCGCATGTGAGCGAGCGCGTGATCCTGCACATGGACCTCGACGCGTTCTTCGCGGCCGTCGAGCAGCGGGACCGCCCGGAGCTGCGCGGCAAGCCGGTGATCGTGGGGGGCGGCGGCCCGAACCAGCGAGGTGTCGTGTCGACGGCCAGCTACGAGGCGCGCCGGTTCGGCGTCCATTCGGCGATGCCGCTGCGGACGGCAGGTCGCCTGTGCCCGCACGGGGTCTTCCTGCCGGTGGACGGGCGCAAGTACCAGGCCGTGAGCCGCGAGGTCATGGCGATCCTCCGCCGGTTCACGCCCCAGGTCCAGCCGGTGTCGATCGACGAGGCGTTCCTGGACGTGACGGGGTCCCGCGCCCTGTTCGGCGACGGCGAGACGATCGCGCGCCGGATCAAGGCAACGATCCACGACGAGGTGGGCCTGACCGCGTCGGTCGGGGTGGCCACGACCAAGCTGGTGGCCAAGATCGCGTCGGACCTGCGCAAGCCCGACGGGCTGGTCGTCGTGCCGCCGGGCGATGAGGCCGCCTTCCTCGCGCCGCTGCCGATCTCGCGCCTGTGGGGCGTCGGCGAGAAGACGGCGGCCGCGCTCCGCGACTTCGGCGTGCGGACCATCGGGGACCTCGCGGCGTTGCCGCCGGACGCGCTGGTCCGGCGGTTCGGCAAGCACGGGGCGTCGCTCGTCGAGCGGGCGGTGGGGATCGACCCCGACCCGGTGGCGGGCGGCGAGGCCGCGAAGACGATCGGGCACGAGCACACGTTCGACGTCGACACCGCGGACCGCGAGGTCATCGAGCGCACGCTGCTGGGCATGGCCGACGGCGTCGCGGGGCGCCTGCGCGCCTCGGGGCTGCGGGCCGCGACGGTGCACCTCAAGCTCCGCGACTCGAGCTTCGCGACGATCACCCGCCAGGTGGGCCTCGAGGTCCCGTCCGACCTCACGGAGCCGATCTACGACGCGGCGCTCATGCTGCTGCGCCGCGAGCTCCATGGGCAGCGCATCCGCCTGGTGGGCGTCACGGCGTCCAACTTCCGCGACCGCGAGCAGCTGGCGATGTTCGATCCCGGCGACCCGCGCCGCCACCAGGCCGCGGAGGCGCTCGACCGCATCCGGCGCAAGTACGGCCAGCGCTCGATGACCCGGGCCCGGCTCGTGCGGGCGGACCTGCCGGCGCCATTCGAGCGCGACCCGATGACGGCCGTGGAGCGCCGTCACGGCGTCCACGTCGACGCGGCCGGGACGCCGGCGGATCGTGACAGCGAAGGTGTCACGGACGAGGTGGAGGATCTCGACGCGGACGCTTGACATCGAACGCCTGTTCGGTCTAGTGTCTCGTCAGATACGAACAGACGTTCGCATCCGGCGTGCCCCCGGGTGACGACGGCCCCGCCGAGGGAAGGAGACACCACCATGGCGATGGTTCGCGTCGCACCGGTCAGCGTCCAGGTCCGCACCGACTGGTTCAGCGGCTCGCCGCGCGAGATCACGTGGGGCGAGGACCGCCTGCCCGTGACGAGGCTGGTCGCGGTCCGTGACGAGAGCTCCGCGTACCCGGCCATCACCGGGCCGCGCACGGTGTTCGAGGTGGACACCCCCACGCTCAGGCTCGCGCTCACGTACCAGCACCGCTCCCGCCGCTGGGCGATCGAGGGGCTGGACCAGGCCGCCTGAGGGCCTCACCACACGCGGAGTCGCGGCTCCTCCCCGTCGGCTCCCTGGGGTCGGCTGCCGGGGCGGGCGCCTGGCGCTCGCCCCGCGGGCCATCGCCGCCGGATCGCGGCGGAGGGTCGGACGGACTCCGAATCACGGGCCGGTCCGGCTCGCAGAGCCGCGCTGGGCGCTCCTACAATCAGCCCGTGGATGAGAGCAGCAGCTTTCGCGACCTGACGGTCGCCGAGTTCGTCCAACGGCTCGCCTCGGGCGAGCCTGTCCCCGGTGGTGGGGCCGCGGCGGCGATCGCGGGCAGCCTCGGGGCCGCCCTCGTGACGATGGTCGCGAACCTGTCGCTGGGTCGCCCGAAGTACGCGGCGCACGCCGGCCTCAACGCGCGCGCCGGCGCGGAGGCCGAGGCGCTCGCCGACCGGTTCCTGGCGCTGGCCGACGAGGACGCCACGGCCTACGCGGGCTACGGGGCGGCGATGAAGCTCCCCCGCGAGACGGAGGAGGAGAAGGCCGTCCGCGCCGCAGCCATCCGCGCAGCTGCCCACGGGGCGACGATGGCCCCGCTGCGGACCGTGGAGGCGTGCCTCGAGGTCGTCCGCCTCGCCGAGTCGCTGGCCGGACGCAGCAACGCGAACGCCTCGTCGGACCTCGAGGTCTCGAGCCTGATGGCCGTCGCGGCCTGCCGGTCCGCGGCCGCCAACGTGTACATCAACCTTCCATCGCTGGGCGACGAGTCCATGGCTCGCGACCTGTACGAGCGGACCGAGGAGCTCGCCGACGAGGTGGAGCGGCTGGCCGACCGAACGCGCGAGGTCGTGCGCGCCGGCGAGTCCCGGGAGCCGCTCCCGGAAGCGAGCGCGTGACGCCCCGATGACCAGCGAGGGTCCGCGGCTCCTGCTCGGCGCGCCGATCGCCGCCGAGATCCGGGCGACGGTCGCCAATGACGTCGCGGCATTCCGCGGCCGGCACGGCTTCGCGCCGGTGCTGGCCGTCGTCCTGGTCGGCAGGGACGCCCCGTCCGCCGTGTACCTCAACCAGATCCTCCGCTCCTGCGAGAAGGTCGGGATCACGGGCCGCCTGGTCGAGATCCCCGGGCGCGCCTCGTCGGCCGCCGTCCGGCGCGAGATCGAGGTCCTCAACGCGGACCCGACCGTGGCCGGCGTCATCGTCCAGATGCCGCTGCCCAAGCGCATCCCGCTGTCGACGGTGATCGACACCCTGGACCCGGCCAAGGACATCGACGGCCTGCACCCCCGCAACGCGGGGCTGCTCAGCCTGGGCTACGAGGGCTTCCTGCCGACGACCGCCCACGCCGCCGTGGAGATCCTCAAGCGCTCCGCGGTCCCGCTGGCCGGCCGCCGGGTGACGCTCGTCGGGCGGTCCAACGTCGTCGGCAAGCCCGCCGCGCTGCTCCTGCTGCGCGAGAACGCCACGGTCACGATCTGCCACTCGCGGACGGCGGACCTCGCCCACCACACCCGCGACGCGGAGATCGTGATCGTCGCGGCCGGCGTCCCCGGCCTGATCACCGGGGACATGCTGAGCCCCGGCGCCGTGGTCGTGGACGTGGGCATCAACGTCGTCGGCGACCGGCTCGTCGGCGACGTCGACTTCGACTCCGCCAGCCGGGTCGCGTCCGCCATCACGCCCGTCCCCGGGGGCGTCGGCCCCGTGACCAACGCGCTCCTCCTCACCCACCTCGTCCGCGCGGCACAGGCACAGGCCTCCAACGGCCGCGGGCACGGGGCCCTGCACCTCGTCGGGAGTCGCCAATGACCGCCACCACGCCCGTCCCGTCGGACCTCGACATCGCCCGCGCGGCGACCCCCCGCCCGATCATCGACATCGCACACGAGATCGGGCTGCGCGACGAGGAGATCGAGTTCTACGGTCCGGTGAAGGCGAAGGTGACCCTGACCGGCGTGGAGCGCGTGGAGCGGGAGCGCCCGCGGGGCAAGTACGTGGTGGTCACGGCGATCACGCCGACGCCGCTGGGCGAGGGGAAGTCCACGACCCTGGTCGGGCTCGCCCAGGGCCTCAACCGGATCGGCCACCGGGCCGCCCTGACGATCCGCCAGCCATCGCTGGGCCCGGTGTTCGGGATCAAGGGTGGTGCGGCCGGGGGTGGCTACTCCCAGGTCATCCCGATGGAGGACTTCAACCTCCACCTGACCGGCGACATCCACGCGATCAGCGCAGCCCACAACCTGGCGTCGGCGTTCCTCGACAACCACCTCCACCACGGCAACGCGCTGGGCATTGACCCGTTCTCGATCCGCTGGCCGCGCGTGGTGGACATCAGCGACCGCGCGATCCGCCGCGTGATCATCGGCCTTGGCGGCAAGGAGAACGGCGTCCCGCGCGAGAGCGAGTACGTGATCACGGTCGCGTCCGAGGTCATGGCGATCCTGGCGCTGTCCAAGGACCTGTTCGACCTCCGGGCGCGCCTGGGCAGGATCGTCATGGCGACCAACCGCGAGGGCAAGGCCGTCACCGCCGAGGAGCTCGGGGTCGCCGGTGCGATGACGGTGCTCCTCCGGGACGCGATCAAGCCCAACCTGCTCCAGACGCTCGAGGGCGGGCCCGCCTGGGTCCACTGCGGCCCGTTCGCCAACATCGCCCACGGCAACAGCTCGATCATCGCCGACCGCGTCGCCCTGTCGACCTCCGACATCGTCGTCACCGAGGCCGGCTTCGGGGCGGACATGGGGGCCGAGAAGTTCTTCGACATCAAGTGCCGGGCGTCCGGGCTCCGGCCGGACGCGGCCGTGATCGTGGCCACGATCCGGGCGCTCAAGATGCACGGCGGCGTCGGCAAGGTCGTCGCCGGCAAGCCGCTCGACCCGGCCCTGCTGACCGAGAACGTCGAGGCGGTCCGGAAGGGCTGCGAGAACCTCGCGGCCCAGGTCGAGCTCGTCCGGGCCTACGGCGTCCCGGTGGTCGTGGCGATGAACTCGTTCCCGACCGACACGCCGGCCGAGTACGACGTCATCCGCGAGGTCGCGCTCGCGTCGGGCGCCAGCGATGCCGTCATCACGACCAACTGGGAAGAGGGTGGCAAGGGCGCGGAGGCGCTCGCCGCGGCCGTCTGGGACGCGGCGGCCGGGGACGGGGACGGGTTCCGGCTCCTCTACCCCGACGAGATGCCGCTGCGCGACAAGATCGAGACGATCGCCACCCGGGTCTACGGGGCGGCGGGCGTGGACTTCGCCCCGGCCGCCACGAAGGCGCTCGCGGAGTACACGGCCCTGGGCTACGGCCACCTCCCGGTGTGCATGGCCAAGACCCATCTCTCGCTGTCGCACGACCCGAACGTCAAGGGACGCCCGACCGGCTACCGCTTCCCGGTTCGCGACGTGAAGCTCGCGGCAGGTGCGGGGTTCATCTACCCGCTCGCCGGCGACATGCGCACGATGCCGGGGCTGCCCAGCCACCCGGCGGGCGAGAAGATCGACATCGACGCGGACGGGAACGTCGTCGGGCTGTTCTAGCGGCCGCGATCGCCGCGCGTCGCTGGACGGGTCCCTCGCGCGGCCGCCCCGTCAGGCGGTGAACGAGAACCCGGTGCCCATGGCCATCGCGGCCACGACGGCGAGCGCCGCGAGCACGCCCAACACGCCGATCGCCCACATCGTCCAGTCGATCGGGCCGAGCGCCTCGCCCGCGTGCCCGTGGTCGTCGTGACCGTGGCCCGCGTCCCCGTGGTCGCCCACACCGTGGGGCCCGGTGACCTCCTCGACCGGATCGTGGCCTTGGCTCATCGCGCGCTACCTCCAGGTCGATTGTCCCATGGCCAACGCGCCGGGTGCCGCGCGCATGGCCCGCCGTTGGCTGCCCGTCGAGCTCCGGCGACCACGCTCGCCCTAGACTGGGGTCGATGCTCACCCTCGTCCTGACCCGCCACGGCCTGACCGACCGCTCCGAGCCCGAGCAGCACCTCGGCCAGCGGATCGACATCTCGATCAACGCCGCCGGCCGCCGCCAGGCCGAGGCGCTCGCCCGCCGCCTCGCCCCGGTGCGCTTCGACCAGGTCATCACGAGCCCCCTGTTCCGGGCACGCGAGACGGCGGAGATCCTGGGCCACGGCGCGCGCGTCGAGGCGGACCCCCGCCTCCGGGAGATGGATTACGGCGCGTGGGAGGGGCGCACCTACGCCCAGATCGACGAGCAGGACCGCGCCTTGCGGTCCGAGTGGGAGCTCGCGCCGGACCGGCTGGCGTGTCCCGGCGGCGAGTCCGGCAACGACGTCGCGGAGCGGGTGCGCTCGTTCCTGTCGGACCTGCTCGACGAGCACCGGCGCTGGCACGCGAAGGCGTCGTTCCGGGCGGCGACTTCCGGCTGGGGTGCCGCACTGACCACCCCCGAGCGGCCGGTCCTCGTCGTCGCCCACAGCTCCACCAACCGGATCCTGCTGTGCGTGGCCCTCGGCACGGACGTGCGCGACTACCGCAAGCGGTTCGTCCAGGCGCAGGCGAACCTGACCGTGCTGCGCTGGGAGGCCGACGACCGGCCGGAGGACGCGAAGGCCCTGGTGCTCAACGACCTCGGCCACCTGCGCCGCGCCGACGAGGTGCCCTGGGGCTGACCCTAGGCGGCGTCTCCGGGCTCGCGGCTCGGCCGGCCCGGCATGCCCAGCCGCCACCACAGCAGCGCCAGCGCGCCGACGACCACCGCCACGGCGATCGCGAGGTCGAAGGGCTCCAGCATGTGCCGGATGTCGACCCAGTTCGCGCCCAGCTGCATGCCCGCCCACACGAGGGCGACCGACCACGGGAAGGCGCCGAGGGTCGAGTACAGGATGAACTTGCGAAGCGGCATCCGGGTCACGCCGGCCGGGAACGAGATGAACGTCCGGACGATCGGCAGCAGGCGGCCGAAGAAGACCGTCGCTGCGCCGTGCTTCGCGAAGAACCGGTCCGCGACCTCGATCTCGTGCGGGCGGATCAGGATGTACTTGCCGTAGCGCTCGAGGAACGGGCGTCCGCCGTAGGCCCCGACCGCGTACGCGACGAGCGACCCGAGCGTGTTCCCGATCGTGGCCACGATGACGACGATCCAGAAGCTCCAGGGCTGCCCGGTGATCGGCTCGATCTGCGTCGCATCCGAGACCATGAAGCCGCCGAACGGCAGGATCAGCTCCGACGGCAGCGGCACCATCGCCGACTCGATGGCCATCGCGACCATGACGCCGGCGTACCCCACGGCGCCGTACAGGCTCTCGAGGAACGGGATGACGATCTCGTCGATGAACGCGAGCACGGGCGGCTGGACTCCTGGTCGGGGGCGGGGCCCGGCTCGGGGCCGGTGGCCGCGGGGGGCGCGGAGCCGAGGATAGCCGACTATCCTCCAACTGGTGACCGACGCCCACTTCGCTCCCAGCCGGACCCCGGCCCGCGACCCGCGCGACCTCGTCGTGCTGACGGGCGCGGACCTGGACATCGGGGACGTGGAGGCAGTTGCCCGCCACGGCGCCCACGCCGCGCTGGACGTCCACGCCCGGGAGCGCATGGCCGAGGCGCGGGCCATCATCGACGCCTTGGTCGAGCGGGGCGAGGTCGTGTACGGGGTGACGACCGGGTTCGGCGATCTCGCCACGACCTTCATCCCGCCGGCGGACGCGGCCCGGCTGCAGGAGAACCTGCTCGCGTCGCACGCGGCGGGCGTCGGGCGCCCGTTCCCGCGCGAGGTCGTGCGCGCGATGCTGCTCCTCCGGGCGAATACCCTCGCCCTCGGCCACTCCGGCTGCCGGCCGCTGCTCGTTGACCGGATCTGCCGGTTCCTGGAGCTCGGGATCCACCCGGTGGTGCCCGAGCAGGGGAGCGTGGGGGCGTCCGGCGACCTGGCGCCGCTCGCGCACCTGGCGCTGCCGCTGGTGGGCCGCGGCGAGGTGGAGCTGGGCGGCCAGGTGATGCCGTCCCTGGTGGCGCTGCGCGAAGCGGGGCTGGAGCCGCTGGTGCTGCAGCCCAAGGAGGGACTGGCGCTGCTCAACGGCACCCAGCTGATGAGCGCGCTCGGGGCGCTGCTGCTCGCGGACGCCGACCGGCTGGTCCGGACGGCATCGGTCGCGGCGGCGATGTCGGTGGAGGCGCTGCTGGGCACGGACGTGGCGTTCGCGGCGCCGTACCAGCTGGCGCGGCCGCACCCGGGCCAGGTGGCGGTCGCCGCCGAGCTTCGCCACCTGCTGCGCGACTCCGGCCTCCAGCGGGCACACCACGGGTCCGCCCACAAGGTCCAGGACCCGTACTCGCTGCGCTGCGTGCCCCAGGTCCACGGCGCCGTCCGCGACGCGCTGGATCACCTCCGCCGGGTGCTCGACATCGAGCTCAACTCCGCGACCGACAACCCGCTGGTGTTCCCGTCCGGCGGCGAGGTCCCGCCGGACGCGCTCGCGACCGGCGGCGGACTCGTGATCAGCGGGGGCAACTTCCACGGCGAGCCGATCGCGCTGGCGCTCGACTTCGCCAAGCTCGCGCTGTCGGAGCTGGGCGCGATCAGCGAGCGCCGGACCGCGCTGCTCCTGGACCCGCGCCTGTCCGGCGGGCTGCCCGCGTTCCTGTCGCCGGACCCCGGGCGCAACAGCGGGCTGATGATCGTCCAGTACACGGCGGCGGCCCTGGCGTCGGAGAACAAGGTGCTGGCGCATCCGTCGTCCGCGGATTCGATCCCGACCTCCGCCAACCAGGAGGACCACGTGTCGATGGGGGCGGCGGCCGCCCGCCACGCCCGGACGGTCCTCGGGCACGTGGAGCAGATCGTGGCGATCGAGCTGCTGTGCGCCGCGCAGGCGCTGGACCTGCGACTCGGCGCACCGGCACCCGACCCCGCCACGCCGGGTGCCGGGGTCGCCGAAGCCCTGCGCCGGATCCGGGAGCGGGTCCCGGGGCTCGTCGAGGACCGGGAGCCCGGGCCGGACATGGCGGCGATGCTGGCCCTGGTCCACGCCGGCGCGCTGGCGGACCTGGCGGCCGGACGGGACGACATGGCCGGACGGGCGCCCTCGACGACGACGTGACGCCGGCCCGGCGATCCGCGGCGCGCGCGGGCTGCGGCTAGACTCGCCGCTGATGGCGACCACGGCCAGGATCATCGACGTCACCGACGAGGCGACCTTCGCCCGGCTGCCGCCGTGCGCGGACCCGGGCTTCGACCACCGCTCCTGCGACTACTGGGAGGACGCTGATCGCGGCTCCAAGGCCGCCCGGTTGTCGTGGCTGGCGCCGTCGCCTCCCCCGGCCGCCCCCGCGGCGCCCGCGCGGGCCCGCAACCCGTTCGCCCTCGACGACGACGGCCCGGCGTCGAACCCGTTCGCGACAGCGCGGACGCCTGCCCGCAACCCGTTCCTGGCCGGGGGCGACGAGCCGGTCGAGAACCCGTTCGCCCCCCGGCCTGTCGCCCGCCCCGCCGTGCCCGCGGATGCACCGCCCAAGCTGCGCCTCCTGGGTCGCGGGCTCGCGGTGTTCGGGAGCTACGCGAAGGTGCTGCTGGAGGACGACATACCCGCCGCCTACGCCCAGTTCGGGCCGCTCTCGGCCTACCCGCGCGCGATGCACACCCGGGAGCTGTACCCGAGGCTGCCGGTGTCGCCGCTGCCCGCGGTCATCACCTGCATCGCGACGACGGCCGCCGCCCGCGGGCACGGCCTGGCGGCGACGCTCGTCGAGGCCGTGTGCGACGACCTTGCCCGGCGGGGCTTCAGCGCCGTGGAGGCATACCCCGACGTCGGGGCGCGACCCGAGGCGACGAGCGCCGCCACGCCCGCCTTCTGGGAGGCGCTCGGGTTCGCGGTGGCGGCCCCCGACGAGCGGTTCCCGGTGATGCGACGGGAGCTCGACTGAGGGTGGCGACCCGATCGCGAACGACGGCCGCCACGTCCGTCGCGGCCAGGCTCGTGGCGACGCTGGCGCTGGTCGTGGCCGCGTGCGGTCCGAATCCAGCGGACACTACGACGCCGCCGCTGGCGAGCCACGTCGCGAGCCCGATGACGCCGTCGCCGACGCCCGGCTCGACGCCGGATCGGACGGACGCCCCGGGCGCATCGGCCACGCCCCAGTCCCCGGGGAGCGGCGTGACCGAGGACGCCTCGCTGCTCTCGGTGATGCCCGCCGACGTCGACGGCGTCGCCGTCCGGCAGGAGACCGTGGCCTTCGCCGAGGCGGCCTCGGACCCGTCGTTCGTGGCCAACGTGGAGGCCGCCGCGTTCTTCGTCGCCGTGGACGCCAGCGACCTGGCCTCGGGGGTCGTGGCGCGGCTGCGACCGGGCGTGTTCTCGGACGCGTTCTTCCGCGACTGGCGGGACACCTACAACGAGGGGGCGTGCGCGCAGGCCGGCGGCGTGGCCGGCAACGCGGAGGCGGAGCTCGGCGGACGGACGGCGTACATCACGAGCTGCGCTGGCGGCCTGCTCGCCTACCACGCCTTGGTGGACGAGCGGGGCGTCATCGTGTCGCTCATCTCGGTGGGTGAGCGCCGGCTGGGCGAGCAGCTGGTGGACGGCATCCGGCCCTGACGACGCGCCCCGGGTGCGGCGTAGACTCGGCCCCGTGACGACCCCGACCCCCGGCGCGGCCCCGTCCGGCGCGGCCCCCTCGGACGCGGCCCCCTCCGACGCGACGCTCACCGGCGCGCGTCCCGTACGCGCCCCGCGCGGCACCGACCTCTCGACCCGCGGCTGGCAGCAGGAGGCCGTGCTGCGGATGCTGATGAACAACCTCGATCCCGAGGTGGCGGAGGATCCCGACAACCTGGTCGTGTATGGCGGCACCGGGCGCGCGGCGCGCAGCTGGGCGGCGTTCGACGCCATCGTCCGCGAGCTCCGCCGGCTCGCCGACGACGAGACGCTCCTCGTCCAGAGCGGCAAGCCCGTCGCGGTGTTCCGGACGCACGAGTGGGCGCCCCGGGTCCTGATCGCCAACTCCAACCTCGTCGGCCGCTGGGCGACGTGGGAGGTGTTCCGCGACCTCGAGCGGCAGGGCCTGATGATGTACGGCCAGATGACCGCGGGGTCGTGGATCTACATCGGCACCCAGGGCATCCTCCAGGGCACGTACGAGACGTTCGCCGAGTGCGCCCGGCGGCACTTCGGTGGATCGCTCAAGGGCACCGTCACGCTGACCGCCGGGCTGGGCGGCATGGGCGGCGCGCAGCCGCTGGCCGTGACGATGAACGAGGGCGTGTGCCTCGCGATCGAGGTGGACGGGGCGCGGGCGCGCCGCCGCCACGAGATCGGCTACGTGGACCAGCTGACGGACTCGCCCGAGGCCGCGCTTGCGCTCGCTCGCCTCGCGGCGCAACGTGGCGAGGCAACGTCCATCGCCTTGGTCGGCAACGCCGCCGAGATCGAGCCGATGTGGGCGAAGCGGGGCGAGCGGTTCGACGTCGTGACCGACCAGACCTCGGCCCACGACGCGCTGGCGGGCTACGTGCCGGCGGAGATCAGCCTCCCGGACGCGCTGGCGCTCCGGCGCACGCAGCCGGACGTGTACGAGGCCCGCGCGAAGCGGTCGATGGCCGCCCACGTGCGCGCCATGCTGGCGTTCCAGGCCACGGGCGCCGTCGTGTTCGACTACGGCAACAACCTCCGGGCGCAGGCGCAGGAGGCGGGTGTCGCCAACGCCTTCGACTACCCGGGCTTCGTGCCCGCGTTCATCCGGCCGCAGTTCTGCGAGGGCCGGGGCCCGTTCCGCTGGGCGGCGCTGTCCGGGGATGCCGCGGACATTCTGCGCACCGACCGGGCGATCCTGGAGCTGTTTCCGGAGGACGAGGGACTGCGCCGATGGATCGAGATGGCGGAGGCGAAGGTCCCGTTCCAGGGCCTCCCGGCGCGGATCTGCTGGCTGGGCTACGGCGAGCGCGCGAAGGCCGGGCTGGAGTTCAACCGCCTGGTCGCCTCGGGGGAGGTCCGGGCGCCGATCGTGATCGGTCGCGACCACCTCGACTCGGGGTCCGTGGCCTCGCCCAACCGCGAGACCGAGGCGATGGCCGATGGGACGGATGCCGTCGCCGACTGGCCGCTGCTCAACGCGCTGGTCAACACCGCCGCGGGGGCGACCTGGGTGTCGATCCACCACGGCGGCGGCGTGGGCATCGGGTACAGCCAGCACGCCGGAATGGTCTGCGTCGCCGACGGGACCGAGCTGGCCGCGCGCAAGCTGGAGCGAGTGCTGACGACCGATCCCGGGATGGGCGTGGTCCGCCACGTCGACGCGGGCTACGAGCGGGCGATCGAGGTGGCCCGGGAGCGCGGCGTGCGCATCCCGATGCTGGACGGGTAGCGCGGCCGGCGTCCCGGCCGGCGCGGCCTGCGCGAGCTCGGCGGCCGGGGCGGCCTACGCGAGCTCGGCGGCCGGGGCGGCCTACGCGAGCTCGGCGGCCGGGGCCGGAGCGCCCGGCGTCGGGGCGTCCTCGACCGGTTCCGGCATCCTCACGATCGACCGCACCGACGACAGGGTCACCGGGACGAACGCGACCAGCCCGCCCAGGGCGCCGACCACGATCGTCTCCTGCAGCCCGATGATCCCGCCCAGGGCGCCGCCGAGGATGGAGCCGACCGGCATCGTGCCCCACACGATGAACCGCATCGTGGCGTTCATCCGGCCCTGCATCCGGGGTGGCGTGATCGCCTGGCGCAGCGAGACCTGGTTGATGTTCCAGCCGACGCTGCAGAAGCCGCCCATGAACCCGCCCAGCGCGACCGCCCACCAGATGAGCTCGTCGGGCGCGAAGGCGATCGGGAGCGCCGACAGGCTGAACCCGATCGCGGTGATCACCAGCATCCGCCCGACGCCCAGCCGCGCCGTGAGGCGCCCGGTGAACAGCGCGGCGGCCAGGAACCCCAGCGAGCCGACGGAGAACGCGAGCCCGATCGCCTCGGGTCCCAGCCCCCGCTCGGTGGTCAGGTACAGGATCAGGATCGCGCCCCCGACGTTGCCGAAGAAGTTGGAGGTCCCGGTGGTCGCCGCGATCGAGCGCAGCCAGCGATGGCCGGTCACGTAGCGCAGCCCGGCGCCGATCTCCTGCCGCATCGACGGCTTGGGCCCGTGGACGGCCTCGTCGTGCGGCTCGACCGGGGGCTCGGGCCGCCGGATCCAAACCAGGAACGCCGCCGACCACAGGTAGCTCAGGGCGTCCAGGGTCATCGCGAACGGCGCCTTGAGGAACCCGATCAGGAGGCCGGCCGCGGTCGGCCCTGCGATCTGCGACGCGGACCTCGTGATCTCCAGCTTCGAGTTGCCCTCGACCAGCTGGTCGCGGTCCACCACCGAGGGCAGGTAGCTCTGGTAGGCGACGTCGAAGAACACGGTCAGGCAGCCGTTGACGAAGCCGACGGCGTACAGCTGCCAGATCGTCAGGGCGTCGAACGCGAACGCGACCGGGATCGAGGCGATCGCGGCGGCGCGCCCGACGTCGGCCACGATCATGATCGGGCGGCGCCGCAGGCGGTCCACCCACACGCCGGCCGGCAGGCTGAGCAGGATGAACGGCAGGAACTCGATCGTCGTCAGCAGCCCGAACTCGAACGGGCTGACCTTGAGCGTGGTCGCGGCGATCAGCGGCAGCGCCAGCTGGGTGATGGAGCTGCCGAAGACCGAGACCGACTCGGCCGTCCAGAGCTTGAGGAAGTCGGGGTGGCGCAGGAGGCTGCGACTCGGAGACGCCATGGCGACGGAGTGTACGGCGATCGGCAGCCGATGTGCGATGCGACATCCGTCGCGGCCGCGCGCACGACCGCCCGGGCGGTGCGCAGCGTGGCGGACCGGCCCGGGCGCCGCGCAGGACCGCGGCCCCGCCGCCGCTGCGGCCTTGTAGCATCGAGACGTGCTCGTCGAAAGCGTGCCCAACGTCTCCGAGGGCCGGCGCCTCGACGTCGTGGAGCGCCTGGCGAATGCCCTGACGTCCGCCCCGGGCGTGGTCCTCCTCGACCGGACCTCCGACCCCAGCCACAACCGCAGCGTGCTCACCGTGGCCGGCGAGCACGACGCCGTGTCCGAGGGCCTCGAGCGGCTCGTCGCCCAGGCCATCGAGGACATCGACATGGAGCGGCACACGGGCGAGCACCCCCGGATCGGGGCCGTGGACGTGATCCCGTTCGTGCCCCTCGGGGACACGAAGATCGAGGGGTGCGTGGACCTCGCCCGGGCGTTCGGCGCCCGGATCGCCGGCCGGTTCGACCTCCCCGTCTATCTCTACGCCGAGGCGGCGGTCCGCTCGGACCGGGTCAGGCTGGCCGACGTCCGGCGCGGCCAGTACGAAGGCCTCAAGGCCGAGATCGCGCACCACGGACGGCAGCCGGACTTCGGGCCGCCGCGGATGCACCCGCGGGCGGGCGCGACGGCCGTGGGGGCGCGGCCGTTCCTGATCGCCTGGAACATCAACCTGGCCTCTGACGACGTGGAGCTGGCGAAGCGGATCGCGCGGCGCGTCCGGGAGTCCGGGGGTGGGCTGCCGCGGGTCCAGGCCAACGGGTTCCGGGTCGACGAGCCGGAGCGCGGCCACCCGGTCCGCGCCCAGGTCTCGATGAACCTGCTGGACTTCCGGACCACGCCCCTGTGGCAGGCGTGGGACGCGGTCGCCGAGCTGGCCGCCGAGGACGGCGTGGAGCTCGCGGAATCGGAGCTCATCGGCCTGGCGCCGGTGGCCGCGCTGCTCGACGTCGCGGATCGCGCCGGGGCGCCCGCCGATGCGCCGGTCGAGGAGCGCCTGGTGGCCGCGGCGGCGGCCATCCGCCTGCGGGACTTCACGCCGGACATGGCGCTCGAGCTGCGGCTGGCCGCCGCCCGCGGCGTGGGATGACGCTCCGGCTGATCGAGGGGGGACGCGGCAACGCGGAGGCCCCGGGGCTGCTGATCCACGGCGCGTCGCAGGTCGCGACGCTGGCCGGCGGGGTCCGCCGCGGGACGGCGCAGGGAGATCTCGCGCTGCTCGACGCGGCCGACGCCGGGGGACCGGACGCGCCCGGCGCCCCGGTGGTCGCCTGCTGGGAGGGCCAGGTCGTCGGGGTCGGACCGCGCGACCGGCTGGAGCGGGGCCTCGAGCTCTCCGGCTACCCGATGTCCCGCTTCGCCCGGCTCGACGCGAGTCGCGGGGTGGTGACGCCCGGGCTGGTGGACCCCCACACCCACCTGCTGTTCGCGGGGTCCCGCGAGGGCGAGCTCCTCCTGCGCCAGCGCGGGGCCGGGTACCTCGAGATCCTCGCCGCCGGGGGCGGGATCCTGTCCACGGTCGCCGCGACGCGGGCCGCCTCCGCCGAGGACCTGGCCGCCCACGGCCGGCGCTGGCTGGACGAGATGGCACGTCACGGCGTTACGACCATCGAGGCGAAGTCCGGGTACGGCCTCGACCTGGCCACGGAGCTCCGCCTGCTCGAGGTCGCCTTCGAGCTCGGGCGCGAAGGTCCGGTGGACGTCCTGCCCACGTATCTCGGGGCGCATGCCGTACCGCCGGAGTACCGCTCGCGGCCGGACGGGACGGAGGCGTACGTCCGCAGCGTGATCGAGGAGCAGCTGCCCGGGGTCGCGGCGCAGGGGCGGGCCGTCTCGTGCGACGTGTTCTGCGAGCAGGGCGTGTTCACCGCCGATCACAGCCGCCGGATCCTGGTGGCCGCGGCCGCCTACGGGATGTCGGTCCGCCTCCACGCGGACGAGCTGGCGCCCTCGGGCGGCGCCGAGCTCGCCGCGGAGCTGGGGGCGCTGTCCGCCGACCACCTGCACACGCCCAGCGACGAGGGGGTCGCCGCCCTCGCCGCGGCGGCCCAGGGCGAGCGGCCGACCGTCGCGACGCTCCTGCCCGGCACCACGTGGTTCCTGATGGCGGACGACGCCGCGCCGGCCCGGCGGTTCATCGATGCCGGCGTGCCGGTCGCCCTGGGGACGGACTTCAATCCCGGCACCTCGCCCAACCCCAACCTGCCGCTGGTGATGACGATCGCGTGCCTCGAGATGGGCCTGACGCCCGCCGAGGCGCTGGTCGCGGTCACCATCAACGCCGCCCAGGCGGTTGGACGGGCGGACCAGGTGGGATCGCTGGAGCCCGGCAAGCTCGCGGACGTCGTGGTCTGGCGCGCCTCGAGCGTCGAGCAGCTGCCCTACTGGGTGGGGGCGGACCTGGTCGACGCCGTGGTCAAGCGCGGCCGGATCGTGTACCGGCGGGGGGCGTAGGGCAGGGCTCGACGGCCCGCGGCTGGCGAGGCCTCTCAGGCCCGGCCGCGCGGCTCCAGCAGCACCGTGGTCGTCTCGGGTGGCAGGCTCGACGGCGTCACCGAGAGCCGCGGCTGGACCGCCGGCTCCGCGCCCATCTCGTGGAGGAACTTGCCGAGCGCCTCCTCGCAGTCGGCGTCGACCTCGCACACCGTCATGGGCACGACGATCTTGGGGTCCAGCTGGGCGACCAGGCCCGCGGCCATCGTCGCCGACAGCGCGCCGCCGACGGGCACGCACACCACCTCCACCCGCCCGATGTCGGCGAGCTTCTCCTCGGTCAGCTCGTGGCCGATGTCGCCGAGGTGGATCGTGTGGATGCCGTCCAGCTCGGTCACGAACGCCGTCTGGCGCCCGCGCTCGGCGCCCCGGACGGCGTCGCGGTACGTGCGCACGCCGGTCAGCAGGACGTCGCGGACCTCGTACTCGCCCGGGCCGTCCAGCACGAACGCCGCCTCGAGGCTGGACGGGATCGCCGTCCCGCCGTCACGGGACAGCTTCGCCGCCTTCTTCGGCGGCGGGGCGTCGTCCGGGTGGCTGAACGTGATCACGTCGCCCGTGATCCCCCGCCCGGTGGGCCCGACGATCGAGGGATAGGGGTCGTTCACGACGACGGCGTCCTTGCCGCGCAGCCGGATGCAGGTTCGTCCGTACCAGGTGAGCTCCATGCCCCCATTCTTCCACGGGCCGCTTCACCCGCGCGCACCGGAACGGTGGAGCCTGCGGTCCCGCGTCGCTGGGGCGTTCGGCCGGAGCTCCCGCGCCGGGAGCGGCCGGAGCTCCCGAGCACAACGAGAAGGACCGGAGACGCCTGCCCAATCGGCGCCTCCGGTCCCGAGGGAGGGAGGATGGAACCTGAGGGGTGTTCCGATTGGAACCATAGGCGGCCGAGATTCAACCGCGAGCCCCCAGACGATTAAGAAACGGACACCTCGTCCGGCGCTCGGCGCCCGCACGGGCCCGGTCCGCCCCGCGGCGGCCGGGAACCCGAACCCACACCGGGCACGTCCGGGGCGGCATGGCAGAATCCCCCGCGATGCACGCCCTTCGACGCCGCTCCGGCGGCCCGGCCCTCGTCGCCGTCCTCGTCCTCGTCGCCGCCTGCGGCGGCCCGGCCCCGTCGGCGACCCCCACCGCCGCCCCCGCGACCGCGACGCCAACGCCGTCCGCGACGGCCGACGCGTCGCCCAGCCCCGCTCCCACGCCCGTCGCCAGCGACGACAACGCGGCGCTGTACGAGGAGATCGAGGCCCAGGTTGCGCAGCTCCGCGGCCTGGAGCTCGGCGCGCCCGTCGAGCGGGCCGTGCTGGACGAGGCCGGCCTGCGCGAGTTCGTCACCACCAGCTTCAACGAGGACAACCCCGAGGAGCTGGTCGCGGGCTTCGAGCGGCTGTACAAGGAGCTGCTCCTGATGCCCGGGGACGAGTCGCTCGAGGACCTGTACATCGAGCTGCTCACCAGCCAGGTCGCGGGGTTGTACGACGACGAGACCAAGCGGATGTACGTCATCTCGCGCACGGGCGACATCGGCCCCACGGAGAAGGTGACCTACGCCCACGAGTTCACCCACGCGCTCCAGGACCAGGCATTCGGGCTGCGCGCGCTGGTCGGGGAGGCGACGGACCAGGGGGACCGGTCGCTCGCGCGCACGACGCTGGTCGAGGGCGACGCGACGCTGCTCATGAGCCTGTGGGCGCAGCAACACCTGACGCCGGCCGAGCTGGCCGAGGCCGTCGGCGCCACCGATCCGGCGGCGGAGGCTGTGCTGGCGAAGATGCCGGCGATCCTCAAGGAGGCGCTGCTGTTCCCGTACACCGCCGGCCTCCAGCTGACGCTCGGCGACTGGTCCGGCGGCGGCTTCGCGGCGATCGATGCGCGGTACGACGACCCGCCCGACACGACCGAGCAGGTGCTCCACGCGGACAAGCTCGCGGCCGACGAGCCGGCGGTGAAGGTGACCTTCCCGGCCGACCTCGCCGGGCGCCTGGGAACCGGGTGGAGCGTGCCGATCCAGGACACGCTCGGCGAGTTCCAGCTCGAGATCGTGCTCCGCGACGGCGGCGGCGCGAGCGGCTCGGTGTCGGCGGACGCGGCGGCGGGCTGGGGCGGCGACCGGGTGGCGCTCGTCGAGGGCCCGGACGGCGCGACCGGCGTGGTCCTCGACACGGCCTGGGACACGCGGGCCGACGCGCGCGAGTACGCGGCCGCGCTCGACGGCCTGGTGGCGAGCCTGAAGGCGGCCGGCCGGTCCGCGTCCGTGCTGACGCCCGCGCCGGACCGCGTCGTGCTGGTGACGGCGGATTCGGACCGCACGCTGGGCCGACTCGCCAACGTCCTGGGCCTCGCCGGCTAGCCCCGACGGTCCCGCCGGCCCCGGCGCCCGTTACATCGACTCGGGTGCCGAGATCCCCAGCAGCGCCAGTGCGTTGGCGAGCGTCGTCTTGGTCGCCAGCGCCAGCGCCAGGCGCTTGGCCGATCGCTCCGGCTCGGCGGGGTCCACGACCCGCGCGTCGCGGTAGAAGGCGTGGAACTGGGTGGCCAGCTCCGTCGCGTAGGCCGTGACGCCCTGCGTCTCCTCGGCGAGCACCGCGTCCTCGACGACCTCGGGCAGCCGCGCCACAACGCGCACCAGCGCCGCCTCCGGCTCGCCTGACAGCAGCCCCATCACGTCCGGTGCAGGCGCCAGCCCGGCCTCCTGCGCCTTGCGCAGGATCGACGCGATGCGTGCGTGGGCGTACTGGACGTAGTAGACCGGGTTCTCGGACGACTGCTTCCTCGCCAGCTCGATGTCGAAGTCGATCTCGACGTGCGCGGCGCGGGAGGCGAAGAACCAGCGGGCGGCGTCGGTGCCCACCGCGTCCAGCAGGTCGTCGAGCGTCACGAACGTGCCGGCGCGCTTGGACATCGACACCTCGACGCCGTCGGCCACGAACCGGACCCAGCCGATCAGGATGACCTGGTAGTGGTCCGGGTCATAGCCCATCGCCTGGGCGGCGTTCCGGTTGCGGGCCACCGTCCCGTGGTGGTCGACCCCCCAGATGTAGATCAGGTGATCGAAGCCGCGGCTGAACTTCTCGGTGACGTAGCCGATGTCCGCCGCGAAGTACGTCGGGCGGCCGTCCGAGCGGTAGATCACGCGGTCCTTGTCGTCGCCGTAGGCCATGGACCGGAACCAGGTCGCGCCATCCTGCTCATAGACCTGGCCGGAGGCCCGCAGGCGCTCCACGGCCCGCGCCACCCAGCCCTCGTCGTGGAGCGACGCCTCGCTCTTCCACACGTCGAACTGGACGCCCAGCCGGGCGAGGCTGGCCTCGATCATGCCCCGCACGCGCCGCGAGGCCCAGCCGCCGAGCACCGCCGCGGTGTCGGCACTGTCCGCGGTGGCCGTCGCCCAGACGTCGTCCGGCACCGCCCGTGCCAGGTCCTCCACGTAGGCGCCCCGGTAGCCCTCGTCGGGCACCGGCTCGCCGCGCCGCACCGCCGCGACCGACGCGCCGAGATGGTCGATCTGCGTGCCCGAGTCGTTGAAGTAGTACTCGCGCGTCACCGACTGGCCGCCGGCCTCGAGCACCCGGCACAGGAGGTCGCCCACGAACGCTCCGCGCGCGTTGCCCACCGTCAGCGGCCCGGTGGGGTTGGCCGACACGAACTCCACGTTGACCCGCCGCGGGTTGACGGCCGGGATGCGGCCCCAGCCGGCCGGGTCAGCGAGGATGTCGCCCACCAGCGCCTCGTACGCGGCGTCCGCGACCCGCAGGTTGAGGAATCCCGGCCGCGCGACCTCAGCGGACGCGATGAGCCCGCCCTCCGCCCCGGCCTCGAGCGACGCGGCCAGCGCTTCGGCGATCTCCAGCGGCGGGCGGCGCAGCGGCCGCGCCAGCTTCATCGCGAGGTTGGTGGCGAGGTCCCCGAAGGCCGGGTTCGCCGGCCGCTCCACCTCCACCCGGGGGAGAGCCGTCTCGCCCTCGACCGCCGGCAGCCGTCCCTCCGCGACGGCCCGCGACCATGCGCGCTCCACCGCGGCGGCGACCCGGCGGCGGATCGGGGCGGCGGGCTCGGGCGGGGCGCTGGGGCTGGGCACGTGACCTCCTCGCGGGCGGGACGCCGGGGACGGTCGACATCGTACCGGGTGCCGCAGCCGGTACCGAGGTACCAGGACCGGCGGTGACCCCCCGCACCGAATTCCGCGTCGCGGGCTGTGCCGTCCGGGGCGTCCGGGTGGGATTGGGTCGGATGCGGAGCAGAGCGTCCCAGTACCTTCGGCGACCCTCCACGAGTACCGTCCGGGGTCCGGAGCCCACCGGCCGGAGCGGGGCATGCATCCGGTCGAAGGAACGTCGGGTTCGGGCACCCGGCGGTTGTCATCACGGGAGAGCGGCGGTATCGCCGGTCTTGCGTCCCGCACCGGGAGGATCTGGGGATGAGGTCTCGGGGATTGACCTACTCGATGGGCGACGGCGCCAGGAAGAGCCTCGTGCTGTTCTGGTCGGCGCTGTTCGTGTGTTCGCTCCTGCTGCAGTACATGACCTTCGCGGCTCCGGCGAGCGTGCTCGCCGTCCACGACGACGGCCTGTTCGAGCTCGACGGCAACGTCGAGAACGGCGGCGCCGCGGGCGACGACTGGAACGCCGTGTTCAACGACAACGACGCGGCGTTCGAGACGGTGTTCGTCAACGACGCCGTCAACGGCAACGGCGACAAGTACTTCGACGGCGGCTCCACCAAGGACGTCACCGACATCACCAGCTGGCTGTGGACGACCGTCAGCCAGCCGCAGGACAAGAACGACATCGCCCACGCGTACGCCGCGGCGTATCGCAAGGACGGCAACCTGATCGTCTACTTCGGCCTCGACCGGTACGCCTCCAACGGCGCGGCGCAGGTCGGTTTCTGGTTCCTGAAGAATGACTTCGGCCTCACCGGCGGCCCGGCCACGGGCGCCTTCGCCGGGCAGCACGCCAACGGCGACGTCCTCGTCCAGATCGACTTCGAGAACGGCGGCGCCAACCCGGTCCTGCGGGTCTACGAGTGGAGCAACGGCCTCGACCTGGTCGAGACCGGCGGCTCCTGCGCCACGGCCCCGAACGGAGACGCGCGCTGCGCCATCGCCGCGACCTCGTCCACCAACCCGGCCTGGGCGTTCGACGACAAGTTCGCCGACGAGCCCGCCGATGACATCCCGGCCGGCGGCATGGTCGAGGGCGGCATCGACCTCACGGCCCTCGGGCTCGACGCGGGCTGCTTCGCCTCGTTCGTGGCGGAGACCCGCTCCTCGCCGTCGCCCGACTCCACGCTGTCCGACTTCGCCAACGGCTCGTTCTCGCTGTGCTCCAGGCCGGACATCGCGACCCAGGTCGGGCTCGGCGGCGCGAGCCTGGGCAGCGTCGGCGTGATCAACAAGGGCGAGACGGTCACCGACCACGCCACCCTCACGGGCAGCAGCGGCACCGTCACCGGCACCGCGGACTTCTTCGTCTGCGGCCCGAACGCGAACGGCGCCCCCGACTGTACCAGCGGCGGCACCAAGGTCGGCGCGACCAAGACGCTCAGCGGTGGCGAGGCCGACAGCGACGAGCTCACCCCGACGCAGACGGGCTACTACTGCTTCCGCGTCGAGTACACGCCGGCGGCCGGCTCCAAGTACCTCGCCGCCAAGCACACCAACTCGACCACCGAGTGCTTCCGGGTCATCCCGGCCACCATCGACCTGACCAAGACCGCCGACGCCGCGTCCGTCTCGGCCGGCAGCCAGATCGGGTTCACGCTCACGATCGCGAGCAACGGCCCGGGCACCGCCTTCGGCGTCAAGGTCACCGACACCCTGCCCGCGAACGCCGGCCTCAGCTGGTCGATCGACGCGGCCAACACCACCGGCACCTGGGCGATCTCGAACGGGATCCTCTCGTTCGGCGGCGCCAACGGCGTCACGATGGCCGCCGGCACGTCCTTCCACGTCCACCTCGTGAGCCCCACCACCGCCGCCAGCTGCGGCCCGGTGGACAACACGGGCGACGCGACCACGACCAATGACGGCACCGACTCCGCGTCGGCGTCGATCCAGGTCCTGTGCCCGGACGTCAAGGTCACCAAGACACCCGACGGCGCGAGCATCAACGCGGGCGACACGGCCACCTTCTCGATCAAGGTCGAGAACATCGGCCAGGGCACGGCCACCGGGGTCACGCTCAGCGACGACCTGCCGGCCGGTCTCCACTGGACCGAATCCGAGGCCGACTGCACGATCAGCGGCCCCGACGGCGCGCAGGTGCTGTCGTGCACCGTCGGCACCCTGGCCCCCGGCGCATCGAAGAGCTACTCGGTCAGCGCCGTGACCTCGGCCGCCAGCTGCGGCCCGATCGACAACACCGGCACGGCCTCGGCGACCAACGAGCCGTCGAACGTGCTCGGCAACAACAGCGACGACGGCTCGATCACCGTCCTGTGCGCCCGGATCGACATCACCAAGACCGCCGATGACGCGGTCGTCAACGCGGGCGACCAGATCGGGTTCACGATCACCGTGGCCAACCTCGGCGACGGCACGGCCTATGCCGTGTCGGCGTCCGACACGCTCAACCCCGCGTTCTCGTGGTCGCTCGCGGCCCCCAGCGCCGGCTGGACCCTGGTGGGCAACCAGCTGAGCTTCGCCGCCGCCTCGCTGGCCGCCGGCGCCACGTCCAGCGTCCACGTGGTGGCGACGTCGTCCGCCGTGAACTGCGGCGTGGTCGACAACACGGCCACGGTCATCACCGGCAACGACGGCTCGGACGAGGCCAGCGCCTCGGTCACGATCCAGTGCCCGGACGTGTCCGTCCTCAAGACGGCCGTCGAGTCGCCGGTCAACGCGGGCGACCCGATCGCCTTCGACATCACGGTCTCGAACTCGGGCGCGGTCGGCACCGGCACCGCCTACGCCGTCACGCTCTCGGACCCGCTGCCCGACGGCATCACGTGGTCCGAGGACAGCGACGCGTGCACGATCACGGGCACCGGCGACGACCAGGTGCTCGACTGCTCGTGGGCCACGCTGGCCCCCGGCGCGAGCGCGACGGTCCGCGTCTCCGGCACCACGAGCCCCGAGGTGTGCGGCAGCGTCCCGAACACCGCCACCGTCGCCGCCGACAATGAGCCGGCCGGCAACGCGGGCAACAACGTCGACGACGCCACCGTCGTCGTCGACTGCCCCGACCTCGCGGTCACCAAGTCGGCCGTCAAGACGCCGGTCAGCGCCGGTGACGAGGCGGGCTTCACGATCACGGTCAGCAACCTCGGCCCCGGCACGGCGCATGACGTCACCGTCCACGACGTCCTGCCCGGCTCGGCCGACTGGCAGACCACGACCCCCGGCTGCTCGATCGCGAGCGGCGTCCTGGACTGTGCGTTCGCCAGCCTGGCGGCCGGCGCCCACATCGACATCATCGTCAGCGGTACGACCACGGCCGTCGACTGCCCGTCCATCCACAACGAGGTGACGGTCGGGGCCGCCAACGAGGCCGACGACGCCGAGACGCAGGCCAACAACACCGACGACGCGGACCTCGCGGTCCTGTGCCCCGACATCCACGTCGACAAGACCGCCGACACCAGCCCCATCAGCGCGGGCGACACGGCCAGCTTCACGATCACGGTCACCAACGACGGCGCCGGCAACGCCTACGACGTCGAGCTGCATGACGCGCTGCCCGACGGCATCACGTGGTCCGAGGACAGCGCGAGCTGCGAGATCACGGGCACCGGCGACGACCAGGTCCTCGACTGCGACTTCGACACCCTCGAGCCCGGCGGGAGCGCCAGCGTCACGGTGAGCGGCGAGACGACCGCGGCCAACTGCGGCACGATCCCCAACACCGCGAGCGTGACGGCCTCCAACGAGCCCGCCGAGGACGCGACCGACAACAGCGACTCCGCCTCGATCACCGTCGAGTGCGCGGACATCGTGCTGACCAAGACCGCCGACGACCCGTCGGTCAACGCGACCGACCAGGTCGGGTTCACGGTCACCGTCACCAACACCGGCGCCGGCACGGCCCGTGACGTGACGATCACCGACACGCTGCCGGCGAACGCCGGGCTGGTCTGGTCGATCGACGCGGCCAACAGCGACCCGGGCTGGAGCATCGTCAACGGCGCGCTCTCGTTCGGGCCCGCGGACCTGGCCACCGGCGCCAGCACCTCGGTCCACATCACGAGCGACACGACCCCGGCCACCTGCGGCATCGTCCACAACGCGGCCTCGGTCACGACCACCAACGACGGCTCCGACAGCGACACCTCGGACATCGCGGTCCTGTGCCCCGACGTCCGGATCGTCAAGGAGGCCGACAACAGCCCGATCCTCGCCGGCCAGGCCGCCTCGTACACGATCACGGTCTGGAACGCCGGTGAGGGCACCGCCTACGACGTCGAGCTCACCGACACGCTGCCGGCCGGCCTCGCCTGGACGGACAACAGCGAGCCGTGCGAGATCGTCGCCGGCGTGCTGTCGTGCGACTTCGGCGACCTCGCGAGCGGCCAGCAGGCCAGCGTGACCGTCAGCGCCCCGACCTCGGTCGAGCAGTGCGGCAGCCTGCCCAACCTGGCCACGGTCGAGGCCGCCAACGAGGCGGCGGCGGACACGGACGACAACGAGGCGCGCGCGACGATCATCGTCCAGTGCGCCGGGATCGACCTCGTCAAGACGGCCGGCAACGCGGCCGACGGCGACGAACTCGTGACGGCGCCCGGTGACGTGGTGTTCACCTACCGGGTGACCAACACGGGCACGGCGGCGCTCGAGGCCATCAGCCTCGTCGACGACAACGCGACCCCGGCGGACCTGTCGGACGACGTGGTCGTGACCTGCCCGCAGACGACGCTCGCCGCCGGCGAGTCGATGACCTGCACGGCCACGCTGCCGGTGGGCTTCGGGGTCCGGACCAACGTCGCCACCGTCACCGGCAGCCCCGTCCTCGGCGAGGGCGAGGTCAGCGCCAGCGACGACGCCGTGGTCCGCGTCCCGCAGCTGCTCATCGAGAAGGCGTTCACCGGCAACACGAACGGCGAGACGGCCGAGGGCAAGCAGGCGATCGAGGGCGACATCCTCACCTTCACGCTGGCCTACGACCTGACCGACGGCCCCGTCACCGACGGGATCATCACCGACGTGCTGCCCGAGGGCCTCGTGTACCTCAACCTCACGGCCACGGACAGCGA
>JBFMAT010000047.1:0-34253 GCA_040755495.1 Chloroflexota bacterium
GGTCCTCGGCCGTCGTCCGCGTGCTCGCGCCGGCCGACCTCGACCCCCTGGCGCTCGCGCCCCGGACGATCCCGCCGTTCGACCCGGACGACGGGCGGGCGCTGCTGGCGGCTGCGCTCGCGGCCGGGGGGCGCGTGGTGGCCGGGGTGGCGGGCTCGACGATCGTGGGGGTCGCGGTCGCAGCGCCGGCCGCCGCCGGGTCCGGCGACGAGTCACTGCTCGCGCTCGGCGTCGCGCCGGCCTGGCGGCGTGCCGGGCTGGCGGGCGCGCTGCTCGGGGCCCTGGTCGCCGGCCGCCCGGCCGGCGCCGCGATGGAGGCGCGGATCGGGGTCGCGGAGCGGGACGTCGTGGAGCCGCTGCCGGTCGAGACCCGGATCGCCGTCGGGCGCCGGCTGCTGGAAGGGGCGGGCTTCGCCATCCGGCCGGTCCCGCCGGACGTCGCCCGCGACGACCGCTGGGCCGTCGCCGGGCGCCTGGAGCGAGCCTGACTCGCGCGTCTCGCACGCCGGGGGCCACTCGGTCCGGGACCTCTGCAGGTGCGCGACCGTGCCATTGGTCACCCAACGTCACGGATCGTCGGGAGAGGTGGCCCATCCCGGACCGTTGCCCGGGGGCGAGACTGGGAGCAGATCGAACGGACGGCCCGGCGCTTCCCCCCGGACCGGACGGATGCACACAGGATCGATGGCGCGGGCTCTCTCCTCCCCCTCCACCGCGCGATCGATCGGGCACACTGGAACGGCGGGCCTCCGGGCTCGCCGTTCCCGTCTTGTGCGGCCCGAGCGTGGCCGGGTGCGGCACCTGTTCCTCGCCACCGCCGCCACCCGCCGCGGCGTCCCGCCGCGTAGGCTGTCCCCGATGACCGCCCGTCCCGTGCCCGAGATCGACCTCGCCCGGATCCGCGCGATCGCCGCGGCGGCACGCGCCGAGGGCCGGACCTCGCTGCTCGAGACCGAGGCGCGTGGCGTGCTCGAGGCGATGGGCGTGCCGGTGCCGCGCGCCGCGTTCCTGCCGGTCGACCGGGCGGCGGTCGCGGGCGCCGTCGAGGCGGCGGTCGCGGCCGTGACCGGTTCGCGCGTCGTCATGCGCGTCGTCGCGACGGGCGTGGCCCACAAGACCGAGCTGGGCGGGGTCGCCGTCGTGGCGCGCGAGGCGCCGGCGGTCGCCGCGGCGGTCGAGGCGATGCGGGCGCGGCTCCGGGCGGCCGCGGTCGATGACGTGGCCGGGTTCCTGGTGACCGAGTACGTCGAGCACGACCCGGGCCTCGGCGGGGAGCTGCTGGTGTCGGCGCGCTGGACCGCGGACGCGGGTCCGGTCGTGAGCGTGGGCGCGGGCGGCACCGAGGCCGAGGCGATCGCCGCAGACCTCCGCCCCGGCCGGCAGGTCGCGATCCTGTCGCCGACGCTCACCCGGCGCGAGGACGTCGCCGAGGTCCTGGGGGCGGTCACCGCCGTCCGGCTCGCGACGGCGAGCCTCCGCGGCCGGCCGCCACGGCTGCCGATGGACCGGCTCGTCGAGGTCGTCGACCGGTTCCTGGCCCTCGCCGCGGCCGGCATCCCGGACGACCTCGCGGAGCTCGAGGTGAACCCGATCGTCGTGGCGGACGGCCGCCTCGTCGCGCTCGACGTCCTCGCCGGCCTCGACGGCATGGCCGCGACCGTCGCCCTGCCGGCCGCTCGACCGACCTGGAAGCTGGCGCGCCTGCTCGAGCCCCGGTCCGTGGCGATCATCGGCGTGTCGTCGGGCATGAACCCCGGGCGCATCATCCTGCGCAACCTGCTGCGCGACGGCTTCGACCTCGACCGGATCCAGGTGGTCAAGCCGGGCGCCGACGCCATCGACGGCTGCCGCTGCGTGCCGGACGTCGCCGCGCTGTCGGACAAGGTCGACCTGTTCGTCGTCGTCGTCTCGGCGGCGCAGGCGGCCGAGGTCGTCACCGACGTCGTCGAGCGCGACGCGGCCGAGACGATCCTCGTGATCCCCGGCGGCCTCGAGGAGAAGCAGGGCAGCGAGGCGATCGTGGCCCGGATGCGGGCCGCACTCGACGCCGCGCGCGCCCGCCCGGGCGGGGGCCCACTGCTCAACGGCGGCAACTGCCTGGGGTTCCGGTCCGTGCCGGGCCGCCTTGACACGATGTTCATCCCGGCGACCAAGCTGGCGCCGCCTGCCGGCGAGCCGGCGCCGCTGGCGATCGTCGCCCAGAGCGGCGCGTTCGCGATCACGCGCCTCGGCCGGCTGGCCGACCTCCACCCACGGTACCTCGTGACCGTCGGCAACCAGATGGATCTCACCGTGGGCGACCACGTCGCGCACCTGGCCGCTGACCCCACGATCGCGGTGTTCGGTGTGTACGTGGAGGGGTACCGTCCGCTGGACGCGGCGCGGTTCATCGAGGCGGCGCGGTCGATCGCGGACAGCGGCCGGACCGTCGTCCTCTACCGCGGCGGGCGGACGACGGCCGGGGCGACGGCCTCGGCCAGCCACACGGCGTCGATCGCGGGCGACGTGGTCGCGACGCGGGCGCTGGCGGCGCAGGCCGGCGTGGTGGTGGCGGACACGCTCGACGAGTTCGACGACCTCGTGCGGGCCGCGACGCTGCTCGCCGGGCGCGCCATCGCCGGCCGGCGGCTGGGCGCCCTGTCCAACGCCGGCTTCGAGTGCGTGGCGATCGGCGACGCCCTGGGCTCGCTGCGGCTGGCCACGTTCGAGCCCGCGACGGCCACGCGCCTGGGCGAGCTCCTCGCGGGCGCCGGGGCGGGCGGCGTGGTCGACGTCCACAACCCGCTCGACGCGACCCCGATGGCCGCCGACGCGGCGTTCGCGGCGCTCGCCGAGACCGTCCTCGCCGCGCCCGAGGTGGACGTCGGCATCGTGGGGATCGTGCCCCTCACGGCGGCGCTCCGAACGCTGCCCCGGGCCGCGAGCGTGGGGTCGCAGCCGCCCGCGCACGACGAGGACCTCGCCGCGCCCGACGCCGTGGCCGCCCGGCTGGTCGACCTGTGGCGCCGGACTACCCGGGTCTGGGTGGCGGTCGTGGACGCGGGCCCGCTGTACGACCCGTTCGTCGCCGCCCTCGAGGCGGGCGGGATCCCGGTGTTCCGGACCGCCGACCGCGCGACCCGGACCCTGGACGCGATCGTCCGCCACCGGCGCCCAGAGGTGGGTTGACGGGTTCGTCATACAACCGTATGGTTGTATCAATGACCACGACCGTCGATCTCGACCGCGTGTTCGCCGCGCTGGCGGACGCCACCCGGCGCGACATCGTCAACCGGGCGATCGCCGGCGACGAGGGCGTCGCCGAGCTCGCGCACCACTACCCGATGAGCTTCGCCGCGGTCCAGAAGCACGTCGCGGTGCTGGAGCGGGCCGGGCTCGTCACCAAGCAGCGAACCGGCCGCCGCAAGGTCGTTCGCACCGACCTCGCCGGCCTGCATGCCGCGCGCCGGCTGCTCGACCGCTACGAGGAGCTGTGGCGCGGGCGGATCGACCGCATGACCGCGCTGATCACCGACACCAGGGAGGCTGACGCATGACCGTCACCGCCGTACGCAAGAGCCCCGAGACGCTGACCATGACCATCACGGCGGTGTTCAGCGCGTCGCCCCAGCGCGTGTGGCAGCTGTGGGAGGACCCGCGCCAGCTGGAGCGCTGGTGGGGGCCGCCGACGTGGCCGGCCACGATGGACGTCCACGAGCTGCGTCCCGGTGGCCGCGTCGCCTACCACATGACGGGGCCGGACGGCGACACGGCGCACGGCTGGTGGGAGGTCGTCGAGGTCGATCCCCCACGACGACTCGTGGTCCGCGACGGCTTCGCCGACGCCGACGGCCGCCCCAACCCCGACCAGCCGGTGACGACGATGCGGGTGAGCATCGAGGACCTCGGCGACGGGCGGACGGGCATGTCGATCGAGAGCGTGTTCCCCGACGCCGAGGCGATGGAGCGCGTCCTGGCGATGGGCGCGGAAGAGGGAATGACCCTCGCGATCGGCCAGATCGACGCCATCCTCGCCGGGGACACGGCCGGCCCGCGCTGACCTTGACCGCCTGCGCCGCGTCCCGGACCGATGAGATCGGCCGCCGGACGGCGTCTGATCTGGTATCCAGCAGGTTCACCGCCAGGAGAGGCCCCCATGACCACGATGACCGAGCCGACCACCCGCACCCTCGACGGTTCCGGAGCGACGCTCACCTACGACGTCCGGAGCAACGACTCGAGCCGCGCCCCCGTGCTGTTCCTGATCGGGTCGCCGATGGGCGCCGCCGGGTTCACGACCCTCGCGGGCCACTTCACCGACCGGACGGTCGTCACCTACGATCCCCGGGGCGTCGAGCGCAGCGCGAAGGCCGACCCGGCCAGCCCGTCCACGCCCGACGAGCACGCCGATGACCTCCATCGGATCATCGAGTCGCTCGACGCCGGTCCGGTCGACCTGTTCGCCAGTAGCGGTGGCGCCGTGAACGCGCTGGCCCTGGTGGCCAGGCATCCCGAGCAGGTCCGCACCCTCGTTGCGCACGAGCCGCCGCTGGCGTCGATCCTGCCCGACCGCGAGGCGGCGCTGGCGGCCAGCCGCGCGGTCCACGAGACGTACCAGCGCCGCGGCTGGGGTGCCGGCATGGCGCACTTCATCACGCTCGTCAGCCACCGGGGGCCGTTCACCGACGAGATCGCCGGCCAGCCGGGCCCCGATCCGGCGATGTTCGGGATGCCGGCCGAGGACGACGGCTCCCGCACGGACGCGCTGCTGGGGCAGAACATGGTCAGTTGCACGCACTACGAGCCGGCCATCGACGCCCTGCGATCGGCATCGACGCGGATCGTGATCGCCGCCGGGGCGGAGTCGGAGGGCGAGATGGCGAACCGGGGCGCGCACGCCGTCGCCGAGCGCCTGGGCACGACCCCGGTGACCTTCCCCAGCAACCACGGCGGCTTCCTGGGTGGCGAGTACGGGCAGACAGGGGATCCCGACGCCTTCGCGGCCACCCTGCGCGAGGTCCTGGACGCCGGCTGACCTATCGTCCTGGGCGCCGGCTGACCGGGCCGCTCAGACGGCCGGCCACCCTGCCGCGCTCCCTCGGCCGGGCTCCGGGCCGCTCACTCGGCCGGGCTCCGGGCCGCTCACTCGGCCGGGCTCCCTGCCGCGCTCCCTCGGCCGGGCTCCGGCCGCGCTCAGCGCCCGACTGTAACGCCCCGCGGTGGGCCGTCCAGCAGCCGGCTGGCCGTGCCGCGAAGGTCGACCCACACGATGGCGGCCTCGGGGACGGCCGCCGCTGGACCGGTCAGCGCCGCCACGGCATCGGCGGTCCGGCCAGGGTAGGCCGCCCGGAACAGCGCCGGCGTGGCGTTCACGACCGCCCGCGTCGCCGCCGTCGACCGGAGGAGCAGCAGGCGTCCGACCGTGGGCCGGCCGTCGGTCCATGGCCACCCGGCCGCCGAAGGCAGCGCGTCGACCTTCTCGGCTGCGTGGCGCAGCTGGCGCTCCGCCGCGCGGATCTCGCTGTGCGCCTCGCCCCCGACGACCTCGCTGGTTCGCGGCTCGGTGAGCACGAGGTCGATGACGCCCCGCGTGGGCCGGTAGACGGGCACCTCGAGGCGGGCCCTCCATCGCGGGTGGAGCGCCCCCAGCAGGGTCTCGATCAGGCGCACCTGGACGCGGTCGCGGAGCCGCGGCCCCGTTGCGGGGTAGAGGCGGACCGATGGCTCCGCACCGAGTGCCGTGGCGATCGACGCCAGCGTCTCGAGCGTGACGTTCGCCTCGCCTGCCTCGGCGCGGGCGATGACCGACGGGTGGACGCCCACAGCACGGCCCACCTCGCGGAGCGACAGCTCCCGGTCCTCGCGCAGCGCCGCCAGCTCGTCGCCCACCCGACGGCGGAGGTCGCGGCCGCGCGATCGGGCGAGGCGTTGGATCACGGTGTCGGCCACGACGGATCTCCTCGATGCCGGCGGCCTGACGGCGGGTGTCGCGCCAGATGATGCAGATCGCGCCACGTCCGCGGCGTATCCAGCGCGAAGTGGCCGGCTACGCGCGTTTCGCCCTCACCGGCAGCGCATCGGGTGCGATCCGGGTGTCCGCCGACACGGGACGGAGCGATTTGCGCGATCTCACGCGACAGGAGAGGGGCGCGGCCAGGGGCGAGCATGGCGCGGGACGCGGGACGCGGGACGGGGGACGGGGGGTCACACGGATTCGAACATCTGTACGAAAGCGACGCCGCGGCCTATACTCGCCATCCCGTGGTCGCGCTCGTGAAGGACCCCCTGGCGCCGTTCGGGCCCGCCGTCCGGGCCTGGTTCGAGGCGACGTTCGAGGCCCCCACGCCGGCCCAGGCCGAGGGCTGGGCGGCGATCGCCGGCGGCCGCCACACGCTGATCCACGCGCCCACGGGGAGCGGCAAGACCCTCGCCGCGTTCCTGTGGTGCCTGGACCGCCTGGCGCGGGATCCGCGCCCGGCGCCCACCCGCGAGCACCCCGGCAGCGTCCGCGTGCTGTACATCAGCCCGCTCAAGGCGCTGGCCTACGACGTGGAGCGCAACCTCCGCGCCCCGCTGGCGGGCATCGCGCTCGCCGAGCAGCGCCGGGGCGGGGAGCCGCCGCGGATCACGATCGCCAGCCGGACCGGCGACACCCCCGCGGACGAGCGCCGGGACCTCGTCCGCCACCCGCCGGACATCCTGGTCACGACGCCCGAGAGCCTGTACCTGCTACTCACCAGCCAGGCCCGGGAGATCCTGAGGGGCGTCGAGCACGTGATCGTGGACGAGGTCCACGCGATCGCCGGCACGAAGCGCGGCGCCCACCTCGCGCTGAGCCTCGAGCGCCTGGAGCGGCTCCGACCGCCGGAGGCGCCACCGCTGCAGCGGATCGGCCTGTCCGCCACCCAGCGACCGCTGGAGACCATCGCCCGGTACCTCGGCGGGGTGGGCGAGGGGCGGGAGGTGGCCATCGTCGACGCCGGCGCCCGCAAGGCGCTGGAGCTCCAGGTCGTGGTGCCGGTCGAGGACATGGCCCGCCTGGGCGAGGTCCTGCCGCCCGAGGACCAGCCCGGCGGCAGCGTCCTCGGCGGGGACCTGCGGACCAGCATCTGGCCGGCGATCCATCCGCGGATCCTGGAGCTGATCCGCGAGCACCGCAGCACGATCGTGTTCACCAACAGCCGCCGTCTCGCCGAGCGGCTCGCCCAGCGCCTCAACGAGCTGGCCGGCGAGGAGCTGGTCCGGGCGCACCACGGCAGCATCGCGCGCGAGCAGCGCCTCCAGATCGAGGAGGAGCTCAAGGCGGGCCGCCTGCCGGCCCTCGTCGCGACCAGCAGCCTCGAGCTGGGCATCGACATGGGCGCCGTGGATCTCGTCATCCAGGTCGAGAGCCCGACGTCGGTCGCGCGGGGGCTGCAGCGCATCGGCCGGGCGGGGCACCAGGTCGGCGAGCCGAGCAAGGGCGTGATCTTCCCCAAGTACCGCGGCGACCTGCTGGAGACGGCGGTCGTCGTCAGAGGCATGCACGAGGGCGCGATCGAGCAGACGGTCCTGCCGCGCAACCCGCTCGACGTCCTCGCCCAGCAGATCGTCGCGATGACCATCGGCGAGCGGTTCGCCGTGGACGAGCTGCTGGCGCTGGTCCGCCGGGCGGCCCCGTTCGAGACCCTGACCCGAGAGGTCCTCGAGGGCGTCCTGGGCATGCTGGCCGGCGCCTACCCGTCGGACGAGTTCGCGGAGCTCAAGCCGCGGATCACCTGGGATCGGCTGACGGACGTGGTCGAGGGCAGGCGGGACGCGCGGGTCGTCGCGGTGACCAGCGGCGGCACGATCCCGGACCGCGGCCTGTACCCGGTGTTCCTCGAGGGCGAGGCGGGCACGCCGGGCCGGCGGGTGGGCGAGCTCGACGAGGAGATGGTCTACGAGCTGCGCGCCGGGATGCATGGCGACGTCATCGTGCTGGGCGCCAGCAGCTGGCGCGTCGCGGACATCTCCGCCAACCGGGTCACGGTCACGCCGGCACCGGGGGTCCCCGGCAAGCTCCCGTTCTGGAAGGGCGACACGGTGGGGCGGCCGGTGGAGCTCGGGCGCGCGATCGGCGCGTTCGTCCGCGAGGCGGAGGCAGACCTGGCGAAGGGCCCGAAGGGCCGGGCGAAGGCCGTCGAGCGGCTGCGCCGGGACCACGACCTCGACCCGCTCGCCGCCGAGAACCTGCTCCTGTACCTCGAGGACGAGCGCGAGGCGGCGGGCGCCCTGCCCACCGACCGCCGGATCGTGATCGAGCGGTTCCGCGACGAGCTGGGCGACTGGCGGCTCGTCGTGCTGACCCCCTTCGGTGGGCGGGTCCACGCCCCGTGGACGATGGCGCTCGAGGCGCGGCTCGCCGAGCGGCTCGGCCTCACGGTCCAGACGATCTGGTCGGACGACGGCATCGCGATCCGGCTGCCGGAGGGCGACTCGACCCTCGACGGCGTCGAGGAGCTGCTGTTCCCGGACCCGGACGAGGTCGAGGACCTGGTCGTGGGGCGGGTGGGGCAGTCGAGCCTGTTCGCAGCCCGGTTCCGCGAGAACGCCGCCCGGGCCCTGCTGCTGCCCAGGCGCCGCCCCGGGACGCGGACGCCGCTGTGGCAGCAGCGCCAGCGCGCCGCGGACCTGCTGGCCGTGGCCAGCCGGTACGGCAGCTTCCCGATCCTCGTCGAGACGTACCGCGAGTGCCTGGCGGACGTGTTCGACCTGCCCGCGCTGCGGGAGGTGCTCGACGGGGTCCGGCGCCGCGAGGTCGCGGTCCACTCGGTCGAGACCGCGCGCGCGTCCGCCTTCGCCAGCAGCCTCCTGTTCGACTACGTCGCCGCCTACATGTACGACGGCGACGCGCCGCTGGCCGAGCGCCGGGCGCAGGCGCTCACGCTGGACCGCGACCTGCTCCGGGAGCTGCTGGGCCAGGAGGAGCTGCGCGAGCTGCTGGACCCGGACGCGCTCGCGGACCTCGAGCTCAGCCTCCAGGCGCTGGTCGAGGAGCGCCACGCCCAGGACCCCGACCAGGTCCACGACCTGCTGCGCCGCCTGGGCGACCTGTCCGCGGACGAGGCGGGAGCCCGGACCGCCGGCGGGCGGGTGGAGGCCTCGCTCCATCTCGCGGAGCTCGCGGCCTCGCGCCGTGCGGTGCGGGCGCGGATCGCGGGCGAGGAGCGCTGGATCGCGATCGAGGACGTGGCCCGCTACCGCGACGGCGTGGGCGTGGCCGCGCCACCGGGCGTGCCGCAGGCGTTCCTGGGCCCGGCGGTCGGGGCGCTGGACGGGCTGCTCGCGCGGTACGCGCGCACGCACGGGCCGTTCCTGGCCGCGGATCCCGCGCGCCGGTGGGGCCTGCCGGCGGGCGTCGTGGAGGACGCGCTCCACCGGCTGGTCGGGGCCGGGGCGCTGCTGGCCGGCGAGTTCCGGCCGGGCGGGGCGGAGCGCGAGTACTGCGACCCCGAGGTCCTGCGGCTGCTGCGCCGGCGATCCCTGGCCCGCCTGCGGCGCGAGGTGGAGCCGGTCGACCCGGTGACGCTGGCGCGGTTCCTGCCCGCCTGGCACGGCGTCGCCCCCTCGCCGTCCGCGACGGGGAGTGCCGGCTCCCCGTTCCGTGGCCCGGCCGCGCTCGAGCGCCTGGCGGAGGTCGTGGACCAGCTGGCGGGCCTGCCGGTCCCGGCGTCGGTGCTGGAGCGAGACGTCCTGCCGGCCCGGATCCCGGGCTACCAGCCGCGGCTGCTCGACGAGCTGGGCGCGATGGGCGAGGTCGCCTGGGTGGGGCGGGGGAGCCTCGGGCGGGACGACGGCCGCGTGGTCCTGTACCGCCCCGGCCGCGAGGTGCTCCGCCCGGACGGGGCGCCGGACGGCGTGGAGCGTCCGGCGGGCGAGATCCACGATCGACTCCGGGCGCACCTCGCGCGGCGCGGCGCGTGCTTCTACCGGGAGCTGTCCACCGCGGCCGGCGGCCGCTCGGATCGCGAGGTGCTCGACGCGCTGTGGGACCTCGTGTGGGCGGGCGAGGTGACCAACGACACGTTCGCGCCGCTCCGCGCGCTGCGCTGGAAGCGGCCGGCGAAGGACCACCGGCCGCGGCCGGGTCGGCTGACCGCCCTCGGGCCCCCGGAGGCGGCCGGCCGCTGGTCGCTGGTCGCCGACGAGGAGGCGGCCGCCATCACGCGCACCGAGCGCGTGCACGCCCAGGCGCTCGCGCTGCTCGAGCGCCACGGCGTGGTCACCCGCGAGGCGGTCGCGAGCGAGGCCGTCGACGGCGGGTTCTCGGCGGTGTACCCGGTGCTCCGGGCGCTGGAGGAGGCCGGCCGGATCCGGCGCGGCTACTTCGTGGACGGCCTGGGTGCGGCGCAGTTCGCGCTGCCGGGCGCCGTGGACCGGCTCCGGGCGCTGCGGGACCAGCCCGGCGAGCTGGCCGGAGAGCACGGGCGGGTGGTCCACCTGCTGGCGGCCGCGGACCCGGCGAGCCCGTACGGCGCCGCGCTCCCCTGGCCGCGCCGCGACGACGCCGACCGGCGGCCGTTCCAGCGCGCCGCGGGGGCGTATGTCGTGCTCGTGGATGGGGAGGCGGTCCTGTACCTCGACCGCGGCGGGTCGTCGGTCCAGACGCTGCCGGCCGCGTCCGACCCCGAGGCCCTGGCGCTCGCGCTGCGCTCGACGGCTGATCTCGTCGCCGACGGGCGGGTGCGCGAGCTCGTGATCGGCAAGGTGGACGGCGAGCCGGTCGGCGGGTCGGCGCACCGCGAGGCGCTCGCCGCTGCGGGCTTCGTGCCCGGGTATCGCGGGTACCTGTTGCGCCCGGGGACCCCCGCAGAGCGGACCTGCCGACCGGTTGCCGTCCGTCCCGTCCGATGAGCGTCGTCGCCTTCGACCACCAGCTCCGCGGGGCCGCCGCGGCGGAGGGCCTGGTCGTCGTGCCAGAGACCGTGTAGATGCCCGAGGGCGACACGCTCGTCCGGACGGCCGACGGGCTGCGGCCGTTCCTGGTGGGTCGCCGCGTGACCGCGGCCAGCGCCCGGCAACCCGGGCCGCAGGCGGACCGACTGGTGGGCGCGACGGTCACCGGGGTCGAGGCCGCGGGCAAGAACCTGCTGATCCGGTTCGACAACGGGCTCGAGGTGCGGACGCACCTCCGGATGCACGGGTCGTGGCACCGCTACCGGCCGGGCGAGCCGTGGCGGCGACCGGCGGCCCGGGCCCGGCTGGTGCTCGAGGTGCCAGGCTCGGTCGCCGTCTGCTTCGACGCCCCGGTGGTGGAGCTGTTCGAGCAGCGGGCGGAGGCGATCCACCCCTCGCTGTCGGGGCTGGGACCGGACCTGCTCCGCCCCGATATCGACCCCGAGGACGCCGTCCGGCGGCTGCGCGACCCGGTCCACGCCGGCCGCTCGATCGCCGAGTCGCTGCTGGACCAGCGGACCCTGGCCGGGATCGGCAACGAGGTCAAGAACGAGGTGCTGTGGGAGGCGCGGGTCTCGCCCCACGCGGCGACACGGGACGTCGACGACGACACGCTGCGCGAGCTCGTCGACCGGGCGCGGGCGATGCTGCTTACCGGCGCCGCCACGGGCCGGCGCCCCCGCCGCGTCCACCGCCGGGCCGGGCGGCCGTGTCCCCGATGCGGCACGCTGGTCCGCGTCGAGCACCAGGGCGCGGACCTGCCGAGGCTCACGTTCTGGTGCCCCGCCTGCCAACCCGACCCGGGAGGTCATCGATGAGCGACACGATCGACGTCCGCTGCGAGCCCGCCGCGGGCGGCTGGACCTGCCACGTGACGGTGAGCGGCCGCGGGACCGCGACCACCCACGACGTGACCGTCGGCGCCCCGGACCTCGCCCGCCTCGCCCCAGGCGATACCACGCCGGACGACCTCGTCCGCCGATCCTTCGCGTTCCTGCTCGCCCGCGAGCCGAAGGAGTCGATCCTCCGCCGCTTCGACCTGACGGTCATCGGCCGCTACTTCCCGGACTGGGAGCGGACGATCCGTCAGTCGAGGGCGGGACAGGTGGCCTGGTAGGGCTGGAGGATCTCGAAGGGCAGGTCGATGACGGCCGTCCTGGCGAAACCAAGCACGCTGTACGCGACACGCAGCTCCGGGATCCCGACCAGGGCGGTCTCGTCCCCGATCGGCTCGAACGATGGCCCGGCCGCGCACGGGGACGCGGTCCAGACGAGCCACAGGACGGTGAACTCGCCGGGCCCGAGATCGATGGGTCCGAATGGCGCGACCGGCCCAGTGGGTCCGGTCACGCCACCCTGGGACGAACCGTCGCGCCAGAGCGCCCGCAGCGTCGGGTAGTCGACGACGCCATCGTGCACCGCGGGATCGCGGACCACGCCCTCGAGGCGGATCGGCAGCGGGCCCTCGTTCCGCACCGAGAATCCGAAGCTGAAGGGATCGCCGGGAGCGGCAGTGACATAGACGGGGTACCGGCCATCCCGCGCTGGGTCGGACGGCTCCACGTTGCGCACACCGATGCCGCCGGAGCTGGCCACCGGGCCAGCTGCCGCATGGGTCAGCAGGATCTGCGCTCCGCCCACAGCGAGTCCGGCCACGAGCACGAAGGCTGCCAGCGCGCGCCGCGGACCCGACGGGGCCACGGCGAGCACCAGACCCGCCACGATGAGCAGCCCGAGCACGACGAGCACCTCGGCCTCGAGGGCGGGTGGGGGGACGAGTCCCGGCCCGTGGAGCGTGGGGTCGAAGGTCACGACCGGCATCGGCGGGCCTCCCGGACCTGGCCCGGGCGGCTTCGCGACGAGGGGCACGGCAACGAGGACCAGCACGACCGCGGCCGCGAGTCCGAGTGCCGCGACGATCGCCCGCCGTGCTCGCTCCGCGACGGATTCCCCGGCTGCGTCGCGCCCCGGCACGCGGTCCACGCGCTCCCGCAGCCCGTACGGCGCCGGACCCGGGTCCCGGTCGCCCAGCAGCCCGCGCAGCTCGCGCTCCAGGCGCAGGTCGTCGTCGCGCTCGCTCATCGATCCGCCTCGGCGAGCGCCGTCCGCAGGCGGCCCATCGCGTGGTGCAGCCGCGACTTCACCGTGCCCTCGGGGATCGCCAGGGCGTCCGCGATCGCCGGCACGGTGAGATCCGCGTGGAACCGCAGCGCGACCAGCACCTGCTCCTCCGGCGCCAGGGAGTCGATCGCCCGGGCGAGCGCGTCGCGGACCGCGGTCGCCTCGGCCACGTCGGCGACCCGGGGGTGCTCGGCGTCGGCCAGCTCCCGCCCGACGTCCACGACCCGGCGGCGCGCCCGGGCCCGGAGCCGGTCCCGGCAGCCGTTGACGAGGATCCGCCGGAACCAGGCGTCGAACCGGTCCGGGTCGCGCAGCGCCGCGAAGCCACGCCAGGCGGCGACGGCGGCGTCGTGCACGGCGTCCTCGGCCTCCACCCGGTCGTCGAGGATGACGGCGGCGAGGCGGTACGAGGCGTCCAGCTGCCGCTCCACGAGGTGGCGGAAGGCGTCGGCGCCGGGCGTCACGACGCGCAGCTGCGCTCGCGCCGCCCCTCGTTCGACCGGTCTCCCCACCAGGCTCCCCAGCAACCGTCCCGCGCCTCCGTTCATCCGACCAGACGATCGGGCGCGAAGGAACGTTCACGAGCGTAGCGGGCGCCTCTATCATCGCGAGCGATGTGCGAGCAGTTCGTCGCCCGCGCGGCCGAGCCGTTCCGGCTCGACGAGTTGTGGCCGTACGCCGAGCGGCTGGAGCGGTACGGGATCGCCGGCTTCGGCTGGGGCGCGTCGTGGCTCGATGCGGCGGGCGCCATCCGCTCGTACCGCCACACCCACGCGTTCCGCGAGGACCCGGATCGTGCCCGGCTGGGCGCGTTCGAGACGACCAGCGTGCTCGTCCACCTGCGGCGGCCGTCCCGCCTGAGCACGCTCCAGCTGCCCGACGCGCAGCCGTTCGACGACCCGGCCGGCCGGTTCGCCTTCGCGCACAACGGCGACCTCCGGGACTACCGGGCGGCGCGCGATCGGTACCGGAGGCAGGGCCGGATCCACGGGCGCGCGGACAGCGAGGTCGGGCAGCGGTGGCTGGAGGACGCCTGGTCGGACGACGAGCCCGTCGCCCACCTGCTGGCGGCGCTCCACGACGGGTTCGGGGGCGAGGCGAACCTGGCCGTGCTGGCGGGCGGCGGCACGCCGTACCACTACGCGGGCAACCCGGAGAACCCGGTGTTCACGTTCCGCTTCGGCCGGATCGGGCTCGCGTCCACCGCGCTCTACTCCATCGACCGATCGCTGTTCCGGTTCGCGGCCCGGGGCGCCACGGACCGGGCGCTCGTGCGTCTCCACAGCACCATCGCGCTCGACGAGCGCGGGCGTCCCATCGAGGCCGGCCCGGGCCGGCGTGCGGCGACCTGAGCGGCGCGGCACGACCACCGGGACAGCTGGGATCCGAGCCGGGGAGGGGAGGACGAACGTGGACGACAACGCGACGCTGGCGGCGAGCGCCCCCACCGGGGACGCCGTGGAGGCCGACCCGGAGGCGGGTGCGCGACCCACCCAGCTGCTGCCGATCACCCAGCTGCTGCGGATCTCCGCCTACTGGCTGGGCCTGACGGCGATCGACGCCGCGGTCGGCCTGTTCATCACCAATCGCCTCGAGTTCGACAAGCTGGTGCCCCGCGACAGCGTCGGCACGTCGATGTTCCTGATCGGCATCGGCGCCGCCATCGTCGGCATCCTCATCCAGCCGACCGTCGGCTATGTCAGCGACTACACCGTGTCCCGCTGGGGCCGGCGCAAGCCGTACATCGTGTTCGGGTCGCTGCTGGACGTCGTGTTCCTGCTCGGGATCGCGATTGGCAACTCGGTCCTCATGCTGGCGGCGTTCATGCTGCTCCTGAGCGTGAGCACCAACATCGCCCGGGGTCCGTTCCAGGGGTACGTGCCGGACCTCGTGGCGGCGCCGCAGGTCGGCCTGGCCAGCGGCATGGTGGGGCTGATGCAGGTGGTCGGCAACGTCACCGGGTTCCTGCTCGTGTCGCTGTCGGTGACGCTCGGCGTCATGCCGCTGTCGCTGGTGGCGATCGCGATCGTGGAGCTGGTCACGATGCTCAGCGTGGTCCTCCGGGTGGGCCAGGGGATGCCGCCAAGGCCGCGGCGCGGCAAGTCGTGGACGACGATCGCCCGCGAGGCGTGGGCGACCGACATCCTCCACGAGCGCTCGTACGTGTGGCTGCTGGTGTCGCGGCTGCTGTTCCTGACCGCGGGCTCGCTGCTCGTCAACTTCGTCGTCATCTACCTGTCGCGCGCGTTCGGGATGACGAAGGAGGAGGCGAACTCGACGTACGTCGCCATCCTCATCGTCGTCGTGGCGGCCAACGTGCTCGCGATCCTGCCGGCCTCGAGGCTGTCCGACCGGATCGGGCGCAAGCCGCTGATCTTCATGGCCTGCGGGTTCGCGGCGCTGGGGGCCGCGGTCATCGCGATCACGCCGTCGATCCCGATCGCCCTGCTCGGCGCCGCGTGCTTCGGGGCCGCCAACGGCAGCTTCCTCGCGGTGGACTGGGCGCTGATGACCGACATCATCCCGCGGGCGTCGGCCGGCCGGTACATGGGCATGAGCAACGTGGCCACGGGGTCCGCGTCGCCGATCTCGGTGGCGCTGGGCGGCGTCGTGCTGGACCTCGTGACGCGGGCCGGCTTCGAGCCGCTCAGCCCCCGGGTGGTGTTTATCCTGGCGCTCGCGTTCTTCGCGTTCGCCGCGGTGACGCTGCGACCGGTGATCGAGCCGCGCCGCGACCGGGTCGCCGCGGAGCCTGCCGCCGCCTGACCCGCGCCCGCGGCCGCCTGCCGAGGTCCCGATGGCGAGACGCCGCCTCAGTCGCCGATCTCGGAGACCGGGGGGAGTGGGCGGGGCGCCGGGCGCCGTGACGCCTCGTCCAGGCCGAGGAACCGGCTGGCCCCGAGCCGGACCACCGCCCACGCCCGCCGCGCGGTGGCGCGCGGGTCCGCGCCGAACGCGCGCACCCAGGCGCGCGCCGTGCCCGCGACGTGTGCGGACGCCTCGCGCCACGCGGACGCGCGCAGGAACGCGAACGGGTCGTCGTGCCGCCACCACCAGGGCACGAGCGACCAGATGAACACCAGGTAGTCCGCCCGGAACGGACGCTCGCCGAACCCGAACAGGGCCTGCATCTGGACGATCGTGAGCGGCAGCATCGCCAGCGACAGCAGCCCCGACAGCGCCAGGAACACCAGCCCCCACCAGCGCGCCCGGGCCGGGAGCACCAGCCACAGCGGCGCCGGCACCCACTTCATCCAGGTCGCGAGCCCCCAGATGAAGCCGCCCACGCGCGGCCCGCTGAACTGCGCCCCGAACAGGCCGAGGGCGAGCGGGAGGTTGATGTTGCCGGTGTCCAGGTTGGCGGCGGTGGGGAAGGCCAGCAGCCCGACGAGGACCGCCGTCGCCAGCGGGCGCCGGGCATAGGCCCAGCGGATCGACCACAGCAGCAGCAGGATCGTGCCGCCCCGCCAGGCGAACCAGGCGACCTCCCACGGCAGCAGCGCCCAGGGCGCGAACAGGGGCAGCATCCAGGGCGCGTACACGTAGGGCAGGAAGGGGCCGGTGGGGTGGTACGGGTCGCCGCCCTCGAGCCAGATCCGGACCGCGGCCCAGTACGCCTGCGCGTCGCCCCCGGCGATGTCGCCGCGGGCCGTCATGCCCGCGATCGCCGAGGCGAAGGCGACGATCAGCAGCCCCATGGCGAGCATCCGGCGCGGGTCGCGCAGCCGCGTGGCCTCGCGGCGCAGGGCGCGCCGGATCACCCCGGCCCGCCGGGACGGCCGTCGCTGGATCGTCGTCGGGGCGGTCATCGGCGCCCATTCTCGCCGTCCGGGGGCCGCCCTGCGCGCGGATATACTCCGCGCACCATGCCGCACGGGACCGTCATCGTCATCGGCGGGGCGGAGGACAAGGTCCGCGATCGGGTCATCCTCGGCCGGTTCGTGGCGCTCGCCGGCGGGCGCGACGCGCAGATCGCGGTGATCTCCACGGCCAGCTCGCTGGGCCCCGAGGCGGCGGAGCGCTACCGCGCCGTGTTCACGGAGCTGGGCGCCGCCGCCGTCCGGCCGCTCCATGCGATGACCCGGACCCAGGCCAACGACGAGCACGCGGCGCGCATCGTCCGCGACGCCAGCGGCGTGTTCCTGACCGGTGGCAACCAGCTGCGGCTGAGCTCCACGATCGGCGGCACGCGGCTCGCGGACGCGGTCATGACCCGGTTCCAGGCCGGGGCCGTCGTGGCCGGGACGTCGGCCGGGGCGAGCGCGGTGTCGAGCCACATGATCGCCTTCGGCGCCTCGGGCGCGACGCCCAAGCACCGGATGGCCCAGATCGCCGCCGGGCTGGGACTGCTGCCGGGGGTCATCGTGGACCAGCACTTCCAGCAGCGGAACCGGCTCGGGCGGCTGCTCAGCCTGATCGCCCAGAACCCGAGCCTGCTGGGCCTGGGCGTGGACGAGGACACGGCCGGGGTCGTCGGGCCGGACCAGGTGATGGAGGTGATCGGGCGGGGCTCGATCACGGTCGTGGATGGCGCGGCCTCCGAGACGGATGCCTGGGAGATCCGCGGCCACCGCCCGCTGATGATCAGCGGCGTCGTGCTCCACAGCCTGCCCGCCGGCTACCGCTTCGACCTCCGGCGCCGGATGCGGGTCGCCGCGCCGATGCTCCACTCGATCCAGGGCGAGGCCGCCTCCAGCTGACGCCGGTCCGGCGACGGGCCGCGATCCCGCCACGTACACTCCCGTTCCCACGCAGCGAGGAGGGATCAGGTGGCGCAGGCGGACTCCGCTCCCCGGGCTCGACGACGCAAGGCTGGCGGCGGGGCGGCAGCCGGCACCGCAACGGCCCGCCGGCGCGCCGCCGACAAGCCGGGCGTGGCCCGCCCGGAGCCCACCCTGCGGATCCTCGAGACCCGCGTCCTGCGCGGCCCCAACTACTGGATGCGGTCGCCGGTCATCCGCCAGGTCGTGGATCTCGGCGGGCTGGAGGCGTTCCCGACCGACCGGATCCCCGGCTTCGTGGACGCACTGGTCGAGATGCTGCCCACGCTCGAGGACCACGCCTGCAGCCTGGGCCGCCGCGGGGGCTTCATCACGCGCCTGCGGGAGGGCACCTGGACCGGCCACGTGGCCGAGCACATCGCGCTCGAGTTCCAGAACCTCGCCGGCACGGACGTCCGCCAGGGCAAGACCCGCGGCACCGGCGAGTACGGCCGCTACAACGTGATCTACGAGTACCGCGAGGAGCAGGTCGGGATCGAGGCCGGCCGGATGGCCGTCGGGCTCGTCAACCACCTGGTGGCGCCGGGCGATCCCGCGTTCGCCTTCGACCTCGTGCCCGAGCTCGAGAAGCTGATCCTGATGGCGGAGCGGCTCGCGTTCGGGCCGTCCACCCAGGCGCTGCTCGACGAGGCGGCCGGCCGGGACATCCCGTTCATCCGGCTCGACCGGTACAGCCTCGTCCAGCTGGGCCAGGGCCAGCACCAGCAGCGGATCCGGGCCACGATGACCAGCCGAACCAGCGGCATCGCGGTCGACATCGCGTCCGACAAGAAGCTGACCAACCGGCTCCTGGACTCGGCCGGGTTGCCCGTGCCGAGGAGCGAGGTTGTCGAGACCGAGGACGACGCGGTCGCGGCCGCCCGCCGGATCGGCTACCCGTGCGTCCTCAAGCCGCTCGACGGCAACCACGGCCGGGGCGTCGCGCTGGACCTGCGCGACGAGGCCGCCGTCCGGGCCGCCTTCGGTGCCGCGCTGCGCGAGAGCCGGTCGCGCGACGTGGTCGTCGAGAGCTACATCACGGGCCGCGACTACCGCTGCCTCGTGATCGGCGGCAAGCTCGCCGCGGTGGCCGAGCGCGTCCCGGCGAGCGTCACCGGCGACGGCGAGAAGACCGTGCGCGAGCTGGTCGAGATCACGAACCACGACCCCCGGCGCGGCATCGGCCATGAGAAGGTGCTGACCCGGATCCGGCTCGACGAGAACGCCGAAGCGGTGCTGGCGGGCCAGGGCTACACGCCCGACTCGGTGCCGGAGGACGGGGCGTTCGTGAAGCTCGCGCTCACCGGCAACATGTCGACCGGCGGCACCTCCATCGACCGGACGGCGGAGGCCCACCCCGACAACATCGAGATCGCCGAGACCGCGGCGCGCGTCGTCGGCCTCGACATCGCCGGCATCGACTTCATCTGCCCGGACATCGAGGAGCCGGTCCGCGAGACCGGCGGCGGGATCGTGGAGGTCAACGCGGCGCCCGGGTTCCGGATGCACACCCACCCGACCGAGGGCGAGCCGCAGTACGTGGCCAAGCCGGTCATCGACCTGCTGTTCCCGCCCGGCTCCCCGTCCCGCATCCCGATCCTCGCCGTGACCGGCACCAACGGCAAGACGACGACCGTTCGGATGCTCGCCCACATCCTCAAGCTCATGGGCCGGCGCGTGGGCATGACGTCGACCGACGGCATCGTGGTCGACGGGCGGCTGATGAAGCGCGGCGACATGAGCGGGCCGAAGTCGGCGCAGATGGTGCTCCAGAACCCGACCGTGGACACCGCGGTGTTCGAGGTGGCGCGCGGCGGCATCCTGCGCGAGGGCCTGGGCTACGACCGCAACGACGTCGCCGTCGTGACCAACGTCACCGGCGATCACCTGGGCCTGGGCGGCATCGAGACCCTGGGCCAGCTGGCCAACGTCAAGGGCGTGCTGGTCGAGGCCGTGCCGCGCGCGGGGACCGCGGTGCTCAACGCGGACGACCACCTCGTGTACCGGATGGGCCGCCACTGCGCCGGCCGGGTCGTGCTGTTCTCGATGTCCAAGGACAAGGGCGAGGACGGCTTCGACCGGGTGGACGGGCACGTGTCACGGGGCAACGCGGCGTTCTGCCTCGAGGACACCCCCCAGGGCGAGCTCATCGTCCTGCGCCACGGGCCGCGCAAGATGCCGGTCCTGTACACGCACCTGATGCCGGCGACGTTCGGTGGCCGGGCGCGGATGAACGTCGCCAACGCGCTGGCGGCCGCCGCGGCGGCCTGGGCGGGCGGCGCCCATATCCACGACATCCGCCAGGGGCTTCGGACGTTCACGACCTCGTTCTTCCAGGCGCCGGGCCGGCTCAACCTGGTCGAGGTGGCGGGGACGCGGGTGGTCATCGACTACTGCCACAACGTGGACGGGATGCGCCAGCTGGCCGACTTCGTGAGCCGGATGATGACCGAGCCGCAGACGCGCCCGGGCGTGCTGGGCGCGGGGGCCGGGGCGGCCGCGGCGCACCCGGCGCGGACGGGCCGGGCGATCGGCGTGATCGGGATCCCGGGCGACCGGCGGGACGCGGACCAGCAGGCATACGGCGCGCTGGCCGCCAGCGCGTTCGACGAGATCGTCATCCGCGAGGACAAGAACCTCCGCGGGCGCGAGCCCGGCGCCTCGGCAGCGAACGTGGCCAGCGGTGTCCGCGCGGCCCGCCTCGACGGTACCGGCCGGGCGACCAGGGTGGAGAAGATCCTCGACGAGGCGAGCGCCGTGAAGGCCGCGCTCCGGCGGGCCTCGCCTGGCGACCTCGTCGTCGTGTGCGCGGACGACGCCGTGGGCGTGTACCGCGAGGCGATGACGCTCGCCGGACGGGCCGCCGGCGCGACGGCGTTCGCGGATCCCGGCGAGCTGGAGGCGCCGCTCGGCTGAGCCTCCGCCGTCCGGCCCGGTTCAGCCGGGCGGCACGGCGCGGTTAGGTTCGAGTGGCACGGCTCGATACGGCCGGGCCGTACGGCGCGCGGCCGGCCGACGACCGGGCGGCTAACCCGGCGTGTTGGCGCTCACCTCGCGGACCACGATCGCCATGATCGCCAGCGAGATCACCACGAGCACGGCGCTGATCACGAGCTCCATTCCCGCCTCCTCCTCGGCCGGACCCCACCGCGATCGCGGCGGACCGGCGTTCCGCGCATGATGGCGAGTCGGCGTGGCAGGCGCAATGCGCGTTTCGCCGTGCGCCCGGAGCCGGACCGCGCCGGAGCCGGACCGCGCCGCACGGCGGATCGGCGCCGCACGGCCGCAGCGACCCGCACCGGGCGCGGCCCCCACGGCCCGCCGATCACTTCACCGATACGCCGGGATCAGTCAGCTGCTGGCGGCGGAGCCGGCCAGCCGAATGCCGCCAGCTCGGTGCTGACCGCGGCGGCGTCCACCGGCGTCGCGCCGAGCCGATCGAGGAGCGCGAACACCGCGTCGCGCTCGGCGTGGCAGAACAGGACGATCACCCCCGGGTCGCCGGCGCCGCCGAGCGCGAGCTCCGCCTCGAGCGCCCGCTCCTCGCCCTCATACACCGGCACGCTCGCCGGATCCCTGCCGCCCGCCCGGATCCCGTCGCGGATGATCGCCACGAGGCCGTCGCGATCGCGGCCCCGGAGATAGGCGGGGGTTTCCTTGATCGCCACCCGGTCGGCGCGCCCGGCGGCGATCCGCCCGATGCCGTGGAGCGTGTCGTCCGGGCGGTCGCCGGCGGTGCCGACGATCGCCGTCACGGGTGCGCCGCTGGCGATCCCGCGCGCCACCTCGAGGATGGCCTCGGTGCCGGCCTCGTTGTGGGCGAAGTCCACGATCACCACGCGGCCGTCGACCCGGAACAGGTTCATCCGCCCGGGCGACAGGTCCGCCGAGGGCCGGAAGTTGCGCAGCCCGTCGGCGACCTGTGCGAGCGTGGCCCCCATCGCGCGCGCGCCCGCCGCCGCGGCGAGCGCGTTGGCGACGTTGTGGCGGGCGAGGCCGCCGAGGGCCACCGGGAGGTCGGCCACCGCGACGATGTCGGCCGCGACGCGGCCCTCCCATTCGACCAGGACGCCGCCGGCCAGGCCGTAGGCACGTCCACCTGCCCGCCGATGGCGGCGGACGACCGGCGAGCCGTCCGGGTCCATCGAGAACAGCGCGACCCGCCCCCGGACCCGCCGGGCCAGGGCGGCCACGAAGCGGTCGTCGGCGTTGAGCACGACCCAGCCATCGGGCTTCGTCACCCGGCACACCGTGCCCTTGACCTCGGCCAGCTCGGGGAGGGTGTGGATCCCCTGCAGGTCGAGGTGGTCCGAGGACACGTTCGTGAACACGCTCGCCTCATTGGACTCGTAGCCCATGCCGCGCAGGACGAGGCCGCCGCGGGCGGTCTCGAGCACGGCCACGTCGACGTCGTCCCGGCGCAGGATCGCCGCCGCGCCCCCGGGCCCCGTCCAGTCGCCCGCCTCCACGACCCGCTCGTCCACGAGGATCCCGTCGGAGGTGGTCGTCCCGACACGGCGCCCGGCCCGCAGCAGGACGTGGGTGATGAGCCGGGTGACGGTGGACTTGCCGTTGGTGCCGGTGATCGAGATCACGGGGATGCGCCGTTCCTCGTCCCGGATCCAGGACGGGGGCGTGGAGCGGGCCCCGGCGATGCGCGCGGTCCAGCCGGCGACCGTCCTGGCCTGCGTCCCCGTGAGCCGCACGCGCCGGGCCGCCGAGACCGAGCGGGCGGCGAGGTCGAAGGCGGCCTCCGCGATCGCACGCGAGCGTTCGGCGCCCCGCCAGCCCCAGGTCACGATCCAGCGCCCGGCGTCCGAGGCGCGGTGGACCTCGATCGGGCCGTCGTGCTCGCCGTGGTCCGCGCGCAGCCGCCGGGTCCAGGCCACGAGGTCCGCGACCGCGTCCGGCCAGTCCCGCGCCGGCACCGATCGGCCGAGGTGGACCAGGGTGCTGGCGCCCTCGGTGCGGGATCCGTGCCACGCGTGCGTCCGTCCGAGGGCGACCTCGACCTTGACCACCGGCGCGAGCCGGTAGACGTTGGGCCCCTCGTACAGCCGAACCTCGATCAGTCGCACGCTCAGCCGAGCATACGCGAGCCCGTCGGCCTCGACGGGCTGCCGTTGCGGGCCGCCGTCGCAGCCGGCGGTCGGCGGGCGGTGCCGCCGCGGGCGTCGGTCGATGCCGCAGCCACTGCGCGGAGCCGGGCGACGACGTAGGCTGCGGTCATGACCCAACCAGCGACCCACCCGATCGATCTCGTGCCCGCCGCCGATCTCGCCGCGCTCCTCGCCGCCGTCGAGCGCGCCAGGCCCGCCTACCTCGCCGACCTCGAGCGCCTCGTCAACATCGACTGCGGCTCGTACACCAAGGCGGGCGTGGACGAGGTCGGCACCTGGACCGCGGACCGGCTCCGCTCCCTGGGCGCCGTCGTCACCACGCACCCCAACGACCAGGGCCTCGGCGACACCGTCGTCGCCGAGTTCGAGGGCGGCGACCCCGACGGCCCCGCGCTCATGCTCATCGGCCACCTGGACACGGTGTTCGACCCGGGGACGGTGGCCCAGCGCCCGTTCCGGGTCGCGGACGGCAGGGCGACAGGCCCCGGCGTGACCGACATGAAGAGCGGGCTGCTGGCCGGGCTGCACGCGATCGCGGCGCTCCGGGAGACTGGCGGCCTGCCGCTGGCGCGACTGGTCTTCGTCGCCAACCCGGACGAGGAGATCGGGTCGCCCGTGTCCACGCCGCACATCCGGGCGCTCGCGCCGGGCGTCGACGCGTGCCTCGTGCTCGAGTGCGCGCGCGCGAACGGCGACATCGTCTCCTCGCGCAAGGGGAACCTGGGGCTCGTGATCACGGTCAACGGCCGGGCCGCCCACGCGGGCGTCGAGCCGGAGAAGGGCCGCAGTGCGATCCTCGAGGCGGCCCGGATCGTGACCGAGCTCCACGCGCTCAACGGCCGCTGGCCGGGCGTGACGGTCAACGTGGGGGTGATCGCCGGCGGGACGCGCCCCAACGTGGTCGCCGAGCGGTGCACGCTCGAGGTGGACTGCCGGGCCGTGACCCGCGAGACGCTCGTCGAGGCGGAGGCGGCGATCCGGGCCGCCTGCGAGCCGCGGACCGTGCCGGACGTGACGGTGGACATCGCCGAGGCCGGCCGCCACTGGCCGATGGAGAAGCTGGCGCGCTCGGGGCGGCTGGTGGGGCACGCGATCGCGCTTGCGGGGTCGATGGGGTTCGAGCTGCGGGATGCGGCCACGGGCGGCGCTTCGGACGCGAACACGACGGCCGGGATGGGGGTGCCGACGATCGACGGCCTGGGGCCGATCGGCGGCCTCGACCACTCGCCCGGCGAGTACCTGGAGGTCGACTCGATCGTGCCCCGGACGGCACTGCTGGCGGCGCTGATCGCCGCCGTCGGGCGCGACCCCGAGGTCCGGGCATGGACGGCGGAGCGGCTGGCGCGCGCCGGCACGGCGGCCGCCTCGTGAGCCGGCGGCACGTGTCCAGCGGCGGGCCCTGGGAGGCGTCGGCCGGCTACTCTCGGGCGCTCGCGGTGGGCGACGCGTGCTACGTGGCCGGCACCACGGACGCCGGCCCCGACGGCACCTCCCTTCACCCGGGCGACGCCGCGGCCCAGGCCCGCGCGTCGTGGGCGATCGTCGAAGGCGCCCTGACCGAGGCCGGCTTCGACCTCGAGGACGTCGTCCGCACCCGGACGTACATCGTCGATCCCGACGACGCCCCCGCCGTCGCCGCGGTCCATGGCGAGGTGTTCAAGCACGTCCGACCGGCCGCCACGCTGGTCGTCGTCGCGCGCCTGATGACGCCGACGCTGCTGGTGGAGGTCGAGGCGGAGGCGCTACGGGGATAGGGCGACCTACCCCAGCCCGGCGAACCGCCCGAGCGCGACCAGCGCGATCCCCGCCACGAGCCCCAGGAACAGGTTGCGGCGCCAGGCCACCAGGGCGAGGCAGGCAAGGACGCCCGCGGCCTCGATCCCGAGGTGGAGCGCCGGCGAGCCGCCGGCGGTGTCCGCGACGAAGGTCTCGGCGGCGGCGATCGAGGCGAGGACGGCCGGACCGACCAGCCGCAGGTAGAGCAGCGCGCGAGGCGGCAGCCGCTCGATGCCCGGCGCGAGCAGCGGCAGCGCCCGCGACGGATAGGTGACCGCGCCCATCAGCAGCGCGAGCGCGATCAGCTCGGTGCTCATCCGTCGTCCCGCCGGAGCCCGTCGACCTCGGTCATCGCGCCGTCGAGGTCCACCGGCAGGCCCGTGACATCCGAGTCCGGGGCCACGTGGCGGCGGCCGTCCGGGATCGCCATCCCGATCGCGGGCCCGACGAGGCCGCCTGCGACGATGCCGACCCCCGGGCCGAGCAGCAACGACAGGAGGATGCCGATGACCGCGCCCGCGCCCGCCGCCACGACCTCCCGGCGCCCCGTGACGAGGCCGACGGCCAGGCCCGCCATCGCCGCCGGGAACACGACGTCGAGGCCGAACCGGCTGGGATCCGGGATCGCGCCGCCGAGCAGCACGCCCGCCAGCGTCGCCAGGTTCCAGGGGATGAACACGGCGAGGATCGCGCCGATCCAGTAGCCGCCGACGTCGACCCGGCCCAGGCGATGGAAGTGGGTGGCGGCCAGCGCGAACGCCTCGTCGGTCAGGACGTGCGCCATGGCGGCCCGTTGGAGGACCGGGACGCCCCGGAGGCGGGGCGCGAGCGACGCGCTGTACAGCAGGTGGCGCGCGTTGAGGAACAGCGTCAGGACGACGATCGGCAGCCACGGCAGGCCCTGCGAGACGTAGCCGACGGCGGCGAACTGGGCGGCCCCGGCGAACGCGAACACGCTCATCGCGCTGGCCTCGATCGGCGACAGGCCGGCATTGCGCGCGGCCAGCCCGTACACGAAGCCGAACCCGATCGCGGACACGGCGATCCCCGCCGAGTCGAGGAGGAGCTGGCGGCGGGCCGCCCGGAGGTCGGGGGCGGAGGCGGCGCTCATGGCGTTGGCGCTGGCGTGGGCCGGCGAGCCGTCCCTAGCGGAGGAACGTCTTCGCGCAGGTCCCGTCGCAGACCACGTATACGGCGTGCTTCTCGAGGGCGTACCCGGCCGCGTGCAGCAGCCCGGCGCAGCCCGGCGTGGGGCACTTCCAGACCCACCAGCGCTCGTTCTCGTCGAGGGGCGTGGTCTCGGCGCGGAGCTTGTCGGCCAGGCCCTCGCGCTCGGCGATGAGCGCGTCGACCCGCACGGCGCGCTCGGCCGCGGTCTCGCTCGTGTAGGGGTAGTTCTGGCCGACGTTCGAGGTCACGCGCCCCCTCCGATAGCACAAGGGACCGGCGGCAGATCGGTGTGAGCGCAGCCTGCCACCGGCGATCCCGAGGATACCATCCGGCCGGTCCGGGGCCCGCTCGGGTCACGGCCCGTGGGCCGCACCCCGCGGGCGCTGCGGACCGCCGGGCACGCCCGGCTCAGCGGACCGCCGGCAGCCCCGCGCTCCGGGGGTCGGTGGTGGCGGCCAGCGTGCCGCCCGCGGCGGGGCCGCCGTCCACCAGCTCGATCGCGTGCTCGTGGCCCAGCGTGCCCGTGTACTCGACCCGCGCCAGGCGATGCCCCAGCGCCCCGAGCCCGGCCTCCACGCCCGCCGCGAGGTCGCCGTCGAACAGGCCCTTCACCGGGGGCCCGAACCAGCCGTCGGGCTCCACCACGACCCGCGGCGCCGCCACGGCCGTCGCGATGTCGGCGCCCCCGTCGACCAGCGCGGACACCAGCTGGACGTGCACCTGCGGCTGGATGTCGCCGCCCATCGACCCGGCCACGACCCACGGCCGCCGCTCCCCGCCGCGGAACAGCATCCCCGGCAGCAGCGAGTGCGCGGTCCGCCGCCCCGGCTCCAGCACGTTGGGATGCGCCGGATCCAGCGAGAACGACGCCCCGCGGTTCTGGAAGTGCACGCCGGTCTCCGTGTCCAGGACGCCCGACCCGAAGCCGGCCGCGTTGGACTGGATCAGGCTCACGGCATTGCCGTCCGCGTCCACCACGGCGAGGTAGATCGTGCCGCCCACCAGCGTGCGGACCGGGATCGGGGCGGGGTCGGCGCGGGCGGGGTCGATGCGCGCCGCCAGGCCCGCGGCATGGTCCGCCGACAGCAGCCGCGCCACCGGCACGTCGCGGAACGCGGGGTCGGCGAGGAACGCGTCGCGATCCGCGAACACGAGCTTCGCCGCCTCCAGCTGGAGATGGAGCCACGCGGCGTCGGTCCAGCCGCGACCGTCGAACCGCGCCCCGGCCGGCGGCGCGAACCGCTCCAGCACCTCGAGGGCCTCCAGCGCCACCATGCCGCTGCTGTTCGGGGGATGCGTCGTGACCCGCACACCGCGGTAGGTGGTGGCGATCGGCGTCTCCCACGTGCTCGCGTGCCCGCGCATGTCCGCGACCCCGAACGGCGCCCCCGCCGCGGCCAGCCCGCGGGCCAGGCGCTCGCCCAGCTCGCCGTCGTAGTAGGCGTCGAACCCCTCGCGCGCGAGGGTCGCCAGGGTGCCCGCGAGGGCCGGCAGCCGGACTCGCTCACCCGGTCGCCAGGCGCGGCCCTCGGGCCGCCACACGGCGTGGAACCCGGCGCCCCACGCGGCGTCGCCGATCGACGCGGCCGTCCGCTCCACCGCGCCGATGAGCCCGTCCCAGGCCGGGAACCCGGCCTCGGCCAGCTCGATCGCGGCTCCCAGGACCGCCTCTCGCGACAGCCGGCCCCACCGGCGGTGCGCGTCGGCCCACGACCGGACGGCGCCGGGCACGCTGATCCCGTGCGGCCCCCGGAGCGGAATCCGGTCCAGCCCGGCGTCGCGCAGCCGGCCGGCGGACGCCCCGGCCGGCGCCCGGCCCGACCCGTTGAGTGCGACCTGTTCGCCGGCCGCCTCGTCCCACACCAGCCAGAACGCGTCGCCGCCGATCCCGCAGCCGTTGGGCATGACCACGCCCAGCACCGCGTTGGTGGCGATCGCCGCGTCCACCGCGTGGCCGCCGGCGGCCAGGACCGCCAGGCCCGCCGACGTCGCGAGGTGGTGCGGCGCGACGACCGCGCCGCGCGCGCCCCGCACGAGCCGCGCCGGGACGAGCGCCGGGGTGCGGTCCGGGGCAGGGCCGGCGCCCGGCTCAGCCATCGACCGCCTCGTCGGACAGCACGGCCGGCGTCGCCGGGCCGCCCACGTGGTGCTCGTACCGCCGCAGGTGGGACAGCGGCAGCAGTGCCACGCCCAGCAGCACCAGCGACGTCACGAAGATCCCGTCCAGCCCCCACAGGTCCGCCGCCCAGCCCCCGACCAGGCTGCCGATGATCTGCCCGAGTCCCAGGAACACCGAGTACAGCCCCATGATCGCGCCCCGGTCGTCCGGGTAGGCCTCGGTCACGTCCGCCAGCAGGCCGATCGCGGCCGGCGTCGCACCGGCCAGCACGAACAGCCCGCCCGCGCCGAGGGCCAGCAGCGGCACCAGCGCCGCCAGGCTGGCGCTGATCGGATGGTTGAGCGCGAGCCCGGCGGCCAGCATCACGCCGCCGCCCAGGATCCCGTACAGGATGATCGTGGTCCGGCGGAGCGTCTTGAACTTGCCGCCCCAGTAGAACAGGCCGGCGAAGAACAGCAGCCCGCCGATCCCGAGGCCGAGGCTCACCGAGAGCTCGTCGAAGCCGCCCATCAGCCGCTGTCCCGTGAACCGCGGATCTGGCGCGCGGACCAGCTGGAACAGCGTCTGGCTGGTGTACAGGCCGAGCGTGGCGTTGATCGCGATCCAGGTCGGCGCCAGCAGCCAGACGTGGTTGCCGGACAGGATCCGCAGGTAGCGGCGCAGCCCTTCGGTGGGGTCGTGCGCGGAGGCCGCGGGTGCGGGCTCCGCGTGGGCGGGGACGCCGAACCGGTAGATCGAGAACGACACGCCGTACAGCACCGCGTTGGCGAGGAACGCCGTGGGGCCGAGGACGCGGAACAGCGGCCCGGCGATCACGAAGCCGGCCATCAGCCCGGCCAGGGTGGCCGCCTCGAAGCGGGCCACGGCCCGGCCGCGGTGGAGCTCGTCATCGGCGGTCGCGAAGGCGATGAAGCCGAGGATCGAGGGCACCGACGCCGCGGTCGCGAGGCCCTCGAGGATGCGCGTCCCGCCCAGGATCGGCAGGCTGACGGTGAGGGCCGTGATCACCACCGCGATCGCGCCGAACACGGGGCCCACCTGCATGATCCGCCGGTGGCCGACCCGGTCCGAGAGCACCCCGAACAGGGGCGACCCCACGAGCTCGCTGGCGTAGAACAGCGCCCCGAACATCCCGACCACGAAGGCGCTCACCGGCTCGCCGCCGTAGCGCGGCAGGTTCGCCAGGTAGAACACCAGCATGCCGCCGGTGAGGCCCGTGGACAGGCGCAGCGTGAAGGTGCCGAACACGACGGCGAGCAGGGGGCGGTCCACTGCCGACAAGCGTAGCGAGTCGGACGGGGACGGGTCCGTGCGCCGTATGATCGCGGGCCAGGGGGCGTCCACCAGCCGTGGACCCGAGGAGGAGCCCGACCGTGTCACACGTCGCGATCGTCACCGACTCCGCGAGCGACCTGCCGCCCGAGGTCGCCGGCCCGGCGGGCATCGTCGTGGTGCCGCTCGTCGTGAGCTTCGGCGCGGACAGCTTCCGCCCGGGCGTCAATCTCACGACGGACCAGTTCTGGGCGCGGATGACGGCGCCCGACGCCCCGTTCCCGACGACCGCCGCCGCCGCCCCGGGCGACTTCCTGGGTGTGTTCCAGAAGGCGTTCGACGATGGTGCGGAGGCGGTGGTCTGCGTCAACGTCTCGGGCTCCCTGTCCGGCACGCTCAAGGCGGCCCAGGTCGCGGCGGGGATGCTGCCGGACCGCGAGATCCACGTGGTGGACTCGCGGACGGCGTCGATGGGCGTCGGGATGCTCGCCCAGATCGGCGCCGAGCTCGCGTCAGAGGGCGTGTCCGGGGCGGAGATCGCGCGCGTCCTCGAGGCGCGCAAGTCGGACGTGGACCTGTTCGTCGCCCTCGACACGCTGGAGTACCTCAAGCGCGGCGGCCGGATCAGCGGCGCCCGGGCCGCGGTCGGCACGATGCTCTCGATCAAGCCGATCATCACCGTCATCGAGGGGGTCGTGGAGAACGCGGACCGCGTCCGGTCGCGGGCCAAGGCGCGCGAGCGGGTGCTGGAGCTGCTGACGGCCAGGCCGCTGGAGCGGGCGTCGCTGCTCCACACGACCAACGCCGACGTGGAGGAGTTCCGGGAGCGGTTCCTGGAGCGGTCGGGGCTGGCCGCAGCGCGGGTCCAGACGATGCTGGTCGGCCCGTCGGTGGGGCCGCATCTCGGTCCCGGCTGCGTGGGCGCCGTGGTGATGGTCCGCCACTGAGGACGCGGACGCTGGCGGCACCGCCGCCCGCGCCGCACCCGGCGCCACGCCCGGGCGCACCCGGCCGGCGGTGCGCGGCGGTGCCCACCCCTGCCGCCCGACAGGGACGAGCGGGTGACAGATTGGTTGCGGCACGGTGACGAAGGGCCCATGGTGAACGGGCCCCGGTGGCTATACTCGAAACCCGAAGGCGGCGCGCCCGTGCTCGCCGGTCATGCCACGACCGACCCGATTGCGCGCCCCGTGGGGTCGTCCGGGAGACGGCTCATCGATCGCGGACGGCGTCCACCGTCCGGCAGCGAGAGGAACCTCCGTTCATGACGACGGAACAGTCAACGGCGCCGATCAACGCCTGGCACGTCGCGCAGAGCCAGTTCGACCTGGCAGCAGAGATGCTCAACCTCGACCCCGGGCTGCGCCGTGTCCTCCGCGAGCCCCGCCGTGAGCTCACGGTCCACTTCCCGGTCAAGATGGACGACGGGAGTGTCCAGGTCTTCACCGGCTATCGCGTCCAGCACAACCTCGGGCGCGGGCCGGCCAAGGGCGGCATCCGCTACCACCAGGACGTCACGATCGACGAGGTCAAGGCCCTCGCGATGTGGATGACCTGGAAGTGCGCGGTCGTGGGCATCCCGTACGGCGGCGGCAAGGGCGGCGTCATCGTCGACCCCAAGAAGCTGTCCAAGAAGGAGCTCGAGGGCCTCAGCCGCCGGTTCTTCACCGAGATCGAGGTCCTCGTCGGGCCCGAGCGCGACATCCCGGCCCCGGACGTCAACACCACGCCCCAGATCATGGCCTGGTTCATGGACACGTACTCCATGCACGTCGGCCACACCGTCCCGGGCGTCGTCACCGGCAAGCCGATCAGCCTGGGCGGCTCCGAGGGCCGCAACGAGGCCACGGCGCGCGGCTGCGTGTACACGGTCGTCGAGGCGGCCAAGCACCTGGGCATCGACCTGACCAAGGCCACGACCGCGGTCCAGGGCTTCGGCAACGCCGGCGCCATCGCCGCGCAGCTGATGGTGGAGCAGGGCTCGACGGTCGTCGCCGTGTCCGACTCCCAGGGCGGCATCCGCAACATGCAGGGCCTGGACATCGCCCGCGTCATCGCCTGGAAGGGCGAGCACGGCACGGTCAAGGGCTTCCCGGGCGCCGAGGACATCAGCAACGAGGACGTCCTCGAGACCAAGTGCGACGTGCTGATCCCGGCCGCCCTCGAGAACCAGATCACCGCCCGCAACGCCGAGCGGATCCAGGCCCGGATCGTCGCCGAGGCCGCCAACGGCCCCACGACCCCCGAGGCCGACGAGATCCTGTACCGGCGCGGGATCTTCATGATCCCGGACATCCTGTGCAACGCCGGTGGCGTGACGGTCAGCTACTTCGAGTGGGTCCAGGACCTCAACCGGGACCACTGGACCGAGGCGGTCGTCAACGAGAAGCTCCGGATCATCATGGTCAAGGCCTTCGCCGAGGTCCTCGCGCAGGCCGAGAAGGAAGGCGTGAACATGCGCACGGGCGCGTACCTCAACGCCGTCCAGCGCGTGGCCGACGCCACCGCGATGCGGGGCCTGTACCCGTAAGCCGCCGGCCGGGCGACGCCCGGCAGCGTGTTCGTCGAACGCTCGAACGGCCCGGGTTCGCCCGGGCCGTTCGATTCCGGCCCAGCAATCAGCGATCCTCGGGCACCCGTGCCACCCAGGCCCGTGCCACCCAGGGCCGTGCCACTCAGCCCGTGCCACCCAGGCCCGGGCACACCCCGCGCCCTGCCGCCTGGGCCCCTTGCCTTGCCGGCGAGTCAGGGCGTGCCGCGCCGGCCCCCCGCGGGGTCGGTTCGCCGGGCGCATGCGGCCCGGTGCTAGAGTTCGCCGCATGCTCGACCACGAGGAGAAGTTCCTGTTCAAGGAGGAGATCCTCCACCTCGCCAACGCGCTCAACGATCCGGGCAGCCTCGACAACGTCGAGGACCTGCTGACCGACGTCATCACCAGCCCGCGGTTCGACTCCGAGGTGTTCACCCTCGAGCGAAGCCTGCAGGTGATGCTCGGCGCCCGTGCCGGCACGACGCTGGTCGGCCTGCTCACCGTGGCGCCCGAGGTGTTCGAGGAGGTGGCCGAGGTCCGGATCCCGCCCGAGGTCCACGAGCGGCTGGTGGCCTGGCGGGCGCGGTTCGGGCTCGCCATCGACAACGCGCTCAACTTCCTCAACAACCCGGACGGGATCCAGGGTCACAACTTCTCCACCCAGGTCGCGCACGTCGAGGAGCGCCGGGTGCTCCAGGGCCGGCTCACGATGGTCCGCTACAACAACGAGCCGCAGTTCTTCGTCGCGGACGCGGCGGTGTTCCTGGGCCTGGTGACGGACATCATGGAGCGCCTCGGCCCCTACCTCGAGCCCGACAGCGTGGACGAGGAGTCGATCACGCGGCTGCGCGAGGCGGTCCAGCTGATCGAGCGCCGCACCACCCCGCGCGCCTAGTCCTCGGGCCGAGGGTTCGCGGAGCCGGCTTCGGCCCTCGGCGGGCGGGCGGTCCAACGCTGAGGTTTGCCACCACGCGATGCGACACCTCTACCTCGCCGCGACCGGGCAGAACCGCGGCAAGACCACGGCCTCCCTCGGGCTGCTGGACGGCTTCCGTCGCCGCGGCCTGCGGACGGGGTTCATGAAGCCGGTGGGCCAGCGGACGGTGATCGAGGACGGCACGCCGGCCGACGAGGACGCCGTCCTGATGCGGACGCTGTTCGACCTGCCGGAGCCCTACCCGGTGATGAGCCCCGTCCACATCCCGCGCGGGTTCACCAAGCGGTACATCGCGGGCGAGGTCGTCGAGGACCTGGGCGCCCGGATCACGGCGGCGCACCACGGGTTCGCCGGCCATGACGTGCTGCTCATCGAGGGCACCGGGCACGCCGGCGTGGGGGCGGTGGTGGGGCTGTCGAACGCGGTGGTCGCGCGGATGCTGGGTGCCCCGGCGGTCATCGTGTCCGAAGGCGGCGTGGGCCGGCCGATCGACGAGATCGTGCTCAACGCGTCGCACTTCGCCGCGCACGGCGTGCCGGTCGCGGGCGCCATCGTCAACAAGGTCCGCGTCGACGAGCAACCGGGCATCGAGCTGACGCTGGAGCGGGGCCTCGCCCGGCACGGGATCCCGCTGCTGGGCGTGCTGCCCTACCGGCCGATCCTGTCGAACCCGACGCTGGGCATGATTCTCGAGGGCGTCAACGGCCGCGTGATCCAGCCCGGCCCGGACCTCGACCGGGTGATCGACGGCGTCGCGATCGGGGCGATGGAGCCCAACCACATGCTCGACCACATCGGTCCCGGCACCCTGGTCATCGTCCCCGGCGACCGCGAGGACGCGATCCTGACGCTGACCAGCGCGCACCTCGCCGGGCGGCCCCGGTCGGCGCGGGCGGCGGGCCTCGGCGCGCTCGTGGACGAGACGCCGGGTGCCGTGGAGGCCGGCCCCGAGGGCGCCGCGGTCGGGATCGTGCTCACCGGCGGATACGAGCCGCGCCCGGAGGTGATGGCCGCGATCCGCCACTCCGGGATGTTCGCCGCGATCGTCCCGGACGACACCTACACCGTCGCGTCCGAGGTCCACGACCTGCTGGTCAAGACCCACGCCGCGGACACCGGCAAGATCGAGCTGATCAAGGCGCTGGTCTGGGAGTTCCTGCTGATCGACCGGTTCCTCGAGGCGGCCACGGAGGCGCGGCCCGCCTGAGCTCCGAGTCCCGGGTCACCGGGCCCGGGTCACCGGGCCCGCGGTCACCGGGCCCGCGGTCACCGGGGCCGCGGCCGTCGTCGAGCGGCGCAACGCCGAGCGGCGCCTGGGCTCCCGCGGCGCAACGCCCCAGCGGCGCCACGCCCAGCGGCGCCACGCCCAGCGGCGCCACGCCCAGCGGCGCCACGCCCAGCGGCGCCTGGGCTCCCGGTGCCGGCCCCAGGCTGGTGGCGGCTCACCGGCTCGTGACGGCCAACGTCGCCGGTCGGCGTCGCTCAGCGACCCACCGGATGCACCACGAGACGAGCCGGTCGCTCAGCGCCGCATTCGTTGCACCGCGTGGCC